>CAVDWM010000026.1:9115-24096 GCA_963612725.1 Faecalibacterium prausnitzii | reverse complement strand
CGAGGTTTGTTAGGGAAAAGCACAAAAATAAATAAATTGGATGTTGTGTTATTAGGATGAAAAATAGAATTAAGGAATTACGCAACGAACGCAGAGTCACACAAGCTACACTTGCCAAATATCTTGGCGTGGCGCAGAACACCTTGTCATATTGGGAAAATGAGACCTATGATATCGACACTGGCAGTCTTCAGAAGATTGCCGACTATTTCGGAGTAACGACCGACTATGTTCTTTGTCGCGATTCGGCACCTGTCTCCCAGCCAACAACCGACAGAACTGTTTCTGATGAGGACATCATGTTTGCTCTTTTTGACGGTGACAAAGATATAACCCCGGAAATGTTCGATGAAGTCAAACAATTCGCGAGGTTTGTTAGGGAAAAGCACAAAAATAAATAAAATTGAAGTTATGTTACTCAGAGAGGCGTAGAAATGATAAGTCTTGACAGTCTATATAAACTCGCAGAAGATGAAGAAATAGAGATATATGCATTTGACCTGCCGCTGACAGGTTCCGTCTCCACTATGGAGCCGGACGGCACTTGTTACATCGGAATCGATCCTTTCTCAATCGACTCCCGCTCCGAAGAGGCGGTTTGTTTGGCGCATGAACTCGGCCACTGCATAACCGGAAGTTTTTATAATGTCTACGCAGTCTGCGACCTGCGCGCCAAACATGAGCGGCGTGCAGACAAATGGGCAATAAAAAAGCTTGTCCCGCGGGACAAGCTGAAAAAGGCTATAAAATCCGGATTTTCGGAAGTTTGGGAATTATCGGAATATTTTGACCTGCCCGAACCGTTCATCAGAAAGGCTGTCACTTTCTATAATGAACAAACACGAGTCTGAAAGGAGGCTCAAAATGAAAAATCCAAACGGATATGGAACTATCCGCAAACTCAGCGGAAATCGGCGCAAACCCTGGGCAGTTCTTGCTCCGCAGAGCAGCTCCGAATATTCTCTTGAGAAGCAGCGCAAGCTGATAGGCTGCTACGCCACGAGGGCAGAGGCAATGACGGCTCTCGGCGCATGGCATAAAACTCCGCATCTTGATGTTCCGGCTTCTGCCGAAAACATCACACTCGCACAGCTGTGCGCCGAATATAAGAAATTACAGAAATTTAAGAATCTCGCGAAACAGACACAGGACAATTATAATGCGGCATGGAATAAGCTTGCTGTCCTCGGCTCATATAAAGTGAAAGATTTACGAGCCGCCCATTTTCAGACGGTCGTTGACACGGCACATCAGAACGGGCTCTCTGCTTCATCTTTGCAAAAAATAAAACTCTTCGCTTCCCTGCTTTGTGATTACGCCGTGCAGAATGACATCGTTATCAAAAATTACGCAAGCTTCGTCACGCTGCCAAAAGCCGAAACAAAAGAAAAGGTGCCGTTTGGCGATCTTGATTTGCAAAAACTCGAGTCTGCCGCCAAGGCAGGCATTATGTATGCCGACCTAATCTTGATTATGTGCTACACTGGCTGGAGAATCAATGAATTTTTGGCGCTTACGCCGTTCAGCTGGAATTCAGCCAATCACACTCTTCGCGGCGGTGAAAAGACCGAAGCCGGAAAGAACAGAGTTGTCCCGGTCTCTGACAAGGTCATGCCGTATCTACAAAAATGGCTTAATAAAGGCGGACCAACAATAGTCTGCCATGAATACAACGGCAAACTCGTCCCGGTAACCGCGCGCTACTTTCGTGAAAAATGGTACTACCCCACACTTGAGGCACTCGACTTGCCTCGCCTGACGCCGCACGCGACCAGGCACACTTTTGCTTCTATGTTGCACCGCAATGGCGCGGATAAATGGGATATTCAGCGACTCATGGGACATTCTTCAGAAGTTGTCACTAATAAGGTCTATACTCATGTCGATATAGAACAGCTTCAAAAAGCTGTTGGACTTCTGTGAAGCCGTTGATTTTGTTCACAATTTGTTCCCAACCGTGATTAAATCCGCTGTTTTGACATCATATAAGAAAATAGAATAGCCTTACAAAAACAAACAAAAAAGCCTTGAATCCGTTGATATATAACGGTTTCAAGGCTTTTCGTTTGGTGGAGATAAGCGGGATCGAACCGCTGACCTCTTGAATGCCATTCAAGCGCTCTCCCAGCTGAGCTATACCCCCAAATATTCGGCTTGTTCGGAACGCTATCTATTATATCAAAAGAAGCGGATTTGTCAATAGTTTTTTCAAAAAAACTCGTGCCATACCGCGACAAAAATCGGACTGCGGTAAATATCTTGACAAATATCTGCCGCAGTCCTGTTTTTCATTTATTTGTCCTCATAATCAAGAACTTCTCTTGCGATATATATCGGTCTGTGCTTTGTTTCGATATATGTTCTGGCAAGATACTCGCCGACCATACCGATGCAGAAGAGCTGAAGTCCGCCGAGCAGGAGGATAAGCACGACCGTGGTGGCGTAGCCGGGAACCTTGATATCAAACACCAGCTTCTGAATGATGACGACTATCATGTAAATAATAGACGCGGCAGAAGATATCATTCCGACATAGGTTGCGATTTTTAGCGGCATGGTGGTAAACGCAATAATGCCGTCCATTGCATATTTGAAGAGCTTTGCAAAATTCCACTTTGAAGTGCCGCTCGCCCTGTCTTCAACAACATAAGGCATAAAATATGTGTTGAACCCGACCCACGAAAAAATACCCTTGGAGAAGCGGTGGTATTCGCTTATGCTGAGCACGGCATCGACAACACAGCGTCTGAGAAGCCTGAAATCACTTGCGCCGCTCCTGAACTCTATCTCCGAGGTTTTATTGATTACCTTATAAAAGCAATCCTTGAACGCCGAGAGAACTTTTGATTCGCGGCGGTTTTTCTGATAACATGCCACTGCATCATAGTTGGGATCTCTGTCGAGAACCTCCATCATATCAAGCACAATCTCGGGACGCTGCTGCATATCCGCATCGATAAGGCAGACCATTTCTCCCCTGCTCTCCTTGAGACCGGCATATATCGCCGACTCCTTGCCGAAGTTGCGTGAAAATCCGATCACCTTCACATTTTCGTCGGCAACCTCGTAGATATGACGAAGCCTGTCCATGGTCTTATCACGGCTGCCGTCATTGACGAATATAAGCTCATAGTCAAAGCCCTTGTTTTTAAAGACCTCGGTTGCGGTGTTGTAAAATAATTCAACATTGTCCTGCTCGTTATAGCAAGGAATTACCAAAGACAGTTTCATCTTTTCCTCCTGAAATGCACAAATATAGCTCCTTAATTGTATCACAAAATTTCATTATTTGCAACAATGGATCCCATTATATTTATGCCGACATGCTTTTCTGTCCTCTTCTTGATTTTCTTTTCTATTTTCTCCTCTGTTTTCTTTTCGTCCGATTTGATTAAATTACGCAGCTCCTCGTAAAAATGTCCGTTTACGAAAATATTCTTCGCCTTGAGACGGACAGTGTCAATTTTGAAGAAAACACGGTTAACCTTCTCAAACGATTCGTATGCTTTAAGCTCCTTTTGCGTAAGGCGCGTCACCGTTATCTGGTCATAGGTATTCGGATCGTCATTGAGCTCTGCGCGGACGGTACACTTTTCGAAGTCGTCGTCAAACACAAGCTTGTTTCCTTCGAGCTTCACGCCGTCGCCTTCCACTATCTTAATGCTGTATCCGGAGCTTGAGCCCGATACATATGCACCGAGGTTCATCGACTTATCATCGGGACCGATAAAATAATTATATATATAGTCATCCGTGTCGGCATTCTTGAGCTTTATAAGCGAGAAGCCGAGATCGTTGTCGGCGTTTTCAAAAGCCTCTATTTCTCCGAGTCCCGCCACGCCCTCATATTCAGTTACTCTGAATGTAAAGGAAGTAATGTTATGCTTCGGCTCAAACACAACACGCGTTTCGCTGCCGTCTGCATTAAGGGCGGGAACATCCACCGTACTTCCGTCACTGAAGGTAATAACTCCGCCGAGTATGTTTGAGTTCAGTCCGAAGTTGTCATACAGCGACACGCAGGAAACCGTTTTCGGACTGTTGAAGGTCACGGTCACGGTCTTCCGGGAATCGTTTTGGTCGAACCTCGAAACGCATCCCGTAAGCTTGGTGTGCGTCCATGTTGTTTGCTCCGTGTTGACGAGCCTGAAGTCGTTCAACAGCGACGCGTCCCCCGAGGACACCGTGACGGTTGCGTCGTTCACAAGACTGTCCGTGCGCCGATTCCAATAGACAGAATCGCCGTTTACTATGCGCTCGGAGTAGCAGAACGCAAACTGCGAAAGATGCTCGCTCAGCGCCTTGTATTCATCGCATCTGAGTATGGAGTGGCTGACGGAGCCGTTGTACAGAGGAAGTCTTACTCTGTTGCTCCAGACATACTGCGGGACATCCGTCTCGTAGGAAGGGTCATTGTTTTTTTCTCTGTCCTGCCTCACGGTGCTCTTGATATTCAGGGCATAAAAGTCCGACTTTGATTTCCACGCCAGAGAATACCCGAAGCTCTTGAACACCTTCGGCGCGTAATTTTTTTCGCTTTTCAGAATATGTCCCATCGCCTTTTCAAACGACATGCTCACCCCGCGATGGTCCGTATGGGTATCAAAGTCTATTGCGAAAATATAGTCGGGATGATAATCGAGAATAACATTTTCTATATCACTGACCATATTTTCGGCGGTATATTCCGCATGTGTTCCAAAGCGCTCAAAGTGATAATCGGTAAAGCCCTTTCCCGCATAAGTATGATCTACTCCGGACGAAAAGGAATAAGCCTTTTTGCCGTTATAGAGCTCAGTGCCGTCAGGATAGCCGAGGAAAATTACCTTTTCCCTCGGAATACCGAGCTTTTCGAGAGCCCTGCACGCCTCGGTCTGGCGGGTATAAGCCGAACAGTATTTGTCGCCGTTCGTTACAAACACAACGCGAACATCGGCTCCGTTTTTGTACATATACGGAAGCACCTGACCGGAGATAAGCAGATCGTCGTCCTCATGAGGGACGATAACCATGATTTTCTTGTCTTTGAACTGAGAATCATAGAAGCTGTTGTCTACGCCGTCATTTGAATCCAACTTATTAAGCTCGGTCTCATAAACGCAAACAGCCGCAAGAACGGCGAGCACAAGTGTCATAAGGACTATCAATGCCGCTCTTTTTATCTTTTTCTTTTTTATTTTCTGAGCCATATCATTCCCCTGACCTTTCAACCGAGATTCTGTTTCTCTTACTTTTTAGGTTTTTTGACCACAGTAATGCTGTCAACGCCGTAATATTCGGCAGCCCAATCGTTGAACCATTTGTTATTCGCGCTGTCGTTGGTGATATTTATCATATACGAATTGAGCGACCAATAGGAATTGCGCGTTTTTCTGCGCGGTATCTTAATGTCTTTTACTCCCTCTGCTTTCTGCTCATATATCGCCTGCTCGACCTCTGCATAAGCGATGCTGTCGGACTTAAGAGCATAATATTCGCCGACATAGAGCACGCCGAAGCCGAGAGCCACCAAAACCGAAAGTACGGCAGCAAACCTTTTGACGCCGTCTGTTTTGCCGCTGAAAACCTGAGCCGCCAGAACAAATGCCGCGCACGCAAACATTATATTTGCTCCGAAGAACGAGCGCGGGGGTGCTTCGGGCGAAAGTATAAGAACAGCCGCAGCCGCCGCACCTGTGAGCAGATATATGCACGGCAGGAGCCAGTTAAGCTTGTGGAGCTTTTTTCTTTTTATGCACACAATTAACAGGACAACTATCAAAACCGCCAGCATAAGCAGCACGGCGCGCCACGTGTCTGCCACTACCTGTTTTATCGACCACTGTAAGTGCTTCATGATATTTCGCTCGCGGTGAGTATTGTTGATGCGCACTCTGTTGCCCGGAGCGAGAAGCAATATTCCGAAGCCAAATACAACCCCGAGCAGACCGGTAAAATGATGAGCCCTGACAGGCATTTTCTTTATCCTGAAATAGATGAGGAAAAGTATGACAGCTCCCATCGTTGCGCCGCCCATATTCTCGTTTGTCCAACCTGCAAAGATGCCGGCAATGAGCATTAAAACCGAAAGAAGGATTTCTTTTGAGATCTTCGGCTTTTCGGACTCTGTGTCATGAATACGGTAGAACATAAGAAAGGTCAGTATCCACACGGTTGTCCACAGATAATTGAACGCCGCGCTGTACCAGATGTAGGCCGACGCGGGCTTAGTCATTCCAAGCCACTCAAAGGCATAAACAAAGACGAGCAACGGTATATTTATCGGTCGTTTATAGTTTGCGTGAAAATATATGAGCAGACCGAGCAATGTAAAGAACAGGGAGTTCACAACATTGAAAACCGACTTGTCAAACAAAGTAAACAGCTGCAAAAGAAAATGCGCCGGTATTCTGCCGTTGCAGACTTTATAATGCGTCACCATGCCCGTAAAAATATCCCTTATTCCGGTCAGGCGCTCCGGCGTGCCCTTGACAACATGACCGGTGTACTTGAAGAAATAGAGATAATCATCGGCGGCATATCCTATCATGCCGTTAAACACAAGTATAAGGCTGAACATAAGCGCCGCAACAGCGGCTACAGCCGTAACTTTTATTACCGTTTCACGACTTACGGCTACTTTTTGACTGTTCACTGCAATTTCCTCCGATTTTTTCGGTAATAAACCACTGTCGGATATATTACCACAGCACGAAATATAATGCAATTAATTTCCGGTTACAATATAATTAAAAAACAGTTACATACAGTGACAAAACGGTAACATTTGGTATATCACTTCTTTTTACTTTATTTTAATGACATTGATAGTATATACATTTGTAATCTTTCTATAATTTCAGCCCGTTTTTGTAATAATAAAAGGGGTTGTCGCATTTAGATGCAGAAAGCGGTTTCTTTGCCCCGAAGCTTTACAAAGGTACTGCGAGCGGGCAAAAAAGCACTTAAAAGAGCAAAAACAAACTAATAAAGGTCATAATCCGCGTTCTCAGCCGCGAATTATGACCTTCAACCTTTTTGCTCTTTGGTCTGCGCTAAATGCGACAGCCCCAAGGTTATTTAAATTCAGCACTTGATGACAACATCATTTGGGAAGAACTCGGGAAGATAAGCCTTGTGCGCCCACTTCATTTCCTCGAAGCACTTGTGCGCCTTCTCCCAGTCGCCGACAAGCGGATGCACGAGCAGCGCATTGAGAGCGGCTGACTCCGAACCGGTGGTGGCAGCCTCAACAGTGTACTTCTCATACGCCTTTACAACGCGCATAAGACCGATGATATGTCTGTTGTCTACCTTGTCGATGGCGACCGGCTCTGCGCCGTCCTTGCCGATAACCGCTGCTATCTCAAGAACATCGTCATCGTCCATGAAATCGACGGTGCCGTTATTCTTGATATTGACTATCTGAACGTCGCGCTTATCGTTGGCGATAGAATCAATAAGAGAAACCGCGGCAAGAGAATACTTGTGACCGCCGCGCTGATCGAGAAGATCGGGCTTGGTGACAAGAGTCTCGTCGGAATACATCTCAAGCAGATCCTCTTCAATCTCCATGCAGACGCGGGCGCGGCACTTCTCATCCTCCTTCTGATGCTGAAGCTTCGCGTCTCTGCAATAATAATACTGGAGATAAGACGAAGGGATTCCTCGAACGGCGTTGAGGCAATCGAGTGAGAAGCCGTCGTCCTTTATGTTCGCCATAACCTTTGTCGAGAAGCCCTGCGCGAGCATATCGTCAATAAGCTCCTTGCCGTCCTTCTTGACGGAGGTTATCCAGCTGAGGTGGTTAAGACCGACATATGTGATATCGCAATCATCGCCCATGGCATCTTTGGTATCGTCAATCATATTGATAGGGACATTGCAAAGACCCATGCACTTGACATTGGTGTGATTGAGAACGAACTCGGTGATAATGCCGGAGGGATTGGTGAAATTGATAAGCCATGCGTCGGGGCAGATGGCCTCAATGCGGTCGCAGATATGCTGCATGACCGGAATGGTGCGCAGTGCCTTGAAGAAACCGCCGATACCGGTGGTCTCCTGACCGATGAGGTCGTATTTGAGCGGTATGGTCTCGTCGAGATAACGGGCATGAAGCATACCGACTCTTATCTGAGTGACAACAAAGTCCGCGCCCTGAAGTGCCTCGTCAAGGTTGTCGGTGAGAAGTGTATCGCACTCTATGCCCGCCTTCTTGAGCATTCTCAAGCAGAGGTTGCCGACTATCGTTCTCTTTCTCTCGTCGATATCCATAAAGGATATCTTCTTGAGCTTGAGCGAGGACTGAGCCTTTATGAATCCGTCCACAAGCTCGGGGCAATATGTGCTGCCCGAACCGATGACCGCTACTGTAATTTCTTTCATATATATTACTCCCTTTTTGTAAAAATCCTTATTTATACTGCCTGAATATCCAGTTTATGCAGCCGGTAACAGGTTCTTTGTCGAGCTTTATAAACTTCAGCTTCCTTCCGCTCATCTGCTGCGCATACCCGTGCAGCTTTTTTATATAGGCATCGTTCGGAAGCTTTGTGTGCATCGAGCCGGAGAGCACGACCTCAATCTCGTCGCCGTCAAACTCCATTTGCCCTGCAAGCGCCGCGATGAACTGTGCGCCTCGCTTTGCCATCTCATCCGTCTTGGCAAGCGCGGGGGCGTCACCCATTTCCGCCGCCTCGAAAAATGAGCTTATAAGCGTCCTGATATAAAGCGGAGCTTCCTCCGACTCAAGCTTTGCGACCGTTCCGACAAACTCCTCACGCGAAGCGATGCCGAAAGCGCCGTAATACATCTTTGTGATAAGCGTGGGCTCAAGTCCGAGATAGACCTCATCGTATATGAGTCTGAACGCAGTCTGAGCTATCCAGTTGCCGTTGCCCATATCGCCGGTGCACTCGCTGAGCCCGCCGAGCTGGAGCATATTGCCCCTTGAATCGATCGCGTTGCAGCAGGTGCCGGTTCCGCAGTTATAGCCAATTGCCGCGCCGCTCTCCGAGCCCGCCTGAACGACAATAAAGCCGTCGTTATAGATGGCGAAGTTGCGAAGCCCTTTTTCGGAAAGCTTCCCGCACATGATGTCATGCTGGAACGGATGATCTATTCCCGCAAGACCCATCAGCGAAAAGGCTACATCGTCAAGAGATATTCCCGCCTCACCGACAAGCCTTGTTATACCGTTCCATATAACCTCACTCGCCTCATCGAACGCACCCTCGAGATTCTCATGGTTGCTTCCGGTTCCGTAGACTGTTTTGACCGCATTTTTATTCTCATCAAAGAGAGCGAACGCCGTCTTTGTTCCGCCTCCGTCAACACCGATGTAAAAGCTCATTCACCTTTCTCCTCATCACTGAAAAACTCTTCGCAGATCTCCTCCGCGTTATATCTGCTGCGCCTTGCGGGAGCTCTGTCTATCCACATGCCGTTTGTGAAATCAGGCACGGGCACGGGCATACTGCCCATTGCTATCGACTGCTCCGAAAGGCAGGTTATTGCCATCCATGTTGCCGCGTCGTAGACATCTATCGGAGGCTCAAGGTCATACATTGCGCTCTCGACAAACGCGGAGAAAACAAGATAGTCCATGCCGCCGTGACCGTGCTGCACGCTTTCGGAGGCATAGGTTTTCCAAAGCGGATGCTCGTACTTTTCAAGATATTTTTCAAACGGCTCCCAGCTGTGCATCCAGTCTCCGTCCTCGTGCTTCGTCACGCCGTCGATATAGATTCCGTCTGCGTCCTCGTTATAAGCCGCACGGGTGCCGTGAATCTTGTAATTGCGCGAATACGGACGCGGAAGCGTGCAGTCATGCACGAGCGTTATCGTCTCGCCGTGGGCACATTTTATCATAGTAGTGACTATATCGCCCTGATTGAATTTATAATCCGCGAGGTCATAGTCCTCGCCCTGAGTGTTCTTGAGCCAGGTGTTGAGTCCGCACGCCTTGCTCGCCATTGAGGTGAGAGTGAGGAAGCGGTTGCCGCGGTTGATGTGCAGTGCTTTAGCTATCGGACCGAGCTGATGGGTGGGATAAAGCTCGCCGTTGCGGTTTTTGAAGTTATGTATTCTGCCGTGGCGGTTTTCGCGTCCGAGACCGATCTCGTCTCTGAGGTCATGCTCATAGCCGCCCTGCATATGCACGACCTCGCCGAAAATGCCCTCGCGCATCATGCGCAGAAGCGCCATCTCGTTGCGGTCATAGCAGCAGTTTTCAAGGAGCATACAGAATTTGCCCGTTTCCTCCGAGGTTCTGACGAGCTGCCAGCACTCCTCAAGGGACGCCGCGCCGCCGACCTCCATGGCGACATGCTTGCCCGCCTTCATGCAATCGACCGCTATGCGGGCGTGGGTTATCCAGGTAGTGGCGACCATAACAGCCTTGATATCGTCACGCTTGAGCAGCTCTTTATAATCGAGATACATCTCGGGCTCCTCACCCGTTCTCTCCTTGACTATCTCAACTCCGCGGCGCGCTCTGTCCTCATACTTATCGCAGACCGCGACGACCTTAACGCCGTCGATGCACAGAATCTCGCCGAGGTTGCCCTGACCGCGTCCGCCGAGACCTATTATTGCAAAATTAGTCTGTTTTATCTCCATATTCAATTCCTCCGTAGGGATTTTTACAACACATTCGGCTCAAATGTCGAGTGTTATTATAATACTTTATTGACGATACTTCAAGGTGATTGACAAAAATAAACCGCTTTTCAGAGAATATTGTCAAGTATCTCTATCACATTTGCCACGGCACCGTCATTGTTCGAGCGCACAACATAATCGGCGTGCTCGAGTGCCTCGGGAGAACCGTTCTTCGGGACAAATCCGGCTTTTGCCGCAACGAGCATTTCGATGTCGTTATATCCGTCGCCCACGGCAAAGGTTCTGTCATGCGGGACGCCGAGAGCGTCTGCAAGGGAGAGCAGACCAGTGCCCTTGTCCGACCCCTTCTTCATAACCTCGATATATCCGCCGTTTGTCGGCAAAAAAGCGGGATCGTCAAAAGTCTCGCGCATAAACGCCTGCACTTCCTGCGAGACGCCCTCTGCGGCAAACATTGCCTTTGCCCAGGGGAACTCCGTCTCGGACGGGTCGCCGACAACCTTGTAGGGTATGCCCTGACTTGTGAAATGACGGTGAGAAATGTCATCAAGATGTATTGCATAGGTGCTGTCAAACGGATACATTTCTATCGAGACATCCGGAAACTTTTCCATTATCGCCCTTACGAACGGTATGCCCTGTTCCGCCTCTATGCCGTTTACGAACACCGGCTCGTTTTTTTCATAGTCATACGCCATAGAGCCGTTTGTCAGCAGAACGGGCGCGTTGATATAAGACGGGTCATAGAGATGAAAGCCCTGGTATGTTCTGCCGGTGCAGACCGTAAAATATCCGCCCTCGGCGATAAAACAGGCTATCGCCGAACGGACATCATCGGTTATTATTCCGTCGTCGTTCTTGAGCGTACCGTCAAAATCGCTCGCTATGAGTACTTTTTCAAACTTTCCCAAAGCACTTCCTCCGCACAATAAATTTCGCGCTAAAATGATAACATTTAAAGGTATCAAAGTCAATTGGATTGCCCGTCTTTTTGCGTTTTCTTTTTTGCGCGAAGTTGAAAAATCTGATAATAGTGATATACTATATAGTCAGGGACGAAGATAGAAAAATTTCTTTGCAAAGGAGAAGTCATATGATAAATGATATTCTTTCGCCGCACAGGGCGCTACTCAGCGACCATACCGAGCTGCGTGCGCAGAAGAACACCTCTCGCGGAGTGTCGATGCTCGGCGGAAATCTCGTCGGCAACGCTCGAACGGAGAAGAGCGGAGTAAACGCAAGAGTATACAAAAACGGAGTTTACGGATTTGCTTCAAGTGCGGAATACTCGGAAGAGAGCATAAAAAATGTGCTCAAGGCAGCAAGCGACAACGCAGTGTTCTTAAGCTCAAGAGTCAGCCGCGAGGCGAAAATAATCAAGCCTATTCCCGCCGGAATAAAGACGATGAACGGCGACATAAACGACTGCGAGCAGAAAATATATATCGAATTTGCAAAAGAGATCGACGAATATATCGCTAAGAAATATCCCGATCTCGTCAGCCGCTCGATAAGCATCAGGTCGGATTCAATGGAAAAACGACTCTGCGTCAACGACGGATTCGATTCGTATTCGCTCGTGCCGCGAAGCTTTGTCTATGTTTTTCTGACTGCTGAAGCCAAGGACGGCACAAATGTTGAGCTCTATAAAGTATTCGGCGGGCGCGGATTCTTCACCGATGTGTTCTCCTCCCCCGACGAGCTTTTCGGCGGCATAGATTCGCTTTACGAAAACCTTATGAAAAAGGCGGAGGGCGTATATGCGGACGCGGGCTACAGGGATGTTGTGATGCATCCGAACCTCGCGGGCATACTTGCGCACGAGGCTGTCGGTCACACGGTCGAAGCGGATCTTGTGCTCGGCGGTTCGGTTGCGGCGCACTGCATGAACAAGCAGGTCGCAAGTGAGCTTATAACCATGGTCGATTTCGCTCACACCCTGCCGGACGGCTCACCCGCTCCCCTGCCCGTTCTTGTCGATGACGAGGGCACTCCCGCAGAGGACGCCGTGCTCATAGAGGACGGTATTCTCAAAGGATATATGAACAGCCGCGAAAGCGCGGAGCATTTCGGAGTCAGGCCGCAGGGCAATGCAAGAGCCTACGCATTCTCGGACGAGCCGCTTATCAGAATGAGAAACACCGCGATTCTGCCCGGCAAGGACAAGCTTGAAGACATGATAGCCTCTATAGACGACGGTTATTTTCTCACCGAGACCAACAACGGTCAGGCAGACACGACCGGAGAGTTCATGTTCGGCGTCTGCATGGGGTATGAAATAAAGCACGGCAAGCTCGGCAGAGCCATAAGAGACACCACGATATCGGGCATAGCTTTCGACATGCTCAAGACTGTCGATATGCTCTCCGACGACATGGTGTGGACCTGCTCGGGCATGTGCGGCAAGAAGCAGCCGATGCCCGTCGGAATGGGCGGTCCCGCCGTTAAATGCAAAGTAAATATCGGCGGACGCTGAGAAAGGTGAGATACAAATGACTGATATATATGAGATAGCGGAATACACACTTGAAGCGCTCAAAAATTGCGGAGCGGACGAGGCTCAGTGCATCGTCCGCAGAAGTAAAAAGGACGAGCTGAATGTTGACGGCGGAAAGTTCAGCCTGATGCGCTCCACATTCAACACGAGCATTTCGATGAAGGCGATAAAAGACGGCAAAAAGGGCGTCACAAGCATAAATCAGGCAACAAAAGAAGCAATTGACGAAGCTGCGGCTCAATGCATTGCCGCAGCGGAATCCTCCGTTCCCGATGAAGCCGAGCAGATAGCACCCTTCACGGCAAAAGCCGAATACAAGACCGGTATTTTTGAGCCTGACCTCGACAGGCTGTTTGACAGAATAGAGGAATTCATGAGCCAGACCGAAAAAGAATATCCGAAGATCATTCTTGAGCAGCTTATCTCCGACTATGAGCACAGTGAAAAGCTCTATGTGAACACCAACGGAACAAGCCTCAGATACGAGCACGGAGAATACTCTTTTAACACGATGTTCTCCGCGCATGAAGGGGAAAAGTCCTCCTCGTTCAACGGATATTTCTGTGCGCTTGACAATCTCGACAAGCCGTTTATGGATGCAGGAATGCAGAGGCAGCTGCTCAAAGAGAGCGAGGAACAGCTCAACACCGTTTCTCCGAGCGAAAAATTCGTCGGAAAGGTCATCTATTCACCCGACTGCTTCAACGAGCTTTTGCAGACGGCACTCGAAAACTTTGCATCGTCCGGCGTGCTTATAGACGGCACATCTCCCTGGAAAGACGCGCTGAACACAAAGGTTGCGAGCGAAAAGCTGAATCTCAGAAGCGTTCCGCTCGACGACAGAACGGTAGTCGGTCAGCGTTTTACCTCCGACGGCTACCCTGCCGAGAACATGGACATCATTGTTGACGGCGTTCTCAAGACTTTCATCCTCTCGCAGTACGGAGCGAACAAGACCGGCTTCCCACGCGCACTCAACGGCGGAAACAACCTTGAGGTTCTTCCCGGCGACAAAACACTCGAGGAGATGGTATCCGGAATAGACAGAGGTCTGATAGTCAACCGCTTCTCCGGCGGTCAACCGTCCTCAAACGGTGATTTTTCCGGAGTTGCAAAGAACAGCTTCCTTATAGAAAACGGCAAAGTCAGCTCTGCCGTAAGCGAGACGATGATAAGCGGCAATATTATCAATATGCTCAACAACATCGTTGAGATATCCAAGGAGCAGACCACGGACGGACTCTCGTTCATGCCGTGGGCGGAATTCGACGGAGTAACGGTATCCGGAAAATAAAAAATTTTCCTGCGGCTTTTATGTATTTTAAACCGCAGGATGCACATAATTATATCGGCAGCCGAAGCTGATATTATTTCGGGCGCTTTTGTTTAAATGAAGAAGCTACTGTTTATTATCTTTTCAACAGCGCATTTCAGCATTTGCTGCCTTTGACGGAGCCGGAGCTCTGCGGGTGTGGTTGACAGCCCGCAGACCCGGCTCTTTCGCCAATGAAAAAAGGGAGCTTTAAAAGCCCCCTCTTTGCCTTGCATATTCATCGCTCAACGACTACGCCGTCACCGACAGTCACCGAATCGCCGTTTTCGCTTGTGCGTACTCCGAGACGCTCACTGCATTTGCGGCGCTTTCGGGGCTCCTTTCCGCATTTTCGAGGCTGCTGCGCGACAGGTTTGTCCCGAAAAAGTTTCCGACTCTCTGAATGCCTTGATTCACCTGCTTTACAGATTTAAAAAACACGAGCGACGCCATGGCGGCAGAAGCCTTTATGCCCGATAAGTTTTCGATATCACGATAAAGCTTCCAATAATATTTCAACAACTTGCTCTTGCGTGTGGAAGAAATGGCTCCGGCACGAACGCGGTA
>CAVDWM010000026.1:1339-9105 GCA_963612725.1 Faecalibacterium prausnitzii | reverse complement strand
ACGCGGTACTTTGCAAGAACCTCGTTTAGCCCGTATGCACGGTCACATTCGCGCATCATTTTCAGCCAAAGTGCAAAATCGTTGCGCTTCCTTATATCCGGAACATAAAACTTCCCAAGCTTTGACGCATCGTAGATAACGGTCAGATTGCCTATCGGATCGCCCTGATAAAGCATCGAAGAATAGGTCACGCTTTTCGGCGCGGAAATAACGATTCCCATACGCTCGCCGCATTCGTCTATTTTTTCATATGCGGTGTATGTAAATTCGCACCCCGTTTGCTTCATAAAGTCTATCTGCCTGCGAAGCTTGTCCGGGAACCATATATCATCGCTGTCAAGGAATGCGATATAATCACCCTGCGCCGTGTTTATCGCTCTGTTGCGCGCCGCCGCGGGACCGAGGTTGACATCGGTTTCGAGCAAATGTATTCTGTTGTCGCTTGCTGCAATGCTGCGCACCGCATTTACCGTACCGTCCGTAGATTTGTCATCGGCAACGATAAGCTCCCAGTTACGGTAGGTCTGATTCTGCACGGATCTTATGCTCTCCGCGATATAGTCCGCGCAATTATACGCAGGCATTATAATTGAAACCAACTTTTTCACCACTTATATCTCCCTTTTGCGGCTCCGCCGCACACATCCGATTGATGCGTAATATCTTGCGTTTACATTATATCACATTTTGTCACATTATTCAACCGACAGAAGCAGGTAAATTGTGCGTTGTTTGCCGAGATTTTCATGAAACGCTCTGTTTTGCACCATATAGGTACAAAACCAATACAATAGTACAACAAGTCACACGCTTTTTCAACGCGCATAATGCACAAAAAAACGCCGCCTGATTTTACATATAAATAAGGCTTACTTTATATTGAAAAGCTCCCGCTCATAGCGTATAATAGCGTATAATTTAATTAACGCAGTGTTGTCCCCGTCGGGGGCGACACTCTTTCAATGGAGACGAAAACATGAAAAATACGGCAAAGACAAGCGACCTCAGACTTATTGAGCCTGTCATAGACAAATATAAAAGCACCGTCGGCTCGCTTATAACCGTCCTACAGGAGATTCAGGATATTTACGGCTATCTTCCCGAGGACGCACTGTGCCATGCGGCGATTGAGCTGGGCATAGCACCGGCAACCGTTTTCGGCGTTGCGACTTTCTATGCGCAGTTCCGTTTTACGCCGGTCGGCAGATACTTCATCATGCTTTGTCAGGGGACGGCATGTCATGTCAACGGCTCCGAGATGATAGAAAAAGCCGTGTTTGAAGCACTCGGCATACACGACGGAGAGACAACTCCCGACGGACTTTTTACACTGAAAACCGTCGCCTGTCTCGGCTGCTGCTCGCTCTCCCCCGTTATGATGATAAATTCCGAGACCTACGGCAGTCTGACTCCGCAGAAGGTCAAAGAGATAATTTTTGAAAAGGCAAAGGAGGCAGGTGCCGATGTATAAGATAAAAATCGGAGAAGGCAGCTGCGGCATCTCGGCGGGAGCAGGAAAAATACATAAGCTGCTCGATGAAAAGAACAGCGGGAATTATACGGTTCACGCGGTCGGATGCATCGGAATGTGTTTTCTTGAGCCCATTGTTGACATTTATGACGGCGATACGCTCACGGCCAGACTCGTTAAGGTAAGCGTCGATGATGCGGATAAAATTATAGGCTTCACGGAAAGCGGCGATATGTCGCAGATAAGCTCTCTCATTATATCCGACGAGGACAAAGGCTTTCTCGAAAAGCAGACCCGCATAGCTCTGCGCGGGTGCGGAATAACCGAACCGGAGAGCATTGAGGATTATGAAAAGCACGGCGGATACACGGCTCTTTCAAAGGTTCTGAAAACAATGACGCCCGAACAGGTCATTGAAGAGATAAAAATTTCCGGCCTCGCCGGACGCGGCGGCGCAGGCTTTCCGACATGGTTCAAGTGGAACGCAGCAAGGCAGAGCGCGGGAGACGAAAAATATCTGATATGCAATGCCGACGAGGGCGACCCGGGAGCGTTCATGGACAGAGCGGTCATTGAAAGCGACCCGCACGCGCTGATAGAGGGTATGCTTATAGCGGCGTATGCGATAGGCGCAAAGGAAGCAATAGTCTATGTCCGCGCCGAGTATCCTCTGGCTATAAAAAGGCTTCGCAATGCAATTGAACAAGCCGAGAAGAAGGGCTATGTAGGCAACGATATTCTGTCCTCCGACTTTTCGTGCAGCTTCAGAATAAAAGCCGGCGCAGGCGCATTTGTCTGCGGCGAGGAGACGGCTCTTATTGAATCCCTTGAGGGTCAGCGCGGTATGCCGCGCCTCAAGCCGCCGTTTCCCGCGCAGTCGGGATATATGAATAAGCCATCGAACATAAACAATGTCGAGACCTTCGCGAATGTCACATGGATAATCAACAACGGCGGAGAGGCGTTTGCCGCCATCGGCACCGAGGGTAGCAAGGGCACGAAGGTTTTTGCGCTGACGGGCAAGATAAATCGCGGCGGACTTGTTGAAATTCCGATGGGAAAGACGCTTCGGGATGTTATTTTCGATATCGGCGGCGGAATACGCGGCGGCAAAAGGTTCAAGGGCGTTCAGCTCGGCGGTCCGTCGGGCGGATGCATCCCCGAGCAGCTTGCCGACACGGTTATAGACTACAAAGCTCTTTCGGCAACGGGCGCGATAATGGGCTCGGGCGGGATGGTCGTTATGGATGAGAGCACCTGCATGGTGCGTATGGCGAAATTCTTCCTCGATTTCACAACGAACGAGTCGTGCGGGAAGTGCGTCCCCTGCCGTATCGGCACTATGAGATTAAAAGAGACTCTTGAGCGGATCTGCCAAGGCGAAGGCAGAGACGGAGATATCGGGCTGCTTGAGGAGCTGTGCGCTCAGATAAAGGACGGTTCTCTCTGCGGACTCGGACAGACTGCGCCCAATCCCGTGCTCACTACGCTCAGATATTTTCGCGACGAATACGAGGCTCACATAAAAGAGCACCGCTGCCCCGCCGGAGAATGTCCCGAGCTGATAAGCTATAACATAGACTCGGATAAGTGCCGCGGATGTACGCTGTGCAGCAAAAAATGTCCGGTCGGCGCGATATCCGGCGAAGTGAAAAAGCCGCACAAAATAGACGGCGACAAGTGCATAAAATGCGGCAGCTGCAAGGCGGCGTGCCGCTTCGATGCGATATTTATAAAGTAAGGGGGTGTGATGATGAAAGAGTATATTACATTGACCGTTGACGGGAAAAGCGTAAAGGTCGAAAAGGGTTTCACCGTGCTCGAAGCCGCAAGAAGGGCGGGCGCGGATATACCGACTCTCTGCCATGACGAGCGGGTAAAGCCATACGGCGCTTGCGGCATGTGCGTTGTGGAGTGCAAGGGCAGTCCGAAGCTGATGCGCTCCTGCGCCATTGAAGCCGCCGACGGAATGGAGATTACAACAGAGTCGGACAGAATAAACAGGGCGAGAAGATTCTCGCTCGAAATGCTGCTTTCGGATCACACCGGAGACTGCAAAGCACCGTGCTCTCTCGCCTGCCCTGCGGGCACCGACTGCCAGGGCTATGTCGGGCTTATCGCAAACGGCGAAAATGCGCAGGCTCTGTCGGTAATAAAAGGCAGGATTCCCCTGCCCGCGTCCATAGGCAGAGTATGTCCGCATCCGTGCGAGAAAAAATGCAGACGCGGACTCGTCGAAGAGCCCATATCCATAGCCGCGCTCAAGGCGTATGCGGCAGACCGCGACTTTGAAAGCGGCAATGTATTTGTGCCTGAAATTGCCGAACCGACCGGCAAGAAAGTAGCCGTTATAGGCGGCGGTCCAGGCGGAATATCGGCAGCGTATTATCTCGCCATAAAGGGACACTACGTCACTGTTTTCGATATGATGCCGAAGATGGGCGGTATGCTCCGCTACGGCATACCGCAATACAGACTACCCAAGGAAGTGCTCGACAGGGAATTGTCGCTCGTTGAAAGGCTCGGCGTTGAGTTCAGAAATAACATAAAAGTCGGCAAGGATATTTCTCTGGATATATTAAGCAAAGAATACGACGCGGTCATCGCCGCACCCGGTGCATGGTCGAGCACAAAAATGCGGGTTGACGGCGAAGATGCCGAGGGAGTATTCGGAGGAATAGATTTCCTTCGCTCCGTGATACTCGGCTCACCCGTTGATATCGGAAGGCGCGTAGCGGTATGCGGCGGAGGCAACACTGCGATGGACGCCTGCCGCACGGCAGTCCGCCTCGGCGCGGAGAAAGTTTATATCATCTACCGCCGCACCCGCAGCGAGATGCCCGCAGACGCGCTCGAAATCGATGAGGCGCAGGAAGAGGGCGTAGATTTCAGATTCCTCACAAATCCCGATAAAATACTGACGCGGGACGGCAGGGTCTGCGGAATAAAGCTCCAGATAATGGAGCTCGGCGAACCGGACGCGAGCGGCAGAAGAAAACCCGTCCCGATAGAGGGAAAATTTGAGACTCTCGACGTTGACAGCGTGATAATGGCTATCGGTCAAAAGCCGGAGCTCAGCGGATTTGAAGAGCTTGACAAGACCTCTCGCGGCACTATAAGCGCGGATGAGAGCACATTCAGAACGAATATAAGCGGCGTTTTCGCAATCGGCGACGCGACAAACAAGGGTGCGGACATAGCCGTGTCCGCCATAGGCGAAGCGCAGAAGAGCGCGGCGGTTGTTGACAGCTATCTTCGCGGCAGTATCGTGGGTTACAAGAAGCCGATACTTATCGAGAAAGAAATAACCGAGAACGACCTTGCGGACAGAGAGCATATCGCGCGCGAAAAGATGCGTGTACTTCCCGCAGACGAGCGAAAGCACAGCTTTGCCGAGGTCGCGCTCGGTCTTACTGACGAACAGGCACGGCGCGAGGCTTCGCGGTGCCTTGAGTGCGGCTGTCTCGACTATTACAGATGCAGGCTCATAAGCTATGCAAATAAATACAATGCCGATTTTGAGCGGTTCGCGGGTCGGAAATCGCCTGCCGAGAAGGATACGGGACACAAATACATTCTGCGCGACTCGGGCAAATGCATTCTCTGCGGACTTTGCGTGCGCATATGCTCGCAGGTCATGGGGGTCGGCGCGATAGGTCTCGCCGGAAGGGGCTTCACGACCGTTGTCTCGCCCGAGTTCTATAAATCGCTCGGAGATTCCCGATGCATCTCATGCGGACAGTGTGTCTCTCTCTGCCCGACGGGCGCACTTGTCGAAAAAGTTCCGTTTAAAAAGAATGTTCCGCTTCGCGAAATTTGCACTGCGACGCACTGCACCGGCTGCGCCGCAAAGTGCGCGATAAATGTTTTCTCGAGCGGCAGCTCGATAACACGGTGCGAGCCGACGAACGGAAAAATCATCTGCACATACGGCAAGTTCGGCTTGAACAAGCTCGCCAATGCCGACCGGCTGAGGGTCTGTAAAGCAGGCGGAGAGACAGTTTCTCTTGAACGCGCCGCAGAGATAACGGCAGAAAAAATAAATTCCTTCTCCCCTGCCGAAATTGCTGTCACGGTGTGCGAAAATATGACTGACAAAGAGCTTGAAAGAGCCGCAGAGCTCAGCCGAAAGCTCGGCTGCATTCTTGTTGACACGGGCAGCATTGGCAGAGATATCGGCACTGAGGACTGCGAAAAATTTGAAAAGCTCTTTGGTGCGGAATTTCATATCGGTGCAAACCGCGAAAAGGCTCTGTCTCTCGGCGCAGTCGATTCGGCTGCGATTGATTTTTCAAAAATCAAGGCTGTTGTCTCATTCGGCGGCAAAACTCCCGAGGGTGATTTTTATTTTGCCGCAGCTCAGTCGGCAAGTGAAACAGGCGGTGTTTCACTGCCGCTTGCGCTGTCTGTCGAATGCGATGGCACGGTCGGTGAATCCGACATTTTGCCCGCGCTGAACCCGACATACAAAAACGAGGAGATAATCGACGCGATAATTGAAAAGGTCGAACAATCAAGCAGGAGGCAACCTGTTAGTTGAGTAGCCGACCTATCACACCACCGTGTGTATGGTTCCGTACATGGCGGTTCAATCACGGCTGAGAAATCA
Source organism: Faecalibacterium prausnitzii (assembly GCA_963612725.1). Lineage (GTDB taxonomy): Bacteria > Bacillota > Clostridia > Oscillospirales > Acutalibacteraceae > CAG-177. Next base: position 3,025 of record CAVDWM010000026.1, on the reverse strand, counting down.
GCCGCCCTTGACATGCGTCGACATTTCAGCTAATATGCTATTAGGATGCGTAAGACGTTTTGCGGCTCACACTCCACATTCCCATTTTGATTTTTATGCCATGAAAGTGTGTTTACACAAAAAATGGAAGAGAACCGATTTCCTCACCAATGAACAGATCGCTTCCGTCGAACGTTGGATCAATAATTTACCACGAAAATTTTAGATTACCGGTACTCTGATTTTATTTTTAAAAGTGTCCTATTTAATTTTACGATTTAGAATTAACAAAATCAAAACACTACAATTCCAAATTGTACTTGACAAATGGTACACAGCATTTCACCACCGGGTTATTACGCATGCTGGCGCACTAAAGGAGCCTGCGGACGCTCATCTGAGTGTTCGCAGGCTCTCAAAATAGTCTGTGTCCCGTTATTTTTTTGATGCTTTCAAGATCATCAGATTGGCAGTTTTCCTCGCAATCATCCAATTGAGGACAGTGACATCCATGCCCCCATGTACCTGACGTTGTCGTTTGATTCCTCTCTTTGTCTTTTATTCGAAGAAAGTTTCTGCCGTCATTGCTCGGATTACATTTTTGCGTTAAACAATCATAGTTATCATCAACAGGCCGCTGTCGTAAAAGCAATTCGTCTATAGCAAGTTTATCCTTTTGCAAGCCATCTATTAAATCGAGGTTGGCTTGAACTTCTCGACCCTCTGATTTCTCTTCAAATTCATCAATCTCATCAAATTCCATCGTCGACATGCTCCTCATCTAACGATTCGACGGAAGAGGAAAGTAACCCTGAATCTTTATACTGATTTGCGTGTGGAATAAAATACTGTGTTCCGCCCCCAATTCCGTATTCCGGATTTTCGGTAGAAACGCCAATAGCAGCTTTAATCCCATCTTCCTCAACCGTGAATTTTGATACTACGATTTTGCTTCCATCTATATCATAAATTTGAAGCATTGATTTTAATCTATCCATATCTAATTCACCGGTATCAGAATTCATGCAAGCATCAATTGTATCCTGATCTGTGAAATAGCAGCTTCTTGTTCCTTCAGGCGAGCTGACTTGGAATAAATCAACACCTTTAACGAGCTCTGTTTCTCCCCAAGCATCCGGTCGAAATACGGATATACCATCCTCGACTCTCCCTGGGTTTTCTTGATTTGCAAACGGAGAATCATAAGACGCCTGCTCAACACTAACATTATCTCCATTGATATCTTTGACTCGAGGAAGGAAAAATTCATCTATTGTATTTTCATCCAGATATTTCACATACTCTAAAAAATCCTCTGGACTTTCGTCATCTAAATTCACATCATATGTCTCTACCGTATCATCAATCATTTGCAAAGGGTCCTCCTCGCACAAGCCAGAAGATAAATCGGAAGAACCATTTTATTGCCGTTAATAACAAATTCCAGCATTTACGTGCCGCTATAGCTGCATAGTAACCAATTTTGTTAATAACGGATTCCAACTGACCTCTTTCACCAGTAACCCAGGTTTGGTTTATTTGCCAGTATGGTCTAAAGCTAAATATGACTAATAAGATGTCAATCAACAGAAACAGTATTCCAACGGGAGGAATGATGAGAAGTAGGATGCCGAAGAGCGTAAGCGTCTTTATACTCGGCATATTCCAAGAGTCCCATTCTCTTGTGCCAAAATACTCGACATCATT
>CAVDWM010000026.1:0-1289 GCA_963612725.1 Faecalibacterium prausnitzii | reverse complement strand
ATTTCGGATGCTTTGTGTGCAAGTTTTAAAGCACTTTCGTAAGCATCCTTGCCAGCGATAATATGCTGAGTGTCACTCGTCATTGTGACATAGTTTTCATAAATATATTTGTCTAAATCATGCGCAACCAGTTCACGGAACTTCATGTCATTCGGGCGAACATTACGGTAGGAATCAATTTCATTAAATGCCAGTTCTATTTCACCTTTATGTAAGTGCATATATATCTGTTCTGCATAACCGTACGGCTCTTCAGGGAAAGCTTCAAGGATTGAATTGATTCGCATCTGAGCAATACCATACATTTGCCCGCTTACAGTTGCAATTCTTGCGCCAAGAACCATTAACACTTGATTCTTGTCAAAAATATTAAGGCCAACATCTATGGCGTTGAGTGCGTCATGATATGCCCCACCAAGCATATAGCAATTTGCTAAGAGTTCATATGCAGAAGGGTCATTGAGTTGAGCGTCCACGCACTCCTTTGCACACTTTATGGCAAGCTCAATATTATTCTTATAATAGTACGCCCATGCCTGTTCTAAAAGATTCTTATATTCTTGTTGGATCTCATCATTCAAGGTGCCGTTGGCATATGCTTTATTCAGCTCATTATCATAATTTTGACGAGTTATGTCGTTACCGAATTGTTTTAATGCATTGCGAATAATCTCAAGCATTTGCGCAATGCTATCAAGTTGTTCTTTTCTATCGCTGGGACATGTGTTGTTTCTTTGAGTCCATTGAAAATTTATTTTTCTCAGATATTTAAGGATGTCATCTGTAGACCAATTATGGTCAATTTCCAGTAGTTTGTAATAATCAACCAACGGCATTGTTTATTCCCCCATAAGCCTTATAAGCTATTCGTTTTTTTAGAAACCACCACTAATATCCAGTGTGTCGATAAGATGCTTCGAATCCTCCACCTGTTCACGTGTAAGATTACAAGTGCGGTCTATTTCCATCTCACCTAAAAATGAATTGGTATCCAGATCCACAACACTGACATGGATAATTGAATTTTCATCGCAGGATATCGTGACTTCAACAGGAACCAGATTTTCTCTTGGAGCGATCTTTATAACCGATGTTCCAATAACTGTAACGTACTCAACTTCCTCATCTTCGCCTTGAGTTATCTCAATTTCTATTTCCGATTGGAATGGCTGGGTTGTTGTATACTGGTTTGTAAATTGAGCAGGAACCGGCTCGTTTCTTGGAAGTATGATTGAATTATACAGTTTTCCCGAACTACTGTTTTGAGCAATCAATCCAATGCTGTGCGA
>CAVDWM010000025.1:0-29758 GCA_963612725.1 Faecalibacterium prausnitzii | reverse complement strand
CCCTCGGTTTTAATTTTTCAAACCGAGGGATTTTTCTGCTCTTTTTGGTGTTTGTTATTGTAAAAATTGCGTTTTCGTCGTATACTAACTATGTATGAAAGCCACGCGGAAACACCGCATCAATATATCCGGCAGGAAAGGAAGTATAATTTATGCAGCTTGAACTCAAAAGACCCGAGGATTGTATGTTTGATGAGATATCCCTCGGCGAGATAATGCTCCGTCTCGACCCGGGAGAAGGCAGAATAAAAAATTCGCGCTCCTTCACCGCTTGGGAGGGCGGCGGAGAATATAATGTTGCACGCGGACTGCGCCGCTGCTTCGGACTTCGCACAGCAGTCATAACCGCCCTCGCGGATAACGAGGTCGGCAGGCTCATAGAGGACTTCATTCTTCGGGGCGGAGTCGACACCTCGTTTATAAAATGGATGAGCTATGACGGCATCGGCAGAAATGTCCGAAACGGACTCAATTTCACCGAGCGCGGCTACGGAATCCGCGGAGCCGTCGGCGTGTCCGACAGAGGCAACACTGCCGCATCTCAGCTCAGAGCCGAGGATGTCGATTGGGACTATATCTTCGGTAAGCTCGGCGTCCGCTGGCTGCACACGGGCGGAATTTTTGTCGCCCTGTCCGAGACGAGCGCACAGACCGTTATCGCCGCAGTCAAAAAGGCGAAGGAATACGGCACCGTCGTCTCTTATGATCTCAACTACCGCCCGTCGCTCTGGAAGGGCATCGGCGGTCAGGAGAAGGCGCAGCAGGTCAACCGCGAAATAGCCAAATATATCGATGTCATGATCGGCAACGAGGAGGATTTCACCGCCTGCCTCGGTCTTGAGGTCGAGGGCAACGACGCGGGACTCAAGAAGCTCAATGTTGACGGCTACTGCAAGATGATTGAAAACGCCGTTAAAATATATCCGAATTTCAAGGTCGTTGCAACGACGCTCAGAACCGTCAGGACCGCAACGGTCAACGACTGGAGCGCGATATGCTGGGCGGACGGCAGGCTGCATGAGGGCATGAAGCTCGACTCGCTCGAGATATTCGACCGTGTCGGCGGCGGCGATTCGTTCGCATCGGGTCTCATCTACGGTCTGATGACCGAGGGCGATCCTCAGTATGCAGTCAATTGCGGCATAGCGCACGGAGCGCTGGCGATGACCACCCCGGGCGACACTTCAATGGCAAGCAAGCGCGAGGTCGAAGCCGTTATGAACGGCGCGGGCGCGAGAGTTCAGAGATAAGAGAGGAAGATAAAAATGGACAAAGAACAAATACTGACTAAAATACAGGACTGCGGCATCGTCGCGGTCGTGAGAGCGGAGAGCGCCGATCAGGCGAGCAGAATCGCCGATGCGTGCATCGAGGGCGGCGTCGCGGCTATAGAGCTGACCTTCACCGTTCCCCACGCAGATAAGGTTATCGAGGAGCTTGCAAAGCGCTACACCCCCGAGCAGATGATTCTCGGCGCAGGCACGGTTATGGATGCACCGACCGCGAGAATAGCCATGCTCTCCGGCGCAAACTTCGTTGTCAGCCCCTATTTTGACCCCGAGACCGTGAAGATGTGCAACCGCTACAGAGTTGCCGTTATGCCCGGCATAATGACCGTAAAAGAGGCTGTCGCCGCCATGGAGGCGGGCGCGGACATACTCAAGGTATTCCCCGGCGATGTTTACGGTCCGAAGATAATCAAGGCGATAAGAGGACCCATTCCCTATGCGAAGATGATGCCGACAGGCGGAGTCGATGTCGATAACGCCGCCGAATGGATAAAGGCGGGTGCCGTTGCAGTCGGGGCGGGCAGCTCGCTGACCGCCGGCGCAAAGACCGGCGACTATCGGCGCATCACCGACACCGCACGCAAGTTTGTTGAAAACATAAGGGCGGCGCGTGAGGGCAGATAACCCCGAAAAGAACACAAAAGTAAAGGAACTTCTATGTTTGTAGATATTGCAAAAATCAAAATCAAAGCCGGAAACGGCGGCGACGGCGCAGTGACCTTCCACCGCGAGAAATATGTCGCGTCCGGCGGTCCCGACGGCGGCGACGGCGGCAAGGGCGGAGATATAATATTCGAGGTTGACGATAACCTCGCGACCCTTGCGGACTTCCGCTACAAGAGAAAGTATACCGCCCCCGACGGAAAACGCGGCGACGGCGGACGCAGGCGCGGCAAAAACGGCGAGAACCTTGTCATAAAGATTCCGCGAGGAACGGTAATCCGCGAGGCGGAGTCGAACGCCGTTATGGCGGATATGTCCGAAAAGACCTCGTTCGTTGCCGCAAAGGGCGGCCGCGGCGGCTGGGGCAACACCCATTTCAAGACCCCTACCCGCCAGACCCCGCGCTTTGCAAAGAGCGGCACTCCTGGTGAGGAGTGGGAGGTCATTCTCGAGCTGAAGCTTCTCGCCGATGTCGGTCTGCTCGGTTTCCCGAATGTCGGCAAATCAACGTTTATTTCGGTCGTCAGCGAGGCAAAGCCCATAATCGCGGACTATCATTTCACTACCATAACGCCCGTCCTCGGCGTTGTTACTATGGGCGAGGGCGAGTCGTTTGTCGTCGCGGATATCCCCGGACTTATTGAGGGCGCGAGCGACGGCGTCGGTCTCGGTCACGAGTTTCTGCGTCATGTCGAGCGCTGCCGTATGCTCCTGCACATAATCGACGCGGCGGGCAGCGAGGGCAGAGACCCGATAGAGGACTTTGAGAAGATAAACGCAGAGCTCGAAAAGTTCGACCCCGAGCTTTCAAAGCTTCCGCAGATAGTTGCGGCGAATAAAATCGACATGGCGGACGACGCTCAGATTGAGCGACTGCGCGAGTATTTCACCTCCCGCGGCTATGAGTTTTATACCATGTGCGCACCCATTCAGGAGGGCACCGCCGAGGTCATAAACGCAGTCGCAAAACGGCTCAAAACTTTGCCGCCGATAAAACGCTACGAGGCGCAGGAGATACCCGTTGAGATGTTCGAGCGGCAGAAGGACACGGGCTTTACCGTGCGCGAGGAGGACGGCGTGTTTATCGTCGAAGCTCCGTGGCTGCTCAAAATACTTCAGCGCACCGATATCGACGACTATGAGTCGCTCCAGTATTTTCAGCGCGTGCTGCATTCGAGCGGCATACTTGACAAGCTCGAAGGCATGGGAATACAGCAGGGCGACACCGTTGAAATTTACGATTTCGAGTTCGACTATATGCCGTAACGGAGGCTTCTCATTTGATAGGAATAAGCGAAGAACTGAAAAATACCGATCCTGATTTGCTCAGTCCGCTGACCCTCGCATTTATAGGCGATACCGTGTTTGACCTGCTCGTCAGGGGCAATCTCGTCATGCAGGCGAACCGCCCCGTCGGCAAGCTGCATCCGCTTGCGGCGAGGAGCGTCTGCGCCGCCGCTCAGGCGAAGGACGCACGGCTGATAGCCGATGTGCTGACAGAGCACGAGGCAGATATCTATCGGCGCGGCAGAAACGCACATGCCGGCAGAGTCCCCAAGAGCGCAAGCTCCGCCGAATATCACAGCGCAACCGGTCTTGAAGCACTGTTCGGCTGGCTCTATCTCAGCGGACAGGACAAGAGGATAGAAGAACTGTTTGAACATATTGCCAATGCAGAAAAAACTGACGAGGTGAAGTGATGAACAGGAAAGGCAAAAAGAAGGAGACGGTTTCCCCGTATGAGCGGCGCAGAAGGCGGCTTGAAAAAAGGTTTTCCGCCGAGCCGAAAACAACCGGGCAGAAGATAGCCGGAGCGGTGATAGACAACATCTGTTGGATAGTCGGCTGCTCGCTCTATTCAATAGGCGTCGTGGCGTTTGCTCTGCCGAACAGTATCGCGCAGAGCGGAACGACGGGTCTTGCGATAATAGTCAACCATCTTTTTGAGTTCATTCCGCTCGGCACGGCGAACTTCTTGCTCAATGTTCCGTTGATAATTCTGGCATTTATTTTTATCGGCTGGCGGTTCGTTGCAAAGACGATGTGGGTGACGGTTATCCTTTCCGCCCTGCTCGACCTTTTCAGCAGATATTTGCCGACTTATGAGGGCGACAAGATATTGGCGGCGATATTCTGCGGTCTGTGCTCGGGCGCGGGGCTGGCGATTGTCTTCATGCGCGGCGCGACTACGGGCGGCACGGATATCGTCGGGCGGCTCGTCCACAAGGCGTTCCCGCATATCCAGATAGGCAAGGTTATTATGGCTGCCGATGCGATAATAGTCATCCTCGGCGCTATGGTTTTCCGCTCCGTCGAGTCCGCAATGTATGCGGTTATAGTCATTTTCGTCAACTCCCGTCTGCTCGACTATATTCTCTACGGCACCGGCAGCGGCAAGCTGCTGCTCGCCGTGACGGAGCACGCGCAGGAGATATCCGACGCGATAACTTCAAGGATGGGCAGGGGAGTCAGTATACTGCCGGTCAAGGGCGGCTATACGGGTGAGGAAAAGAATATGGTCGTGTGCGCCGTGAAGAAAAACGAGGTGCCACAGCTGACGAAGATAATCAGGCAGATAGACACCGATACGTTTATAATCATCACCGAGGCGGGCGAAATCCTCGGAGAGGGCTTCATTGCGCCCGGAGTCAACTGAATAACAGAGCGCGGAGGCTTTTTCCCAAACCTCCGCGCTTTTAAAAAAATTTTTAAAAACGGGTGAGAAAATCCGGCACCTTTTGCGACAATATAAGTGAAAGGCGGGACGCCGCCCCGAAAGGATTGATCCGATGGACAACGGTGAGAGTAGCTACCGCCGTTTTATCGAAGGCGATCAAAGTGCGTTTGATGAACTCATGGACGCCTATCGAGACAGACTGATATTTTTTATCAAGGGTTATGTCCGCTCCGCCGAAGAGGCGCAGGACATAGCTATGGATACCTTTGTCGAAATTCTCGTGCATCCGGGGCGTTTTCGCTTCAAAAGCTCGTTCAAGACCTACATATATTCCGTTGCGCGGCACAAAGCAATAGATTTTCTTCGCAAAAAGCGCACCGTGCCCAACGAGGGAGAGGAGCTCTGGGACGAGAGTGCCATTGACTCCTTTTACAGGGGCGAGGACGCGAGAACCGTGCGCGAGTGTATGGACAGGCTCAACAATGATTACAGAACCGTGCTGTATCTTGTCTATTTTGAGGAAGTGGACGGCGACGGTGCGGCAAAGATTATGGGCAAAAGCAAAAAGCAGCTTGCAAATCTCCTCTACAGGGCGAAGCAGGCGCTCAGAACCGAGCTTGAAAAGGAGGGCTTTTGCTATGAAGACCGATAATGAATTCAAAAATGAAGTTTATGCGCGTGCTTCAAAGGAACGCGCAAGAATAAAAAAACGCAACCGCATGATAATGACCGCCGTGCCGTGCCTTGTTATTGCACTGACCGCCGCCGCAACAGGCGTTTATTATTCGGCGTCGTTCTCTATGAAGGACGCGGCAACGATAGACGCCGAGAAATATCTTGAGCGGGAGGAGTATTCCGAGGGCGTTGCTCTCGAGCCGCCGACCGAGGTTCAGAGCAGTTATCAGGGATCGGACGAAGGGTACGATTCCGTCGCAGGAGTCGCCTCTGGTTCGAGTGCCGCGCAGACTGAAAATCAGGGTGCGGCAGTGCAGACAAAAAACAGCGATAAAAAAGGCGAGTCCGACCGCCTGAATTATGATTTCAGAGCTTTCGCCGATAAGACGGAGGAAAAAGTCGGCGAGCCCCAGGCGACGGTGATAGCAAGCCGAAAGGATCTCTCGGAGTATTTTGCCGCGCAGGAAGAACAGGGAGCGCTGAGCGAGGAGCTGAAAGCCGAGCTTTCGGGCGGGGACGAGGAATATTTTAGAAACAATACCGTTGTGATAATAACTGCGGACTGCGAATATGCTTTGGCGGACTGCACTGCAGACTCAAACGGCACGCTCACCGCCGCGCTCAAAAGGTCGGAGAGCGCGCAGGATACAGGCTGCCATATGATTTTGACCGTATATAACAAGCATTTTACAAATGTCGTCCTCAGGGATGCCTGAACGGAAAAGGAGGAAAGAAATGAAGCTGAAAAGGTCGGTAGCTCTGCTGCTCTGTGCCGCCGTCATGCTGCCGCTCGCGGCGTGCGCAAAGAAGCCCGGCGGCTCGCAGACCGACACATCGCAGACATCGAGGAACACCGCCGTGACATCGGAAGAAAACGGCGACACATCAATAACCGCGACGGACAAGGCGAACAAAAGCTCTGCCGTTCAGGATCTTATGAAGGGCATAACCAAGGGCAAAGCGGTGTCCAAAACGCCTGACAGCCGTTTTGAAAAGGCGGTCGCTTCGTTTGCGCTCAGCCTTTTCAGGGAAGAATACAAGTCGGGCAAAAACACTCTCGTTTCGCCCCTCTCCGTGCTCACCGCCCTCGCCATGACGCAAAACGGAGCCGAGGGAAAGACCCTCTCCGAGATGCAGGAGGTTCTCGGCGGGTTCGACCGCGATACCCTAAACGCCTATATGACCGCCTATCTCGCTCTGCTCACGGGAGAGGACAGCGCAGTAAAATGCGCAAACTCGATATGGGTGAGCAATAACTTCAATGTCAAAAAAGCCTTTCTTCAAAAGAATGCGGATTTCTATTCCGCTCAGGCATATAGGGCGGATTTAACAAGCTCAAAGACGGTAAAGGCAATAAATTCATGGGTCAGCAAGAACACCGACGGCATGATAAAGAAGCTTACGGACGGGCTCGACCCCCTCACGGTCATGGTGCTCATGAACGCGCTCTGCCTCGAAGCGGAGTGGGAGGATCCTTATACCGACAACTGCGTGAGCGAGGGCACCTTCAAAAACGCGAAGGGGAATCTCGTCAAGGCGTGCTATATGTATTCGCAGGAGTTTGAATATATTGAGACTGCGAACGCAACGGGCTTTGTCAAATATTATAAGGACGGGAAGCTGGCGTTCGTCGCGCTGCTGCCGAACGAGGGCACGGGCATTGACGGCTATATCGCTTCGCTTACGGGCGAAGGCTTCCTCGACGCTCTCGGCTCAAGAAAGAATGCCCAAGTCAACACACAGATGCCGAAGTTCGGGTGCGAATACGGCAGCTCGCTTGTCAACACGCTGACCGATATGGGTATGAGCACGGCATTTGATAAGAAAAAAGCGAACTTCTCATCTATGGCGGATATCTCAGACGGCAACATATTCATCGGCGAGGTTATCCATAAGACCTATATCGAGGTCGCCGAAAGGGGTACCCGCGCCGGAGCGGTCACTGCGGTTGCGGTGAAGGCAGGCGGCACAGCACCCGCCGAGCCGCCGAAGGAGGTTCGCCTCACAAGACCGTTCGTGTATGCGATAATCGACACCGAAACCAATCTGCCGCTGTTCATCGGCGCGCAGACAGACATTTAACGGAGGCGCGTTATGAATTTTAAAAAGATGCTGGCTCTTTTGATGAGCGTTTTGCTGACAGCTGCCTGTGCCCTGTCGTTTTCCGGCTGCGGGAAGACGATCAAGAGAGCAACCGACAGGGACGTGAAGAGCGGAGTCGTCCGCAATCTGACAGATGGTATTTCAAAAAACGAATCCGGCTCGAAAGCTCCGGACGATGAGTTTAAAGCCGCTGCCGCGTCGTTTGCGGCAGAGCTGTTCAAAAATAACTATTCAAACGGAACAACAACGCTCGTGTCGCCGCTGTCCGTGCTGACTGCGCTCGCGCTCGTGCAAAACGGTGCCGAGGGAGAGACTCTCGCTCAGCTTGAGCGGGTGCTCGGCGGGCTTGACCGCGACACGCTCAACGCCTATATGCGCTCCTACTGCGACTTTTTGACCGATAGCGACGAGCTGAAGATTGCAAACTCGGTCTGGACGGACAGCAGCGTCGAGGCAAAGCAGGCTTTCCTGCAAAAAGCGGTTGACAGCTACTCCGCGCAGCTCTTCTCCGCGCCGCTTTCGAGCACAAAGACCGTCAACAGCATAAACTCCTGGGTCAAGAAGAACACCGACGGCATGATCCCGAAGATAATCGAAAAGGCTGACCGAAGCACCGTCATGATGCTGATAAACGCCGTTGCGTTTGACGCAAAGTGGGAGAGCCCGTATACAGGCGACGATATCGAAAAGCTCGAGTTCACATCATATTCGGGCAAGAAAAAGAAGACCGATTTCATGTGCTCCACCGAGGGCATATATCTTTCGGACAGCGACGCGACAGGCTTTATGAAGCCGTATAAGAACGGACGGTTCGCCTTCGCGGCACTGCTGCCGAATGAAAATGTGAATATCGATGATTATGTGGCATCCCTCAGCGGCGAAAAGCTGATGAAAATATTTTCTTCGGCACAGAAGAACAGCTCGGTCGATGCCAAAATGCCGAAATTCAGCTCGGAGTACAGCACACAGCTTATCGATACGCTCAAAAAGATGGGTGTAAAAGACGCGTTCGATTCTTCGTCTGCGGATTTCTCCTCGCTTATAGAGAAGGGCAACGGAGCTTACATCGGAACGGTAATACACAAGACCTTCATCGAGGTGGATCGGGAGGGCACACGCGCCGGAGCGGCAACCCTTGTCGGCGTTGATGAGATGAGTCTGATGTCAGCAAATCCGGTTTATCTAACCCGTCCGTTTGTCTACATGATAGTGGATACCGAAACGAATCTGCCGCTGTTTATCGGCGTGCAGACCGAAATCTGACACCTCCACCTCTGTTCCCCAAATAGATGACCCCGCCGGTTCTCTGTCCGGCGGGGTCGCCCCTTTTCTCCGCAGCTTCAAGCGGAGGTCTGTCCTTATTCCTCAATAGCGGCTTTTGCGCTGTTTATCTTACGGAATACAGCCATATCGAACTTCGGCTCGCGGTCGTAGGTGTAAAGTCCGTTCTGCTCCTGCTCGATATCATAGAGCTGGGTGTAGCAGAAGCCGAACATGAGCCTGTTTCCGAGCAGGGCTTCGGTGAGTCCCTTGTATCTCTCGATGAACTCCTTCTCGGTCTTGGGCGCGTTGCCGTAGCCCCATGCCTTTTCGTCCTGCTTGCCAACGACCCACTTTATTCCGCCGTATTCGCTGATGAAGGTGGGCTCGCCCGAATATTTCTGGCGGCGCTCGTGGTTGTCGAAGAGAGTGCCGTCGGAAACGAGCCTGTCGTAATGCTCCTTGAATATCTTCGGATCCTGCTCGTAGTCGTGAAGGTCGAAAATATCTGTCACGACATGGAAGTTTCCGCTCGTGTCGATGCAGGGACGGGTGCCGTCGAGCTGCTTTGTGACATTGTAGACCGTCTCAAGCAGCTCGTCTCTCTGCTCGCGGCCCGCGTAGTCCCAGGTCTCGTTGAACGGGCACCAGCCGATTATCGATGGGTGGTTGAAGTCGCGTCCGACCTCCTCGCACCACTCGGGCAGAATGCCGTAAATCGCGTCGGGAGCGGAATAGTCAAGCCCCCAGTTCGGGTATTCGCCCCAGACGATATAGCCCAGACGGTCGCAGTGATAGAGGAACCTCTGCTCGAAAACCTTCTGGTGAAGTCTCGCTCCGTTGAAGCCGGCGGCGAGGGATATCTCGATATCCTTTATCATATCGCTGTCGTCGGGAGCGGTGTATATCCCGTCGCGGTAGAAGCCCTGGTCGAGCACAAGACGCTGGAAGACGGACTTGCCGTTGATGAGACATTTGAACCCGTCGAGGCGCACATCGCGCAGACCGAAATAGCTCTTGACGGTGTCGCCGCCGAAGGTGATGACGAGATCATAGAGTCTGCCGCAGCCGACCTCCCACAGGTGCTTTTCAATGAGCTTCATGTCGCCGGAGACGCAGCCCGCCGCGTTTTTGCAGTCGTATCTGCCGACCAGCTTGCCGTCATAGAGAACGTCTATTCCGAGCTCGCCGCTGCCGCAGAGCTCGCAGGAGAAGCTGACTGAGGAGCTTTCGGGATTCGGAAAGAGCTTGATGCTCTTTACATAGCTCTTCGGCACGAATTCGACCCAGACGGTCTGCCAGATTCCCGTCGTGCGGGTGTAGTCGCAGTCGTGCGAATAAAGCCGCTCGCTCTGCTTGCCGCGAGGGATGAGCGGGCTTCTTACATCGTCGCGGGCTTCGACAGCGATGGAGTTTTTGCCTGCTTTCAGGAATTTTGTGATGTCACCGGCAAACGAGACATAGCCGCCCTTGTGGTGCATTGCCTCTTCACCGTTTATGTAGACCGTTGCGTCGTAATCGGCCGCGCCGAAGTGCAGTATGACTCTGCCCTCAAGGTCGCTTTCGCTGATTTCAAGGTCGCGTCTGTACCACACGCAGCTCATAAAATCGGTGTTTTCAACGCCGGAAAGACGGCTCTCGGGGCAGAACGGGACTGTTATCTTCGAGCTCAGATGCTCGGTACTTTGCAGTCCGCGCTCTCTGCCGCTGACGCTGTTGTCAATTTCGAATTCCCATTCTCCGTTGAGGTTGAGCCAGCCTTCTCTTTCAAACTGCGGATTCGGGTGCTCCGCTCTCGGAATAGAATTTGCCATTTATTTATGTCCTTTCAAAATAAATTATTTGTTGAAATATGTCGCCTCAGCCATTGCGCACAGGGCGTGATAGACGGGGAGAGTCAGCTCCTGGACTTTGAATGTCTCCGTCTCCGGCAGGCGCAGACAGACCGTGCACAGCTCGCTCATGAGACTCGTCTTCTCGCCGGTTATGCCTATGCTCTCTATCCCCATGGCGTTGGCGACCTTTACCGCGTTGACAACATTTGCGGAGTTGCCGGAGGTGCTCAGCGCCATAAGTGCGTCGGGGCTCGACGATGCGTATGCCCAGACCTGCTGAGCGAATATCATATCGGCGGCGATGTCGTTTGCAAATGCCGTGTTCAGCCCCTCGTGCGCACTCAGTGCGACTGCGGGCAGCGCACCCTGAAGACGGTTCGCGAGATATTCTCCGTCCTTTATTTGAGCAAAGGACTGTTTCTGCTCGTCGGTCAGCTCCCTCTTGAGCAGAAAGCCCTTCATCAGCTCGCCGACTATGTGCTGAGCGTCCGCCGCGCTTCCGCCGTTGCCGCAGATGAGCAGCTTGCCGCCTCTGTCAAAGCAGGCGCAGATAACATCATAGGCACGCTTGATGTCCGCTCTTATTCCCTCGAGGACGGGATAGCGGACAAAGAGCTCTTCAAAAATTTCCTTTTCCCTGTTCATGCTTTTCCTCCGTTTGCTGCGGCATCGAGCGCGATTCCGAGCGACGCGAGGTCGCCTATCCTCTCACCGAGTCCCGCGGGGATTATTCTGCACTCTGCCGTCCGGCTCAGAGCCTCGCGGTGCAGTGCCTTTTCCATGCTGTCTTTCAGAAGATGCCCGGAGCGGGCGAATACGCTTCCTATTATTACAGCCTGCGGGTCGAGTATATCGACGAGTATCGCGAGCCCCTCGCCGAGCTTTTCTCCGCATATTTTGTATACCTCTTTCGCCGTTTCGTCGCCGTTCTCTGCGGCTTCGGCGGCTGATTTTGCCGTTATATTTTCAATATCATCGGCGGTTTTGCACATCAGTGTGCTCCCGCCGTTTTCGAGTGTTTTTCTTGCCATTTCCTGCGCGAGACGGCTTATTCCGCCGCCGCTGCAAAAGCCCTCGAACGAGCCTCGCTTGCCGTAGCCGACGGGACCGTCCGCCGCTATTCTCATGTGCCCGACCTCGCCTGCCATATCATTCGAGCCGCAGTAGAGCCTGCCATCGAGAATAAGCCCCGCGCCCATGCCCGTGCCGAAGGTCAGGAATATCATATTGCGCAGCCCCTTGCCCGCGCCGAACTTCCATTCGGCGAGTGCGCAGGCGTTGGCGTCATTTTGCAGATATGCGTCGAACCCGAACCGCTCTTCGACCATATCGACTATCGGCACACTCTCCCAGTCCGGGAGATTCGGCGGCGCGAGGATAACTCCGCGCCTGCTGTCGAGCGGACCGCCGCAGCTTATTCCCGCGCAGAGAATATCCTCGGGGGAGAGGGCATTCTTTTTTATTATTTCTTCAACATTGTCGAGCAGCTCCGCCGTCACGGCACGCCAGCCGCGCCCGACCCGCGTCTCAAAGCGGAGCTTGTCTATGACGATATCGTCGGCGTCTGCGTGCTCTCTTCCGAGCAGGACGGCGCACTTCGTCCCGCCGATGTCTATGCCCACTATATATTTCTTCATATTATATCAAATCACTTCCGCTTTTATTGCACACATATTATACACATAAATCTTTTTTCGGTCAATCGGATAAAGATACAAATATAAGAAAAACTATTTTATATAGCAATTACGGAGGTAGAAAAATGGTTCTGACGATACTGAGGATTCTTATACTGTATGTTCTTGCGACTGCGGCGGTCAGAATAATGGGGAAAAGGCAAATAGGCGAGCTTCAGCCGTCTGAGCTCGTCATAACTATTCTGCTCTCCGAAATCGCGGCTATACCCATGCAGGATACCGATATACCCCTGCTCAATTCCGTCGTCGCGGTGCTGCTGCTCGTGGCGTTTGAGATAATCGGCTCGGTTATATCCATGAAGAGCCGCGGCGCACGCAGACTGCTTGAGGGCAACGCCGTGACCGTCATACGCGACGGCAGGATAGATCAAAAGGAGATAAAACGCCTGCGCTATACCGTTGACGATCTTCTGACGGCTCTGCGGCAAAAGGATGTTTTTGATATCTCCACAGTCGGCTATGCCGTGCTTGAGACGAACGGCAAGCTCTCGGTTATGTTAAAGCCCGACGAAAATGCGCTGACCGCCAAGACCCTCAGGCTCTCTCTGCCCGACCCCGGTATGCCGTGCCTCGTTGTCAGCGACGGCAGGGTCATACGCGAGCACTATGACGACTGCGATATGAACGACAGAGAATTAAAACGGCTGCTCAGGGCGAAGGGACTGACGGTCGAGGATGTGCTGATAATGACCGTTGACCGCGACAAAAACGCCGTTATAGTCGAAAAGGAGAAAAAAGCATGAAACGCTTTGCAACGGCACTTGTTCTGCTCGCCCTGACTCTGACTATGAGTATCGGCGCGCAGCTCATATTTTCAAAGAAAACGGACGAGCTTATAACGGATCTTAATTTTCTGCTCACCGCCGTCGATGCCGGAGAGGGCGAGGAGCAGGCACTCGAAAAGGCGGAGGGCGCGTGGCGCAGCTCGAAAAAGATACTGCACATTCTGCTCGTCCACCGCTCAATGGACGAGATCGAGATAAACATAAACAGCCTCAGGGAATATCTCGACTCGGGCGATGACGAGGCTCTGCGCCAGGCGTGCACCGAAGCGTTAAAGCAGCTTGAGAATCTGCGCGATGCGGGGAAAATAACGATAGAAAATGTGCTGAGGATTGAGTAAAACGGTGTTGACAAAACGCTCCCGATATTGTAAAGTTATTTTGTAAATATCGGTAAAAAGGAGCGTCACCATGAAGAAAAAGGTCGATTTTAAAAGCGTGATACTGACGATAATTCTTATAATAACCTATGCGCTCTGCGTCGTGTTCAATTTTTCGCATATGATGGACGGCAAGGGCAGCAGAAAGCCCGGTTTTGCAACGGCGGGTCTGTTTTTGCTCGCGGCGTTTGTCTATATTCTTTTTAAGCGCATGAACAAGCGTCCGCTTGTCGCAGGAACGGTGTTCTGGTCGATATCGCTCGTGTGCTCAGCCTATGCGCTGATGATGTGCTTTTTCTACAACGACCTTATGAGCCTGTTTTATCCGCTGATGATGGCGTTTCTCCCGCCGAGCTTCGGTATCGCAGCGCCGTTCAAAGCGAGCAATACGCTCTATTTCATTATTCTTTTTGCGATTCCCGCGGCTGAGCTTATATTCCATATTATCCTGCTCGCCGTGCGCTCGAAAAGAGCCGAAAAATAAACAGAATATAACATCGAAATTTCAGGCTGTTCCGCATGGGGCAGCCGTTTTTTCTGCCCGAAAGCCTTGATACATAAGCACTTTCGGACTTTTGATTTTTTAGCATTTATCTGTGCTTTATAAATGCAATATAAATTTAACCTTCTTTAACCAAACTTAACCCCGTCTGATATTGACACAAAATGAGCGATGCTATAAATTAGATTCGTTAAGTAAAAATATCGGCTTTGGCTCTTTTGTGCAGCGGGGACGGTTTAGCTTCTTGCGGCAGCTCCGCACGAGTCATGCCGAAAACACGGAATGTCACGGAGGGAAAAATGAAAAGTAAGAATGAAATACCGAGCGTCAGGCAGCTTCTATGTGCCTCGGCGGAGAAGTACGGAGAAGAGATCTTCATAAAATTCATGCGAAACGGCGAGGTTGCGCAACGCAGCTATGTCCGCGTCAAAACGGACAGCGAAGCGGTCTGCCGCTGGATAAGGAGCATATCAAAGGAGGATATGCATGTCGCCGTTGTCGGAAAGACGAACTACGAGTACATAACCTGCATCACCGGAATACTTATGAGCGGCAGTGTTGTCGTGCCGTTCGCGCCGGATATATCCGCGAAAGAGGCGTCGGAGCTTTTCGACCGTGCGGATATCGACATGGTGCTCTACGACGGCACGTTTGCGGAGAATGTCGGCGAAGTCATGGCGAACTGTCCGAGGATAAAGCACGCCGTCGATCTGTCGGACGAAAACTTCTTTTCCGATATCTATGAAAAATATTCGGCTCAGAGCGAATATGCGTCCCTCTCCGATTATGAAACCGATCCCGACAAGTGTGCCGTTATAATCTTTACCTCCGGCACAACGGGAGTCAAGAAGGGCGTTATGCTCTCGACTGCCGCCCTTGTCGGAAATATTATGTATAAGGAATATATCAATATTTTCAGCGAGAGAACATCGACCCTCTCGGTGCTTCCGATGCACCATATCTTTTGCTTTTCGGGCGATTATCTGAAAAACCTGTGCGACGGTGTTCAGGTCTGCCTCAACGGCAACCTCAGCGATATCGTCACAAATCTTCAGCGCTTCGAGCCCAACGCCATGCGCGTCGTTCCCATGGTGGCTCAGCATCTGCTCCAGCGCATAAAGATAACGGCGTCAAAGAATCCGGACATCACCCCCGCCGAGGCGGCAAAAATTGTGCTCGGCAAGAACCTCAACTGGATAGTTTCGGGCGGCGCGTATCTTGATCCGCTGCTCGTCGAGGAATATGACAAGCTCGGCATAATGCTCCGCCAGGGCTACGGTATGACGGAGGTCGGCTGCCGCATTTCCGTGCCGGACAGAGGCGTTTCAACCGAGTCCGTCGGCAGAGTCATAAATATCTGCGATGTCCGCATTGAAAACGGCGAGATCCAGATAAAGACCCCGACCGTTATGCTCGGCTATTACAAAATGCCCGAGGAAACGGCGCAGATGTTCACCGAGGACGGCTGGTTCAGAACCGGCGACATCGGCTATGTCACCGAGGACAGGCAGTTGTTCATCACCGGCAGAGTCAAGAATCTGATAATCCTCTCGAGCGGCGAAAATGTCTCGCCCGAGGCGATAGAGAAAAAATTCAAAAAGCTGAGCATAGTTGACGAGGTCGTGGTTTACGGCGAAAACGACCGCATCGTCGCCGAGATATATCCCGATTTCGAGCACGCGAAGCAGGAGGGGATAGAGGACATCCCCGCCGAGATAGAGAAGCGGATGGACGAAATAAATGCCGGCTCAAAAACTTCGCATTTTGTCTCGGAGCTGAGATTCCGCAGCGAGCCTTTTGAAAAGACCTCAAGCGGCAAAATAAAAAGAAAAGAAACAGTTGTGGGCTGAGGAGGAGAGAAAAATGAAACCGAAGGCAGGAACAGAGGTATTTGAGCTCATTCCGTCGCAGAAGATGATAAACTTCATGCTCAAATACAGCTTCTTTCACAAGCAGGTCATTCAGGTACCCATGTCGATAGTCACGCACACGCCGATAGACTTCGATGTGCTCAAAAAGGCACTGAATATAGAGATAGAGCGCAACGACTGCATGAGACTGCGCTTTTATAAAGAGCACGGGGAGTTCTATCAGTATTTCCTCGACAAATATGTCGTTGACGATGTGCCCGTCATGACGTTTTCGACCGAGGAGGAGCAGAGGGAATATCTCACCGCCGACGCACGCAAGCCCATACGCCACTTGAAGGGCGAGAACTTCCGCATCATATTTTTCCACTCGTTTGACGGCGGTTACGGAATATATATCAACATCACTCATCTGTGCATGGATGCCGCAGCGGTCTTTGTATTCTTCTCCGACCTGCTCGCTGTCTATGACCACTTGAAAAACGGCAAGCCCATGCCGCGTCCGCTCGGCGAATATAAAAAGACGATAAAAAAAGAGCTCGCCATCGTCGCGGACGAAAAGAAGATGAAAGAGGAAGAGGAATTCTATACCGAATTTTTCCTCAAGGACGGCGATCCGCTCTATGCCGGAGTCCACGGACCCGAGCTGCTTGAGAAGGAGCGCAAAAGAAAGCACGACCCGTCCCTCAGAGCCCCGTCCTGCTTTGATCCGATACACGACAAGGCGGAGCTTACAAGATGCGACGTCTCGAAGGAGGACAGCGACAAGATACTCGCGTTCATCCGTTCGAGCGGAGTCAGCCCCGAATGCCTTATTCAGCTCGCCATGCGCCTGCACATCTCGAAAATAAATTACAGAACGGACGACTCGTACTTCGTCGTCCTCTGCACCCGCCGCAGGACTCTGAGCGAAAAGCGCTCCGGCGGCACGCTCGCCGAGCCGCTCCCGTGGAGAATAGTCTTGCCCGAGAGCCTGACCTTCAGGGAGGCTCTCGACAGAATGGCGGAGCTTCAGATGACGCTGTTCAAGCATATGGATTATCCCTATCTTGAGTGCCGCGAGCTTGTGCGCAGGCTGTTTAATTACAGCCCGATAGCCGCCTCGTCCTCGATGATGTTCTCATGGTTCCCCATAGGCGAGGATACGATGAACGGCTGGGATTATGAATTTACGGGCTACAGCCTCGGCAGATACATCATGCCGCTCTACACCTTCGCCATGTACGACGCGCACAGCGGATGCTTCAAATTTTCGTCTATGCACCGCACCAATATGATAACCGTGGAGCACATAAGGGCACTGCACAGGCAGACCGTCCGCGCTCTGCTTCTCGGAGCGGAAAATCCGGACAGGACGCTCGGCGAGATACTCGATATGCTTTAAGAAGGAGAACCCGTTATGCTTGAAAAGATTGCCGGAATAATCTGCGAATATGTCTATATTGACCCTGCCGAAATTACCGAACAGGCGAACCTCAGAACCGAAATAGGCTTGAGCTCGCTCGACCTTATGAGCGTTGCGTCGGATATGGAGAGCACCTTCGGAGTGAAAATACCGGAGAGGGCGATACTCACCGCCAAGACCGTCGGGGATCTTATCGCCTGCGTGGGCTGATAAACACAGCGCGAATTTAAAACCAAAACAAAACAAAAGCTGCGATCCGCGGATAAAACCGTGAATCGCAGCTTTGCTGTTTGTTATTTAACTCAGATCTTCATCGCAACATCATATGCGCGCCACACGACGGAGCGGAGGTTGCCCACCGCAAGGCAGTCGCCGACGAGGTGGACATTGCCGGACTTCTCGGCAAGCGGAGCGGGGATGTAGCCCGCGCAGCTGATGACGGAATCGCAGTCGATGCTGATGTCCTTGCCGTCCTTGCCGGTGCAGACGATAGAGCCGTCCCTGACCTCCTTGAGGGTCGTCTCAAGATAGACGGGGGTCTTGTGCAGGGCGAACCACTCTCTGAGATAAGAGGAGTTTGCAAGGCAGACGCCGGTCTGGCTGACAAGATCGTCCTTCATCTCGACGATTATGGGCTTTTTGCCCTGGAGAGCCAACTCATAGGCTATTTCGCATCCGGTCAGTCCGCCGCCGATAACGGCAACGGTGTCGCCGACCTCTGTGCCGTTGAGATAGTCGCAGCCCTCGATCATCTTCTCGTAGCCGGGAACTCTTCTGAGAAGTCTCGGAGTTGAGCCGGTCGCGATGATAACGGGATCGCTGCCGAATGCCGCGATGTCCTTTATCTCGTCGTTGAGCTTAACCTCGATGCCGAGCTTTGTCATCTGGCGTCTGTACCAGTCAAGCAGGTCGCGGAGCTTGCCCTTGTAGGACTCTGCACTTGCGGGGATGAAGGTTCCGCCGAGCACTCCACTCTTCTCGTGGATTATCGGCTTGTGTCCGCGAAGCTTGAGCACGCGGGCAGCCTCCATGCCGCCGATACCGCCGCCGACGATGTGGACGGTCTTGGGCGAGTTGGTCTTCTTTATGTAGTGCTTGTTCCACTGCATCGTCTCGGCGTTGATAGCGCAGCGGGAAAGATGCAGGCTGTCGGAGAGCTCCTGATCATTGGGCACGCCCTTGTAGTGGCACATATTGAAGCAGCCGTTGTGGCAGAGAATGCAGGGACGGATGTCCTCCTCCTCGTCATTCATCATCTTCGTGACCCACTCCTGGTCGGCGAGGAACTGACGCGCAAAGCCCGCGCCGTCAAGCTTGCCCTCCTTTATCGCGTCTGCGGCAACCCTCGGATCGAGGCGACCGGCACAGATAACGGGGATGTCGCAGAACTGCTTGATGTATTCAACATCCTCGAGGTTGCAGTTCTCGGGCATATAGATGGGCGGGTGAGCCCAATACCATGCGTCATATGTGCCGTTGTCGCAGTTGAGGCAGTCGTAGCCGGCGTCCTGAAGATACTTGACAGCCCTCTCCGACTCCGCCATATCGCGTCCGACCTCGGTATAAGCCTCGCCCGGGAGAGCACCCTGGCGGAAGCCCTTGGTCTTGGAAATTATGCTGTAGCGCAGGGAAACCGGAAAATCGTCGCCGCAGGCCTTTTTGATAGCCTGCACTACCTCGACCGCGAAGCGGTAGCGATTCTCGAACGAGCCGCCGTATTCGTCGGTGCGCTTGTTGACATACTTAAGTGTGAACTGGTCGAGCAGATAGCCCTCATGGACTGCGTGAACCTCAACGCCGTCAACGCCTGCGTCCTTGAGCATTTTTGAGCTCTCCGCGAATGCGTTGACGAACTCCTTTATTTCAGCCTTGGTCATCTCTCTCGAGGGTATCTTATCCGACCAGCGGTTGGGCGAGGGGCTCGCGGACGCCGTTATCTTGTCGAGATCCATGAACGGCTTGCTGAGAACTCTCAGTGCTGGGTTGGTGTAGAGCTTTTCCATCATCTCGCTGACGGTAAAGGAGCGGCCGAAGCCTGCGGTCAGCTGAACGAAGAGCTTTGCGCCGGTTTTGTGAAGCTCGGGAGTCCACTTTTTGAGGTCTGCGTACATCTTCTTGTTCTTGTGGAGCCACTGACCGAACATGGGGTTGTAGACCGGCTGACATCCGGGGAGAACAAGACCCGCGTTGTTCTTCGCGACCTCCATGATAAAGCGTGCGCCGTCTTTATCGAAGTGGTTCTTCTCCATCCATCCGAAGAGATCGGTGCCGCCCATGCTCGTGAGCACGATGCGGTTCTTGATTTCGCAGTTGCCGATTTTCCACGGAGTGAACAGGGGCTGTAATCTTTGATCCATATGATTGCCTCCAACAAAAAATTGAATATTTCATCGACAATATATTATCACATTCAGCCCCGTTGCGCAACAAAAAAACACATTTTATCAATATTTTTTTATCAATAGTGTTGCATGTTCCGTTACTGTGTGCATTTTCTGAGCATTGCGTACTGTTCGCCGCTTTTGTCCGGAAGAAAATCGGAGGAGACGACGCTGAAGCCGTAGTGCGAATATATTTCCGTGTTGCATTGCTTATGGGTTTCAAGATAACAGTCCTGCCCCAGAATATCAACATATTGCAGAAATGTTTTCATAAGCCTTGAGCCGATGCCGCAGCCCTGATAGTACGGGTCTACGCCGAAGGAGAGAATATACCAGCTGTTGCCGTGAGAAACACGCTCTTTTATCTTTCGGCAGTTGACTTCATATTCCATAGAGCGCTTGAGAATACCGTTCCCCATCGCGAACGGAAGTGAAAGGACACCGCCGTTGATATAATCAAAGGCATTAGGTCGCTCCGCGTCCGGAGGAAGCAGGACAAGAACTCCCTTCGGTTCCGTACCCCAGAAAGCGACTATTCCCTTTTTGCGATATACATTGAGTATTATCCGATAGTAATCTGCCACGGCACAAAGCGAAATCTTTTTGCCGAGAAGAAACTTTGTTGACTTGTCGGAAAGTATCGCCTTCGAAAAAACATCGGCGCACTTTTTTATGTCGTCCTTTTCCGCAATACGCAGACCGTTCCTCTTCAAGTATTCACATGCGATAGCTCTGTTTGCTGAACATTTCATTTGTAAACACCTCGTAATTTTTAATTTGAGCTTGAATAAAGCCGTTGTGTCCATTATAATTAGTGTAACTGCAACAGACAATGCCCAATAATCTGATATGTGTTCATTAGTGAACACTTGATAAAAAATTGTTAAGGAACGGTGGATATGTCGGACAGAAGATTTGAAAAAACAGAAAAATCAATAGTCAAAGGGTTCTACAGGGCTCTTAAATTAAAGAACCTTTCCAAAATAACCGTTACGGAAATAGCACAGGAGGCTGACATAGGAAGGGGAACATTTTATCTGCACTACCTCGATGTCTACGACTTGTATGAGCGTCAGAAAGCCGAGGTGTGCGATAACCTTGTCGGAATATTCAAGTCCTGCTATCCAAGCTATGAGCCGGAAAATCAGAAAAGAATAGTCGAGTGCCTTATAGACTATATTTGGGAGAACAGAGAGAACATACTGCTCCTTGCAAAGGTGACGGAGCAGGAGTCTCTTACGGATAGGTTAAGGGTCACATTCAACCGCGAAATATTGCATGAGGACAGCGTTACATACAGAAGCGAATATGACCGCATAGAAGCGGATTTCATAGTCGGAGGAATAATTTCAACGCTCAATATGTGGATAGCCGATGAGCTCAGACTGTCAAAGGAAGATATGACGGATTATTTGGAGCTCATTCTGTACAAATTCATAGCCTGACCCGCCCATACCGAAAACGAAACGCAGAGAGCCGTTTTACCGACTCCCTGCGCTGTGTTTTTATTTTGTTATTTCTGCTCTGCGTCTGCGGAGAAAATCTCCTTTGCGCTCGCCGCAAGCCCCGCAAGAGACTGGAGCTCGCTCGGAATGATGAGCTTTGTCGCCTTGCCGTCCGCGACCTTTGCGAAAGCTTCAAGGCTCTTTATCGTCAGATAACCATCCTTCGGGGCAGCTTCGTTTATCAGGGATATAGCCTTAGCCTGAGCCTCCTGAACGGCAACGATAGCCTGCGCCTCACCCTCAGCCTCGCGGATTTTCGCCTCCCTGACGGCCTCTGCGTGAAGAATGGCAGCCTGCTTGTCGCCCTCTGCGGCGAGGATCTGGCTCTCCTTCTGACCCTCCGCAACGAGTATCTTGCTCGCCTTTTCACCCTCTGCGCGCAGGATTGCCTCACGGCGCTGGCGCTCTGCCTTCATCTGCTTCTCCATCGCGTCCTGAATTTCGGGCGGGGGAAGAATGTTCTTGAGCTCGACGCGGTTTACTTTGATGCCCCATGCGTCGGTGGCCTCATCGAGGATAACTCTTATCTTCGCGTTGATGACATCACGCGAGGTCAGCGTGTGGTCAAGCTCCATCTCGCCTATAATATTTCTCAGCGTGGTCGCCGAGAGATTTTCTATAGCCGACAGCGGACGCTCGACGCCGTAGGCATAGAGCTTCGGGTCGGTTATCTGGAAGAACACGACCGTGTCTATCTGCATGGTGACGTTATCCTTTGTGATAACGGGCTGGGGCGGGAAATCCACGACCTGCTCCTTGAGGGAGACGATCTTCGACACCTTCTCAACGAAGGGAATCTTGAAGTGGATGCCGGTCTGCCATGTGGTCGAGTATGCGCCGAGACGCTCGATGACATATGCCTTGGACTGCGGCACTATCTTGATGTTGAGCACGACGATAATGAGCACGAGCACGACAATGCCGATGATTACTCCGATTGCTACAGGTCCCATAATAGTCCTCCTTTAATGTTTTGAAACCATAAGTTTAACGCCGTCGATTCTGTCAACGGTGACATTTGAACCTTTTTCAATGCGGCTGCCGTCAGACGATCTCGCCGTCCAGGTCGAGCCCTCGACCTTCACTATACCGGTGCCGTCGGTGTTGTCAACAGTCTCCTCGACAATTCCCTCGAGTCCTATGTATCTGTCGGCGTTGGTCGGATGAACGCGCTTTTTTGAAAATTTTCTGACGAGCGGACGGGTCACTGCAAGCGCGACGAGCGACACCCCCGCGAAAATCACCCACTGGAGCCAGACGGGTGCCGAGCAAAGCTCCGATATCAGAGCCGCCGCCGCACCCGCGGCAAACCAAATGGTGACGAGCTGAACAGTCGCGGCTTCAACAACGATGAACGCTATGAGCAGCGCTATCCACAAAATGAGCATGGTATATTCCGTCAAAACAGGCTCCTCCTTTGACTCTGATATATTGACCGAAGTGAAAGCGCCCCGATTCAATATAATTATATCAAAAGAGTGAGCCTGTTGCAACATCGCCGAAGGTTTTTGTCAGTTTTTACTTTTCGTTATCGGCTTTCGCAGCAGCAGAGAGGACAGTGCCCTGCCGTTGAAGGGGATGAGGGGATAGAGATAACACCGCCCGCTGATCGTCTTGTTGAACGAAATCAACAGGGCGGTTATCACAAGCCCCGCAATGAAGCCCCAAAGATTGAATACAGCCGTCAGAATCAGTATCATCATGCGGCATAATTTGAACGCATATCCGAGCTCGTAGCTCGGCTGGGCGAAGTTCGTTATCGCAACGAACGCCATATAGAGAACGACCTCAGCCGTGAACCATTTTGCGGCGATGGCAAATTCGCCGAGCACCAATGCGCCGATGACGCTGAACGAATTGCTCAGCGCGTTCGGCGTGTTGAGCGACGCCAGCTTGAGCGCGTCTATGACCGTCTCTATCAACAGAAGCTGCATTATGACCGGCACGCTCGTCGGATTCTCTATCTTTATGAAATCGAGCCACGGCGGGATATATTCGGGGTTTTGTATCAGCAGGAACCACACCGGAGTCAGCAGGAGAGTCAGCAGAAAAACCAACATTCTCACTATCCTGAGATAACTGCCGATAAGGCTCGGGAAATAGAAATCGTTCGTGTCCTGCAAGAAGTCGAATACGCCCGTCGGGATTATCATAACCGACGGCGATGTGTCCGTGATTATCAGCAGGCTTCCCTCGTATATGCTCGCCGCCGCGCTGTCCGGACGCTCGGTGTAGCGAACTTTTGGGAATGGGTTGAATCTCTGCTTCGGAACAAGGCACTCGGCGAGACTCTCGTGCCCCATGGTCAGCGCGTTTATGTCTATTGAACTTAGCTTTTTCTTTATCTTTTCGACCTCCTTCGGGTCTGCCGTGCCGTCGAGATAGCAGAGCACGACATCGGTCTTTGACCGCTTGCCGACTTGCGTAAGATACATTGTTAATTTTGTGTCCCTTATCCTGCGGCGAATGAGAGCGGTGTTGAAAATGAGCGTCTCGACAAAGCCGTCGTGCGAGCCGCGCAGCACCTTGTCGTTTTCGGGCTCGTCCACGCTTCTTGCGGGATAAGTCCGCACATCGATGATTATTGCCTCCCCGAACCCGTCAATTATCATTCCCAGAGCACCCGAGAAAAGAAAGGTCTCGAATCGGTCAAGGTCGTTCACGACCTCCGTTTCGACATACGGCACGAAGGCGTCGGCAAATTCGCGCGTTGTGCTCACGCTCTTTAGCTTCTTTCCGTCCGCGTTCATCATAAAGCTCATGATTTTTTCCATCAGCCCGTCCTTTATGAAGCCGTCAATGAACCACAGCATGGCGCGGCGGTCGCCTATCATTATCTGACGGCTCACGAGGTCGAAGCTTTCGCTCACGCGAAGCCGCAGGTTGAGCGACGCAACATCGGCTTCGTAGTTCCCCGAAAAATTTTGCTTTTCCATATGAATATCCCGTCCCTGACAAAAAAGATGATATACGGCAATTTCTGCACACCGTATATCATCTCCGTTTTCGGACTGACTATGCGTTGTAATAGTAGTATTCCGCTATATAATACCAGAGCAGGGGACCGACGACTCCGTTCTGAGTCAGCCCGAAATAGCCCTGTGCGGCCTTGACCGCCGTCTCGGTCTGTGCGCCGAAAATGCCGTCCGCCGCGACATAGGGAACGCCCTCGACTCCGCGTGCGAGAACCTGGAGATATTCCTGCAAATTCTTCACCGCGCTGCCGGTGCTGCCGCGAAGCAGGTTGTAGCCGGGATATGCAAAACGCGCATATTGATCATAGATTGAAAACTCGCCGGGGAAGGTCTTTAAAATATCATTGTATACATTTTGCAGCTTGTTCCAGGTGTCGCGCCCGACGATGCCGTCCGCCGAAAGCCCGTATTGCTGCTGGAACTGAACAACGCTGTTGTATGTCCCCTGACCGAATATGCCGTCAATCGCCGGAGGCTGAATGTTGCTCGTAAAGCTTCCGATAAAGTTCAGAAAATACTGTATCGTGCTCACATCCTGCCCTCTGTCGCCGCGCCGGACGAGGCTCTTGTACTGCCTTTCGACATCGGTCAGCTTCAGCCCCTCGCTGTAGAGCTCGCCGAGCCCCAGTATTCCCGCATAGAGCTGCTTTATCTTGTACCATGTCGCCTTGCCGACGATGCCGTCAACGGTGAGATTGAATATGCTCTGAAATTTTTTGACCGATTCGCGTGTCGCCGTGTCGAATATGCCGTTGGGGGAGGGTATCTTCGGAATGGCGGGATAGTTTTGTGCAATGCGGTTGAGCTGCCGCTGCACTATCCTCACATCCTCCGATATATCGCCGAGGCGCAGAGCCCTGCCGGGATAGGATTCGCGGATATTCTTCACGGGTGCTGTCTTTATATTGATATCGCTTCCGTAGTAATATTGAAGGATGCGGTAGGGGGTGTAGCCCTGATTTGCGAGCGTGACGGTGCCCCACTGCGAAAGCCCGTCGCATGTGACCTCGCGTCCGGAGCAGTACTGCGTGAAATAGGGCTGAACCTGGTCGCCCTTCGTGACATAGTTGTTGAAAAGCTCATCCACAAGCTTTGCAACATTTTCAAAAACGCTCCGTCCGTCAACATATGCCTGGTCGAAGGCGGTCGAGCTCGTGATGTCAAAGTCGTAGCCTCGGCTGCGGTAGTGCTCGGTGTATACGCGGTTGAGGGCAAAGGACGCCTGCGCATATATGTTTGCGCGTATCGCGTTGTCCGGCCATGTCGGATATATCTCGCTCGATGCGACATTTTTGAGATAGTCCGTAAAAGGCACGGTGACATTCTTCGCCGATGCTGTCGGTCTGCCGAGGTGGACGGTTATTGTTCGGGGTATAACGGGAGTGTCTGCTGCCATGATATCACTCCTCAGACGGATTCGTTTATCACATTCGGATCCTGCTCGCCGCTGACCGTCGGCAGCATTTCGACCGACTGTATTGAAACGGTGGAGTCGAAGATCGGAACGTTTTCAAGATGTGTGCTTATAAAGCCCGGGTGGCTGACGAATATATTGTATGTCGCATACGGCGAAAGCCCGCCCGAGCCCTGCTCGGTCTCGGAGAGAGCCTTATCCGGAGCGGGCAGGCGGAGATTGTCGAGTATTCCGCTCGAATCGGTGTGTGAATCGTATATATAATATTTTTCGCCGCCGATTTCTTTATATACGATCACGCGGCTGTTTCCGACGGGATAGAGTCCGTTTGAGCCGTAGGTCTCAACACGCAAAACGCCGTATCTGTTGCACTCGCCCCTGAATTCGTCGAACATCTGCATGGCAGAGCGGCTGTTTGACGAGGCGAGATTTTTGTTTTTGAGCGTCTGCGGGTCAACGAACACCGTGCGCGGCTGAGGGGCGTTTTGGCGCCCTGCCGCCTGTGTGCGCTCGGGTGTAAATTGAGATTTGTCCGTGTCCGCTGTGCTGTCAAACTGCATCTGACTCTCCCTCTGAGCGTCGGTCTGCCGCTGAACCGCTGCCGCCGTCTGCGCCGACACCTGTTCGGCTTTTTCCTCTTTCTGTGTCGATACGGGCTTTGCTTCCGCCTTTTCCTGCGCGGTTACCGATGCCGTGTTGCGCTTTTCAAATTCGAGCAGCTCTCTCTTATATCGCTCCATGAGCGAGACTATATCTTCGTTGTTCATAAAAGGCCTCCGTTGGGTAAAATTTGCAGGGCGTCCGTCCTGCGGACGCGCAAAGACATCCCATATTCAATATATTGCCCGCACTCCTTTTTGGTCACACGAGCGCTCTTTCCGGCATACTCTTTAGCAAGAGACGGCGGATTTTGTGGATTTTGTCGGATTCTGCGCCCGCAACCTGCAAGAAAATTGGTTCTTGAAACAAAAGTGAGAAAATGTGTTGACAACGAAAACGCAGAGTGCTACAATTCAGTAAACCGATGAAGAAGGGTAAGTAAGATTTCTCCCTCATCTCAAAGAGAGCCGCAGGCGGTGGAATTGCGGCAGAATGAAAGAGATCCGAATGGACTTCCAAGGGCAATCGGAACAAAGGTTATCCTTTAAGTATGTGCGCCGGAGCAGGACTCTCCGTGAAGAAAAGTCAGCGTATGTCAGTACGCGCTAAGCGGACGCGAAAGCGTCAAGCCGGGTGGCACCGCAGGATGATAATATCTCCTGTCCCAGCATTGTTGCAGGGACGGGAGTTTTTTTATTTCGGAGGAGATTGTTATGTTTTTACTCAGTAAGCGTTGGCGCAGACCGCGCCTGTTATATTTTGCTTCTCATCTCAGTTAAAAAATATTATTATCGAAAGGACGAAATACAATGAAAAAGATAATCGCACTTGTACTCGCACTTATGCTCACAGTCACCTGCTTCGCCGCCTGCGGCAAAACGGACGCGGACACGAAGAAGAAATACACCGTCGGCATCTGCAACTATGTTGATGACGCCTCGCTCAATCAGATAGTCGATAACATCAAGAGTCAGCTCGCCTCCGTCGCCGCCGAAAAGGGCGTAGAGATAGAAGTGAAATACGACAACTGCAACGCCGACTCCGTTGTTATGAATCAGATAATCTCGAACTTCATCGTTGACAAGGTCGATATTATGGTCGGCGTCGCGACACCGGTCGCAATCGCCATGCAGGCGGCAGTCGAGACCGAGAACAGCAATATTCCGGTCGTGTTCTCCGCAGTCAGCGATCCTGTCGGTTCAAAGCTCGTTGATTCCCTTGACGCACCCGGCGGTCAGATAACAGGAACCTCCGACTATCTCAACACCGAAGCCATAATGGATCTTATTTTCCTCAAGTCTCCCGACATAAAGAAGGTCGGTCTGCTCTACGATGTCGGTCAGGATTCCTCGACCCAGGCCATAAAGGATGCAAAGGCTTATCTTCAGTCCAAGGGCGTTGAGGTTATCGAGCGCACCGGCACCACCGTTGACGAAGTTACCCTCGCGGCAAAGGCGCTCGTTTCCGACGGCGTTCAGGCAGTGTTCACCCCCACCGACAACACCGTAATGAAGTCAGAGCTCTCCATATATGAGATTTTCGCGGACGCAAAGATTCCGCACTATACCGGCGCCGATTCCTTTGCCCTCAACGGAGCCTTCCTCGGCTACGGCGTTGACTACGCAAAGCTCGGAGTGGAGACCGCGAATATGATAATCGATATCATGATAAACGGCAAAGACCCCGCAACCACCCCAGTGCTCATGTTCGATAACGGCACAGCGACGATAAACACCGAGATATGCGCAAAGCTCGGCTATAACTTCGACGAGGTTTCGAAGCTCTTCGCTCCCAAGTGCACCGAAGTCAAGAGCATCACCACCGCCGAGAGCTTCGACGATGTAAAATAAGCTCCAACAAGTCCCCGGGGAGCACTGCTTCCCGGGCGGCTCGACAATGCAAGAAAGCTAAGAAAGAGGAAACACAATGTCTTTGGATTCGATATTTTCACTCGGTCAGTCGGCACTCGAGCTGGGGCTTATAACCTCGCTGACGGTGCTCGCACTGTTCCTGAGCTATTCCATGCTCAACGTCTGCGATCTTTCGACCGACGGCTGCTTTACGCTCGGCGCAACGGTCGGCGCGGTGGTCGCGATAGCGGGTCATCCCTATCTGTCGATAGCGGCGGCAATGGCGGCGGGAATAGCCTCGGGCTTCATAACGGCGATACTCCAGACGAAAATGGGCATCAACAGCCTGCTCGCCGGAATAATCGTCAATACGGGGCTTTATTCAATAAATATCGCGGTCATGAGCGGCTCGTCGATACTCAATATGAATAAAACGGACACTGTGTTCACCAAAATGGCGGCACTCCTCAAGGAGACTCCCGTGGCGAGGCAGTCAAAGCTCTTCGTGGCTATGATCGCCGTCGCGGCGGTTGCCGTTATCCTCGGACTTTTCCTGAAAACCCGCCTCGGTCTCGCGATAAGAGCGACGGGCGACAACCCCGATATGGTTCGTTCCTCGTCCGTCAATCCGGCGTTTACTACAATAATCGGACTCTGCGTCGCGAACTCGTTCACCGCGCTGTCGGGCTGCCTGCTCGCCCAGTCGCAGAGATCGGTCAACATCGATATCGGAACCGGCATGGTGACAATAGCCCTCGCGTCCCTGCTTATCGGCGGCGTGTTCCTCGGCAGAAAGAAGATGCCGCTGAGGATATTCGGCATGGTGCTCGGCGCGTTCATATTCAGGCTCATTTATACAATCGCCCTGCGCTTTGATATGCCGGCGTTTATGCTCAAATTCGTCTCGTCCGTGATAGTTATCGCGGCGATAGCAACACCCTATTTCAAAAAGCAGCTCCCGCTTTTAAAGCGCAGAATGCAGACCCGTTCGGGAAGGAGGAAAGCAGATGCTTGAAATATCACACATCTCGAAGACCTTCAATCCCGGCACGGTGAACGCCAAAAAGGCGATAGACGACCTTTCGCTGAGCGTTGCCGAGGGCGATTTCATAACGGTCATCGGCGCGAACGGCGCGGGCAAGTCAACACTTTTCAATGCCATCGCCGGCAGCTTTATAACCGATTCCGGCAGCATCTCGCTCGACGGAAAGGACATCACTCTCATGCCGGAGCACAGGCGTGCCAAGAGCATCGGCAGACTTTTTCAGGACCCGATGCTCGGCACCGCACCCGGCATGACGATAGAGGAAAACTTAGCTCTCGCCGCAGGTCACGGCAGCTGGCTGAGCCGCGTCTCGAAGAGCGACAAGAAGCTTTTCAGAGATAAGCTCGCCCTGCTCGAAATGGGGCTTGAGGACAGAATGAGCCAGCCGGTCGGTCTGCTCTCCGGCGGTCAGAGACAGGCTCTGACGCTCATGATGGCGACCTTCAATCCGCCGAAGCTCCTGCTTCTCGACGAGCACACTGCGGCACTCGACCCCGCAACGGCGGAAAAGGTTCTCACGCTCACAAAGAGCATCGTCAGCGAGAATAATCTGACTTGCCTTATGATAACGCACAATATGCAGTCGGCTCTCGAGCTCGGAAACCGCACGATAATGATGCTCGGCGGAAACATAATTTTCGACGCCGAAGGGGAGGAAAGGTCGAAGCTCACCGTTCAGGATCTGCTCGATAAGTTCAAAGAGAACGCGGGCAAAGAGCTTGATAACGACCGTATGCTTCTCGTGTAATAAAACAAAAATTGACCCGTCCGGTTATCCGGGCGGGTCTTCTTGTCGTCATAATAAAACTCCCGAACGCAGCGAACGGGAGTGTGGAGCAGGTGAGGGGAATC
>CAVDWM010000024.1:0-30171 GCA_963612725.1 Faecalibacterium prausnitzii | reverse complement strand
TTTAAATTTTTAAACACTACAATTCAAAATTGTACTTGACAAAGGGTACACTGCATACTTTCCTACTGCCTATCGTCTATCGCCTTGAGCTGCACCCGCAAAGCTCGATTTATCCCGATTACAGCTCTTTTAAATAAAAGCGGTTCATTGTGCCGTGGGGCGTTGAGCAGGGCTTTTCGATTTGATGAAAGCCCGCTTTTTCATAGAGCTTCAATGCCACCGACAGGTTTGTGTGCGTCTCAAGGTACAGTCTCTTGTATCCCGCAGCCCTCGCCCCGTCTTCGGCTATCTGCATCAGCTCTTTTCCGTAGCCGTTTCCCTTGGCGGAATCGTCAAGATAGATCTTTTGGAGCTCCGCGCAGTTTTCTATCCCGTCAAATTCGGCAATGCCGACGCCGCCGATAACCTGCCCGTCAGCAGAGAGCGCGACAAAATAAGCGCGTTCGGACGGCTTGCTGTTATAATATGTGCTCAAGCAGTCCAGTTCGGGGTCAAAATACGCCGTCCCCGGAATATCCAGATGAAGCTTTTCCAGGTTTGCGCGGATTATCTCGGCGATTCGCTTATCATCTGCGGGCTCTATTTTTCTGTAGTTCAGCATAGCAATCGTCTCCACAAATCAATATTTAAGCTTCTATCATCGGCTTGAGCCTTTCGTATTCCTCCTGCGCAAATGCGCGGGCACTCTCTTCAAGCGGCTGGGCGAAATACTCTTTGTGATTCTCGTGACAGTCGATATAGTTCAATGAATTGTCGCGCCAGCTGCGCGCGGTGTCAAAATACGCGGTCTTTGATATCTCCGAATTAAAATCAATGTTTTTCGCCAGATAATACTGATACGCGTGATATGTCTCGTGGAGTATTGTTACAGTAACGTCCTGAACGCTGTCCTCCCGCATATGTTCGATGTCGACTACTATTTCATTCTTTTCGTCGTCGTAGTAGCCGAGAGTGATGAGGTCAATCCTGCCGGACACAACCGAGGCCTTCGGTATTCCGAGCTTTTCCGCCTCGTAGTTTGAAAGCAGCTGAATGAGCGTTATGCGCTCTTCACTGCCGCACTTTGCCCATTCGTCCTCGCCGAACTTCTTCAAAAACGCCGGCGTTTCCTCCTGCGTCTGTTCCTGAGCGGCGACTGCCTTTGCGTCCGGCGTGTATTTGCGTGACTCAAGATCATAGACAAAAAGAGTAAATATTCCCGGCACCAAAAACACTATCGCCGACACCGTAACAAAAAATCTCATGGCGCGTATATCGTGCCTCTTCTCGTCATGGGCGGCACCGCGCGAGCGTTCGCCTCTGCGCAAAATTATGCCGAAAACCACGGTGAGTGTCACCGGCACACACAGAAGAATAACAGCTATCAT
The DNA here is from genome assembly GCA_963612725.1 of Faecalibacterium prausnitzii. Lineage (GTDB taxonomy): Bacteria > Bacillota > Clostridia > Oscillospirales > Acutalibacteraceae > CAG-177. The sequence continues at coordinate 28,804 of CAVDWM010000024.1, read as the reverse complement.
CGGGTGATACTGCGAAAACACCGCCATGAGCAAAAGCTCGACCGGAAAGAGATTGGCAAAAAATTCAAATTTGTTTTTTCGGCAGCCGAATCTCATAGGGACGATATTTTCCCACAGAAGGAGAAAGCCCGCATATATGCTTATCACCAGAGAAAACTGCACGGAGGTCTTGCTCTCGAGATAATACAGGCTTGTCCTGCAATAAGCCGCAGCAAATATGAACGCGATCGGGATCGCTATGCTCAGTCTGCATAGGGCAGCCTTAACCTGCCATTTCGTTATGTTCTTTATTTTTGTCATAACTCCTCTGTCTCCTCGTGCTCTGTAACATCTAAAAGTTTACATCCGGTTGCAAGTATGATTGTGTTGAACAAGGATGAAAACGCAGGCAGTCTACCGCCTGTCAAGTTTGAAGACGCAGTTAAACGCAATCAGGCGACGCAAGGCTTGTAAAGTTTTAGGTGTTGCGGGATACTCGTTTATCAGAGTCCCTTTCTCGCCTCGTCTATCACAGTCTTATTTTCTTCGCTCAGGTCGAGATAATCGTCCGGCGCGCGCAGAGCCTCGTCGATTACAAACCGCAGAGACCAGCGGTCGGAGTAATCCTTTGCGCCGTCGTCGCGGTAGGGGTTGTTTTCGAGCAAAGTCAGAAGCTCTTTTGTCAGCTCCGTCTCATTTAAACGAATCAGGCGGCGAAAGAGGAAAACGAGGCTGTATTTATATGTGTTGAGCTCGCCGAAAATCGCTTTGCGCAGATTATCGTCCGTCCTGAGCGTGTCAACAAGGCGGCTCTTCATCTTTCTGTGCATCAGAAAGCGACAGCAGATGCGCGACACGGACGCGGACTGCACGCGGTCGGATTTTTCTTCACCGCAGTCGGAAATTATGCCGTCAACCAGCGCGTGCGCGGAGTCGGGGTCGGTCATGCAGAGGGCTTCGACCTCGGCGCACAGCTCTTTTTCTTCGCTCAGAAAATCTCTCATATCTTCTCCCCGCTCATCTCGGCATAGCGGCGCACTATATTTTTGAAATGTCGTCCCTTTTCCTCGAAATTCTTGTATTTGTTGTAGCTCGAAGCGGCGGGCGAGAGCAGGCAGGTGCAGCCCGGGCGCGTCACACTCATCGCCGCACGCACTGCGCCCTCCATATCCTCCGAGATAATTATCTTCTTTTCGCTCCCGTTCTGCGCCATGTGCATACCGATTTTATGTCCCGTATCCGGCAGGCAGACGAGATTTCTTATATTGCTCTTTTCCAGAGCCTTTTCAAACGACGAATAGTCGAGCCCGCGATCCATGCCGCCGAAAATCAGCGTGTCAACATCACCGAGTGCCTCAACGGCGCACATGACGGAGTGCGGTATGGTCGCGATGCAGTCGTTGACGAATTTTATGCCCTTGACCGTCGCGAAATATTCCATCCTGTGCTCGATTCCCTCGTAATCCCTGAGGGCTTTGATGATATCTTCATCCGAAACGCCGAGCCGTCTCGCAGCCTCGGCGGCGAACATGCAGTTCTGGATATTGTGCTCGCCTAAAAGATGGCTGTTTATGTCGCGGTACTTCTCCGCGTCCGGCGCATGAACGCTGACTCCGACCGCCTCGCCCGAATATTCGCTCAGGTCAAAGAAGCCGTCGAGCCCCTGGTCGGCGTTATATATAAATGTATCTCCCTTGCTTTGGCTGCGTACTATATTGAGCTTCGCGCCGACATAGCACTCGAAGCTGTCATAGTGGTCGAGGTGCTCGGGATAGATATTCGTCAAAACGGCGATATGCGGCGAGCGGGTCGTGAACTCCAGCTGATGCGAGGACATCTCAATAACGGCAATTTCGCCCGCGCAGTCCTCAATATTATCAAAGACGGGATAGCCCATGTTGCCTATCAGGCACGCCTCTTTTCCGGCGGCTCGGAGCATGGAATAAATGAGGGTCGAGGTTGTCGTCTTGCCCTTTGTGCCTGTCACGCCGACGCAGGTAAAGCCGGAAAAGCGCAGGAAAAGATCGGTCTGGCAGGTTATCTCAACACCCTGCGGCCTTTTGAAACGGAGAAGCGGAACGCCGGGGGTCTTTATGACAATATCCGCGCCGTCTATCGCGCCGAGGTAGCCGTCCCCGCAGACAAAATCGACATTCGGGTCGTTGAACTCAACCTGCTTTGCGTCCGCTATTATGAGCTTCTGCTCGGGCAGATAGCGGCGGATAAAATTATAGGTCGAGCGACCCTCGCGCCCCATGCCGAGCAGGACAATACGCTTGTTTCTCAGATGGTCAATCAGCTGACGATACATATTTAAACATCCTCTTTACACAGTCATCAAATTTTTTCGGGACAAGATTCTCTTCATTGAAGCCCGAGAGCAGTGAAAAATCCGCACGGGCGGTGTTCTTTTCGCAGAAGCGGCGCAGAAGCGCGGGCATTTCAAGCCCCGATTTTTTGTATTTCTCCGCCGTCAGCGTCAAGGCGAGCACAACCTCGTCCGCCGTGCCGACACACTCAAAGGGCTTAAGCCCCGTGAAGCCGCAGAGCCCGTCGAAATCCGTCTCAAGCGCTGTTTTGCCGAGCATATCGCAGCCAAATATTGCGTTTAGCTCATCGGGAGAGAGAAAAGGCGAGAGCATTATCGCAACGAACAGGCACTTCGGGCATTCGCAGCACCAGAGGTTTTTCTTGCTCCCCCTGTTGCAGCTGCGGAATATCGGATGATACTGCTTATACTGCGAAAACTGCTTTGCTATCTGAAGCTCGCAGAACGGGCGCAGGAGGCTGAAATAGACGGCGCTTTGCGGGAAATTGCGGCGGCGGAACTCATCGAAGTCGCGCTCGAACTCGAACGACTTTGAATACTGATGGTTGACGCTCTCTCCGCCGATATTCGACTCGTTAGCACTCGACTCGTTCGAGAGGATAATGTCGTCTGCGCCCTCTATAAAGCCCGCGTACATTGATATAAACGCCACGACCGACGAAAACGGCGTGTGTCCGTTCAAAAAGCCCTCGGCGTTGCGTTTTAGCAATTCGGGGTCGATGGTGCGGTAAATTTTTATTATTTTATCCTCGCCGTAGCCACCCGCGAGCACACTCTGAGTGCGTGCGGGCTGGTCGTTGACGGTGAAGAATCTCAGCTTATCGCCGAACGGGCGCAGAAGCTCGGTCGTGACCGCCGAATCCTTGCCGCCGCCGACGGGGACGATTTCAAGTCCCGACGATACATAGTTTTCGCACTTCGGAATACCTTTAACCTCCGGCGCATCAATGCTCACAAAGGAGTCTATATCCGTCTTTATCCCGTTTCTGTAGAAAAACTCTCCGAGCCCGTTGAACCAGAGCTTTTTGAAAAAGGCTTTATCCTCCCCGGACATTTCGCCGCACTCAACTCTGAAAACGGGCGGACAGGCACATTTCCAGTAGCTGACCGCCTCCGCAAGACCGATAAAAAATACCATTCGTTTCGCGTAGTCCGACACGGGGGAATTGAATATATCAATACTCTTTCCGTCAAGCCTCGTCTGCGGGTGGAACTCGCACAGACCGGGGACGGAAAAATCAAAGCTTAATTGCAGCCCGTCCTCGTGTTCGCTGACGGAGTAGCCTCTGTAGACAAACTGCGGATATTCCCGACGAAGCTCGTCAAAGCGTCCGCTCATAGCAAGACCTCTTTCTGCATAAATATAACCTCGGACACCTCACGGCATCCTTATCCATGATAAATTATATCAGAACAAACGGAAAATTTCAATCGAATTACGCTTGACAAAACCAAAGCGATGCGCTATACTGTCCGAAGCGATAGGGGAGTAATCGGCGCTGATTTGCGGCGCAGCAGGGTCAACATACTGATCTATATCTGGTCCTGCTATAAAGAGGTCTTCGCCTCTTTAATTGATGAGACTTATCTGCGCAAAGGGCGCAGGTGGGTCTTTTTTTGTTCCCTGCCCCGAAAAAACGGAGGAATCAATATGGGTTTAGCTGAGCTTTTCATTCTCGCAGTAGGTCTTTCAATGGATGCGTTCGCCGTCTCGATATGCAAGGGCGTATGCCTGAAAAAGGCGAGCCTCGGGCAGAGTGCCGTAGTCGGCGCATATTTCGGCATCTTCCAGGCCGCAATGCCGATAATCGGTTATTTTCTCGGCGCAAGCTTTGCCAACAAGATCGAACGCTATGACCACTGGGTGGCTTTCGTGCTTCTTCTCATTCTCGGCGGCAAGATGTTCGTCGAGAGCTTCAAAAAAGAGGAGGTCTCGTGCGACGCCGCGGGCAACGACCGCGAGGAGCTGAAATTCACCAAGATGCTCGTCCTCGCGATAGCGACAAGCATCGACGCGCTCGCAGTCGGAATTACGCTCGCCTTTCTCAAGGTCAACATCTGGGCTGCCGCTTCGTTTATCGGCGTGACGACATTTGTCATCTCCTCTGCGGGAGTCAAGATAGGTCATGTGTTCGGCGAGAAATACACGAACAAAGCGGAGCTTGTCGGCGGACTTATCCTCATGGGCATCGGCGTCAAGATACTCCTTGAGCACCTCGGAGTCATAAATTTCTGATATAAAAACATATTCAAAACGGCAGAAGGCTTGAAAGCAACGGCGTTCTGCCGTTTTCCAATGCTCATTTGTCGCTTAAATTCACAAAGTGTTACTAAACAGGAGATTCTCTGAAAAGAGCGCAATTCGTTCGTTGATTTCGCCGTTGCTTTGATATATAATAAAGATGGATTTTGTGTATGCTCGCAAATTCATAAGAAAGGCGGTTATTGGTCGTGGAATTGAACCAACCCATTAACAGCAACATTGGATTACCGCAAATTGCGGAAGCTCCGTTTACAACAATAGAATTATTTGCGGGGGCGGGCGGTCTTGCATTGGGCGTCGAAAAAGCAGGCTTCAGCACAGTCGGACTGATTGAATTTGATAAAGATGCCGCTGATACGCTAAAAACGAATCGCCCCAAATGGAATGTTATATGTGAAGATATAGCAACCGTCTCGCCGCTTAACCTGTCGGAATACTTCAACTTGCAAGTCGGTGAGTTGGATTTGCTTTCGGGCGGTGCGCCTTGTCAGGCATTTTCCTATGCCGGAAAGCGCTTGGGTCTTGAAGATGCCCGTGGCACGCTTTTTTATCATTATGCGGTATTTCTGCAAAAGCTTCAACCGAAAACTTTTTTGTTTGAGAATGTTCGCGGACTTTTGACCCATGACGGAGGGCGTACATATCAAACAATATTAAATGTTTTCGCCGACTGTGGGTATACCATTCAAAAGCAAGTGTTGAATGCGTGGGACTATGGAAACGCTCAAAAGCGTGAAAGGCTGATTACAATCGGCATTCGCAATGATTTAGTCGGAAAGATTAAGATTTCTTTTCCGAAGCCGCATGACTATAAGCCCGTTCTGCGCGACGTGCTCCAAAATGTACCGGAAAGCGACGGCGCACAATATTCCGATTACAAGCGTGATATTTTCAAACTTGTCCCGCCCGGCGGATATTGGAGAGACATTCCCGAAGATATTGCGAAAGCATATATGAAAAACTGTTGGAATATGGGCGGGGGCAGAACCGGGATTCTGCGGCGCATGAGTATGGACGAGCCTTCTCTTGCCGTCTTGACTTCGCCTACGCAAAAACAGACAGAACGTTGTCACCCGCTTGAACCGCGCCCGTTTAATGTGCGTGAAAATGCGCGAATTCAATCATTCCCGGACGAATGGAAATTCTGCGGCGGTATTGGCAGTCAATATAAACAGGTTGGGAACGCCGTTCCCGTAAACCTCGCGCTTGATGTTGCCACTGAAATAAGAAAGGGGTTGGAGCAAATATCATGTGGGAATTAGATTTTATTTCCGAACAGGACTTCAAACGGCATGTTCAGAATACCATTAGGAATTACGGAGAAAAATTAGCACCATACGACCTGAAACGCTTTAACAGCAATATTGTTGACCCTATTAAGCTGATTTTTGACAAGACCGTTTATCAGTACAGTTGGGACGAAATCATCAAGAATGAGATTTTTCGGCAACGGGATAAATCCAATAACAACGACATCGGATATTTCCATCAGCGCATTTTTCAATACATAAAGGGCTGTACCGTCCCGCAAGCGGGGTGGGATATTATCTTTACTCCCGAAAACGGAATTGAAGTCCCCGAATGCGGAAAGGTCGGCACTGTTTATGTTGAAATGAAAAATAAGCACAACACCATGAATTCTGCTTCAAGTGCAAAAACTTACATGAAAATGCAGGGGCAATTATTATCAGATGACGATTGTTCGTGTTTTTTGGTTGAAGCAATAGCAAAGCGGTCGCAAAATATAACTTGGTCTGTGTCTGTTGACGGAGCAAAGCAAAAACACCGTCGTATTCGCCGTGTCAGCATGGACGAATTCTATAAAACGGTGACAGGCCGGGAAAACGCATTCTACAAAATGTGTATGGTGCTGCCGTCGGTTATTCAAGAGGTCGTTTCCGATGCCGACGATATTTCAGTCCCCCACGACACCGTAATTGAAGAATTGCAGCAGATAGCGGACAAAAAGAACGGCTCCTTCGCCTTGGCGCTTTACATGCTTGGCTTTGAAACCTATATCGGCTTTTAGCTTTACCACCTCTCTTTCATCAGATATAATTGTAAAGCAGGTTGTTAAACAGAATTTAAACAGTGCAGAGAAAATCCGCTCCGTGTGTACCGGGAGCGGATTTTTTGGTGAAAGCTGTTCCGAAACGCGGGAAGCATAAAAAGTCTGATTGTGATGGGGCGCGAGGGCAGAGAATGGATTTCTGCGCTTCACATTGTGCCGGTTTGCAATATTTCTTGTCTTTCTGTTGCCGCCATTTCAATCGCCGTCGCGCCGCTGTGCTCTGCGGCATAGAATATAGTGCCGAACAGTCGGCAGAAATGACGGAGGAGAGGGAAAAATGAATATAAAACGCAGACTCACGGGCGCGGTGGCGATGCTTCTCGCCTGCATCGCGGCGCTTGTCTTTGCCGCGCTCTTCCCGACGAGAGCCGTTTCGCCGTCGGGCGGGCGGCAGTATCGCGGGATAGATATAAGCGAATTTCAAGGCGAGATAGATTTTGAAGAGGTGAAGCGCAGCGGGATAGAGGCGGTGTATATCCGCGTCGGCGCAGGGGAGTATGCCGACGAATACTTCGCCGAAAACTACGAACGGGCGAAGGCGGCGGGTCTCAAGACCGGCTTCTACCACTATGTCACCGCCCGCTCGGTCGGGGAGGGGCGCAGGCAGGCGCGGTTCTTTGCCTCCCTTGCCGCCGGGCGTGAGCCGGATATGCGCCTTGCGATGGATTTTGAATATTTCGGTTCGCTCTCCGTGTCGCAGATAAACGCGATAGCCGAGGCTTATCTCGATGAGCTGACCGCGCTTACGAAAAAAGAGGCCGTGATATACAGCGACCTTTCAAACGCCCGCGATATTTTCAGCCGCACGCTCGCCGAAAAATATCCTCTCTGGGCGGCGCAGTACGGCGCAGACGAGCCATCGGCAAACGGCAAGTGGCGCGAGTGGGTCGGCTTCCAGTATACGGACGAGGGCAGAGTCGGCGGCATATACGGCAATGTTGACCGCGACATTTTCACGGAGGGGATATTCCTCTCCGATTCGGGGCGCATTGACGGCGAAAAGAAAACCGCCGTCCGCCCGAAAACCCGAACCGTCACCGTATATGTCCGTGCAGGCGACACGCTCTGGGCGATAGCGAGGGAATACGGAACGACAGTTGAGGCGATAGCCCGAGAGAACAGGATTGCCGACCCCGACCTGATATATGCGGGCGAGCGGCTGAGGATAACCCTGCCCGCACGCGGCGGCGCAGAAGAAATCTACACCGTCCGGCGCGGCGACACGCCGATATCGATAGCGGGGAGGTTCGGCGTCTCGCTCTCCGCGCTTGAGGACAGAAACGGTCTTGAACGAGGGGAAATAATATACGCCGGCGAAAAGCTCGTGATACCGAGAGCCGAGATGTCGGGCGAATTTTATGCCGTGCGCCCGGGCGACACGCTCTGGTCGATATCCCGCCGCACGGGTGTTCCGATAAGGACTCTCGTCGGGATAAACAAAATAAAGAACCCCGACCTGATATATGCGGGCGAGCTTCTGAAGCTCGGCGGGCAGAAAAGCCCGTAACAGATGAAAAAAACTATTGAAATATACGCCCGAATAGTATAAAATAAATGTGTAAGTCTAAAATATCGGAGGAGACAATATGGTTTCAGCAGGCGATTTCAGAAACGGCGTGACGTTTGAGATGGACGGCGACGTCTATCAGATTATAGAGTTCCAGCACGTCAAGCCCGGCAAAGGCGCGGCATTCGTCAGAACCAAGATAAGAAACGTTATCGCGGGTTCGGTCGTTGAGCGCACCTTCAACCCCACGGAAAAATTCCCCACCGCTTATATCGAGCGCAAGGAGATGGAGTATTCCTATAACGACGGCGATCTTTACTATTTCATGGATCCCGAAAGCTATGAGCTCATCCCGATAAACAAGAGCGACCTCTCCGACAACTTCAAGTTCGTCAAGGAGAACACCGTTTGCAAGATCCTTTCCTACAAGGGCAATGTTTTCGGCGTTGAGCCCCCCACAAGCGTTACTCTCGAGGTCACTCAGACCGATCCCGGCTTCAAGGGCGACACCGCGACAAACGCCACCAAGCCCGCAGTGCTTGAGACCGGCGCGGAGATCAAGGTTCCTCTGTTCATCGAGGAGGGCGAGCTGGTCATTGTTGACACCCGCACCGGCGAGTACCTGAGCAGAGCGTAAGATTCCGTAATTCAAAAGCCGAAGGCTGTTTTTGAAAGGAGAAAGCAAAATGACAGTTACTGAGAAGGTTGCCTATATCAAGGGTCTTGTGGACGGTCTCGACCTCGACGCAAAGAAGGACGAGGTCAAGGTCATCAAGGCTATTGTCGAGCTGCTTGACGACATGGCGATGAGCGTTTCGGATCTCGAAGAGGGTCTCGATGTTGTCTGCGATCAGGTTGACGAGATCGACGAGGATCTCTCGGATCTTGAAGGCTTTGTCTACGAGGCAGACGATGACTGCTTCTGCTGCGACGACGACGATTGCTATGAGATCGAGTGCCCCAACTGCGGCGAGACTATCTGCGTTGACGACGGCATTCTTGAGGACGGAAGCATTGACTGCCCCAACTGCGGCACTCTGCTCGAGTTCGATTTCGATGACGATTGCTGCTGCGGCGATGACAGCTGCGAGCACGACGACTGATAAAAAACCAAAGCATTGCCGCTGCGCGCCGCTCCTGCGGCGCGCAGTTTTGTTTTTCCGGGCGGAAGCTTGTCGCGGCTATGTATCGGCTGAGCCGACAGCCCAAGGCTCTGAAAAGTTAAGGCAGGCAACATTAGCGAAGTGCCGCCGATAACGGACAGCCGCAATGGCTGTCCCTACGAAGTGCGCTGTCTGAAAATCGCGTAAATTTTAAAGGCAATCAAAACAAGACTCGCCTACTTTCGGCTCCCCTGCAGGGGAGCTGGATTGGCGAAGCCAAGACTGAGAGGTTAATTTGCTTCGCTCAAAGCAAGTAGAGGCGGATATTATCTGCCGGCGAAGTTTGCAAAAATTTTTTGCCCTCAAGCGAAAAATTCACCTCGGAACTCAGTGCGCGGAGCGCACAGGATATAAAACATCAAAGGAGAGGATCAAATGAAACATGGCACAAAGGTTTTTATCTGCCTTCTGTGTGTCGTGCTTGCGACGCTCATCACCGTCGCGTGCGTTTTCTGCACCTACTATCCGCAGTATAAGCGAAATCAGCACGCCGCAGACATTGAGGATAAGCCGCTCGAACGCGGGGATCTGCGCATCATGAGCTGCAACCTGCGCTGCGCGAATGTCATGGACACGGGCAAAAAGAGCTGGTTCTACCGCGCCGAGCTCATTGTCAAAAACATTGAGGCAGAGGCTCCGACCATTATCGGCTTCCAGGAGGCGACAAAGTGGCAGTATAATTATATGTGCCGCACGCTTCAGGGCTATGATTCGGTCATAACCTTCCGCGACAAATCGGCTTTCTCCGAAGGCTGTCCGGTGTTCTACCGCACCGACCTCTATGAGCTTGTCGATAAAGGCTCGTTCTGGCTCTCCGAGACTCCCGAAAAGATGAGCAAGGACTGGAATTCCGCGTGCTATCGAATTTGCAGCTATGTTATCCTCAAGGAGAAGCAGACAGGTCTCGAATTTGTCGTGTTCAACACGCATCTCGACCATGTCAGCGAGGAGGCGCGAATAAAGGGCATCGGCGTTGTGCTCGACAAAATAGCGCAGTTCGGCTCGCTGCCCGCGATGATAATGGGCGACTTCAATGCCGAAGAGGACACCGAGACATATCGCAGCGCGACCGAGAACTTCCTCGATGTCAAGTATCAGGCCGAAGACCCGATAAAGAGCTGCACCTATCAGAACTGGGGCAAGTGCCTTGACGATGACGGCATCGACTACATAATGATCTCCAAGACCGGCTTCAGGGTCAACAGCTACAATGTTGTCAGAACGACCTACGACGGAGTTTATCCGAGCGATCATTTCCCGATAACGGCGAGCCTCACGCTCACGCAGAGCCAATAAAATCACCTCCGTATGGCAAAGGTCATACGGAGGCTTTTCAATGTTAATTAAGAAATTTTCAGATTGAGCTTCAATTTGTCGGATATCATTGCGATAAATTCGCTGTTGGTCGGCTTGCCGCGGGAGTTCTGGATGGTGTAGCCGAAGTAGGAGTTGAGCACATCGACATCGCCTCTGTCCCACGCGACCTCGATCGCGTGGCGAATGGCGCGTTCGACGCGTGACGGAGTGGTTTTGAAGGTCTTTGCGACCGTGGGATAGAGAAGCTTCGTGACGGAATTCATAATCTCACCGTCGTTGACTGCGAGGATTATCGCCTCGCGCAGATACTGATAGCCCTTTATGTGCGCGGGCACGCCGATGCGGTGCATTATCTCGGAGACGGTGACTTCAAGGCTGTTGTCCTGCGCGGAAAAAGCGACTATATTTCCCTGCGCCGGAGCGGAAAGCCCCGTCAGCTGTTTTATCCTCTGGGCGAGCACCTGCGTGTCAAAGGGCTTTATGAAATAGTAATCTGCGCCGCTCTGCGTTATCTCCTGCTCAAGGCGCGGATTCGCGTTCGACGCGGTCACGAACACCAGCGGGCGCGGCTCAAGGCGCATGTCGGCAAGTCCGCCGAGCACGCCTATCGCGTCAGTGCCCTGCATGAAAGCGTCCATAATGAGCACGTCCGGTCTGCACCCCTGCCTGAAAAGGCGGAGTATCTGTGCGCCGTCCTTTCTCACCGTTTCGACCTCAAAGCCGTTTGCCCGCAGTGCCGCGGCGCAGCCCGCCTGAGTGTCCGTATCCTGTGCAAGCATGATTTTTAACATTTTTCCCATAATTAGAACCTCCGGGTTGATTTTTCACTTGGATTTTACCATATATGGGAATAAATGTCAATAATTAATTACCATTTTTTGGCAATTTTTATTTTTTTGCTACGAAGCGGCAGAATATTCGGACGAAGATATGCGCTCCGCCTCCTCCGCCATCGTCTGGGCAAATATCGCGTAGCCCTTGAGAGGGTCGTTTATAAAAACATGCGTCACCGCGCCGACCAGCATACCGTTCTGGACTATCGGGCTGCCGCTCATGCCCTGAACTATGCCGCCCGTTTTCTCGATAAGCCGCTCGTCGCGCACCTCGATTATCATGTTGCGCTGATCGCTTTTTGCATAGATCTTCGTTATCTCGATATCATAATACTGCGGTCCGTCCGCGTCAACGGTCGAGATTATCTGCGCCTTGCCGGTTTTTACCTCGTCTGCTATCGCCACGGGTATTTCTCCGGTTTTCGGCAGTTCGCCGAACGCTCCGTAAACGCCTCTGCCGCAGTTTTCATAGAGCTCGCCAATCTCTCCCGGCGCGAACACGCCGCACAGCTCGCCGGGCGAGCCGTCCTTGCCCTTATAGCAGCCTTTTATTGCGGCATTTACCGCGTCGCCGCCGGATATCGGCAGCTCTTCGCCCGTGTCAACATCGCAGACCGCGTGACCGAGCCCCGCAAATATTCCGTTTTTGCGGTCGTAGAAGGTCACCGTTCCTATCCCCGCCGACGAGTCGCGCACCCACAGCCCGGCTTTGAATTTGCCGTCAAGTTTGCTCCGCGTGGGCAGGAGTTTCACCGTCTGCTTTTTGCCTGCGCGCTCTATAAGCAGCTCGACCTCATCGCCGCCGCTCGACTCAACGGCGGAGGAGATATCGTTGTTTCGGCTGACGGGCGAGCCGTTTATCTCTAAAATGATATCGCCCTTTTTCAGTCCGGCGCGAGCCGCCGGGTCAACTGCGCCCGACGCCGTTTCGATCTCCTCGCTCCCGACTATCAGCACGCCGCGCGTATAGAGCCTGATGCCGAAAATCTCGCCGCCGACGGTGACATATCTGCGCTGAGACACCTTCACCTTTGCGGTCTTGACCGGAAACAGCCCGAACGCCTTTACTTCAAGCTCGTATTCGCCCTGCGGCGATGCGGACGCGGACGCAGAAAACACGCTCTCGCCGATATCGGCTCCGCTGCCCGCGACAACGCTGTATTCATCGGGCAGCTGGATGTCGCCGTAAGCGACGCAGGAAAAAATTCCCACGGAGAGCATGAGAGCGACCGCGCTGAAAAATCTTATGACCTGCTTCATGCTCCGCCCCCTTTTTGATTTTGTCCGCACTGCGGACACCGTTATTTTTTCCTTTCGGCGCGGCATTATCGCCGGAAAACAAAGGACAAAAAGAGCCGAAAAAATTTTAATGTTATAAATGTATACCGTGTGCTTCGGGGATAGTGCGAAAAAAACAGACTCCCCCGCAGGGAAGTCTGTTGACAAAGCAGAAGCACGGATATTCGCCGTCGGTTTACCGGAACGGCTCCGCACGGTCAATTAAAAAGTTACACTAACCACATCGGGTTAGTTAGACACCACACGGCGGTCTCATACGGCAGGCTTTTCTCTTTCGGTCGCCAGAGAGACATTTTTATATCAAAAAATGCTTTTCGGAGTCCGTGCAGGCTGTATGTTATCTGCGCTCGGACGAAACCCTTTTCGCCCACGGGGATATCCGCGTCCAGCTCCGATTCGTCACCTGTTTTGCGTTCATATATGATTTTTTCGTTGTTGAACACGCGCAGGGTCATATTCTTTTTGAGCCTTTCGGCACGCAGATGAACTTTCATCCCCGGGACAAAATTAACTTCGTCGCCCTGAACGCAGTCTTTGTATGATAAAATTAGCCTCGACGCGTCTGGCGAGTCCGTGATAAACGAGTTGCCGCGGCGCAGGGCTGATAAAATATCTTTTTCGCTGTTCGATTCGGCAAGGACGAATGTTGTCGGTGAAGCGAGCATATCCGATGTGCCGTAGTCGCGGTGATAGTCGCTGCCGCCGACCGCCGAGATTCTCCTGCCGCCGAGTATTTGTCTCTCCCACCAGCCGACACAGGTCATATTGCTCTGATGCATGAACATATTCCACACTTCAACGCAGTCCGCCGGAAAATCTTCAAGCGACATCCTCCAGCCGAAGCGGCTGCAAAACGGGTGATTTACTGATACCGTGCAACCGTTTGAATGAGCGAGCGCGGACAGCAAAAGATACTGCTCGTATTGCTCGGGGCGCGTGCCGTCGAATTCGGGCAGCCCGCTGCCCCAGATGTTCATATGCCCGTTTCGTCCGGTGTATTCGACCCCCGGAATAACGAGCAAATTATCCGAATAATAACTGCTTTCGCCGACCGCGTTTTTGTTGTGGTCGGTGATTATTATCCAGTCGAGACCCTTGTCCTTGCATTTTGATATGAGCTCGGCGGGCGTATATTTTCCGTCGCTGACGGAGGAGTGCATATGCGTGTCGCCGCAGAGCCAGATTTTGTTTTGCATATCGGGTCTCCTTTCGAGAAAATTGTAAGTGTAAAGGTTGATAAATTAAAAGATTTCCTTTTTGCAGATTCATTTCATGCCGCCTACCGCCTTGATTTGTATGGTGCGGCGACTCGACGATTAGGAGATGTTAGACGACAGATTGCAGATGATAGATGGGAGGTCATATGCTTCGTGCCTATCATCAACATATAATCTTGCCCATCTCTCGTCTACAGTCTATCATCTTCTATCTCCTACCGCCTTGAGCGCAGCGAAGCTCACTCCCAATTTTGCCATATCTCCGGACAGTAGCCGACCGTTGCCTGCCTGCCGTTTCGGACTATCGGGGTCTTGAATAATTCGGGGTGCTCGAGGAGCTTTTCTTCTTTGTCCTCGTCGTGCGCGAGATATTTGATAAACTGCTGCTCGTATGCCTTGCTCTTCTCGTCAAATAATTTATCCATGCCGCCGACGGCTTTTTTGACCGAGGCGTATTCCCCGCGGCTCATGCCGTATTTTGCGACATCGATGAGCTGATATTTTATCCTGCGCTCCTTGAACCAGCGCTCCGCTTTTTTCGTGTCGAAGCATTTTGATTTTCCGAAAATCTGTATATTCATGCTCCCGCTCCTTTTTCTCTTGTATCCGATGACAATTATATGATAAAATATCCTTGTTGTAAAGGAGTTGAACCGCTTGACGATGAAGATGCCGAAAAATGTCGATACTGCAATAAGCCTGCTCCGGTCGGCGGGTTTCGAGGCATATGCCGTCGGCGGATGCGTGCGCGACAGCCTGCTCGGCAAGACTCCGAACGACTGGGACATAACTACCTCGGCGAATCCCGAGAATATGAAAGCCGTGTTTGCAGACTTCCACTGCATTGACACGGGCATAAAGCACGGCACGGTGACTGTCGTTATCGACGGCGAGCCGCTTGAAATAACGGCCTTTCGCCTCGACGGGGAATATGAGGACAACAGACACCCGAAAAGCGTGACATTCACCTCCGACCTCGGCGAAGATCTCGGCAGGCGGGATTTTACGGTCAACGCCATGGCTTACAGCAAAATGACCGGTACGGTCGATCTTTTCGGCGGACAAAATGACCTCAAGAACAAAATAATCCGCTGCGTCGGCGACCCGGACAGGCGTTTTAACGAGGACGCCCTGCGTATTCTGCGCGCCCTGCGCTTTGCGTCCGCGCTCGATTTTGAAATTGAAGAAAAAACCGCGCAGAGTCTTTTGAAAAACCGCGCTCTGCTCGGCAATATCTCCGAGGAGCGCATAGCAAAGGAGCTGCTAAAGCTCATCTGCGGAAAGGGCGCAAAGCGAATACTAACGGATTTTGCTCCGGTGCTGTTTGAAATTCTGCCGGAGCTTCAGCCTATGTACAAAAACAGCCACGACAATTCGCACCACTGCTATGACATATACGAGCACACGCTGGTTTCCGTCGAGAGCATCGACCCCGAGCCTGTGCTGCGCTTTTCAATGCTCCTGCACGACTGCGGCAAGCCCGCCGTCAAAAAATTCGACGAGAGCGGCGTCGCTCATTTTTACGGGCATCAGCGGATCAGCGCGGAGATTTCGGCGCAGATTCTCGCACGGCTCAAGGTGTCGAACAGGTTCAGGGATGAGGTTTTATTTCTTGTCAGCAATCACGACCGCTGGGAGCTGTATGAAAACACGGAAAAAATGCCTCGTTATCTCTCAAAATTCGGTCTTGACGGCGTTATAAAGCTGCTCAAGGTCATGCGTGCCGATGTGCTCGCGCAGTCGCCCGAATACCGCTGCCGTCTCGATAAGATATCCGCCGCAGAAGACACGGCAAAAGCTTTGGCGGCGCAAAAGCCGTGTCTGTCGCTGAGCGAGCTTCAGATAAACGGTCGCACGCTCATGGATATCGGTATCCCGCAGGGCAAAAAGCTCGGCGCGGTGCTCGCTCAGCTGCTCGACGAGGTGATAGACGGGGTGACAGACAACACGCAGGAAGCCCTGACGGCGCGAGCGAGAGAAATATACGGTGAAATGAAATAAGCAAAATCCGCCGCATCAAATCAATGCGGCGGATTTTTTGATTGTTCGGAGAAAAGAATTATATCCGTGGGATTGGCGGATATCCGCATTCCCGTTTTCTGTTTCCTTGGCATAATCCGCGTTGTCAGCCGCAAATTATGACCTTTGTGTTTTTTGGCTGCGCCGAATGCGGCAGTCCCCGAAAAACTATATAATATATTCCTTGTATCTTTCAAGGAGCTTTGCGTCTGCGGTGACGGTCATCAGCAGTCCGTCCGGACGGTATTCCTCGCGGTCGAGCGCACCCTTTTCGCGCAGGAGCGCGGCGTCCGACCCCATGGAATACGGCAGCAGGAGAGAGACCTTTTTGCGCGTCGGCGGCAGTGCCCTGACCATCTCGTTTAAAAGTCCGTCCAGCCCCTCGCCCGTGAGCGCGGATATCTTGACGCTGTGCAGTCCCGCCGAGAGCCACGACAGATCCGGCGCGGCGTCACACTTGTTGAACACGGCGATTATCGGCTTGCCCTTGCATCCGAGTTCTTCGAGAAGCCTGTTCGTGACCTCAAGGTGCTCGGCGCAGTCCGGCGACGAAGCGTCGCAGACATTGAGTATCAGCGTCGCACTCGCCGCTTCTTCGAGGGTCGATTTGAACGCCTCGACAAGCCCGTGCGGCAGACGGCGAATAAATCCTACAGTGTCTATAAGCATAACTCTTCTGCCGTCCGGCAGAGTCAGCGCACGGGAGGTGGGGTCGAGCGTCGCGAAGAGCTTATCCTCCGCGAGCACGCCCGCCTGGGTCAGCGCGTTCATCAGCGTTGATTTTCCGGCGTTCGTGTAGCCGACTATGGCGACGGTTTCGACTTCGTCCTTTTCGCGGCGTTCACGCGCAAGTTGTCTGCGGCGCGAAAGCGCATCAAGCCCGTCCTCAAGATTCTTTATCCTGCGGCGGATGTGGCGGCGGTCGGATTCGAGCTTTGTTTCGCCCGGTCCGCGTGTGCCGATTCCTCCGCCGAGGCGCGACATGCCCGTGCCCTTGCCGCCGAGGCGCGGGAGCAGATATTTCAGCTGCGCCAATTCTACCTGCAATTTGCCCTCGCCGCTTCTTGCGCGTGCGGCGAAGATATCGAGTATCAGCTGTGTGCGGTCAATGACGCGCACATCGGTTATGTCTTCAATATTTCTCTGCTGTGAGGGGGTCAGCTCGCTGTCGAAGATGAGCAGATCAATGTCGTTGTCGGCGCAGAAGGTCTTTATCTCCCCGAGCCTGCCCGAGCCGATGAAGGTCGCGGAATCGGGAGTCTCGCGCCGTTGAGTCACACGCGCTTCGACCTCGGCTCCGGCGGTTCTCGCCAGCTCCTCAAGCTCGTCGAGCGACGCCTCGCAGTCATATTCGCCCAGATCCACGCCGACAAGCACGGCGGTCTCGGGCTTTTGTATATTTTCAAAAAGCTCCGTCAAACCGGTTCCTTTCCGAACAGCTTATTCCAGACCGTTGGGGTTCTGCGACTGCCAGCGCCACGAGTCGGCGCACATATCGTCGATACCGTACTGCGCCTGCCAGCCGAGCATTTCCTTTGCCTTTGTCGCGTCCGCATAGCAGCAGGCGACATCACCCGCACGGCGGGGAGCTATTCTGTAGTTGATTTTGATGCCCGAAGCCTTTTCAAAGGCCTTTACAACATCGAGCACGCTGTAGCCCTTGCCGGTGCCGAGGTTATAGACCTCGCAGCCCTTGACCTTGAGCAGTCTGTCGAGGGCTTTAATGTGACCGAGTGCCAGATCGACAACATGGATATAGTCGCGCACGCCCGTTCCGTCCGGAGTCGGATAATCGTTGCCGCAGACGTTGAGGCACTCGAGCTTGCCGATGGCGACCTGGGTTATATAGGGCATGAGGTTGCCGGGGATTCCGTTGGGATCCTCGCCGATGCGCCCGCTCCTATGCGCGCCGATGGGATTGAAGTAGCGGAGAATCGTAACGCCCCACTCGCTGTCCGAGACGCACAGATCCTGAAGTATCTGCTCAATGAAATATTTCGTCGTGCCGTATGGGTTCGTCGTGCCGCCCGTCGGCATATCCTCCTTGAGAGGGGAGGGGTTCTTGCTGCCGTAAACAGTGGCGGACGAGCTGAACACGAGCTTCCTGCAGCCCGCCTTATCCATCACGCGGCACAGGCAGACCGTGCCCGCTATGTTGTTGTCATAGTAGTTGAGCGGCTCCTTGATGCTCTGCGGAACGCTCTTGAGTCCCGCAAAATGAATAACCGCGTCGATACTGTTCTCGGCGAAAACTTTTGTCATCGCCTCTTCGTCGCGGATATCCGCCTGATAGAATTTGAAGTCCTTGCCCGTAAGTTCTTTTATTCTTTTAAGGCTTTCGGGCTTGCTGTTGACAAAATTATCGAGTATAATGATATCGTATCCTGCGTTGAGCAGCTCTACGCTCGTGTGCGAGCCGATGAAGCCCGCGCCGCCGGTTACCAATACAGTGGACATTGAAATTACCTCCGATGCTTATATTGTTTATATTATACTCATAAAGAGGGAAAAAGAAAAGAGTAAAAGTCGTAAAAAAGGGTGATAAAAACGGAACTTTATGATAAAATTCACGAAAACGAAGAGCTGAAAACCTATATCCTCGCCGGCAACCGCGTTCTCGGCGAGCTGGGCTTTACCGAGCACGGGCTCGCCCATGCGGGCACGGTCTCCAAAATGTCGCGTGAAATACTGGAAATACTCAACTACAGCGACCACGAATGCGAGCTCGCGGCAGTCGCCGGATACATGCACGACATCGGCAATATGATAAACCGATGCGACCACGCGCAGAGCGGCGGCATCCTCGCGTTCGATATTCTGCGCAGTCTCGATGTAAGTCCTAAGGATATTGCGCTGATAGTCGGTGCGATAGGACACCACGACGAAAAGACGGCGGCGCCCGTCAGCCCGATCGCTGCGGCACTCATCCTCGCGGACAAGAGCGACGTGCGCAGAAGCCGCGTCAGAAACAGCAAGACGGTCAGCACGGACATTCATGACAGGGTAAATTACGCGGTCGTGGACTCGGGGCTTGAGGTTGACGGCGAGGACAGAGTAATAATCCTGCGCCTGAAGATCGACACGGACATCTGTCCGGTGATGGAATACTTCGAGATTTTCCTCGAGCGCATGGTGCTTTGCAAAAAATCCGCCGCCAGACTCGATTGCAGTTTCGAGCTGATTATCAACGACACGAGATTGCTGTGAGGGTGCGAGTTCAACAGAATAGCGTTTATAGCAGAGTCAAAATCAACTGTTTGCGGTAAATATAGCATCGCACTTTGCCGCTTTAACTATCAGGTTCTCAATAGCCACGCCGCAGTGTTTGATATCTAATTGAGACAGGCGAGGGAACGGCTTGCGAAGCAAGACGCACGAGCGCGCACTCGTTCAAGCTCCAGCGCGTTTGCGCGCGAATGTGCCGAGCAACTTATTGAGAGTCTCGAGCTAAGTACTGCGGCGCGGCGTTCGCGGGGTCTCGGGGCGCAGCCCTGAGTTTGCTTTTCTTTTGCAGGCGTTTTCTTTTTCAAATAAAAAGAAAATGCCGAAACGCGGAAAATATAAAAAGTTTGACTATAGTAGGACGTGAAGGCAGGGTGCAAATCCCACAAATTCATATCGTGACGCTCGCGCGTCAAAGGGTCGTCGGGGTCGCCGACCCCGACAAAATACGCGGCAATAGGATTGTACGGATTTCGCGGACGGATGATATCCGCCCCTACAGAATTATGCTAATTTGCAATATTAGCTGTTTGCCTATCGCAGATATTTACAATTACAAATTGCTGCTTTGTTTCTCCCGCTCTTTTATTACCCATCCTGTCTCTCGACGGGACAATTCATAAAATACTCTTAACCAAACCACACGGAGATATGCTATGTTCAGAAAAATGAGGCGCGCTGAGCGCGAGCTGTCCGAGCGGCAGGCAAAGGAAATACTCGAAAACGGTTCTTACGGTGTGCTCGCCCTCGCGGGCGACGGCGGCTACCCCTATGCCGTGCCGCTCAACTATGTCTATGACGGCGAGAGGATATATTTCCATTGCGCCGCCGAGGGTCATAAAATCGACGCCGCAGCGCGGGATAACAAATGCTCCTTCTGCGTCGTCGAAAACGGCGGAGTTATCGAAGACCGCTTCACCACAAAATATCGGAGCGTTATCGCTTTCGGAAAAATATTCGAGGAGACAGACGGCACTCTTCGAGAACACGCTCTGCGCCTGATGATGCAGTCGCTCACCCCGTCGGTAACAGCCGAAAAGCGCGACGAGGAAATGAGGCACTGCAATAATGTCCGTATTCTTGCGATGGATATAGAATATTTGAGCGGCAAGGGCGCGAATCAGTAAAATACGCCTTGCCGTCAACGAGGGGGCTTTTAATGAAAAAGAAAAATATAGTTTGGCTGTGCGCCAATATCGCGGTATTTGCGCTGTTCGTTTTCTTTCACAGCTTGAAATTCGTCGCAGCAGCAGCGGTCGCCTATTCTGCGGCGAGCATAGGCTTTCTGACCTTCGATATGTGCCGGGGACGCACGGAGAGCCTGTGGTGCGCACCAATGGTGCCCGTAGCGCTCATGATTTTCGAGACGGAGATAAACAACGCCGTCGATTCGTTCGGTCCGATGCTCTGCGTGAGTGTTATTGTCTCCGTCGTGCTGACCATAGCCGCCTATATTATATGTAAAAAGAAGTTTGCGGGCTTTTCCGTCGGCGGGGTGAAGCAGGCACTGTTTGTTCTGCTCGCCGCGCTTTCTGTAATGGGCTGCGCCATGACGCTCAACAACACCTTCACCCGAGGCGTACATAATGTCAACGCGGTTGTCATAGAGACGGACGACGATATCAGAACCGCGTTTTACGACGGTCCGCACAGAATCCGCGTGACCCCAAGGAGGGGCGCGGGAGTCGATGCGTGGATCGACCTGCCCAAGGCTCGCTGCGGCAAGGTCGAGGTCGGCAACACGGTCGAGGTCAAGGTCGAGACGGGACTTTTCGGCGTGCGTATCTGCTCGCTTGCCGAATAACGGGGAGATAATATGCAGGAGCTTTCAAACATCAATGTCATAAAAGAAATACTTTCGGCTCACGGCTTCACCTTTTCGAAGTCGCTCGGTCAGAATTTTCTGATAAATCCGACCGTCTGCCCGCGCATGGCCGAGGCGTGCGGTGCGGACGAAAATACCGGTGTTATCGAAATAGGCGCGGGAATCGGCGTGCTGACTGCGGAGCTTGCAAAGAGGGCGAAAAAGGTCGTCTCGCTCGAGCTTGACACGCGCCTTATCCCCGTGCTCGCGGAGACGCTTGAGGATTTCGACAATGTCGAGGTGCTCAACGCAGATGTGCTCAAGACCGATCTGCACGAGCTTATCGCAAGCCGATTTAACGGGATGCGCGTTGTCGTCTGCGCGAATCTGCCGTATTATATCACATCGCCGGTTATCATGTACCTGCTCGAAAGCCGAATCCCTATAGACGCGGTGACGGTCATGGTGCAGAAGGAGGCGGCGGCGAGACTCTGCGCTCCGGTCGGGAGCAGGGACGCGGGAGCGGTCACGGTGGCGGTCAACTACTATGCCGACGCGAAGAAGCTCTTCGATGTCTCGGCGGGCTCGTTCATGCCCGCGCCGAAGGTGGACAGCAGCGTTATAAGGCTTGATATAAGACCCGACCCGCCCGTCGAAATATCGGACGAAGGGTTCTTCTTCCGCGTAGTCAAGGCGGCGTTCGGTCAGCGCAGAAAGACCGCGTCAAACTCGCTGAGCGCGGGGCTGGGCATTCCGAAGGAAAAGATAAACGCGGCGATTGAAGCGGCGGGGCTGCCCATGAGCGTCAGGGCGGAGAGCCTCGACATGGAAAAATTGGCGCACCTGAGCGAATGCATTGCGGCTCAGTGCCGATAAAGGGAGGTTTCTTATGATTTTGTTTTTAGTGAAATACACGGCAAAGCCCGGCGGCGGCGAAAAATTCGTCAAAGAAGTGACCGACTCCGGAATTCTCAACACCGTCCGCGCCGAGGACGGCTGCGAGGGCTACGACTACTACTTCTCGGCAGAAAGCCCCGACACGGTGCTGCTCATTGAAAAATGGGCTTCGGCAAAGCAGCAGGAGGCGCATCTTCAAACGGCGCATATGGCAGAGCTGATGAAGATAAAAGAGAAATATATCTCAGGCACTTCAGTAGAAAAGACAGTTTTATAAAACATCAAGGTATCCGCTCATAACGGATGCCTTTGTTTGTTGGTGGGGTGTGGGGATTCTGCAAATCATTCCTCCCTCTTCCCTCCAACCGCTTTGCCGAACTCCGAGAACGCTATAGGCGCAAGGGCGAGTGCTGCGACGGTCAGCCACTCATATATATTGAGCACCGACACATCGAACAGTGCTCTCAGCGGCGGGACGGTCATAACAATAAGCTGGAGCACGGTGCAGAGCGTCGCGCAGACAGTGAGCTTTCTGTTTGAAAATATGCCTATACTGAAAACCGAGCGGCGCGAGCGCATATTGAACGAATGGGCTATCTCGCACAGGCTCTGCGTTGCAAACGCCATTGTGCGCCCGAGCCCGACGCAGGAATTTTCAAAAAGCGAATTGCCCGCAACGAACGCAAACAGACTCAGCGCGCCTATCAGCATTCCCTCAAGGGCTATGTCAAGCCCCGTGCGGTCGGCAAAAAAGCTCTTTGCGCTGTCTCGCGGGGGACGCTGCATTATACGGCTGTCGAGCCGCTCCGCGCCGAGCGCGAGGGCGGGCAGGGAGTCGGTGACAAGGTTTATCCACAGAAGCTGTATCGGTATGAGCGGCGCGGGCATACCGAAGAGGGTGGCGGCAAAGACGCAGAGTATTTCGCCGATGTTGCAGCCGAGCAGATAGTGTATGGCGCGGCGGATGTTGTCATATATTCCGCGCCCCTGGGCGACGGCTTTTACTATTGTCGCGAAATTGTCGTCGGTCAGAATCATGTCGGCGGCGTTCTGCGCCACCTGAGTGCCGCCCTCGCCCATGGCGCAGCCGATATCTGCGGCCTTCAGAGCGGGCGCGTCGTTGACCCCGTCGCCCGTCATTGCAACAACCTCGCCGTGGGCACGCAGAGCCTTGACAATCCGCACCTTGTGCTCGGGCGTCACACGCGCATATACCCGGCAGGAGCGCACGGCGCGTGCGAATTCATTTTCGCCCATTTTGTCTATCTGCGTGCCGGTCAGGCACTCGCCGGAGCGCGATATTATGCCGAGCTTTTTCGCCGTGGCGCAGGCAGTGCCCGCGTGGTCGCCGGTTATCATGACCGGCGTTATCCCTGCGCGGCGGCAGGTTCTGACCGCCTCATATGCCTCTTCACGCGGCGGATCCTCCATGCCGATAAGCCCGCAGAAGGTCAGCCCCGTCTCGCTTATTTTTCCGCCGTTTGTCTCGCCTGCGGCGACGGCGATAACTCTCAACGCCCGCTCGGCGAGGGAGGCGTTGAGGCTCAGGATTTTTTCGCGCCGAGCTGAAGTTAAGGGGCTTTTCGTTCCGTTTAATATTATGTCGGAGCACTGTTTTATCAGCACATCGGGCGCACCCTTTGCGACCGTTATTATTTTGTCCCCGTCTCTTATCGCGACGGACATCATTTTTCTCTCTGACGAAAACGGTATCTCGTCAATTCGCGGCTTTCGGCGATTGAGCTTTACCGTGTCGGTGCCGGTTCGCTCTGCCGCCGCGACTATCGCCGCCTCAGTCGGCTCGCCCGACACCTTGCCCTTGCCCTCATATTTTGCGTCGCAGCAGAGCGCGGCGAGAGAAAAAAGCTCTTTCGCATCTTCGCCGGTCAATTGAATTTCCCCCGACGGCGAGCAGGCGGCGGTGACGGTCATTTTGTTCTGTGTCAGCGTACCCGTCTTGTCGGAGCAGATATATGTCGCCGCGCCGAGCGTCTCGACTGCGGGTAGGCGGCGTATGACCGCATTGCTTTT
Organism: Faecalibacterium prausnitzii; assembly: GCA_963612725.1. Classification (GTDB taxonomy): domain Bacteria; phylum Bacillota; class Clostridia; order Oscillospirales; family Acutalibacteraceae; genus CAG-177. The sequence continues at coordinate 4,853 of CAVDWM010000024.1, read as the reverse complement.
CGCCATCCTCTGTACCCCGAGCGAGAGCACAACGGTTACAACTGCGGGCAGCCCCTCGGGGATAGCCGCGACAGCGAGACTGACGGACAGCATGAACGCGCTGAGCACGCCCATGCCGCGCATGATACTGAGCACGAATATCAGCGCACATATCAAAAGCGCACCGATGCCGAGAACCTTTCCTATTTTCGCGAGCTTTATTTGCAGCGGCGTTGTCGGTTCGTCCTCGGTGTTCAGAAGATGCGCTATCCTCCCGACCGCCGTGTCCATACCTGTCTGAGTCACCACCGCTCTGGCGTGACCTGCGGTTATGACGGAGGACGAGAATATCATATTTTTCAGCTCTGCCTGCGGACTGCCGTCCGCAACACGGGAAAGCGCGTCCTTTTCGCACGGCATGGATTCGCCCGTCAGCGCACTCTCCTGCGCCGACAGCGAATGTGAAGATATCAGCCGCGCATCGGCGGGGACGAGATCGCCCGCCCGAACCTCTATAATATCCCCGCGAACTACCTTTGACGCAGGGATTTTTATTTCTTTTCCGTCTCTTATGACGGTCGCCGTCGGCGCGGACATGCTCTTGAGCGCCTCGAGCGAATGCTCCGCACGCCGCTGCTGAATGACCCCGACTGCGGCGTTGAGGATAACTATTATCAGTATCATTATCGGGTCTGCAAAGTCGCCGTGCTCCTCGAAAAACGAGGTCGCGAAGGAGACCCCGCTCGCTATGAGCAGGACTATCACCGTGAAGTCCTTGAACTGCTCGAAAAACTCCGCAGCAAGGCTTTTCTTTTTCTTGCCGAGCAATATGTTTTCGCCGTCCTGCCCGAGCCGCTTCTCCGCTTCACGCGAGCTTAAGCCCCTGTCAACGCTGCTGCCGAGCTTTCCGACCGCGTCTGCGGCGCTTATAGAATACCACTCCATATTTTCTCCCCTTTTTATTGTGTCCGTGCAATATATATTCATTTTATCGCCCAAAGTTTACCAAAGTTATTGAACAGTTCACATTTCGATGATAAAATAAATTACAGTTATGTCATTTTTTTGACAGACGGAGGGATTACGGTTCGTGACAAAGATAGTTAAATTTCTTAAACCGTATATGGGAGCTACCGTGGCGGCGCTGTTTTTCTCGCTGTTCAACAATCTTATGCAGCTGATCCTTCCCGCAATGATGGCTCTGATGATAAACACCGGCATTGACGACGGGCGCATGGGCACGGTTCAGCTCATCGGCGGCGTTATGACGGTTCTCTCCGCTATCGCGATAGCCGCAGCGGTCGCGGGCAGCTACTATTCCTCAAGGGTTTCCGCCTGCTTCGGGCTGTCGCTTCGCCGTGCGCTGTTCGTCAAGGTCGAATCGCTGAGCCAATGCGACATAGACAAGATAGGCACGCCCTCGCTGATAACGAGAACGACTAACGATATCCGTCAGATTCAGGACATGATCCTGATGATGCTCCGCATTATCATCAGCGCGCCTATTGTTCTGGTCGGCGGCGCGTTCATGGCGTTTACGCTGAACAAGCGGCTCTCGACCGTCATGTTCATCGCCATACCGATAATCTTAATCATTGCGCTCGTTGTCGCAAAGCAGGTGCTGCCGATGTTTGACAAGGCGCAGAAAAAGACGGACAGGCTCAATCTTATCCTGCGTGAAAAGCTCAGCGGAATCCGCGTTATCCGCGCCTTCAACCGCTCCGAATATGAGGACGAGAAATTCAGAAAAGCAAACTACGACCTGACGGGACTCATGCTCAAAATAAATCGCATTTTCGCGTTTCTTATTCCGCTCGCAACGCTTCTGTGCTATGCCATAGTCGCGGTTCTTCTTAAAATGGCGGCGGATCAGATAGACGCACTCGACGCCGTTGCGGACAGCTCGCAGATAGCGAACACCGTGGGAGATCTCCAGGCGTTCATGGTCTATATGATAATGATAATCTATGCGGTCTCCATGGCGGCGTCGCTGTTCGTGATGCTCCCCAAGGCCGAAATATCGGCAAAAAGAATAAACGAGGTGCTCGACCTCGTTCCGATGATAAAGGAGACGGCGCATCCGATAACCCCCGACCCGAGCCGCCGCAGCGAGCTTGTTTTCGACTGCGTGAGCTTCAGCTATCCGGGCGCGGATTCGCCGATACTTTCGCGCATATCCTTTAAAACCATGCCCGGCGAGACCACGGCAATTATCGGCTCGACCGGCTCCGGAAAATCGACCCTCGTCAATCTTATCCCCCGATTCTACGATGTCTCGGGCGGCAGGATACTTATTGACGGCGTGGACATAAAAAATATGTCGATGCGCACCCTCCACGAGAAGATAGGCTTCATTCCGCAGAGCGCGTTTTTATTCAGCGGCACCGTCGCCGACAACCTGCGCATGGGCAAGCCCGACGCGACCGAGGAGGAGATGTGGGAGGCTCTTGAGATCGCACAGGCGGCGGACTTCGTAAGAGCCATGCCGGACGGGCTCGACAGCGAGCTTTCGCAAAACGGCAAAAACCTTTCCGGCGGTCAGCGCCAGCGCCTCGCGATAGCGCGGGTGCTGATAAGAAAGGCGGAAATATATGTTTTTGACGACAGCTTCTCGGCTCTCGATTTCTCGACCGACGCCCGACTCCGCAAGGAGCTGCGCGAGAGAATGCCGGATATAACGAAGATAATCGTCGCCCAGCGCGTCGGAACGATAATCGACGCGAGCCGCATAATCGTGCTCGACGAGGGAAAGGTTGCGGGCATCGGCACTCACCGCGAGCTGCTCGAAAATTGCACGGTCTACCGCGAAATTGCCCAATCCCAGCTTTCAAGGGAGGAACTCGCATGAGCAGAAGATCGCCTTTGAAAAGAAACCGCACATTCCAATCAAGAAGAAAATACAGGGACTATTCCGGCGGAAGCCGCCGCCCCGGCGAAAAACCGAAGAACTTTAAGGAAACCGTCTCGCGCTTTATGCCGCTTTTAAAGCCGTTTATCCCCGGCATGGTCGTCGTGCTCATAGCGGGCGTTATCGGCACGGTGCTGACTGTCACCGGACCGATGTTTCTCGGCAACATAGTTGACGCGATAAAGGAGCAGGCGGATATAAAGCTCTCCGGCGGCGAGATAGATTTTTCAGAAATACAAAAAATACTGCTGACTATTCTCGGTATCTACGGCCTGAGCGCGGTTCTCAGCTATGTTCAGCACTATATCATGGCGGGTATTACGCAGTCCGTCGTGAGGGATCTGCGCGACAGGGTAAACGACAAACTGACGCATCTGCCGCTGAGCTATATCGACTCGCACTCGAAGGGCGACATTCTCAGCAAGATGATGAACGATATTGACAACATCAGCAACACCCTGCAAAATAACCTGATTCAGATTATAACCTCTGCGGTGAGCTTTATCGGAATGCTCGCGCTGATGCTCTATGTCAGCTGGCAGTTAACGCTTATCACTCTCTCCGTGCTCCCGCCGAGCCTCGTCGTGATATCGCTTATATCGAAGCACTCAAAGCGGTATTTTCGCCGCCAATGGGACGAGACGGGCAACATAAACGGTCACATTGAGGAGATGTACACGGGGCACACTCTAATCAAGGTCTTTGACCGGGAGGAGCAGGCGATAGACGAGTTTGACGACATCAATGTCAGCCTCGCAAAGGCGGGATACAAGGCTCAGTTTATCTCCGGCATAATAGGTCCCATACTGAATTTTGTCAGCAACATCGCCTATGTCCTCATATGCGTCATAGGCGGGGTATATGTCATAAGGGGCACCTTCTCCCTCGGCGACATAACGACCTTCTTCACCTATTCAAAGCTCTTCATGCAGCCGCTCATCAGCATCGGCAACATTGCTAACAACCTCCAATCCTCCCTTGCGAGCGCGGAGCGCGTATTCAATCTGCTCGACGCCCCCGACGAGTGCGCGGACTGCTACGACACCAGAATTGAAGAGCCGAAAGGCGAGGTTGAATTCAGAAATGTCAGCTTCAGCTACATTCCCGACTCTCCGCTTATTGAAAACATGAACCTGATGGTCGAGCCGGGTCAGCTCGTTGCGATAGTCGGACCGACGGGCGCAGGCAAGACGACCTTCGTCAACCTGCTCATGCGCTTCTACGATGTCAACAGGGGTGAGATCCTTCTTGACGGGCACGACATCCGCTCGATGCCGCGCGAAAATCTGCGCAGTGTCTTCGGCATGGTGCTCCAGGACACCTGGCTGTTTGAGGGCACGATAATGGAGAACATCGCCTACGGGCGCAAGGGCTGCTCCCGCGAGGAGGTCATGGACGCGGCAAAGGCGGCGCGAGTCCACCACTTCATCAGCACTCTGCCCGACGGGTACGAGACGCTGCTTGAGGAGAACGGCGAGAATATCTCGCAGGGTCAGCGCCAGCTTCTGACGATAGCCCGCGCCATTCTCGCAAACCCGTCGGTGCTTATCCTCGATGAAGCGACAAGCTCCGTTGACACGCGCACCGAGGTACACATCCAGAAGGCGATGAACGAGCTGATGAACGGCAGAACGAGCTTCGTTATCGCGCACAGGCTCTCGACCATACGCGACGCCGATGTTATTCTCGTCATGAACGACGGCACGATAGTCGAGCAGGGCACGCACGAACAGCTGCTCGCTCAAAACGGCTTCTACCGCGAGCTCTACGCCAGCCAGTTCGGGGTGTAAAAACAAAAAATTATCCGCTGTATCAAACCAACTTGATACGGCGGATTTTTGTTGTATGGAATTAGAAGGAATTAGGAAGTAAGCTTCGGCTACAGGGCGTTCCTTTCCCCGTTTCCTATCGCCTATCTGCCTACCTCCTATCGCCTTGAGCGCGGCAAAAAACCTCTGCATGATAT
>CAVDWM010000023.1:0-31411 GCA_963612725.1 Faecalibacterium prausnitzii | reverse complement strand
TAACAATCGTCCGAGAAAGTGCCTCGGTTGGAAAACTCCCGCAGAAGTCTTTTTTTTAATTAGTGTTGCACTTGCTTGACAATCTGCCCTGTCACGGCAAAGCCGTGACTGAGGGGTTGTTGCGTGAAAGTTCAAAAAAACAGCAATTTTGAAAATTTGCGACTTATTCAAAACAATCCCTCCGGTGCTTCGCACCACCTCCCTTTACACAAGGGAGGCATTGATTCTGATTTCTGCAAAACCAAAAAAACGGGGTTACCGACGCGCTGTAAGCAGAAAGAAAAATCTTCCGGCTTTTTTTTTATATATTTATTGTCTCTTCAACCGGCTCCGCTTCAATCTCCGGCTCTTCATTTTCAACGGTCTTTTTTCCTTTGCTTTTGAGAATATTATCAAGAGCTTTGCACAGCGCGTCTATTCTTATCAGCCTGAAAAGCCGTATTCTCAGAAGGTCTGTTGCTATACATATTATAAATACAGCGAGCGCAATTGCAATCGAGCCGAAAATCATCGCCGCCGTGCCGTAATTGACGAGCGGCAGACCGATATTTCTTATCAGCTTGTTAAACACGAGCGGATGAGTATGAATCAAATAAACTCCGAGCGCGGCGGGTGTTATATAATTCATGAGCTTCTCCGTTTTCTTTCCGAAATTCAGCTTCGAGAAGAATATGAAAAGAAAAATTGCGGACAAGACAACAAAAGGCGAAGTGTAGCTGAGATAATTCACTGTGCCGTCCGTGAATATATTTCTCATCGGCTCTTTAAAAAATATGTTGAGCACAAAGCTGCAACCGACGGACATTACATAATACAAAAGTGCGACATTGCTTTTCATTTTCGCGCCGACGCCGAATTTTTTCATATATGCGCCGACAAGGAACATCACCATGAGCCATATCGGGCTGTAGCCCTCAGAGAATTTTAATCCGTCTTTTCCTATTATAAAAGAGCCTGTTTCAAGAACAAATATTATTAAAAGAACCGCCGTGAAGCTCCTCTTATCTGCCGCCTCGGCGAATTTATTCATCATTGGAATGAACAGATACATCAGAAAATACGCGGTCATATACCAATACTGCTTTGAAATTATCGGTGTGAGCGCATATACTATATTCTTTGCGCCGAAAATCTCGCGGTAAATTGCAATCATAACAGCGGAAAGCACAACGCTGTAGAAAAATACCTCAAACCACAGCGCCGCTATCCTCGACACCTTTATTTTTTTGCCGAACATAAGATACCCGCTGGCGAGTGCGTAGCAATTGACTGCACAGAACGCCGCATTCTGTAGGAAAAAAATTGAATAATATCCGTTTGTCCCTGTCGCAGCTTCAATTATTCCTCCCATTCCGAGAATATGGAGTAAGGCTATCATAAACATGGAAAAGAGCTTAAAGAGGTTAATTCCGGTGTTCCTCTTTGTCATTTATTATCCCCTCATTCAGATATTTGAAAGACTGTCAACATACTCCGTGCGTTTGAGCAGCGTTGACGACGATATCTGTGAAATGTAAACGTGTTTTTTTCCGTCCCTGCCGATGCAGACGATAAAAGCTTTCGGAAGATCGGTGCAGACATTCGTGACGCAGCCGTCTTTTTCGGCCTTTGCGAGATAATCCCGCGTGGCTTTTGAAACGGTCGAGGTGTCGAGGTCAAATATCCCGACTATCTCGTCCATGCTCACGACTCTGTCCTGACCGAGATGAAGATACATCGGCATCCCTCCTCATATTTCATTTATATTGCCGTCCGTCATTTCAAACGCCTTACCCTTCTGCAGCCGCAGCAGCTGGGACGGATCGCAGCAGGTGATAAAAACCTGCCTTCCTCCGAGGCGTTCGAGCAGCAATTCCTGACGCCCGTCGTCAAGCTCGCTCATAACATCGTCGAGCAGGATTATCGGGCTTTCGTCCGTGATTTTTTCGAGTATGTCCGCTTCGGCGAGCTTTAATGAAAGAGCGCAGGATCTCTGCTGACCCTGTGAGCCGTAGATGCGGGCGTTTCTGTTATTTATGAAAAATACGAGATCATCCTTGTGCGGACCCGTTCCCGTAAATTGGCGGCGAATATCCGTGTCTCTGCTTTTTTCAAGCTCATTGAGCATAAGCTGCGCCGCCGCCTGCTCGTCAAAATCGGAAAACTTACAAAACGTATCGTATCTTATTTTCAGCTTTTCGCGTCCGGCGGTTATTCCGGAATAATTCTCCGCAGCCTGTTTTTTTATCATATCGAGATATTCAAAGCGGTAGCGGAGTATTTTTGCGCCTACGGCTGACAACTGTGCGTCCCACGGAAAAAAATCGTCCGGACTTATGTTCCCGCTCGCCGCTCGGCGCAGCAGTGCGTTGCGCTCGGAGAGCGTTTTTATATATTTTGAAAGAATCCCGGCGTAGTTGGGTTTAACGAGACTTATCGCTATGTCTATAAATTTTCTGCGCTCGCCCGGTCCGTCCCGGACTATGGAGAGCGTTGCCGGAGAAAACAGCACCGCCGGAAACTCGCCTATCAGTCTGCGCGGAGTGTCCTTGTGAACGCCGTTTATCCACACATTTTTTTTGTCCGTCAGCTCGAGCCGCGCCGTCTGATCCCGCTCAAATGCAAAAAAGCTTATATCGAGCATACTGCGCCCGCAGTTCTCGCGTATAAGCTGGGAATTTTTTCTCGTCCTGAAGCTGTGGCAGCCGGTAAAGAGCCATATACTCTCAATAAGATTCGTCTTTCCCTGACCGTTTTCGCCGAAGATTATATTTATCGACCTATCCGGCGAAATGACCGCATTTTCAAGATTTCGGAAGTCTTTTGCCTTGTGCTGTGTTACATACATATCAATACATATCAGATAACCTTGTATATTTTGTGTTCAAACTCGGCAGTGTCCCCCGAACGGAGCTTTTTGCCGCGTGAGGTGCAGACCTCGCCGTTGACTTTAACCTCTCCGTCCTGAATAACGAACTTTGCGTGTCCGCCGGTCACAACCGCGTCGCAGAGCTTCAAAAAAGCGTCGAGACGGATAAACTCGGTGTCTATCTTTTTCTCCGTGACCGGCTTTTCTTTTATTCTTACTTTGAGCTTTTTAACCATTTTTATCCTTCTTACTCAGTCTTTATTCTAACGGGCAGCACGAGGAACAGGAAGCTGTCGCCCTCGGGCGGAAGGATTATTATCGGCGAAACGGGACCGTTGAGCTTGAAGTTGACTTCATCCGTATCCGCAACGCGCAGAGCGTCGGTCAGATATTTGTTGTTGAAGCCTATTTCAACATCGTCGCCGTCTATCTCCGCCGAGACGCTGTCGCTCGCAGTACCGAGAGATGTGACGCTTGAAAGCCTTATTATATTATCGGCAAAAACACATTTGATGGGGCTCTTGTATTTCTCGCTGATAATGAGCGAGGCGCGATCTATGGAATTTATCATGTCGCGGGTGTTTACTCTGACTCTCGTTGTGCATTTGGGCGGGATTGCCGACTCATAATTCAGAAATTCGCCCTCAAGAAGTCTTGAAACGACGCTGTAGGAGCCTATTTCAAATACTATATGTCTCTTGCCGACTCCGAGAGAAATTGCTCCGTCATCTTCATTCATAAGCTTCATTATCTCGGAAAGAGTCTTTGCGGGAACAATAAACGAGATGTCATCGCCGGAATATTCTATATTCTCTTTTCTGACTGCAAGTCTGAAGCCGTCGATAGCAATGAGTTTCAATATATTGCCGCTGATTTCAAACTTGACTCCCGTGTGGACAATCTTGCTGTCGTTAACGGCGACCGCAAATATAGTCTGCCTGACCATATCCTTGAGAACGCCCTGATTGATAACAATGGGATATCCGCCCGAAACCGACGGGAGCTCGGGATATTCATCCGCGCTCATGCCGATAAGCGAATATTTCGCATTGCCGCTGACGATGCTCGCAAGAAGCCTCGCGTCGGACTCAAAGCGCACGCTCTCGCCGGGGAGCTTGCGCAGAATGTCGCAGAGGATGCGGGCGTTGATTATTATCGAGCCCTCCTCTTCGACCGTCGCCTTTATTGCGGTATTTATGCCGAGCTCGAGGTCATAGCCCGTGAGGACAAGCTGACCGCTGACCGCTTTTATGAGAATACCTTCTACTGCGGGTATCGAGGTTTTTGTCGATACTGCTCTCTGAACATTAAGGCAAGCCTCGGAGAGTTCCGCCGTGCCGCAAACAAATTTCATGAAAGATCCTCCCTGTCTGTGAATAAATAAATATTATATTTAGTAGTAGTAGTAGAGGGTGTTGAAAGTGAGGAAAAGTACCTGCGTCCCTTTACTGACAATGAAACCGCGATTTTGAGTTTTCCACATCGGATGAGGAAAAAGCTTACATTTCCACATACCGAAAAACAGCGATGAGGAAAATGTGGAAAAGGGCATGTGGAAAACTAAAAGAATGTGGAAAACTTTTCTTTTTATCAGAGCTCTTTTCTGCCCTCGATAGCCTTTGTCAAGGTGAAATTGTCGGCATATTCAAGATCCGCGCCGACGGGGATTCCGTAGGCGAGACGCGATACCTTCACTCCGAGCGGCTTTACGAGCCTTGAGATAAACAGAGCCGTGACATCGCCCTCGGCTGTCGGATTGGTCGCCATGATAAGCTCTTTTACTTCGCCGTCGCCCAAGCGGTTGACGAGCTCCTTTATGCAGAGGTCGTCGGGACTCACGCCGTTCATCGGGGATATAAGCCCGTGGAGAACATGATAGACTCCGCCGAATTCGTGCGTTCGTTCGATAGCCATGACCGCTTTAGGGTCTTCGACAACGCAGATAATACTCCTGTCCCTCGACGGGCTTTTGCATATCGGGCAGAGATCAGCGTCCGTTAAGTCGCAGCAGACCGGACAGCGGTGAATTTTGGTTTTTGCTTCAACTATCGTGTCGGCAAATTCTTTTGCCTGACTGTCCGTCATCGAAAGAATATGATAGGCGAGTCTCTGTGCGTTTTTTCTGCCTATTCCGGGCAGACGCTCGAACTGCTCTATCAGCCTTGCGAGCGGAGCGGCACCGTTATGCGCCATATCAGAAAAGTCCGGGGATGGAAAGCCCGCCCTTGGCTCGCTCCATACCCTGCTCCATAGCGTCGTTAGCCTTGCGCACGCTCTCGTTGAAGGCGGCGATTATCAAATCCTCAAGCATCTCCGGCTCTTCGGGGTCGATTATCTCGTGAGCCATTTTTATCGAAACAGCCTCGTGGCGTCCGTTGACGGTCACTTCAACAGCTCCGCCGCCTGCGCTCGCAGTAAACTCGGTCTCTTCGACCTCCTGCTGGATGCGAGCCATCTCATCCTGCATCTCCTGGATTTTCTTCATCATATTTGCACTGCCGCCCTGCTGGGCGCCGGGGATTCTTGCCTTCATGATTATTTCTCCTTACATTAACTGTTTTTGAAATCGTTTATTTTTTTTATAAGCCCTTCGAGCGGGTCCTTTCCGCTATGCTGTTCGGGAGCCTTATAAAGACCTATTTTATACCGTTTGCCGGTGACTGTGAAAATTGCTTTCATCAAAAGCACCGCGTGAGTGTCCTGCTTGATAAAAGACGAGAGCGCGGGATTTTCGCTTTTTATGAGAATAAAGCTGTCTCGCTCGTATCCGCTCGCGCCGTTAAGGATTCCGTGTAGCGGTGCGTCGAGCTTCTGAAGCTCGTCCATAACCTCAGCCCAGCGGGAGAACTGAACCGTCTCGCCGTTCGTGCCCTCGGGTGACGGCGCGGGTGCGAGATGCTCGGCGGGAGCGTCTGCTTTCGGAGAGGGAACGGCTTTCTTTTCTTCCGTTTTTCTCTGCTCTAGAGGCTCGGGAACGGTTGTTTTAATTTGTTCGGGAGTTTTCGACTTATTTTCAACGGGTGTTGAAATATTTGCCGCTGTGAAATCGCCGGAGGCAAGCTTTGCTTCAAGTGCCGATATTCTTCTGAGCAGAGCGTCTTTTTCCGAGTCAAACGACTCCGAGCAGAGCTTAACGAACGCCATTTCGAGAGGTATTCTCTTATTTGACGACCGCTTTATCTGCGAGAAAGTGTCTTCGATAATATTTAAATCATACAGCAGCTCTTCGAGCGGCAGCTTTTCCGCGAGAGCTTTAAGAAACATCAGCTCGTCGTCGGTCGCTATCAAAATACTGTCCGCATTTTTGACTGTTTTGACAATCATCAAATCGCGCAGATGGAACATAAACTCGGAGCAGAGTCGCTCCATATCGCAGGAGTTCATGTGCAGCTCGTTTATTATTTCGAGAGACCCGGCGCAATCCTTTTTTATTATGCATTCCGACAGGCGCATGAGATAATCGCGCCCTGCGAGTCCCGCGCTCTTTGTGACTACCTCGCTCGTGATATGTTCATCGACGGCACAGCACCTGTCAAGCAGGGAAAGCGCGTCGCGCAGTGCTCCGTCGGCGACCTTTGCAATCAGCGCGGCGGCGTCCTCGTCGAGAGTTATGTTCTCGTGCTCTGCGACATATTGAAGTCTCGCGCAGATATCTTCGGGCGTTATTCTCTTGAAATCGAACCTCTGGCAGCGCGAAAGTATAGTCGCGGGGAGCTTGTGGACTTCGGTAGTCGCAAGAATAAAAATAACATGCTCCGGCGGCTCTTCGAGAATTTTTAAAAGAGCGTTGAACGCGCCGGTCGAGAGCATATGAACCTCGTCGATAATATAGACTCTGTATTTCGCCTTGACGGGAGTGAAGTTCGCTTCGTCGCGCAGATCGCGGATATTGTCAACGCCGTTGTTTGAGGCGGCGTCTATTTCTATGACATCGAGCACCGAGCCGTTGTCAATGCCGCGGCATATCTCGCACTCGTTGCAGGGGTCGCCGTCATGCGGAGAGAGGCAGTTGACCGCCTTTGAAAGAATTTTGGCGCAGGTGGTCTTGCCCGTTCCCCGCGAACCGGTGAAGAGATAGGCGTGGGCTACCCTGCCGCTGACGAGCTCATTCTTGAGAGTCGCGGTTATATGGGGCTGACCGTAAACCTCTTCAAAGGTCTGCGGACGCCATTTTCTGTAGAGCACGCGGTACATAACAGACCGTCCTTTAAAAAACTTTTTTGCTAAAACAAAGCGAGCCTTTATCTTGGTCATGCGGCGGGCAGGCGGACTGTGGCGCACAGTGCAGACCGCTTAATGCTGCTCGGTTCCCCGCCTGACATGGTTCACGGCGCCCCGCCGCACAGGACCCGCCACGCCACATGACCAAAACAAAGCCTCGCTTGAGATGCTTATCAGGTTACTAAAGTATTATAATATATATTTGAATCAATTACAAGAGTTATGTAATATATTATGTATGCAAAATTTTTTGTTTTTCGGGGTTATATGAGTTACCTTGAAAATTAAACAGCAAAGAAATTCTCTTATGGCGGGGGAAAGAGAGATTTTTACATATGTTTACAATAATCCGCCGATTTAGCTTATAAGCAAGGTTTTCTGCTTTTCATAAGCAAGCAAGTATGCTATAATAAAGTATCTGCAGGAAGGGAAGTCTTATTATGACAAAGCTCAAGAAATTCGGCGGAAAATATAAGGACGAGACGGTTGAAAGAATAGCGCTGTATTTCGGCTTCAGCGCGGGTCTGCATTTCGGCACGGACAAGCCCGACGAGAGCAGGATAAAGGCGGCGAAAAAGACTCTCAAGGAGTGGACTCACGGAAACGACGAGCTGTTTGTGATAGTTGACGAGAAAGACACGGCAGGCTTTGTTCATATAAATTACCGCACGGGCAATACAGCATGGATCGAGGATATCTATGTTGACGAAATAAGACGCGGGCAGGGAATCGCCACTCGCGTTATAGGGCTTGCCGAAGATAAGATAAAATCGCACAGGGGATATACTTCAATATGTCTCGAAGCTTCGCCCGATAATAAGGCCGCGCTCGCGCTCTATCATAAGCTTGGCTATATCACGCTCGGCATGATAACCGTGCGCAAGGAGATACACAAAAACGACAAAAAGAACGAGACGGAGCTTTTCGGGCTGACTTATAAATACTGAGGTGCAATATGGAATACAGATTCAACCATTTTAATTTTAATGTCAAAAATCTCGACGAGAGCATAAAGTTTTACAACGAAGCTCTCGGGCTCAAAGAAATTCGCCGCAAGACGGCGGCAGACGGCTCTTTTACAATAGTTTTTATGGGCGACGGCAGCGGCACTTTTTCTCTTGAATTAACCTGCCTCAAGGAGCATCCGCAGGCATATGACCTTGGCGAATGTGAATTTCATCTCGCACTGACTGCGGACGATTACGAAGCCTCTCTCAAAAAGCACCGGGAGATGGACTGCGTCTGCTATATAAACGAGGGGATGGGGATATATTTTATCTCCGACCCGGACGGATATTGGATAGAGATAATCCCGAAGAGGTAAGCCATGACAAAAAAGCAAAAAGCTGCACTCGCTGTGGCGGCGCTCGAAAAAGAATATCCCGATGCTCTGTGTTCGCTTGAAGAAACAGAGCCCTACCGTCTGCTGATAGCGGTCAGACTCTCGGCTCAGTGCACCGATGCGCGGGTAAATTCAGTGACCCCCGTGCTCTTCGAGCGTTTCCCGACGCTCGCAAGCCTCGCGTTTGCCGATGTTGCCGAGGTTGAGGAGATAGTTCATCCCTGCGGATTTTTCCGCGCAAAGGCGAACGATATAGTCTCGATGAGCCGAATGCTCATTGAAAAATATGACTCCAAAGTGCCGGACACTATCGAAGAGCTGGTCAAGCTCCCGGGAGTCGGCAGAAAGACCGCTAATCTTATTGTCGGCGATGTCTACGGCAAGCCCGCCGTCGTTGCTGACACGCATCTTATCAGAATAACGAATTTGCTGGGGCTCGTTGACACAAAAGACCCCGCAAAGGTCGAAAAAGAGCTGAAAGCCCTGCTCGACCCCAAAAAAAGCAACGATTTCTGCCACCGCTGCGTGCTCCACGGCAGAGCGGTATGCATCGCACGCAGACCGAACTGTCCCGCCTGCGTGATGAACGGCTTTTGCGGCTATTATTCAAAGCAGAAATGATATTACAGCCGTCACCGCAGCTCCCGCGAGCGCGGCGCAGGCGAATTTCAGTGCGGAAATAAGCTTTCTCTTTTTGAGCCTGCTTGCCGGAGGGATTCCCGCGCTGTCGGCTATCAGACTCGCCCGCTCGCGCAGCGTGCCCTCGCTCGTTGCGGCGTATTCGGGCTTGACGAAAAACAGCACTTTTTCAAAATATTCGCATTTTGTCTGCGTTATCTCTATGACCTGACGGTTCACACCTTTTATCATTTTTCCTGCCCTCCGAAAATCATGTGTTGATTATTTTTGACTTCTCCGGCGCGAAATATTCTGACGGGAGGAGAAAAGCGGATTATACGAACTGTAATTACACTTTCGTGCGTGATATGTGGAAAACTATGTGGAAAATGTTGATAACTTCTTTAATAACGCTTGAAAAACCTTGATAAGCAGATGTGGATAGATAAAACGAAGTCGAAAAGATATACAATTTGTTATATTTTCTTTACTCTCGAATTTCAATATCTTTCGCTTACACCACAAAAGGAGCGGATCTGAGTTGGACTGTGACAAAATTTTGCAGACGGACGGCGGAACTGTTGTGACCGGGCTTCACTGCTTTAACCTGCCGCTGATACTCGACTGCGGGCAGGCGTTCCGCTGGAGCGAAAACGCGGACGGCAGCTGGAGCGGAGTGGCGATGAACCGTGAGCTCAGATTAAAGCAGGACGGCGATAAATTATTTTTTGAAAATACGACGCCCGACGAAGTTAATGATATATGGATAAAATATTTTGACCTCGACCGCGACTACACGGCGATATGCGAACGCCTGAGCGCGGACGAAAATCTCAAAGTCGCGTGCTCGGAATATCCGGGGATAAGAATATTAAAGCAGGACGAGTGGGAGACGCTCTGCTCGTTTATTATCTCTCAGAACAACAACATACCGCGAATAAAGGGTATAATCGGCAGGCTCTGCGAAAATTTCGGGGAAAAGCTTTCGGGAGGGGGATATTCGTTCCCGTCCGCCGAAAAATTGGCTTCTCTCGACTTAGACGACCTTGCGCCGCTGAGAGCGGGCTTTCGCAATAAATATATAATCGACGCAGCGCGAAAAGTTGTGGGCGGTGAAGTAAATCTGTCCGCGCTCAAGACTGCTTCGGACGATGAAGTTCGCGAAAGTCTTTTGAAAATAAAGGGCGTCGGCGCAAAGGTCGCGGAGTGTACCTTGCTGTTCGGCTTCGGGCGCGTCGATGCGTTCCCGATAGATGTTTGGGTGCGCCGCGTTGTCGGCGAATTATACCCGAACGGTCTGCCCGAGTGCACGGACGGAGTGCGCGGGATAGCGCAGCAGTATCTGTTCCACTGGCGCAGAAATTTTGAGGAGGACGGAAAGAAACATGCAGGCTGATATTCTCTCCGCCGAGGAGATAGAAAAATATCTCACAAAAGCGCGAAAAAATAACATCTCCTTCTTTGACACGGTGGATTCGACCAATAATGTCTTAAAAAATTTATGCGCCGAGGGAAAAGCCCGCCCGGGCGACTGCGTGACCGCCGACTGCCAGACGAAAGGTCGCGGCAGGCGCGGAAAGCGTTTTGAATCGGAAAAGGGGGTCGGGATTTATCTC
This sequence comes from Faecalibacterium prausnitzii, assembly GCA_963612725.1. Lineage (GTDB taxonomy): Bacteria > Bacillota > Clostridia > Oscillospirales > Acutalibacteraceae > CAG-177. Next base: position 20,766 of record CAVDWM010000023.1, on the reverse strand, counting down.
TCTTTCCTGCTCGGCACGGGCGACGCGACACCGGAGGAGATAAGCGAGATAACCGCGTGGGGTGCGGTCGCGGTGCGCCGTGCGATAGAAAAAGTCTGCCATGCGGGCAGCAAAATAAAATGGGTCAATGACATAGTTTGCGGCAGGATGAAAATATGCGGCATACTCACCGAGATGACCGCAGCGGGATCCGTGATGGGGATCGGCATAAACGTGAATCAAAGAGAAGGCGGATTTCCGCCGGAGCTTCGCAATATTGCTTCGTCTCTGAAAATAATGTGTAAAAGAGATTTTTGCAGGGCACAGATAATCGCTGCCGTTATCGAAGAGCTCGATTTGATAACCGCGGGATTCCCCGAAAAAAGAGAGGAATATCTAAAAGAATACCGCGAGAACTGCGCCGTTATCGGCGAGGAGATAAGCATCGAGCGCGGCGAAGAAATAAAAAGAGGACGCGCAATCGGAGTCGCCGAAAATTTCGGGCTCGAAGTCGTTTTTGAAAGCGAAGAGCGCGAAGTAATAACCGGCGGCGAAGTGAGCGTAAAAGGCTTTTACCCGACAGATAATGTCGGGAGAGAATAAATTGACGGAGGGTACAAAATGAACAAACACAGAAAAGGGCTCTATATTATTTCAGGACTTTTCTATCTTTTCTTCTCGGGTGCGCTCGCGCTCTATCCGACCAAGATGACGGTCGGCGCGACGGTTTCAATGATAGCGGGCGCGGTTTTGACGCTCGCGGCGGCGGTTTCTTCATTCATACTTGCGGCGCAGTCCGACAAGAATCCGAAGGATTCCGCAGTCCGCACCGTTGTTATGCCGATATGCTTCGTCGGCTTCGCGGTGATTCTCGCGGCGGATATTATAAACACTGCTGTGCATTTTGAAACCGCATTTGACGCAGTAAGAATCATAGCAGAACTGATAGGCGCGGCGGGACACATTGCCGCAGCCGTTATAATGTTCAAAAACAACATGATATTTATCAGAAGAAACAAAGCAGCATATGCCGTGTTTGCCGCGATGACGGGAAATCCCGCTTCCATATTCGTCTCAGGCGCGTTCGCACGCGAAAGAGCGGACGGTGAATGCAAAAAGCTCCGCAAGGCGGGCGTTGTCGAGCTTATCGTCGGCGCAATAATTATTGTTGCGGCATACATAATAACCAATCTCACCCTGCCGAGCGACACCTTCCGCGCAGCGGCCGATTGGCTGTTCCTCTGTCTGACTCTCGTTACCGACATGGGTCTTGCGCTCATCGCCGTATCGACGCCCAAGGATAAAAAGAAAAAGGCGAAGAAAAAATGAACAGACGAAACATCCTTCTCTATATCCTCGCGGGCGCGGTTTCTATTATAGGTGCGCTGATAAACGGCATTTCGCCGTTTTTAGCCGGCAGCCCGACGGCGGAAAAGGCAGTATCGCTGTGTTTGGCGATCATGTTGATACTCATAGGCGTTTCGGCGATAACCGCATCGTCGCGAATCAAAAAGCGCGGGAACGCCGATACCCTCCTGACGGAAAAAATAATGCCCGCGTTGCTCTGCGTTATGGCAATATTTATATTGGCGGATGCGGCGGTGTGCATACCGAACTTTGACGGGCTCACGAGCGGAGTGCGCATAGCGGGGGATATAATAAATGCGGCAGGCTTTGCGTCCTGCGGCATCCTGATGCTCAAAAACATCAGGAGCGAAAAAAACACGGCACTGTATATTATACTCTCCGTGCTTTCCGGCAGTCTCTCGCCGATAATGATAACTGCGGCGTGGCTCGCGCTCCCATATGACCCCGACCGCGAACGCTCGCGCAGACGGGCGCGAAACGGATTGATAACGGCGTTCTTCGTTGTGCTCATAGCCTATGCGGCGGTCTATATCGCGCTCGGACAGGAGACGGCGCAGAACATCGGGCTTTCGGAGCTATATATAAAAGTAATGTCGGCGCTGTTCGTCGCGGTCATTGCCGTGTTCGCATTTATCCCCTCGTCGAAATATAAGCAGAGAGACGGCACAGAAAATAAAGAATAAAATATTTATTCAGCTTCATTTCGGCAGATACGCCGGGAGGAAGCTTTTTTTCTTGAGATATAGCAAAGATTCGTGCGTGATTGTATTTGCGGGGTGCATAGATTTTACGCACCGATGCCGCGAGAGCGGAACAAACCAAGTCTCGCCCATCGGCTCCCCTGCAGGGGAGCTGTCGCGGCGAAGCCGTGACTGAGGGGTTATTTCGCCGACGCTCAAGGCAGTAGGCGGTAGGCGGTAGGCAGGGACAACGCAACCAACCGCAGCCCATTTTCTAACGCCTATTTCCTCGCCGCCCCCTACAGCCGTCCTCGCACCGGCTACATAAAATCAAGGCCGCCCATCTATCATCTGCAATCTATCGTCTAACATCTCCTAATCGTAGGGACAGCCCTTGCGGCTGTCCGTTATCGGCGAAGCCGATACAGGGTCGTAGCAATTGTAAATTGTTGATAATTGGCTTCTACCTTCGCTACGCACCGGAATCAAAGGATATATACTTCCCGCATTTCGGCATTTTCTTTTTGTTTGAAAAAGAAAACGCCTGCAAAAGAAAAGCAAACTGTGCCCACAAAAAGGCAAGCAAGCATCGCTTAAAAGTAAGTCTTTTTGCGCCATGCTGCGAAAAAAACACTTGAAATGCGGGCGCATTCCTGCGCGCCTTTTTCTTGCCTGTCATCAAAAATCCAATACTTTTAAGTGCAAGCAGTTTTGCTGCGCAAAACCGATGTGTGCTTACCTTTCTGTGGGCTACGCCCCGAGACCCCGTCAACGCCGCGCCGCAGCACCAAACTCACGACTCTCAATCAGCTGCTCGGCACATTCGCCCGTAAACTCGCTTCGCTCAAACAATACGGGCTCGTGCGTCTTGCTTCGCAAGCCGTTCCCTCGCTCCTCTCAGTTGGCTTATTGAGCACTGCGGCGCGGCTATTGGAAACCTGCTTATCAAGATTGGCTGGATCCCCCGCATTAACTTTGCAAAAGTTCAAGAAACGGGGCTTTCTTCTGTCTGTCTAAATCTTTTATAACTTTGTAGCGGCTTTGCCGATAACGGACTGCCGCAAGGGATGTACCTACGAGGTTCTCGGTCTAAAATTTGTGCAGCTTTCGCTGTCGGATAATCTCCGCCCCTGCGGCACATTTTTGAGCGAAGCGAAATGCCGCTCTTGACAAACCGCGCTTTCGGGGTTAAAATTGAAATCGATTCTCAATTTCGATTTCGGCGGAGCGCTTGTAGCTTCCGCCGCGTCTGAAAGAGGTGCTTTTGATGGGATACAACACAAAGCAGGGCGAACTGATCCTTTCCCTGCTTGAAACCAGCGGCGGCAGGCATCTGACCGCCGAGGATATATCGCATATTCTGGGCGAGCGCGGCTGTCCGGTCGGCAAGGCTACGGTCTACCGCCATCTCGAAAAGATGCTGCGCGAGGGGAGTGTGCGCAAATTCGTGCTCCACGACGGGGAGAGCGCGTGCTATCAGTATGTCGGCGACAGCGCGGACTGCTGCAACCACTATCATCTCAAATGCTCCGAGTGCGGAAAGCTGCTCCATGTCGAATGCGGCTTTCTCGACAAGGTCGCGGAGCATATCTTCGAGCACCACGGCTTCGCCCTCAGCGAGGAGAACACCGTGCTCTACGGAGTCTGCGCCGAGTGCGCCGAAAGGAAGAGAAATGAAAACTAAGCTTTTGCGCACGGCGGCGGTCATACTCTGCGCTGCGATTATATTTTCTCTTGCCGCCTGCTCATCGGGAAAGGCTGAAACGCAGAGCGATAAGCTCCGCGTGGTATGCACGCTGTTCGTGCCGTATGATTTCGTGCGCGAGATTGCCGGAGACAGAGTAGATTTGACTTTGCTGCTCCCGCCCGGAATGGAGAGCCACTCATACGATCCGACCCCCGCCGATATAAAAGCGGTCGGCAGTGCCGATTTGTTGATCCGCGTCGGCGAAAATATGGAGACCTGGTCGGCGAAGCTCTTTGACAGCTCGACGGGAGCGGGCGAGTATCTCGATATCGCTTCAGAGATGGGTCTGCGCCTTGCCGCGCATGAGCATGAGAATGAGCACGGTCACGAGGACGAGCATGAACATGAGCACGAATATGAAGAGGGCTTTGTCGACGCGCATATCTGGACTGACCCTGTCTATGCCCGGGGCATGGTGAGGGTGATAACCGACGCGCTCTGTCGGCTCGACAGCGGTAACGCCGAGTTCTATAAATCAAACAGCGAAGAGTATATCTCAAAGCTTCAGTCGCTCGACGCGGGCTTTAAGGAGGCGGTCGAAAACGGGAGGCGCGATACAGTCGTGTTCTCCGGACGCTTTGCTTTCCGCAACTTCACCGAGCGGTATTCGCTGAATTTCGTCAGCGCACTCGATGCCTGCGCGGACAACTCCGAGCCGGGAGCTCGCACCGTCGCTAAAATAATCGACACGGTAAAAAACAAAGGTATCCCGATAATCTTCTACGAAGAGCTGACCGAGCCGCGCACGGCGGAGATAATCTGCGATGAGACGGGCTGCTCGATGAGGCTGTTCCACTCCTGCCACAATGTAAGCCGCGACGAATTTGAAGCCGGAGCAGGCTATCTCTCACTGATGAACGACAATCTACGAAATCTCCGGGAGGCACTCTCATGAACGAAAATATATTGCTCGCCTGCCGCGATGCCGTCATAAGCTACGACAACACTGTAGCGGTCAACGGCGTGAGCTTTGAGCTTGAGCGCGGCGACTATCTCTGCATAGTCGGCGAAAACGGCTCGGGCAAGAGCACTCTTTTAAAAGGCATATTGGGACTTATCCCGATTAAAGGAGGAAGCGTCGAGTTCGCCGACGGGCTCAGGCGCACGGACATAGGCTATCTGCCGCAGCAGACTCAGGCTCAGCGCGATTTTCCGGCGACGGTGCGCGAGGTCGTGCTCTCCGGCTGTCTCAACGGCTCGAAAGGTCCGTTCTATTCCCGCACCGACCGCAGCCTTGCTAACAAAAATACGGAAAAGCTCTCGATAACAAATATCGCGAACAGATCCTACCGCGAGCTCTCCGGCGGTCAGCAGCAGAGGGTTCTGCTTGCGCGTGCGCTCTGCGCCGCCAAGGAGCTTCTTTTGCTCGACGAGCCCGTTACCGGTCTTGACCCTGTGGTGACGGCGGATTTCTATCGCCTGATAAGAAAGCTCAACCGCGATTCGGGAATAGCCGTTATCATGGTCTCGCACGATATAGAGTGCGCCGTTGAAAACGCGAACAAAATTCTGCATTTAGGCTCTCGCGGAGTCGAGTTTTTCGGCACGACCGAGGAATATTTAAAGAGCGACGCCGGACGGCGTTTTGCGGGGAGGGGGAGAAGCGATGCTTGAGCTTATCGCCGAAATGCTTTCGTATTCGTTCATGCGCCGCGCCCTGATAGCGGGTCTGCTCGTGGCTCTCTGCTCCGCGCTGCTCGGGGTGACGCTCGTATTAAAACGCTATTCGATGATAGGAGACGGGCTTTCCCATGTCGGCTTCGGAGCGGCGTGCATAGCGATGGCACTCAACGTCGCGCCGCTGAAGATTGCCGTGCCCGTAGTCGTAGCGGCTGCTTTCCTGCTCATGCGGATAAACGACAGCGCGAAGATAAAGGGCGACGCCGCCATAGCGCTCATTTCGAGCACGGCTATAGCGGTCGGCGTAATTGCGGCGTCTCTGACGACGGGACTCAACACCGATGTGTCGGGCTATATGTTCGGCTCGGTTCTGCTCATGGGCAAAAATGATATAATCGCCTGCGCGGCGATATCCGCGGCGGTGCTCGTGCTGTATGTCATATTCTATAACCGCATTTTTGCCGTAACCTTTGACGAGACCTTTGCCGCGGCGACCGGCACAAGGACGGGACTCTATAACACCCTGATAGCCCTGCTCACCGCCGTCACTGTGGTCGTCGGCATGAGGATAATGGGCGCACTGCTGATCTCGAGCCTGATAATCTTCCCCGCACTGACCTCGATGCGCGTGTGCAAGAGCTTTCGTGCGGTTACTGCCGTATCTGCGGCGGTGTCGTGCGTCTGCTTCTTCGCGGGGCTTGTTGTCTCCTATGCCTTCAACACCCCGGCGGGTGCGAGCGTGGTAGCGGCAAACGCCGTGAGCCTCGCCGTCTTTGCCGCAGCAGGAGCGATAAAAAACAGGATATCGGCAGGAAAATTTAAATAAACTATTACCGTTCCTTAAAAAAACATAAAAAACTTTTACTATGCCGTTTTTTGTGCTATAATCATTCCAAGCGGTGTTGTACCGGTCGGTCACAACACGGAATTCCCATGTCAAAAATTTACGGGAGGAAAAAATGCAGGACATAATCACAGTAAATCATCTGAGCAAGTCCTATGGCAGCCATCGGGTGCTCAACGACATCTCGTTCAGCTTTCAGCCCGGTCAGATCATAGCACTGCTCGGTCCGAACGGCTCGGGTAAATCGTCGCTGATAAAAATACTCACCGGACTCATTCACGACTACTCCGGAGAGGTGCTCATAGACGGAAAAGCTCCCGGTCCTTCTACAAAGGCGGGGATAGCATATCTGCCCGAAAAGTCGTATCTTGCGGACTGGATGCGTGCCGTTGACGCGATAAGCTATATTGCGGATTTCTATCCGGACTTCGACCGCGACAAGGCGATGAGAATGCTCGACACCTTCGGGCTCCAGCCCAAGCAGAAGATAAAGTCGATGTCAAAGGGTATGCAGGAGAAGCTCCAGCTGATTCTCGTCATGTGCCGCAACGCGAAGCTCTATATCTTCGACGAGCCGCTCAGCGGTGTCGATCCCGCAGCGCGTGACGGCATACTCGAAATAATCATGAAAAATCACCCGAAGGACTCGACCATGCTCATCTCGACCCATCTTATCCACGATGTCGAGAGCATATTCGACCACGCGCTGATGATAGGTCAGGGCAAGGTTCTGCTCAATTCGTCCGTTGACGACATATGCAGCAGCGGCAAGACGCTTGAGGATGTTTTCAAGGAGGTGTTCAAATATGCTTGGCAAATTGATTAAAAACGAGATCAAAATGAGTGCGCATACGATGATGAACATCTACATTGCCGCCGCAGTCACAATAGGCATCATGCTCATTGCCTATGCAATAGACATAAACTGGCTCAGCGCCATCGCGACCGTTGCGTTGTTTCTCATCGCGCTGATAGCGCTTATAATAACCTTTGTCGGCGTTATTGCAAACTTTTACAAAACGCTCTACGGTCAGCAGGGATATCTGAGCTTCACGCTCCCCGTAACGAGCGGGCAGCTGCTCGCAGCCAAGGCTATTGTCGCATTTCTGTGGATGATCGTCAGCTATGCTGTGAGCATCGGCATAATGATCTGGATATATGACTACATCACCTCGCTCATCGGCGAGAACAACATCAATATGATAAAGACAATTATCAGCATGTTCCGCTCGATGCCCGGCGCGAAGGCGATAAAGGGATTTCTCGTCTTGCTCGTGTTCGCGGTTTTCGTTCAGCTGGCGTTCCTTATCTCCGAGCTGTTCTTCTCGATAACCTTCGCGAACACCCGCGTTATGCAGAAGCTCGGCGCGGCAGGTCCGATAGTAGTATTCTTTGCGATATTTATTATCGCTCAGGTCTGCAACTTCCTGCTGACGAACTATGTTCCCATTATTGTTTCCCCCGGAACGGACGGACTGGTGTTCTCGTTCGGCGACGCGATGTCCGCCAAGGATCTTTCGTTCGGCATAACGGGAGTTATCTTCCAGTTTTTGGTCTCGATCGGTCTGTTCTTCGGTACGGGCTGGCTGATGAATCACAAGGTCAACATCAAATAAAAAATGTCCGGCGGCAGCGGATGGAGCTTCCAGACCGCTGCCGTTTTTTCGTTTTGCCCAAGGACGCCGGAGGGATGATATAGGCAGTAGGCGATAGGCGATAGGAAAGGGCAACGCCTCAACCGCATCCTATTTTCTTGTAAGGCAGATATCATCCACCCGCGAAATCCGAACAATTTTATTGACTCGCAATCCGTAGGGACAGCCCTTGCGGCTGTCCGATACAAAGTTTCAACAGCTTTGTGCGGACGGGGGCAAGCCCCGTCCCTGCGACTCGACGCACCGGAGCCGCGTGAGCTGCACAAAAATGCCAAAACGCGAGAAGTGTAAAAGCTTGATTATAGTGGGCAGCGAACGCAGAGGGCGGCTTCTCGCTCAATTTAATTTGATTGCCGATTGTCCACAAAAATTTAATTCCGATAACCCCGCAGACTTTTCTGCGTTATAATAAATCTAAACATAAACGAAAGAGGTGAACTCCGTGGAACAGACTTCAACCGTCGCCGCCATAGCGACTCCCAACGCGGCGGGCGGAATAGGCATAGTCCGCATTTCCGGCGGCGATGCAATTGCCGTTGCGGACAGGGTCTTTTCGGCGGTCTCCGGAAAGCCGCTGAGCGAGGCGGCGGGATACTCCGCGCACTTCGGCACAGTCAGCCTCGACGGCAAGCCGATAGACGAGGCGATAGCTCTCGTTTTCCGCGCACCCAAAAGCTATACCGGCGAGGACACGGTCGAATTGTCATGCCACGGCGGAGTGTATATAGTCCGTCGGGTTCTGCGTGCAGTGCTGAATGCGGGCGCTCAGCCCGCAGGTCCGGGCGAGTTCACAAAACGGGCATTCTTAAACGGGCGCATAGACCTCGCAAAGGCGGAGAGCGTCATGTCCCTCATCTCCGCGCAGGGCGAACAGGCGGCGAGCGCCGCGTTCAATACCCTCGAGGGCAGACTCAGCGGAAAAATAGAGGAGGTCGCACACAGTATAATAAATGTCTGCGCACATCTGAGTGCATGGGTCGATTATCCGGACGAGGATATAGAAGAGCTCTCTGCGGACGAGCTTGAAAAGACTTTTTCGGCGGCGCAGAGCGAGCTTGAATCGCTTATCAGCGGATTTGAAAACGGCAGAGCGGTCACTCAGGGAGTGGACACCGTTATAGTCGGCAGACCGAATGTCGGGAAATCGACGCTTATGAATTTCCTGAGCGGATGCGAGCGCTCAATAGTCACCGATATCCCCGGCACGACTCGCGATATCGTCGAGCAGACCGTCAGGGTCGGTGAAAATCTTCTGCGCCTTGCGGATACCGCCGGTATACGCGACACGGACAACGAGATAGAGAGCATCGGCGTTGAGCTTGCAAAAAAGCGCCTGTCCGGAGCGGAGCTGGTCATTGCCGTTTTTGACGGCGCGGAGAAGCTGACCGACGAGGATTTGGAGATAATAGATTTCTGCTCCGGCAAGAGAAGTCTTGCGGTCGTCAACAAGAGCGACCTCGGCTTTGTCTGCGACACGGATTATATAAAGAGCCGCTTCGGCGCATATGTCGAGCTTTCCGCAAAAACTGCTCAGGGCGGCGGCGAGCTGGAAAAAGCTCTGTCCGAGCTGCTCGGCACGTCAAATTTCGATCCCTCTGCCGCCGCGCTGACGAGCGAACGCCAGCGCAGCTGCTGCGTGCGTGCGCTCGACAGCATAAAGGAAGCGCGTTCCGCTCTCAAAAGCGGGGTCACGCTCGACGCGGTCAACGTCTGCGCCGATTGCGCCGTTGACGCGCTGCTTGAGCTGACAGGCGAACGCGCCGGCGAAGCCGTAGTCAACGAAGTTTTTTCGCAGTTCTGCGTCGGAAAGTGATTATAATATATTGCGACGAGTGTTGCATTTGAATCCTGCTTACTAAGCGGCACGCAAGAGTTACAAATGATTATCTTCCCGACAGGGGATCGGAAAAATACAGACGGAGCCGAATATATTTTTGCAGAAAAACCTTACCGATGCAAATTCCGCGCTCGTCTGAGGTGTATATACTGTTGAGGAACAAAGGGGTTCTGACCTAATGAAATATGATGCGGGAAAAATAGATGTTGCCGTTATAGGCGCGGGTCACGCGGGGATCGAGGCGGGGCTTGCTTCGGCGCGGCTCGGATGCAGGACGGAGGTGTTCACCGTCAACCTCGACTGGGTAGGCAATATGCCGTGCAACCCGTCGATAGGCGGAACATCAAAGGGACATCTGGTGCGCGAGATAGACGCGCTCGGCGGCGAGATGGGTCTCGCGGCGGACGCGAACACCTTGCAGATGCGTATGCTCAATCTCGGCAAGGGTCCGGCAGTCCACAGCCCGCGTGCGCAGATCGACAGACGCGCCTACAGCGCATATATGAAAAAAACACTTGAGGAGCAGGAAAATCTGACGCTCCGCCAGGCTGAAATAGTTGACATTTATTATGACTCCGGCGAGTGGGTGCTTGTCACCCGACTTGAAGCCGTTTACCGTGCGAAGTGCGTTGTGCTCGCGACCGGAACTTTCCTCGGCGGCAGGGTATATATCGGCGATGTCTCATACGAGAGCGGACCCGACGGAATGTTTCCGGCTACCGAGCTGTCAAGGTCGCTCAAAGCCCTCGGACTCCCTCTGCGCCGCTTCAAGACGGGTACGCCCGCACGGGTCAACCGCAGAAGCATCGCACTTGAAAAGCTTGAGCCGCAGCTCGGCGATGAGGATATAGTGCCGTTTTCGTTCACCGGCAGGTACGAAGTGAAGAACACGCACGAATGCTATGTGACCTACACGGGGGAGGAGACGAAGCGGGTCATACTCTCGAATCTACACCGCTCGCCGCTCTATTCGGGCAAGATAGACGGAGTCGGTCCGCGATATTGCCCGAGCATAGAGGATAAAATAGTCCGCTTTTCCGAGAAGGAGCGGCATCAGATATTCATAGAACCCTGCGGCGCAGAGACTCAGGAGATGTACCTTCAAGGACTTTCTTCCTCGCTACCGGAGGATGTGCAGCTCGAATTTCTGCACACTATCCCCGGACTGGAGCACTGCGAGGTCATGCGCACCGCCTATGCTATAGAATATGACTGCATCGATCCGCTCGCGCTCAGGCGCAGTCTGGAGTTCAACGATTTTGACGGGCTCTTCGGAGCGGGGCAGTTCAACGGCTCAAGCGGATACGAAGAAGCCGCCGCGCAGGGACTCGTTGCGGGGATCAACGCCGCACGCAAGGTTCAGAAAAGGAACGCGCTCGAGCTCGACCGAGCAAGCTCGTATATCGGAACGCTCATAGACGACCTCGTCACAAAGGGCTGCTCCGACCCGTACAGAATGATGACCTCGCGCTCGGAATACAGGCTCCTGTTAAGACAGGATAACGCCGACCGCCGCCTGACACCAATCGGCTACGAGCTGGGTCTCATCTCGCAGGATCGCTATGACGCGTTCTGCCGCAAGCTTGAACTTATAGAAGACGAGAAACGCCGCGTGGAGAATACTACCATCCACGCCTGCAAGGAGCTGAACGATATACTTGTTTCACGTGAAACATCTCCTGTTGACGGCGGAATAAGACTCTCCGAGCTTCTGCGCCGCCCGCAGGCGGATTACAAGCTGCTCGCTCCGTTTGACCCGACGCGCCCGAGCTATCCCAAGGAAGTTTTCGAGCAGGTCGAGATAGACATCAAATATGAGGGATATATAAGGCGTCAGCAGGCGCAGGTTGATGAGATGCGCCGACTCGAAGTGAAAAAAATACCGCAGGACATAGATTACGCCGCGCTCGGCGGACTGCGGCTCGAGGCGGTCGAGAAGCTTTCAAGGATTCGTCCGGAGAATGTCGGGCAGGCGTCGAGAATATCCGGCGTCAGTCCCGCTGATATTTCGGTGCTGCTGATTCATCTGGAGAGGGAGAACAGGAAACATGATAAATAAAGACAGGCTCAAAAATATCTGCGCCGATATCGGCGTTGAGCTCGATGCACAGGCACTTGAAAGATTTGAGCTTTTTGCGTCGATGCTCGTCGAAAAAAACAAAGTGCTCAATCTCACTGCCATAACCGACCCGGAGGGGATTGCCGTCAAGCACTTTGCGGACAGTCTCACGGCACTGCGCATGATAGAGCTTCAGCCTGGGACGAAAGTCATAGACGTCGGCACGGGCGGCGGATTTCCGGGGCTTCCTCTGCTGATAGCCCGTTCGGAGATAAAGCTCACCATGCTCGACTCGACGGGCAAAAAGCTGGCGTTCGTCTCGCAGAGCGTTGAAGCACTCGGTCTTTCCGCGAACATAGTCCATGCGCGTGCCGAAGAGGCGGGGCAGGGGGAGCTGCGCGAGAGCTTTGATTTTGCCGTGTCGCGTGCTGTCGCGGCGATGAATGTGCTGTGCGAATACTGCTTGCCGTTTGTTAAGGTCGGCGGACTCTTTTGTGCAATGAAGGGCGCAAAGGGCACCGAGGAGCTCGACTGCGCGGGCAAGGCTATTGCCACGCTCGGCGGCGAGACGCAAAGGGTCGAGACGCTCATACTGCCGGACGGCGGAGAGAGAACGCTGATAAACATAAAGAAGATATCGCACACTGCGACAAAATACCCGCGCCCTTCGGCACAAATTTCAAAAAAGCCGCTCGTATAACGGAGAAAAACTCCCGAACGGCTCATTTCTGCCCGACCGAAAACAGTGGACAACCGCCTTTCCCGGTGATATGCTTTTATCACAGAGGAACGGCGGTTCTTCTACTCTCTGAAAGGACAAGTGCCATGGATGTTTCAAAAGCCGGAGCGGTTCTGCTCATTCCCGTTGACAGAATAAGGACAAATCCGAATCAGCCGAGAAAATATTTCGACCCCGATGAGCTTTCGTCCCTCGGCGAGAGCATCCGCCGCAACGGTATTCTCCAGCCTCTCTCGGTGCGAGCTGAGGACGGGGACGGAAAATATGAGCTGATAGCAGGGGAGCGGCGGCTCAGAGCAGCGACGGAATCGGGCTTCGACCGCGTGCCGTGCATTGTTATAAATGCGGACTGTGCGCAGGCGGCGGTCTATTCCGTGATAGAGAATCTCCAGCGGCGCGACCTCAACTTCTTTGAGGAGGCTCTTGCAATAGAGTCGCTCGGTGAAAGGTTCGGGCTCGACAGGGCACAGATATCCGAAAAGCTCGGCAAAGCTCCGTCTACATTATCAAATAAGCTCAGGCTTCTGCGCCTGCCCGAGGATATCCGCGAGAAGATGATTTCCGCAGATTTAACCGAACGCCACGCCCGCGCTCTGCTGAGGATAGAAAATCCTGACAAGCTGCACGCCGCGACGGATACAGTCATAAAGCGGTCGCTCAATGTGTCGCAGACCGAAAAGCTCGTCAATGCGATTTTGGAGGACGGGATCGCGCACAAGCCACGCGTTATAAAGCTGTTCAAGGATGTCCGCATCTTTGTAAATACAATAAACCACGCCGTCGATACCATGCGCGAGGCGGGCATCAAGGCGGAATCCCTGCGCACCGAGACGCAGGACAGCATTGAAATTACGGTGCGCATACCGAAGGAGTTCGCCTGCCGCAGCGCAGGCTGACGATAAATTTGACAACCACCCATTACCATATCTTTCTCTTTCACACCCCACATCACGGCAGGGCGGCAGACTTCCGATAAGAAGCCTGCCGCTTTGTCGTTTCAATGTTTCACGTGAAACATCGGCGCGGATATTCCGATTGACCTTTTCAAAGCGTTATGGTATAATTTTTGCAGTATTTTTGACCGAAAAAGGCAAAGGAGACTTCGGATTGGGAAAGGTTATTGCAATAGTCAACCAGAAAGGCGGCGTCGGCAAGACGACCTCGGCGGTAAACCTCGCGGCGGCAGTCGGCGACAAGGGGTATAAGGTTCTCCTTGCGGACATTGACCCGCAGGGCAACGCGACAAGCGGACTCGGCATAAATAAGCGTGCGCTTGAACAGTCGGCGTATGACATTATGATAAACGCCGTCCCCGCAAAGGAGGTTATCCTCGAGAGCGAGTACGAGAATGTCTGGGTTCTGCCGTCGAATATGGCTCTCGCCGGCGCGGAGCTGGAGCTTGTGGATATGGATCGCCGCGAGAGCAGACTCAAGACCGCACTCGCCCCCGTCAAGGCGGATTTTGATTTTATCTTCTTTGACTGCCCGCCCTCGCTCGGGCTTATAACCCTCAACGCCCTGTGCGCATCGGACACAGTCATGGTGCCTATCCAGTGCGAGTACTACGCGCTCGAGGGTCTGTCGCAGCTCATGTCCACAGTCAGGCAGGTCAAGCGTCTCTATAATCCGATGATCGAGATAGAGGGAGTTCTGCTTACGATGTACGACGGCAGGCTCAACCTCACTCAGCAGGTCGTTGACGAGGTTAAACGCTTCTTCCCCAGAAAGGTCTATTCCGCGGTCATTCCGCGAAATGTCAGGCTCTCCGAGGCTCCGAGCTTCGGTCAGCCGGTCATGTACTATGACAAAAGCTCAAGGGGAACGAGCGCATATAACGACTTTGCGGACGAGTTTTTGAGAATGAACGGAAAGAAAAGCAACTGAGCCGAAAGGGGAATTACAGATGGCAGCAAAAAAAGGCGGACTCGGCAGAGGTCTTGACGCTCTGTTTGCCGACAATTCAATTGAAGAAATAACCTCGACCGGCGCGGTCAAGCTCAAGATAATGGAAATCGAGCCAAACCGCGACCAGCCGAGAAAGATTTTTGACGAGGACGCACTCGCCGAGCTTGCGGACAGCATAGCAAAGCACGGTGTCATTCAGCCGCTTATTGTGCGCCCGATGCCCGACGGCAGCTATCAGCTCGTCGCGGGCGAACGCCGCTGGCGCGCATCGCGCATGGCGGGATTGACCGAAGTTCCCGTTGTTATAAAAGAGCTCAGCGACGACGAGGCGATGGCTCTCGCACTTATAGAAAACCTCCAGCGTGAGGACCTCAATGCGATTGAAGAGGCGCAGGGCATAAAGGCACTCATGGACACCCTTTCGCTGACTCAGGACGAGGCGGCGGAGCGCGTCGGCAAGTCCCGTCCGGCGATAGCGAACGCGCTGAGGCTTCTCAAGCTCCCGAACAGCGTCATTGCGCTCGTCTCGGACGGCAAGCTATCCCCCGGTCACGCACGCGCCCTGCTCGGATTTAAAGATGAGCAGGATATTATCGAGACGGCGGATTTGATTATAGAGAAAGGGTTGACCGTCCGCGACGTTGAAAAATTAGTCAAAAAAAGAAATAAAGAGCCCAAGGAGGAGAAGCCGTCCGCCCGCCGCGCAAGCTACTATGACGAGGTCGAATTGGCTCTGACCGACTTCCTCGGAAGAAAGGTCAAGGTCGGCACGAAGCCCGGCAAGGAGAGCGGAGTGCTGGAGATAGATTTCTTCGATAAAGACGACCTGACCCGTCTGGCAGATGCGCTCAAGAGCCTCGGCGACTGAAAAAAGCATAAGAGAAACAACCTGCCTGAAAGAGCTTCGGGCAGGTTGTCGTTTTTGATATTGGGTGATGCTTCGGTGTGAGCCGAGACTGAGAACTATATTGCTTTATTTGAAGTAACGATTAAAAGGGAATAAATCTGCGGTTCGGTACACCGATACCGCAACAGCTGAATGAGCACGTCGTGCGGATTAAAGATGAGTCGAAGCCTCTGTGATCTCCTGCATCGTGACCGGCTCCTTTTCGTACTGGCTTTGGTACTTCTCCTGATAGTAGTTCTCCGCCTTGCAGTCAAAGGTGCCGTCGGGAGAGACGGTGATTATCGTGCAGCCGCGCTGGGAGCCGCGCTTGTTGATTCCCGAATAGGCGAGGTAATCGATGCTGTAGCCGTAGGTCATGCGTATACCCTTGTAGTAGAGGGAGAAGTTGTTGTCGTGGTCGTGACCGAAGAAGAGCCCCTTGGTCGAGCCGAGCTCCTGAATCGTCTCAAAGAGATCGTCGTCGCCCATGCCGCAGTAGATTATCTTTTTGCCCTCACCGGCTTTGCCGTAGACATATTTGACATTTTCCGTGTCCTTAAAGCCGTTCTCCATGTATTCAAACCAGGCGTCGCGCTGCTCGGTCAGCGGAATGTGGAAGAACGCGAGGGACTTGACATCCGAATTCTCGGGCAGACCCAGCTCCTTGAGGCGCTCGTTGTTCTGCTCGTTCATGAGCTTTACGTTGTCTTTGTACCACTGAACCTGATTCTCGTGGACATTGTCATATTTCCACATCACGCCGAGAAAGTCGCCGTCGGTGTATGAGTGGCTGTCGAATATGTAGAGCGACTGGGTAAGGATGCCCTTGGAGTTCTTGACGTTGATGACCTGGTTGCCGTAGCCGTCAACATCGTCGGGACCTTTTTGGAACAGGCAGTATTTGAAGCCGGAATTGCCGTAGAAATCCGATATCTGCTCGCGGGAATAGAAGCTGTAAGCCTCGGTGTCGTGGTTGCCGAAGGCGACCGTCCAGTAGACTCCGAGACGCTCCATGAGCGCGGCGATTTCCTTGGCGGGCAGCTTGTTGTTGAAGGTACCCGATTTAAAGAACACGGGGAACGCCATGTCGCCCGTTATAATAACGAGGTCGGGCTTCTCTGCCTGGATCATCGTGGCGACTGCGTTTATCGCCTGCGAATCCTTCTTGAGCGAGAGCCAGCCGCCGCCGAGGTGTATGTCGGTCAGCTGCATAATTTTAAGGTCGCGGTCGGTCGTGAAGGTCCAGTAGCCGTTCTCGTCCTTTTCGGGGACGAGCTGATTCTCGATAACCACCCTGTCATAGCTCTCGGCGCGCTTGATGTTCGCCTTGTCGCCGATAATCGTTATCATAACGACCGTAATAACGAACAGCGCGAAAACGCCGAGGATCGAGCCGGTGATAATCAGCGCTCTTTTCTTCTTTTTCGGATCTTTCTTCTTTTTCTCTTTCATTTTGACTCCTTTCAAGACTTTTCAGATTTTTAATATGTGCAGCGTCACGCCTTTTTCCCCGCAGGCGATGACGAGCTGTTGCGTTATTTCGTTTTTGTCCGCGCTTTCCGGAAATACCGGCTTTGCGAACGCTTCAATCTCCGTCCCCGTGCGGCGGTAGGTGATGTAATCGACCGCAACGCCGAGGGAGTGGAATATCTCCGATATCTCCTCGCGCTTGTTGCTCCCGACAAAGTCTAGCATCACCGCGCCCGATTTTTTTGCAAGCTTCACAGCCGAAGCCATCAGCACCGCGCTGATAACAAGCCCGAACACCGCATCGACCGCGAACTCGACATGCTGCGAGACGGTGAGGCTCATGACCGTGGCGAGGGTTATAAAGCAGTCGAGGATGCTGTCCGCCGCCATGACCCTTATTATCGGCGAGCCGGTGATTCGGAAGACCCCGCGGTAGGCGAAGAACATGACAAGCTTCACTCCGACCGTGACAGCCAGCATCACGAGGTAGCGCGTCAGATATGATATAGGCGTCGGATATAACAGCCGCTCGAGCGAATTATATGCGAAATAGAGCCCCGTGAGAAGTATTATCGCCGACATAACGAACGAAAAGAACTGCTCGGCTTTTTTTATTATCGCGTGCGTGCCCTCGCTCGACGAGCCGAGCAGGGCGGCGAAGCAGACGAACGCCGCAAGCCCCGAGAGGCTGTCGAACATATTATTCACGGCGTCCGAGTATATACTGATGCTGTTCGCGCACAGACCGACATAGAGCTTGATTGAAAACAGCGCGACGTTCAGCGCGAATGCCGCCGCGCAGGCTATAACCGTTATCTTATCGTTTTTCTTCATTTTTCCCCTCGAAAGCGCGTTTCACAGCGCGAGCTTTATTACCGCCTTCTTCACCCTGCCGCCGCTGCGGATGCAGGGCTTGTGTGCATCGTCGGGGAATAAAATAACAAATTCGCCCGCCGAGAGGGTCACGCTCATGTGCGCGTCCCCGCAGTAGAACGCTATGTCGCCGCCCTTGGAATATTCCTCGCTCTCCTCCCTGAGAGAGCCGAGCGGCGCCCAGTCGATACGCTCCCCGCCCTCAAGAACCGCCTGGAGATCGGCGTACTTTCTGTGCGCCTCAAAGCGCATATCGCCGCTAAACTCCTTTGGCTCATAGCCTGACACGGTTGCGAATATTTTTTCGCCGTCTATATCGTGCCGCCCGTCGGCGAGGTTTTCTTCGGAAAGAAAGTCCGCCGCCCTGTCGAGTCCGGGCAGGCAGGAGAAATAGAGCGGAAGGTTTTCAATTTTGTCAATAATCATAGAGACGCCTCTTTTTGGTACTGTCATATCCGAACAGCACTAATTCCATTGTAAAATCCGTGTAAAATATGCCGCACACCCATTTTACACGAGTGTGCGGCATCAGTCAACAAAAATCGTCTATTTGGAAAGATTTTCGAGCCTTTTTGCGACAAGCTCGAGCTCGTCCCTGCTTTTTATTTCGAGATCGCTCTCGATTATCCTGTTGCGAACCTCAATCGGCAGTGTGTCGAAGAGCTCTCGAAGTTCGCGGTTTTCAAGAAAGAATTTTCCCATCTTTAAAAGCCTCCTTTGCTTCTATTTTTGCTCTGCCGTGCGCCGATATTCATTGAAACCGCGACCGGCGTGTGGTATAATTCATCTGTCAGAAAACAGGAGGGTATCTTATGCAGAGAATAACCAGCTTTTCGGTCGATCACGACTATATAGTCCCGGGGATGTATATCTCGCGCATCGACGGCGACATAACGACATACGATCTGCGCACCCGCAAGCCGAACTGCGGCGACTATATGGACAACATTACGATGCACTCCATGGAGCATATGCTCGCGACATTCCTGCGCAACTCGGACGCGGCGGAGGATGTCATATACTTCGGACCCATGGGCTGCCGCACGGGCTTTTATCTGCTCATGCGTTCGCAGGATCACGGGCGTGCGCTCGAAAAGGTGAAAGAGGCACTGAGAAAGACCGTTGACGCACCGGAGATGTTCGGCGCGTCGCGCAAGGAGTGCGGAAACTATAAGGAGCTCAGCATTGAGGCGGCGCACAGAGAGGCGGCGCGGTATCTCGAACAGCTCGAGAGCCGCGAGCAGGACTTTAAATATCCCACGAAGTAAAAGGAGACAGCCATGACAGGAATAATCGGAGCGATGAAAATCGAGATAGAGGCGCTCAACGCGCAGATGGAGAACAGGCAGACAAAAACCGTCAGCGGAATCGAGTTTACGAGCGGCACGCTCTGCGGGCGCGAGGTCGTGACGGCGGTCTGCGGGATAGGGAAGGTGTTCGCGGCAATGTGCGCCCAGACGATGATCCTGCTCTATTCACCGACGAGGATAATAAACACGGGCGTTGCCGGAAGTCTGAGCACGAAGCTCAACATCGGCGATATTGCGGTCAGCGATTTTGTTGTTGAGCACGATATGGATACAAGTCCGCTCGGAGATCCGGTCGGCATGATATCGGGAATAAATATAGTTGATATCCCCGCCGACGGCGGGCTTGCCGATAAGATTTGCGCCGCAGCCGAGGGAGTGGGCGGCATAAGGTGCGTCAAGGGCAAAATCGCCTCGGGCGACTGCTTTGTCAACAGCGCGGAGAAGAAGAAATATATCTCCGAAACCTTCGGTGCGATAGCCTGCGAAATGGAGGGCGCGGCGATAGGTCATGTGTGCTATGTAAACAACGTTTCGTTCTGCGTTATCCGTGCGATATCGGACGCGGCAGACGGCTCCTCACACATGGATTATTCAAAGTTTACCGCCCTTGCGGCGAGGAATTCCGCGGCAGTTATGACGGAATTACTCCGAAGCGGAAATTGAGCGATTTTTTCGATTTTTTTTAATTTAGGGCTTGACTCAACGCTTGATATGTGATATATTATTCGAGCGTTGAGATGCTGGTGTAGCTCAGCTGGTAGAGCAGCTGATTTGTAATCAGCAGGTCGGGGGTTCGAATCCGTCCACCAGCTCCAGTTTTTTTCCAACCTCAACGAAAACAGAATATGGGAGAGTTCCAGAGCGGTCAAATGGGGCAGACTGTAAATCTGTTGTTTCGGCTTCGGTGGTTCGAATCCACCCTCTCCCACCAGAAAAAGGCACTTGCAAGCGCAAGTGCCTTTTTCAGTGAAATTCGTTCCTCCTCAACGAGTGAAATATCTTCGATGTGAAATATTTGTTTTGCAAATGTGAAATATGCCTGCGGCATATGAAGGAACGAATTTTATTTCACTTGATGCGCAGCATCAAATTTCACAATTTACGAAGTAAATTATTTCGACGCGAGCAAGGCGAGCGATTTCACTAAAAGTTATAGTGGCTTTATTCGGCACTGCGATTAATTGCAAGTGCCTTTTTCAATGAATTTTGCCCTCGCGGGCAAGTGAAATACGCCTGCGGCGTGTGAAATGAGCCTGCGGCGTGTTTGATATCACCATAAGGAATTACACTACTCTCAAACTGTGCCGTTATAGCCCGTGGACGAATAGCCGTTTGATCACCATAAGGAATTACACTACTCTCAAACCCACGCGGAACTTTGAAAGCTCAAGCTCTAGTTTGATCACCATAAGGAATTACACTACTCTCAAACGACACGGGACAGGCACTCACACGCTTTTTCGTTTGATCACCATAAGGAATTACACTACTCTCAAACAGGCTGATTCAATAACTATGTGTTCCGCTTCGTTTGATCACCATAAGGAATTACACTACTCTCAAACCTTGCGGACAGCTTTGATTGTTGGTTGCCAGTTTGATCACCATAAGGAATTACACTACTCTCAAACGATAATATCAAGTAATATAGAGTATCTCAAGTTTGATCACCATAAGGAATTACACTACTCTCAAACTTACAATTATGCTTCTTGATATCTTTTTCAGTTTGATCACCATAAGGAATTACACTACTCTCAAACCCGCTGTTAAATATGTTTGGTCGAGTAATGG
>CAVDWM010000022.1:0-35310 GCA_963612725.1 Faecalibacterium prausnitzii | reverse complement strand
CAGGGAAGCCGAATGGCGGGTTCGTTTTTTTTGGTGCCTTTCGGGTCGGCGCGGCATTAAGTAACCGTCAGAAGCCGACTATCAATCCGCCCTTTTCGGCATAAAAGCTGCAAAGCCCGCGTGCGTGGACAATCTTGACCTCCGCCTTATCCCAGACGGACTGGATAGCCGCTTTGACGCTCTCGGCAAACTCCGCGTTGCGGCAATGGCTGATAACGACCTTGCCGCAATTATAGCCGCGCTCCTTCATATCCTCGATTATCGCGTCGAGCGCTTTCTTGCTCCCGCGCAGCTTGTGCTTTATCTCGATAGTCCCCTGCTCGCTGCCGATGCCGATGCCCCAAAAGCCGAGCTTATTGGCAACAAAGCCGACTATCTTGTTCATGCGCCCGTTCTTGACGAGATTGTTGAACGACGAGAGAGCAAAAACTATGTGCGTATGGCGGGAATAAAGCTCCGCCTTTTCCACGACCGAATCAAAGTCCGCGCCGGACTCGATAAGCTCGCACAGCTTCCTGACGAGCAGAACCATCTCGGGACCCGTCGAGCGGGAATCGATGACCGCTATCTTCTTGTCGGGGTCATCCTCGAGCACCATATCCTTTGCCGCGCACGCGCTGTTGTAGCTGCCGGAGAGCTTGCTCGAAATCGTTATTGCTATTACATTGCCCTCCTGCTCGAACTTCTCCTGCCACGCATGCGGCGACGGACATGCCGTATGGCTCGCCTGCGCACAGGCGTCCATCGAGTCGATCATCCTGTCAATGTCGAGCTCGTGATCGTCGATGAAGTTCTCGTCACCCACGCTGATCGTGAACGGCACGGAGGAAAACACGATATTCTCGTATTCTCTCCCGAAGCCGAACATATCACAGCTCGAATCGGTGATAATGTTCCATTTCATTTTTGAATTTTCCTCCCTTTTTAAGCCTTTCCTTTGCTTATCATTATTATATATACTTTATGCTCCTAAAGTCAATGCCTTTATGTTAAATCAAAATTTTTTAACATTCCGTCCATTTATACCCGATATCTTGACAAAGCGTGCGGCAGTTGATATAATAAGACAAATCAATTTTTAAGCGGTACAGAGATGCCGGCAAGATTGGTGATGAATACGGATAAGTCGGCATTGATATCCCGGCGTTCTTCGCATACACGGTCTTGCGGCAGCAGGACTTTTTCTTTTGTATATTTTTGTATATATAATGTATAGGGAGACGCAAAAATGACCCACGACTACGCTTGCAGATACGAAAAAATAAGAGCCTTTGCGGAAAAGCTCCTTACCGACGGGGGTCTTTCGTCCGTTCTTTCCGAAAAATATATTATCGTTCCCGGTCTTTGTGATGTTCATGTGCATTTCAGAGAGCCGGGTTTTTCTTATAAAGAAACCGTTGCTTCCGGCTCTGCCGCTGCGGCGCACGGAGGCTACACGGCGGTCTGCACGATGCCGAACCTCGACCCCGTGCCGGACAGCGCGGAGCATTTGCAGGTTCAGCTTGACGCGATAGAGCGCGGCGCGGCGATAAAAATTCTGCCCTACGGCGCGATAACCGTCGGCGAAAAGGGCGAAAGGCTCGCGGACATGGAGGCTATGGCGGACAGGGTCTGCGCGTTCTCCGACGACGGAAAGGGCGTGCAGGATGACGAAATGATGCGCACTGCAATGACCGCCGCCAAGCGGCTCGGCAAGATAATCGCCGCCCACTGCGAGGACAACTCACTGCTCTTCGGCGGATATATACACGACGGCGAATACGCGAAGGCGCACGGGCACAGGGGTATATCGAGCGCGAGCGAATATAAGCAAATCGAGCGCGACCTGCGACTTGCGAAGGAGACGGGCTGCGCATATCACGTCTGCCACATCTCGACAAAGGAGAGCGTTGAGCTGATAAGGCAGGCGAAGGCACGCGGGGTCGATGTGACCTGCGAGACCGCGCCGCACTATCTTGTGCTCTGCGACGAGGACATACAGGAGGACGGACGCTTCAAGATGAACCCGCCGCTGAGAAGCCGCGAGGATAAAAAGGCGCTCATAGAGGGCATAAAGGACGGCACGGTAGACATGATAGCGACCGACCACGCGCCGCACAGCGCGGAGGAAAAGGGGCGCGGGCTCGAAAAGAGCCTCATGGGTGTCGTCGGGCTCGAAACGGCGTTTCCGGTGCTCTACACGGAGCTTGTGATGAAGAATATAATAACGCTCGGCAGGCTCGTTGAGCTGATGAGCTTCAAGCCGAGGGAGCGATTCGGGATAGATATAAATAACGACTTCGCGGTGTTTGACATAGGCAAGGCGTATAAAACAGACCCGAACGATTTTCTGTCGATGGGACGCGCCACACCGTTCGCGGGGCGCGAGGTGTTCGGCAGATGCCTGCTGACGGTGCATAATGAAAAAGTGGTTTACAGGGCGGAGGAGAGAGCATGAAGCAGGGAATTTTTAAGATAACTTCAAACAAAGAAATTGCGCGTGATATATTTGAAATAACTCTTACGGGCGACACCTCGGCGATAACCGCGCCGGGGCAGTTCGTGAACATAAAGCTTGACGGATTTTTCCTGCGCCGCCCGATATCGGTCTGCGACTGCGTCGGGGAAAATCTGACGCTGATATATAAAACCGTCGGACACGGCACGGAGCGGATGAGCCGCATGGCGGCGGGCGAAAATCTCGACCTGCTGACGGGGCTGGGCAACGGATACAACACGGAAATAAGCGGCGGCAGTCCCCTGCTCGTCGGCGGCGGAGTCGGAGCTCCGCCGATGTATATGCTCTGTAAAAAGCTTATATCAGAGGGCAAAAGCGTCACGGTAGTGCTCGGCTTCAATTCAAAGGACGATGTGTTCTATGAAGACGAATTTCGTGCGCTCGGCGCGGATGTGCATATCGCAACCGCCGACGGCACTTACGGCACAAGGGGCTTTGTCACGGATGTGATAAAGGATATGCAATATACTTTTTTCTACACCTGCGGACCCGAGCCGATGTTCCGCGCAATGCACAAAATCATGAAAACGCCCGGGCAATACAGCTTCGAGGAGCGCATGGGCTGCGGCTTCGGCGCGTGCATGGGCTGCTCGTGCAGGACGCTCACGGGCAACAAGAGGATCTGCAAAGAGGGTCCCGTAATGGAAAGCGAGGAGATAATATGGGCAGACTGAGCGTAAATCTGTGCGGCGAAGAGCTCGACAATCCCGTTATACCGGCATCGGGCACATTCGGCTACGGATACGAATTTGCTGAGCTTTATGACATAAACTGCCTCGGTACCTTTTCATTCAAGGGCACGACGAAGGAGCCGCGCTTCGGCAACCCGACTCCGAGAATAGCGGAGTGCACCGCCGGCATGATAAACGCCGTCGGGCTCCAGAATCCGGGAGTGGACAAGGTTATAAGCGAGGAGCTGCCGAAGCTCAAGAAATACTTTGACAAAAAAGTTATGGCGAATGTCAGCGGCTTTTCTGTTGACGAATACGCCTACACCTGCGAGAGACTCGACAGTCAGGAGCAGGTCGGCTGGCTCGAGGTCAACGTCAGCTGTCCGAACGTTCACGGCGGCGGAATGAGCTTCGGTACAGACCCAAAGGCGGCGGCGCAGGTGACAAAAGCCGTCAAGGCGGTCACGAAAAAGCCGGTTATCATAAAGCTCTCGCCCAATGTCACGGATATAGTGAGCATTGCGAAGGCCTGCGAGGACGCGGGAGCGGACGGAATAAGCCTGATAAACACCCTGCTCGGCATGAGAATAGACCTGCGGGCGAAAAAGCCCGTGATAGCGAACACGATGGGCGGCTTCTCCGGCAGCGCGATATTCCCCGTGGCGTTGAGGATGGTCTATCAGGTCTCGTCGGCTGTCAATATCCCTGTAGTCGGCATGGGCGGCGTATCGTCCGCCGAGGATGTTATCGAGATGATGCTCGCCGGAGCGACGGCGGTCGAAATAGGCGCCGCGAATCTCGTTGACCCGTTCATATGCAAAAAAACAGTCGAATCCCTGCCCGCGGCTGCGAACAAGTATAATATAAATGAACTCAAGGACATCATAGGAGGAGCACACAATGGGTAAAGATGTGATAATCGCCTGCGACTTTGCAGACAAGGAGATCGCGCTGAGCTTTCTCGACAAATTCGAGGGCAGAAAGCCGTTTGTCAAGATCGGCATGGAGCTGTTCTATGCCGAGGGTCCGCAGATAGTCCGCGAGATAAAGGCACGCGGGCACAAGATATTTCTCGACCTCAAGCTCCACGACATACCGAACACCGTCAAGAAGAGCATGGCGGTGCTCTCGCGACTCGATGTCGATATGTGCAACCTCCACGCCGCAGGCACCTCGCGCATGATGGAGGCGGCTCTCGAGGGGCTGACCCGTCCGGACGGCACGCGTCCTCTGCTCATCGCCGTGACCCAACTGACCTCCACCGACCAGGAGGCGATGGAGCGCGACCTTCTGATAAAAGAGCCTATAGACAAAGTTGTCATGCACTACGCCGAGACCGCGAAGAACGCCGGACTTGACGGCGTTGTCTGCTCCCCGCTCGAGGCGCAGAAGGTTCACGACATATGCGGCGAAAAGTTTTTGACCGTCACGCCCGGAGTCCGCTTTGCGGACGGCGACATAGGCGACCAGAAGCGTGTCATGACGCCCGAGCAGGCGAAAAAAATCGGCTCCGACTATATCGTCGTCGGCAGACCGATAACCGCAGCACCCGACCCCGTCGCGGCATACGAGAGATGCATAAAAGAATTTGTTGACTGAAGGAGAAAAGAAAATGACTGAGACAAGCAGAAAAATCGCAAAAGATCTTCTTAAAATACAGGCAGTGTTTCTGAGCCCCGACAAGCCCTTTACATGGGCGAGCGGAATAAAGAGCCCCGTCTACTGCGACAACCGTCTGACACTCACGGCGCCCGAGGTTCGCACGGATGTTGAAACCGGGCTCAAGGAACTCATCGAAGAAAACTATCCTGAGGCGGAAGTTCTCATGGGCACTTCGACCGCCGGCATCGCCCACGCCGCGATAACCGCGCATTTAATGGGTCTGCCGATGGGCTATGTCCGCTCCGGCAACAAGGATCACGGCAGGCAGAACCGCATCGAGGGCAAGCTCGAAAAGGGTCAGAGGGTAGTCGTGGTCGAGGATCTCATCTCTACGGGCGGCAGCGTTATCGAAGTCGTTGACGCTCTGCGCGAAGCGGGTGCGGAGGTGCTCGGAATAGTCAGCATCTTCACCTACGGAATGAAAAAGGGTCTGGAAAGGCTCGCCGCCGCGGATGTCAAAAATGTGAGCCTTACTAACCTCGACGTGCTCTCCGAGGTAGCGGCTCAGGAGGGATATATAAAGCCCGAGGATGTAAAGCGTCTTATAGCGTTCCGCGACAACCCCTCGGACGAGAGCTGGATCGGCGGTGTGAAATGAGGAGCATAATAAACATCCTCGACCTCTCCGCCGAGGAGATTGACCGGCTGATAGCCGTCGCCGACGACATCATGGCGCAGCCCGAAAAATACAGTGAGGTCTGCCGCCACAAGATTCTCGCCACGCTGTTCTTTGAGCCCTCGACGCGCACGAGGCTCAGCTTCGAGAGCGCGATGCTCTCGCTCGGCGGTCAGGTGATAGGCTTCTCCGGCGCGGATTCAACGTCCGCCTCAAAGGGCGAGACGATTGCCGACACGATAGAGGTTGTCAACGGCTATGCGGACATAATCGCCATGCGCCACCCGAAGGAGGGTGCACCGGTCGTCGCGTCCATGCACACGGCGGTGCCGCTGATAAACGCGGGCGACGGCGGGCATTTTCATCCCACGCAGACGCTCGCCGATCTGCTGACAATCCACCACGAAAAGGGCACTTTCGACAATCTCACGATAGGTCTCTGCGGCGACCTGAAATACGGCAGAACCGTCCACTCTCTCATCGCCGCGATGACGAGATGCAAAAATGTAAAGTTCGTGCTCATCTCCCCCGAGGAGCTGTGCCTGCCGCAGTTTGTTATTGATGAATATCTCGAGGGAAGCGGGCTTCAGTATGAGGAGTGCCGCTCGCTTGAAGAGGCGATACCGAAGCTCGACATTCTCTATATGACCCGCATTCAGCGCGAGCGTTTCACGGATGAGGCTGAATATCAGCGGCTCAACGGCATATATGTCCTCGACAAAGAGAAAATGAGCCTTGCAAAGAGCGACATGTGTGTGCTGCATCCCCTGCCGCGAGTCAACGAGATATCGCCGGAGGTGGACTCCGACCCGCGAGCGAAGTATTTCGAGCAGACGCGGTGCGGCAGGTTTATGCGCATGGCGCTGATAATGAAGCTGCTCGGGCTTATTCCGAATGAGGTTCGGCCCGAAAAGACGGAGGAACCGCATTATATATACGACAAATACCGTTGTGACAACCCCGCCTGCATCAGCGTGTGCGAGCCGGATGTCAGAAGCATTTTTAAGACTTTTGACGCAAACGGCGGCGCGTGCAGATGTATTTATTGTGACAAAGAGCGAAAGTAAAAAAGTTCTCCGATGCGCCTTGACTGAAACTACCTGTATTTGGTATACTTTAGGTACAATACAGATGAGTTTTCTGCGACTGACGGAATTATTGCAGAGCACTGCAAGGGAACAGAAAAACTCTTTTTCAGCCGACCGTCTGGGCACACCTGAGATTCACTCTCGGAGTGTGCCCTTTTTGATTTTTTCAGGAGGTATGAAATGAAGAAAGTCGGTATAATAATGGGCAGCGACAGCGACCTGCCCGTCATCAGAAAAGCAACCGATACCCTGCGCTCGCTCGGCATTCCGTTTGAAGCGCATGTCTATTCGGCACACAGAACGCCCGACGAAGCCATGACCTTTGCCCGCTCGGCAAAGGAAAACGGCTTCGGAGTCATTATAGCCGCCGCAGGCATGGCGGCGCATCTCGCCGGAGCAATTGCGGCGAACACCACCCTGCCCGTTATCGGCATCCCCTGTAAATCCAATACTCTCGACGGCATTGACGCCCTCCTTTCAACAGTACAGATGCCCTCCGGCATACCCGTTGCGACTGTTGCGATAAACGGAGGAGCCAATGCCGCTTTGCTTTCGGCTCAGATACTCGCACTGAGCGAGCCGGAGCTTGCAAAGAAGCTTGCAGACAAACGCGCCGCCGACGCCAAAGCCGTCCTCGAAAAGGACGCCGCCGTTTCGGCAGAGCTCAACTCGGAGGTTTAAAACATGAACGAGATATCAAAGTCCGATGTATACGCCGACGCGGGCGTTGACATAACCGCCGGATACAAGGCGGTGGAGCTTATGAAGAAGCACATCGCACGCACGCTCACCTCGGGCGTCTGCTCGGATGTCGGCGGCTTCGGCGGTCTGTTCGAGCTCGACCTGACGGGGATATCAAAGCCAGTGCTCGTCAGCGGCACCGACGGAGTGGGCACGAAGCTCAAGATAGCCTTTCTCATGGACAGGCATGACACCGTCGGCATCGACTGCGTGGCGATGTGCGTAAACGATATAATCTGCTGCGGCGCGAAGCCCCTGTTCTTCCTCGATTACATCGCCTGCGGCAAAAATTACCCCGAGAGGATAGCGGACATAGTAAGCGGCGTATGTGAGGGCTGCGTTCAGTCGGGTGCGGCGCTCATCGGCGGCGAAACTGCGGAGATGCCCGGATTTTATCCCATAGACGAATACGACCTCGCGGGCTACTGCACGGGCGTTGTTGACAAGGATAAAATTATAGACAACAAAACCATGACCCCCGGCGATGTTATCATCGCGCTCCCCTCGAGCGGCGTTCATTCAAACGGCTTTTCGCTCGTGAGAAAGGTTTTCGACGTTGAAAACCGAGATATCACCCTTCCCGTTGACGAGCTCGGCGGCAAGAGCATAGGCGAAACTCTGCTCACGCCGACGAAGATATATGTAAAGCCTGTGCTCGCCCTGCTCGAAAAGATAAGGGTCAAGGGCATATCCCACATCACGGGCGGCGGTTTCTATGAAAACATACCGAGAAGCATACCCGACTCGCTCGGCGCTAAGATAGACCGCTCGGCGGTAAAGGTTCTGCCGATATTTGAGCTTATCGCAAAGGCGGGAAATATCTGCGAGCGCGATATGTTCAACACCTTCAATATGGGTGTGGGCATGAGCATAGTCGTTTCAAAAGACGACGCAGACGAGGCGCTCGGCATACTCCGTTCCTGCGGCGAAGAGCCCTATATCATAGGCGAGATAGTCCGGTCTGCGGAAAAGATAGAGATATGCAGAAAAGCCTGAAGCGGCACGGACTCTTATCGGAGGGCGAAAAAAATGAAAGCAAACAAAGCTGAGATCGCCGTTTTTGTCTCCGGCGGCGGAACGAATCTCCGGGCTCTTATCGACGCGCAGAAAAGCGGGATAATCGAGCACGGGGAGATAAAGCTGGTCGTTTCGAGCAACCCTGATGCCTACGCGCTCGAACGTGCGGCGAAAGCGGGAATAAAAAGCGTCACGGTCAGCAAGAAAGAATTCGGCAGTCAGGCGGCTGTTGAAGAAAAGATAACTGAAATACTCGAAGAAAATAATATAGACCTGATAGTCCTCGCGGGCTACATGAGCATACTGAGCGCGGACTTTACGCGCAGATACGAGCGCAGGATAATAAATGTCCACCCGTCGCTCATCCCGTCGTTCTGCGGCGAGGGCTTCTACGGACTGCGCGTCCACGAAGCGGTGCTGAAAAAAGGCGTTAAAGTAACGGGCGCAACGGTTCATTTCGTCAACGAGATACCCGACGGCGGCGAAATAATTATGCAGAAGGCGGTCAGCGTCAGGGAAAACGACACGCCCGAAACGCTCCAGAAAAGAGTCATGCGGCTCGCCGAATGGAAGATTCTTCCGGCGGCAGCAGAAAAAATATCGGACGGGATAGTCCGAGAAAAAGCGGAGGAAAAATAATGGATATCTACGCAGTAAACGACATAGCAAAGCTCATCGAGGGCAACTCCTATGTCGGAAGAGGCATTGTTATAGGCAAGAGTGCCGACGGCACAAAGGCGTGCACCGCATATTTCATCATGGGTCGTTCGGCAAACAGCCGCAACCGCATATTTTCGGAACGCGACGGCGTGCTCTATACCGAGCCGTTTGATTCTTCAAAGGTCGAAGATCCGAGTCTCATTATTTACGCCGCAGTCAGAAAACTCGAAAACAAGATAATCGTCACCAACGGCGATCAGACGGACACAATAAACGACGCACTGAAATCAGGCGGCTCGTTCAAGGATGCGCTTGAGACCCGCGAGTTCGAGCCGGACGCGCCGAACTTCACTCCCAGAATCAGCGGTATGCTGACTTTTGAAAATAACGACTTTACATATGAAATGAGCATTCTCAAGAGCGCGGACGCCGCGGGCAGCGCGTGCAGCAGATATACATTCTCTTATTCTCCGCTCGCAGGTCTCGGTCATTTCATCCACACCTATGTCTGCGACGGCAACCCCATTCCCACATTCCAGGGCGAGCCGGAGAGAGTCGCTGTCCCGAACGATATCGACGAGTTTACTCAGTCACTTTGGAACGCTCTTGACGCGGACAACAAAATCTCGCTCTATGTAAGATACACCGATCTCGTGACCGGCGCGGAAGACAGCAGGCTCATAAACAAGAACGCTTGAAAGGGAGAATAAAAATGAAAGAATTCGAGCTCAAATACGGCTGCAACCCCAACCAGAAGCCCTCGCGCATCTATATGGCGGACGGCGGCGAGCTGCCCATAGAGATCCTCTGCGGCAGACCCGGATACATAAACTTTCTCGACGCCTTCAACTCCTGGCAGCTCGTCAAGGAGCTCAAGGAGGCTCTCGGTCTTCCGGCGGTCACTTCTTTTAAGCATGTCAGCCCCACCTCGGCGGCGGTCGGCATCCCGCTCTCAGATAAGCTCAAGAAAGCCTGCTTCGTTGACGACATAGAGGATCTTGACGACTCCCCGCTCGCCTGCGCCTATGCACGCGCACGCGGCACGGACAGAATGTGTTCTTTCGGCGACTGGGTCGCCCTCTCCGATGTCTGCGACGTTACTACCGCAAAGATGATAAAGCGCGAAGTCTCCGACGGCATTATCGCCCCCGGCTATGAGCCCGAGGCGCTCGAAATCCTCAAATCCAAGCGCAAGGGCAGCTACAATATAGTGAAAATAGACCCGAATTATGTTCCCGAAGATACAGAGCGCAAGCAGGTCTACGGCATAACCTTTGAGCAGGGCAGAAACAATTTCAAGATAAACAGAGAGCTGCTCTCAAACATAGTTACCGAAAATAAGAATCTCCCCGACAGCGCGGCTCGCGACCTCATAATCTCGCTCATCACGCTCAAATATACTCAGTCTAACTCCGTATGCTACGCGGTTGACGGACAGGCTATCGGCGTCGGCGCGGGTCAGCAGTCGAGAATACACTGCACCCGCCTCGCGGGCACAAAGGCGGACACATGGTTCCTGCGTCAGCACGAAAAGGTATTAAAGCTCCCGTTCAAGGCTTCGATAGGCCGCCCCGACAGGGACAATGTAATCGACGGCTACATCAACAAAAACGAAGAGGATGTCTGCGCCGAGGGCAACTGGCAGAAATATTTCACCTCCCGCCCCGAGCCGCTGACCGATGGGGAGATAAAGGAATATCTCGCTTCTATAGACGGCGTGTCGCTCGGCTCGGACGCGTTCTTCCCGTTCAGCGACAATATAGAAAGAGCAAAGCGCAGCGGAGTAAAATATATCGCAGAGCCCGGCGGCTCCATCCGCGACGACCTTGTGATAGAGTGCTGCGACAAATACGGCATGGTCATGGCATTCACCGGCATGCGCCTGTTCCACCATTGACGGAGGAAACAAAATGAACATTCTTGTAGTAGGTTCCGGCGGAAGAGAGCACGCCGTTATAAAAAAGCTCAGAGAAAACAGCGAGGTCAAAAATATATACGCCCTGCCCGGAAACGGCGGCATCGCCGCGGACGCGAAATGCGTTGACATAGGGGCTACAGATATCGACGGCATCGCGGAGTTTGCAAAGAACAATCGGATAGACTACGCTGTTGTCACGCCGGACGATCCGCTCGTGCTCGGCTGCGTTGACAGGCTTGAGAGCCTCGGCATCCCCTGCTTCGGTCCGTGCAAAAACGCCGCGATAATCGAGGGCAGCAAGGTTTTTTCAAAGAACCTGATGAAAAAATACGGCATACCCACCGCACAGTACGAAGTTTTTGACAGCGCGGAGGACGCGCTCGCCTATCTTGACTCCGCCCCCGTTCCGACCGTTATAAAGGCGGACGGTCTCGCGCTCGGCAAGGGCGTTATAATCGCCGCAACGCGTGACGAAGCGAAAGAAGCGGTCGTTGAAATCATGCGCGACAAGAGGTTCGGCAAGAGCGGAGACAGCATCGTTATCGAAGAATTTCTGACGGGTCCCGAGGTCTCGGTGCTCTCGTTCACGGACGGTAAGACCGTAGTCCCGATGGTATCATCTATGGATCACAAGCGTGCGCTCGACAACGACGAGGGGCTCAACACCGGCGGCATGGGCACCGTTGCGCCGAACCCGTATTACACGAAAGAAACAGCCGACAGGTGCATGAAGGATATATTCCTGCCGACGGTAAACGCGATGAACGCGGAGGGCAGAACCTTCAAGGGCTGCCTTTATTTCGGACTCATGCTGACGGAGAACGGTCCTAAGGTCATTGAATACAACTGCCGTTTCGGCGACCCGGAGGCGCAGGTAGTGCTCCCGCTGCTAAAGAGCGATCTGCTCACTGTTATGAAAGCTACGACAAACGGCACGCTCGCCGAAACGCCCGTTGAGTTTTCGGATAAAAACGCCTGCTGCGTCATCATGGCGTCAAAGGGCTATCCCGTCGCATACGAAAAGGGATACGAAATTGATATCCCGAACGGGATTCGGGACAGCGTATATGTCGCGGGTGCCGCCGAGAAGAACGGCAAACTCGTGACGAGCGGAGGCAGAGTCCTCGGCGTGACGGCGGTCGAAGATACGCTTCGGGAGGCTATAGCCTCGGCATACGAAAAGGCAGAAAAAGTTCATTTTGAAAACGCCTTCTACAGGCACGACATCGGCGCGAAAGCGCTCGCCGCAAGGGAGGAAAAATAATATGGTATACAGAGTGTTCGTCGAAAAGAAAAAGGAGCTCGCGCAGGAGGCAAAGTCCCTGCTCGGCGAGGCGAACGACCTGCTCGGGATAAAAAAGCTCACCGATGTGCGCGTTATAAACCGCTATGATGCGGAGAATATCACGCCGGAGCTCTTCGACTACGCAAAGCGCACCGTGTTCTCCGAGCCTCAGCTCGACATCGTCTCGGATGATATTGAGATAAACGGCAGGTGCTTCGCGGTCGAATTCCTGCCCGGTCAGTTCGATCAACGTGCGGACTCGGCGGCTCAGTGCATCCAGATAATCTCGCAGGGCGAGCGCCCGCTTATCCGCACGGCGAAAATATATATTCTTATCGGCGACATAACCGACGCCGACGCTCAGAAGATAAAGAAATATGTCATCAATCCCGTTGAGGCGCGTGAGGCAAGCCTCGAAAAGCCTGAGACACTCGCCGTGAAATATGATATCCCGACCGAGGTCAGCACTCTCGACGGATTTATCGATCTCGACAGAGCGGGGCTTGAGGACTTCGTCAAAAAATACGGTCTCGCCATGGACGCGGACGACATTGCATTCTGTCGGGATTACTTCAAATCCGAGCACCGCGACCCGACGATAACCGAGATTCGCATGATCGACACCTACTGGTCGGATCACTGCCGCCACACGACATTTCTGACCGTCATTGACAGCGTGAAATTTGAGGACGGGCTGCTTCAGAGTGCCTACGATGAATATCTCGCGGTCAGAAAGGAATTGGGGCGCACGAAGCCGATATGCCTGATGGATCTCGCGACGATAGCGGTCAAATATCTTAAGAAGCACGGCAGGCTCGACCGACTCGACGAATCCGAGGAGATAAACGCCTGCACGGTAAAGATAGACGTCGAGGTTGACGGCGTGACCGAGCCGTGGCTTCTGCTCTTCAAAAACGAGACGCACAACCACCCAACGGAGATCGAGCCCTTCGGCGGCGCGGCGACCTGCATCGGCGGTGCTATCCGCGACCCGCTCTCGGGGCGTTCGTATGTCTACGGCGCGATGCGCGTCACCGGCGCGGCAGACCCGCTCAAGCCCATTGACGAGACGATAAAGGGCAAGCTCCCGCAGAGAAAGATAGTCACGACTGCGGCGGCGGGCTATTCATCATACGGCAATCAGATAGGTCTCGCAACGGGCATAGTTGACGAGATATATCACCCCGGCTACGCGGCGAAGAGAATGGAGATAGGCGCGGTCATTGCGGCGACTCCCGCAGAGAATGTGCGCCGCGAGGTGCCCGCTCCCGGAGATGTCGTTATATTGCTCGGTGGCTCGACCGGACGCGACGGCTGCGGCGGAGCGACAGGTTCTTCGAAGTCCCATACGGTTGAATCTCTCGAGAGCTGCGGCGCGGAGGTTCAGAAGGGCAACGCGCCCGAGGAGAGAAAGCTCCAGAGACTTTTCAGAAACAAAGACGCCTGCCTGATGATAAAACGCTGCAACGACTTCGGCGCGGGCGGCGTATCGGTTGCTATAGGCGAGCTTGCGGACGGGCTTGAGATAGACCTCAACGCAGTGCCGAAGAAATATGAAGGTCTTGACGGCACGGAGCTTGCAATAAGCGAGAGCCAGGAGCGCATGGCGGTCGTTGTTGAGCCGCACAATGTTGACGCTTTCCTCGCGCTTGCGAATCAAGAAAATCTTCAGGCAGTACCCGTGGCGAAGGTTCAGGCGGAGCCGAGACTCGTCATGAACTGGAACGGCAGGAAAATCGTAGATATCAGCCGCGAGTTTTTGAATTCCAACGGTGCCGACAAACATATAGACATCACCCCGAAAGCGCCCGCGCTCAAAGAGAAGAAAATTTCCGGCTCGTTTGCGGAGAACTATTCGGCGCTCGCGGACGACCTCAACATATGCTCGAAGCGCGGACTTTCCGAGCGTTTCGATTCAACGATAGGCGCGGGCACGGTGCTCATGCCGTTCGGCGGCAGGAATCAGCTGACGCCCGTTCAGGCGATGGTGCAGAAGATATCCGTTGAGAAAAAACACACCGACGACTGCTCGCTCATGGCGTTCGGCTACAATCCGTTTGTAACCGAGCAGAGTCCTTATCACGGCGCATATCTTGCGGTTATAGAGTCGGTCTGCAAGCTCATCGCCTCGGGCGCAGAGTTCAAGGATGTCTACCTCACATTCCAGGAATATTTTGAGCGTCCCGGCAGGGACGGCAAGCGTTGGGGCAAGCCTTTAGCGGCACTTCTCGGCGCGTTCAAGGCGCAGATGGAGCTCGGCATAGGCTCTATAGGCGGCAAGGACTCGATGAGCGGCTCGTTTGAAAATCTCGATGTCCCGCCGACCCTCGTCTCATTCGCCGTGACAACCGAAAAGACCTCCTCAATAGTTTCGCCGGAGTTTAAAGGCGCGGGACACAGGGTAGCTTTCATCGCACCCGAAAAAGATGAAAACGGTCTGCCGAAGACCGACTCCCTTATAAATGTATTCTCCCGCGTCACCGGGCTTCTCCGTTCGGGCAAGGCGGTCGCCTGCTACACCCCCGGCATGGGCGGCATAGCGGAGGCGGTCATGAAGATGGCGTTCGGCAACGGCATCGGCTTTGAATACAATAAAGATATCCCGCTCGAAAGGATATTCGGGCTCAGCTACGCGGGCTTCATTCTCGAGCTTGCGGACGGCGCGGAGGAAGCGGGTACGCTGCTCGGACACACGAACGACAGCGGCTGCATCAGCCTCTGCGGCGAGAGCATAGCTCTTTCGCAGCTTCTCGAAATATACGAAAACAAGCTTGAAAGCGTCTACAGCTGCAATATCAAAAATGCCGGCAAGGGCGCGGAGAACTTCTCATACGAGACTGTTGAGCGCAAAGCTCCTGCGATAAAAGTCGCAAAGCCGCGTGTGCTTATTCCGGCGTTCCCCGGCACGAACTGCGAATACGACAGTGCAAAGGCAGTCCGTGATGCGGGCGCAGAGCCTGAGATAATCGTCATAAACAACCTCAGCGCGGACGGCATCAGCCGCAGCGTCGAGAAATTTGCAGACGAGCTTCGCTCCTCGCAGATGATATTCATCCCCGGCGGCTTCTCCGGCGGCGACGAGCCGGACGGCAGCGGAAAGTTCATAACGGCATTTTTCAGAAACGCCGCGATAAAAGAGGGCGTCACCGACCTGCTCGAAAACAGGGACGGACTTATGTGCGGAATCTGCAACGGCTTCCAGGCACTGATAAAGCTCGGTCTTGTCCCCTACGGCAAGATAATCGACACTGATGAAAATTGCCCTACGCTCACCTTCAACACCATAGCACGCCACCAGTCGAGGATAGTGCGCACCCGCATTTCTTCGAACAAATCGCCGTGGCTCGCACTGACTCAGGTCGGCGACATATATTCCGTGCCTGTTTCGCACGGTGAAGGGCGTTTTCTCGCAAGCGACGAGCTCGTTTCAAAGCTCGCCGCAAACGGGCAGATAGCCACTCAGTATGTTGACCTTGACGGCAACGCTTCAAACGACATACACTTTAACCCCAACGACTCCGTCTGTGCGATTGAGGGCATCACCTCCCCCGACGGCAGGGTCTTCGGAAAAATGGGACACAGCGAAAGAATCGGAAAAGGTCTTTACAAAAATGTCCCGGGAGATTATAATATTCGTATGTTTGAAGCGGCCGTTAAATATTTTAAGTGATGGCGAGGAGACCGAAGCATGCCATATTTATCCGACATTGAAATTGCGCAGCAATGCAAACCCGAACACATCAATGTTATCGCAAGGCGTGCCCATATTGACGAAAAATATGTTGAACAATACGGAAACTACAAGGCGAAGATAGATCTGTCCCTGCTCTCGGAGACAAAGCGGAAAAACGGAAAGCTTATTCTCGTCACCGCCATAACCCCCACCCCCGCGGGCGAGGGCAAGACCACGACAACAATAGGTCTTGCGGACGGACTGCGCCGGATAGGCAAGGATGCCGCAGTCGCTCTGCGCGAGCCGAGCCTCGGTCCGGTCTTCGGAGTCAAGGGCGGAGCCACCGGCGGCGGATATGCGCAGGTGGTTCCCATGGAGGATATCAATCTCCACTTCACGGGCGATTTTCACGCGATAGGCGCGGCGAACAATCTGCTTGCCGCGATGCTCGACAACCACATTCAGCAGGGCAATACCCTGGGCATAGATGTCCGCAAAATAACATGGAAGCGCTGCGTTGACATGAATGACCGCCAGCTTCGGTTCATCGTTGACGGCATGGGCGGCAAGGCGAACGGTGTGCCCCGCGAGGACGGATTCGACATAACCGTCGCGAGCGAGATAATGGCTGTGCTCTGCCTTGCCCGCTCGATAACCGACCTCAAAGAAAGGCTCTCGCGCATGGTTGTCGGCTATACTTACTTCGACAGACCCGTGACCTGCGGCGAGCTCAAGGCGGCGGGCGCGATGACCGCGCTTTTGAAGGACGCCATGAAGCCCAACCTTGTTCAGACCCTTGAGGGCACCCCCGCATTCGTGCACGGCGGACCGTTCGCGAATATCGCACACGGCTGCAACTCCGTCGCAGCGACCGAGATGGCGCTCAGGCTGAGTGATTACACTGTCACCGAGGCGGGATTCGGCGCGGATCTCGGCGCGGAGAAATTTCTCGATATCAAGTGCCGCATGGCGGGTCTTTCGCCCGACGCAGTGGTCGTTGTCGCCACAGTCCGTGCGCTCAAGATGCACGGCGGGCTCGACAAAAACGAGCTTGCGAAAGAGAACATTGATGCGCTTGAAAGAGGTATTCCGAACCTCCTGCGCCATGTTTCCGCCGTTAAAAATGTCTATAAGCTCCCCTGCGTCGTCGCGGTCAACCGATTCCCGACCGACACCGATGCCGAGATAGATTTCATTATAACAAAATGCCGCGAGCTCGGAGTCAACGTCGTGCTCTCCACCGAGTGGGCGGACGGCGGCAAGGGCGGCGAAGCTCTCGCACGGGAAACAGTCCGCCTGTGCGAAGAGGAAAAGGGAGATTTCACCTTCGCCTATGAGGACGAGCTTTCGATTGAAGAGAAGATCGAGGCCGTTGTCAAAAAAGTCTACGGAGGCGACGGAATAACCGTCATGCCGGACGCCAAAAAGCAGATAGCCCGACTTGAGACTCTCGGCTTTGGCAAATGCCCCGTATGCATAGCAAAGACACAGTACAGCTTTTCGGATGACCCGACGAAGCTCGGTGCGCCCGAGCACTTCACCGTGACGGTGAAAAATGTCAAGATCTCCGCAGGCGCGGGATTCATCGTCGTTCTGACCGGCAACATTCTCACCATGCCCGGGCTGCCGAAGGTACCCGCCGCAGAAAAAATCGACGTTGACGAAAACGGCAGGATAACAGGTCTGTTCTGAGATAATAATTCCGCTCGGCGAATATTTCCCAACCGAGCGGAGTTTCCATAAATATAGGAGGTAACAAAATGGCTTATTATTTCAACGAAGTATCACACACCTTTAACGAGTATCTGCTCGTCCCCGGCTATTCGTCGAGCGAGTGCGTGCCCGCGAATGTGTCGCTCAAAACGCCTCTTGTCAAGTACAAAAAAGGCGAGGAGCCCGCAATCTCGCTCAACATCCCCATGGTCTCCGCCATCATGCAGTCCGTCTCCGGCGAAAAGCTCGCCGTTGCGCTCGCAAAGGAGGGCGGCGTATCGTTCATCTTCGGCTCTCAGAGCATTGAGGATGAGGCGGCCATGGTCGCAAGAGCAAAAAATTTCAAGGCGGGCTTCGTCGTCAGCGACTCGAACATCACTCCCGACGCAACGCTCAACGATGTTATCGCGCTCAAGGAGAGAAACGGTCACTCCACAATAGCCGTGACCGAGGACGGCTCAGCCGACGGCAGACTTGTCGGCATAGTTACGAGCAGGGACTACCGCGTCAGCCGTATGACCGGCGACGAAAAGGTCTCCTCCTTCATGACCCCTCTCGAAAAGCTCGTCACCGCTCCGGACACCACCACGCTCAAGGAAGCAAACGACATAATATGGGACAATAAATTAAACGCACTGCCCATCGTCGATTCGGAGGGCAATCTCAGATATTTTGTTTTCAGAAAGGAC
The DNA here is from genome assembly GCA_963612725.1 of Faecalibacterium prausnitzii. GTDB lineage: Bacteria > Bacillota > Clostridia > Oscillospirales > Acutalibacteraceae > CAG-177. The sequence continues at coordinate 17,080 of CAVDWM010000022.1, read as the reverse complement.
TATGACGCTCACAAGGACAACCCGAACGAGCTTCTTGACGCGGACAAACGCTATGTCGTCGGCGCGGGCATAAACACAAGGGACTACGCGGAGCGCGTACCCGCTCTTGTCGAAGCCGGCGCGGATGTGCTCTGCATCGACTCCTCCGAGGGCTTCTCGGAGTGGCAGTCACGCACCCTCGCATGGATAAGAGAGCGTTACGGTGACAGTGTTAAGGTCGGCGCAGGCAACGTGGTTGACAGGGAGGGCTTCCTCTTCCTCGCGGAGGCGGGTGCGGACTTTGTAAAGGTCGGCATCGGCGGCGGCTCGATATGCATAACCCGCGAGACAAAGGGTATAGGCAGAGGTCAGGCGTCCGCTCTTATCGATGTCTGCAAGGCAAGAGACGAATATTTTGAAAGGACGGGCATATATGTCCCCGTCTGCTCCGACGGCGGCATCGTCTACGACCATCATATGACCCTCGCGCTTGCAATGGGCGCGGACTTCCTGATGCTCGGTCGCTACTTTGCGCGCTTTGACGAGAGCCCGACGAACAAGATTTCCATCAAGGGTACTTACTATAAGGAATACTGGGGCGAGGGCTCCAACCGTGCAAGGAACTGGCAGCGTTACGACCTCGGCGGCGACAAGAAGCTGTCGTTCGAGGAGGGAGTTGATTCCTACGTCCCCTACGCCGGCAGTCTCAAGGACAATGTGACGCTCTCGCTGAGCAAGGTAAAGTCTACCATGTGCAACTGCGGCGCACTCACCATCCCCGAGCTGCAGCAGAAGGCGAAGCTGACCCTTGTCTCCGCAACGAGCATTGTCGAGGGCGGTGCGCACGATGTAGTGCAGAAGGAGACCTACTCCGATCTGAAAAAATAAGCCGAAGAATTTACGGCAGGGAGCGGCAAAAACCGTTCCCTGCCCCTGTATTTTACCGAAAAAGCTTGCAGAATCACCAATAAATGAAACCGTCGCGGGCAAAAGGCTGTTGAATCCGCCGTTTTTGCCGAAATCGTTTGCAAACTGTTGACACGCCGTAAACGCAATGCTATAATACAGACAATTTAAGACAGCACTTGATAGAGGATGCGAACAAGAAGAGTATCCAGCAGCAACGCCGGCAAGCGGCAGCTGGGGAAAGGCAAGTTCGCCGAAGTGCTATCGCGGTTGCCGCTGCGGTAATGCTGGGCCCTCGCCGAACAGGCGACGGACTGTCACATGACTTATGTGGAGCGCTATCATCGGTTTTTCTGCACATATAGCAGCATATGCAAAGCCTGTGATACCTCTTCGGGTCGCAGGCTTATTTAATTTTTTCCAGGAGATGGTACTAATGAACAGAACAAAGAGAATTGTGGCCGCCATTCTGGCTATCGCCATGTGCGCAGTATTATTTGCAGGCTGCGGCACGAAAACCGAGAGTGCCAAGACCGGCGTTGAGGACGGCGTTCTGACCGTTGCCATGGAGTGCGCATACGCTCCCTACAACTGGACTCAGAGCGATGATTCCAACGGTGCTGTCCCGATAAAGGACTCCAACGACTACGCAAACGGATACGATATTATGATGGCGAAGAAGATATGCGAAGCAAACGGCTGGCAGCTTGAGGTCGTCCGCCTTGACTGGGATTCGCTTGTTCCCGCAGTCCAGACCGGCAAGGTTGACGCTGTTATCGCAGGTCAGTCGATGACCGAGGATCGTATGCAGCAGGTCGATTTCGCAGGTCCCTACCTCTATGCGAGCATCGTCTGCATGACAAAGCAGAACAGCAAGTACGCAAACGCTGCCTCCCTTTCCGACCTCGCAGGTGCAAAGTGCACCTCCCAGCTCGGAACAATTTGGTATGACACCTGCCTTCCGCAGATAACCGGCGCACTCATCCAGACCGCACAGGAGACCGCACCCGCAATGCTCATGGCTCTCGAGACCGGCGCCGTTGACTTCATCTGCACCGATATGCCCACCGCTCAGGGCGCACTCATCGCCTACAGCGATCTGAAGATTCTCGACCTCCCCGACGACGCGTTCAAGGTTGACGAGGGCGACATCAACATCGGCATCTCCGTCAAGAAGGGCAACACCGAGCTCAAGGACAAGATAAACTCCGCCCTTGCAGGCATGACCGAAGACGACTTCAACAAGATGATGGACGAGGCGGCAAAGATCCAGCCCCTCTCAGAGTAATCAACAATAATCAGAACGGAGATAACAGGATATGAACAAGCTTGCCGAGCTATGGAGCGACATAGTAAAGTGCTGGGGCGACAGCTCGATGCAGTACCTGACCGGTGCGCTCAAAACAATAGAGCTCGCTGTTATAGCGACAATCATAGGCTGCCTTATAGGCCTTGTCTGCGGAATAATTCAGACAATTCCGTGCGGCAAAAAAGACAACATAGTAAAGCGGGTCATTCTCGGCATAGTCAAGGCTGTTGTGCGTATCTACGTCGAAGTTTTCAGGGGCACGCCGATGATAATCCAGGCGATATTCATCTTCTACGCCCTGCCCTACTTCTCAAACGGTGCGATAAACCTTGAACCGACTTTCGCGGCATATCTCGTTGTCTCCATCAACACCGGAGCATATATGGCCGAGACCGTCCGCGGCGGTATAATGTCGATAGACGTCGGTCAGACGGAGGGCGCAATGTCCATAGGCATGAACCACTTCAAGACCATGCTCTATGTCATTCTTCCGCAGACCGTGCGCAACATCATCCCGCAGATAGGCAACAACCTCATAATCAACATCAAGGACACCTCCGTCATGTTCGTTATAGGTTATGCCGAGCTCTTCGCGGCTCACAAGGCTATTGTCGGCGCAAAGTATGTCTACTTCCCGTCGGCTGTCATAACGCTGACCATCTATCTGATAATGACGGTCATCTGCTCGGTCATTCTCAGGCTGTGGGAGAAGAAGCTTGACGGTCCGGAGAATTTCGATCTCTCGACCACCGACACGCTCACCCACACCAGCGGAACATACTCGTATGTCAAGAAGTCCAAGAAGGAGGGAAGATAATGTCAGAGCCTATTTTGCAGATAAATCATCTTTCAAAGACCTTCGGCAATCACGAGGTTCTTCGCGACATTGACTTTTCGGTCAATCCCGGCGATGTCACAAGCATCATCGGCGCGTCCGGCTCGGGCAAATCCACCCTGCTTCGCTGCATAAACCTGCTTGAGACTCCGACCTCCGGCGAGATACTCTATCACGGCACGAACATCGACAATATTAAAGGTGGCGCGAGCGCATACCGTTCGCATGTCGGCATGGTGTTCCAGTCGTTCAACCTTTTCAACAACATGACCGCGCTCAAGAACTGCATGATCGGTCAGACGAAGGTGCTCGGAAAGTCCAGAGCCGAGGCCAAGGCTTCCGCTCTGCACTATCTTGAAAAGGTCGGCATGGCGCCATACATCAACGCCAAGCCCTCTCAGCTCTCCGGCGGTCAGAAGCAGCGCGTCGCAATAGCCCGTGCGCTTGCGATGGAGCCTGAGGTTCTGCTGTTCGACGAGCCGACGAGCGCACTCGACCCCCAGATGGTCGGTGAAGTGCTCGAAGTCATGCGCAACCTCGCCAAAGAGGGTCTGACGATGATAGTCGTCACCCACGAGATGGCGTTTGCGCGCGACGTTTCAACGAATGTCGTGTTCATGGCGGACGGACTCATCTGCGAACAGGGCTGTCCGAAGGATATCTTCGAGAATCCGCAGGATCCCAAGACACAGGAGTTCCTTTCAAGATTCCTCGCAAAATAAAGCTAAGGTTCTGCCGCATTCGGCGCAGACCGAAGAGTAAACGACACAAGGGTCATAATTCGCGGCTGACGCTGCGGGTTATGACCTTTATTTTATTCGCCTTCGCTCTTTCAAGTCCCTTTTTGATTGCTTTCAGTCAGCCGTTATACATTCTTATATTCATCCTCGCTCCCATTCTATTGTCAATTTTTACAAAGCTGTTTGCCAACAGACGAAGGTATGGTACAGATTGACAAAATTGAATTTATTTTGCTGAAACACTTGAATATTTATGCATACAGTAGTATATTATTAGTCAAATAGTTGAATAATTTTGCACCGTCGGCGAATACCGGATCGTTTTTATAAACGCCGTGTTCGCCGAAAGCGCATTAAACGGGAGACACCATGAAAATATTTATCGACGGCAGCGCCGGCACGACCGGGCTGAGAATAAAAGACAGACTGATGAAACGAAGCGACGTTGAGCTGATAACGCTCAGCGAGGAGCAGAGAAAAGATACCGAAAGCCGCAAGCAGGCGCTGAACAGCGCTCAGGTCGCTTTCCTCTGCCTGCCGGACGCCGCCGCAGTTGAGGCGGTCGAACTGGTTGAAAATCCTGACACTGTTATTATAGATACATCAACGGCGCACCGCACGAGCGAGGGCTGGGCTTACGGCTTTCCGGAGCTGTCCGCGGAATTTGAAGAGAAGATAAAAAGCTCCAAGCGCATTGCCGTCCCCGGATGCCACGCCGGCGGATTTATCGCGCTGGTCTATCCGCTTGTCGAGGCGGGCGTGCTCAGAAAAGACGCACTGCTCAGCTGCTATTCTCTGACCGGCTACAGCGGCGGCGGCAAGAAGATGATTGCCGAATACGAGAACGAGGATAAATCTCCCCTGCTCTTCGCCCCCAGACAGTACGGGCTGACTCAGCAGCACAAGCACCTAAAAGAGATGAAAGGCATAACCGGCATTGAAAACGCCCCGATATTCTGCCCCGTGGTCGATGATTTTTACAGCGGAATGCAGGTCACCGTGCCGCTGTTCGCGGAGCAGATAAGCTGTTCTTCGAGCGAAATCGCCGACATCTACAGGGCGAAATATCAAGGTCCCGTCGTGACCTTCTGCGACAGATCGGACAACGGCGGCTTTCTGTGCGCGGGCGCACTCTCGGGCACGGACGGCATGAAAATATCGGTCTACGGCAACGATGAGCGAATACTGCTGACCGCCGTATACGACAATCTCGGCAAGGGCGCATCGGGTTCCGCGCTCGAAAATCTGAACCTTGTCATGGGCAAGGACAAGGCTTTCGGACTTGATATCTGAGGAGGATAAACGGAAATGGAAATAATATCGGGCGGCGTCTGCGCCGCAAAGGGCTTCAAGGCTTCCGGCGTTCACTGCGGCATCCGCAAGAACAGGACGAAGCGCGATCTTGCGCTCATATACAGCGAAAAAGTCGCCAGCGCGGCGGCTGTCTATACAACTAATCTTGTCAAGGGCGCACCGCTGGTCGTCACGAAAAATCATATCGCGGACGGCAGGGCACAGGCAATTATATGCAACAGCGGAAACGCGAACACCTGCAACGCAAACGGCATTGAAATAGCCGAGCGCACGAGCGATCTGCTCGCGTCCGTGCTCGGAATAAATCCCGCCGATGTCGTCGTCGCCTCGACCGGCGTTATCGGTCAGCCGCTGAATATCGCGCCGATAGCCTCCGGCATACCCGCTCTGAAGGCGGAGCTGGGCGACTGCTCGGATCAGGCGGCGGAGGCGATAATGACGACCGACACGATTCCCAAGGAGATCGCCGTCAGCTTTGAGATAGGCGGAGTCGAATGCAAAATAGGCGGCATCGCAAAGGGCTCGGGCATGATACATCCCAACATGGCGACAATGCTCGTTTTCATAACCACCGACTGCGCGATAAGCAGCGAGATGCTCCAAAAGGCTCTGTCCTCGGACATTGCGGAGACTTTCAATATGATAAGCATTGACGGCGACACCTCGACGAACGACATGGTGACGGTGCTCGCAAACGGACTCGCCGGAAACAGAGAGATTGACAAAGAGGGCGAGGACTTCAATGAATTCATGAAAGCCCTCAACACTATAACCGTGTGGCTCTGCCGCAGGATTGCCGCCGACGGCGAGGGCGCGACGAAGCTGCTCGAATGCAAGGTCAGCGGCGCAAAGGATAAGGAAACCGCCAAGACCGTCGCAAAGAGCGTTGTCTGCTCGTCGCTGACAAAGGCCGCAATGTTCGGCTCGGACGCCAACTGGGGCAGGGTTCTCTGCGCTATCGGCTACAGCGGCGCGGAGGTTGATGTCAACAAAATCGATGTTTGGTTCAAGTCCGAAAAAGGCTCGATTCTCGTCTGCGAAAACGGCGCGGGAGTTGATTTTTCGGAGGAAAAGGCAAAGGAGATACTCTCTGAAAATGAGATAGACATTCTTATAGACCTAAAGAGCGGAGACGCGTCCTCGACGGCGTGGGGCTGCGACCTGACTTATGACTATGTCAAGATAAACGGAGACTACCGCACCTGATTGCGAAAAACGGAGGGAAAGATATGAATATTTCAAACGCGGAGCGCGCAAGGGTTCTTGTCCACGCGCTGCCGTATATACAGGATTACGCAGGCAGGATCGTCGTCGTCAAATACGGCGGCAACGCGATGACGAGCGAAAAGCTAAAAGATTCCGTCATGCGCGACATCGTGCTGCTCTGGCTCATCGGAGTAAAGGTGGTTTTAGTCCACGGCGGCGGTCCTGAGATAACGGATATGCTCCAAAAGACCGGCAAAAAGAGTGAATTTGTCAACGGTCTGCGCGTCACGGACAGAGAGACCGCCGACATCGTGCAGATGGTGCTCGCCGGAAAGGTCAACAAAAGCCTCGTCAACCTCGTTGAAAACAAGGGCGGCAACGCGATCGGTCTCTCCGGAATAGACGGACACATGATAGAGGCTGAGATCAAGGACGAGAAGCTCGGCTTCGTCGGCGAGATAACAAATGTAAATATCCAGCCGATACTCGACGTTATCGACAAGGGATATATCCCGATCGTTTCGACCGTCGGCTGCGACAACGAGGGCAATGTCTACAACATAAATGCGGACACCGCCGCAGCGAAGATAGCCGGCGCACTCAACGCGGAGAGCCTTATATCCATGACGGATATCAGCGGCATTCTCCAGGACAAGGACGACCCGGACACGCTCATCTCGGTCATAAAGGCGGACGAAGTGCCCGCACTCATAAAAAGCGGCATTATCGGCGGCGGCATGATTCCGAAAGCCGAATGCTGCATCAACGCGATAAAATGGGGCGTGCACAGAGTTTTCATTATTGACGGCAGAATACCCCACTCGATACTGATTGAAATGCTGACGGACGAGGGCATGGGCACGATGTTCACGGCATAAAGGAGAGCATAATGGATATATTACAGCAGCAGGACAAGGAATACATCGCCGGAACTTATACGAGGTTTCCGCTGACTATTGAGGGCGGCAAGGGCTCCGTTGTCCGGGACGACGCGGGGAAAATATACACCGATCTGTCCTCGGGCATAGCAGTCAACACCTTCGGCATAGCCGACGACGAATGGATAAAGGCGATAACCGAGCAGGCGGGCAAAATTCAGCACATGTCGAACCTCTACTATACCGAGCCGTGCGTGAAGCTCGCGCAGATGCTCTGCGACCGCACGGGCGTGAAGAAGGTTTTCTTCTCGAACTCCGGCGCGGAGGCCAACGAATGTGCTATAAAGGCGGCGAGAAAATACGCCGCAGAGAAGCACGGCGCGGATTGCTATAATATAGTTACGCTAAAAAACAGCTTCCACGGCAGGACGATAACGACACTCGCCGCAACGGGTCAGGATGTGTTCCACAGGGATTTCCTGCCGCTGACCGAGGGATTCATATACGTTGAACCGAATGACATCGAGAAGATTGAAAAAGTCCTCTTTGAAAATCGCTGCGCCGCGGTCATGCTTGAGGTCGTTCAGGGCGAGGGCGGAGTTATGCCGCTCGACAAGGAATATCTCCAGTCGCTCGAAAAAATCTGCGACGAGCGCGACATTCTGCTCATCTGCGACGAGGTTCAGACGGGCAACGGCAGGAGCGGCAAGCTCTACGGCTATATGAATTACGGCATAATCCCCGACATCGTTTCGACCGCAAAGGGACTCGCGGGCGGTCTGCCGCTCGGAGCTACCCTGTTCGGCGAAAAGACGAAGGATGTTCTCACCCCCGGCTCCCACGGCTCTACCTTCGGCGGCAACCCGATATGCTGCGCCGGCGCGATAAATATTCTCTCCAGGCTCGATGAAAAAACTCTCGCCGGAGTCCGCGAGAGGTCGGAATACATATTCTCCGAGCTCAGCGGTGCGCCGGGCATAAAAGAAGTCACGGGACTCGGACTGATGATCGGCATAAAGACCGAAAAGGACGCCTCTGAGGTCATAGACGCCTGCATGAAAAAGGGCGTACTCGTTATCAAGGCGAAGGACAGGGTGAGGCTGCTGCCGGCGCTCAACATCCCCATGGAGCTGCTCGAGCAGGCAGTCGGTGTTATTAAAGAAGTCTGTGCAGACAGGGAGGCTTGAACATGACATTTAAAGACAGAGATTTTTTGAAGCTTTTGGATTTCACGCCCGAAGAGATTGAATATCTCATCGACTTCGCCGCCTCTCTCAAGGCGAAGAAGAAGGCGGGCATACCGCACAAAATATGCGACGGCAAGAATGTCGCACTGATATTTGAAAAGACGAGCACAAGGACAAGGTGCAGCTTCGAGGTTGCGGCACACGACCTCGGTATGGGCACGACATATCTCGATCCCTCCGGCTCGCAGATAGGCAAAAAAGAGAGCATCGCCGACACGGCGCGTGTGCTTTCGGGCATATATGACGGCATTGAATACCGCGGCTTCGGTCAGTCGATAGTCGAAGAGCTCGCGCAGTTTTCCTCCGTCCCCGTCTGGAACGGTCTGACAAACGAGTTCCATCCGACGCAGATCCTCGCGGATTTTCTGACGATAAAAGAGCGGTTCGGGCACCTTAAAGGCATCAACTTCGTCTACATGGGCGACGCCAGATACAACATGGGCAATTCGCTCATGGTCGGCTGTGCGAAGATGGGCATGAGCTTCACCGCCTGTGCGCCGGAGAAATATTTCCCCGACAAGGCGCTTGTTGACACCTGCACGGAGATTGCCGCGCAGACCGGTGCCAAGCTGAATTTCTGCGAAAGTCCCGACGAGGCAGCAAAAAACGCCGATGTAATATACACCGACGTGTGGGTCTCGATGGGCGAGCCGGTCGAGGTCTGGGAGGAGCGCATAAACGACCTCGCACCCTATCAGGTCAACTCCGAGCTCATGGCAAAGGCTTCGCCGAACGCCGTATTCATGCACTGCCTGCCCTCTTATCACGACATGAAAACGACGATAGGCAGGGAGATGGGTGAAAAGTTCGGGCGCGACTCGATGGAGGTCACGGATGAGGTGTTCGAGAGCGCACAGTCCGTTGTTTTCGCCGAGGCGGAGAACCGTATGCACACGATAAAGGCGGTCATGGCGGCAACGCTGACCGACGAGAGATAATTATACAGTATATAACAGGAGCTGTCGAAAACGGCAGCTCCTGTTTTTATTCTTTCTCTTCCCTGCTTTCGGCTTTGTCGTTCTCGTTGAATCTGTTGAGAAAATAGAGATAAGTCTCGGCATAGACGCGCCTTCGCGCCTCGAACCTGTCGCCGTCGCTGCGGCGGCGCGTATATCGGTCGATATCGGGCTTCAGTATCTTTGTTATCTCCAGCGCTATCTCCTGATTCGTCATTTTATCACTCTCCCTGTTTTCATCTATATATTACCACCGAAAACAATATTTTGCAACCGTCAAAGGCGTTTTATTGTTCTTGTGACGAAACAATTATTAACATTATAAAATGACGGCTTGCGATTCGATAATAGAGTACTTTTTTGTGCAATCTCACTATTGACTGAGCAAAAACAAGAGAATATAATGACATTGATGTTAAAAAAGACACCAGATGCAGCAAATTTCCCACTGTTTTAAGGAAGAGAGACTTGCTACACCAACCATCAAGGAGAGGAAGATCTATCCATGGAAAACAAGAATCAGCGCATCTGCATCATCGGCGGCGGTCCCGCAGGCACGAGCATGGCTATGTACCTGGAGAAAAAGGGCTATGACAACTATGTCATCTATGAAAAGTCCGACAAAATCGGCGGCAAGGCGTTCTCGCCCATGATGAAGGTCAAGAATGCACAGGGCAAATGGGAGGATCGCACCATTGAAATGGGCGCGGTCATGGGCTGCGACACTTACTTCGCCGTTCATGAGTGCGAGGAGTTCGGCGGCACGACCCACCTCGACGGACCGCCTATGGGCAGAAAATTCATGCAGACCGACGGTACGCCCCAGAAGTCTTCGCCCATCGCACTGCTCAAGAAAATCATGAAGATGAAGAAGCTCTCGAAGCTCCTTGAGACGAAGTACAAGGGCTATGACGTCAACGGTCACAGAGGTGTGTCCGAGGGTCGTTATGAGGGGCCCTGCCCGTCTCCGGAAATGAAGCTTGCTCATATTGAGGGCGAGAATCCGAACCTGAAGGATCTTTCGATGCCCTTCTCCGAGTTCCTCAAGCTCAACCACTGCGAGGACGCAGAGCTTGTCTGGAAGGGTCCGTTCACTTCCTTCGGCTACGGTTACTTTGACGAGATTCCGGCGGCCTATGTTCTCAAGTATCTCGACGCCTTCACCGTCAAGCAGTTCCTTTCCACCGGCAAGCTTTGGACTTGGTACAACGGCACCCAGAGCATCTGGGAGGGTGTCAACAACCACCTGAAGCATCCCGCGCTGCTCAACTCCGAAGTCACCGACATCAAGCGTGAAAACAACAAGGTCTATGTCACCGCCAACGGCAAGACCGAAGAGTTCGACAAGCTCATCATCTGCACCCCGCTTGAGCTGTTCCTCGGCTACGGCGACCCCCGTCCGGAGGAGAAGGAGCTGTTCTCCAAGATAGTCCATAAGGAGTATTTCACCATGGCAGTGCGTCCCGAGGAGGGCAACGCGCCCGACATCTCCTATTATTTCTTCGAGAATATGACCAACGAGACCCGCGGACATCTTATGGTGTTCTATCATCGCTGGTCCGACGGAGTGACCGATCAGCCGCTCGTCACCTTCACCCTTCGCAACCACGAGGGCATGGAGGATGTTCCGTTTGAGCAGGCAAAGGAGACTACCCTTGCGGACATGGAGAAGTGCGGACTGAAGGTTGACAAGATCGAGCGCATCGACGACTGGTACTACTTCCCGCATGTCAACAGCAAGGACTATGCAGACGGCTGGTATGAGAAGGTCGAAGCCATGCAGGGCAAGGACAACACCTACTATGCAGGCGAGATAATGGCGTTCGGCGACATGGAGGAGACTGTTGAATACAGCCGCGACCTTGCAAGAAGATTCTTTTAATTTGAGTTAAAGAGGTAAAATTATGCCGGAACAAAACAAAAAAATTATCAGCAAATATCAGGGTGAAAAGAACCCCGACGAGCGCTATCTCAAGCTCGGCAGAAAGATAACCGATGTTATGGGACACAAGATCTCCGGAGTGACATCCGACGACCCGGAGTATTGGGGACTCAGAGAGGTTCTGACTCCGGAGATGTGCGACGTTGCCAACAAAATGAAGCTCCGCCAGCACTACACCTTCGAGCAGCTGCTTGAGATGAACCGCGACCTTGAAGCCGCAGAGCTCCAGAAGATACTCGACGAGATGGCTTATATCGGCATCCTTGAATATGACTACGGCGACAACTACGACCACACTCATGAGCTCACGGATCGCCCGCGCATCAAGCGCTACAGACTGCCGTTCTATGTCCCCGGCTCCGCCGAGCTGTTCAACTCCTCGGTTGACAGAATCGCAAAGAACCCCGCAGTTGCCTCGTTCTTTGAGCGTATGACCTTCATCCCCCTTGCGGGCATCACTCAGATGGTTCCTCCCGGAGGCGACGGAATCGGAATGCATGTCATTCCGGTCGAGAAGGCAATTGACGCCGAGAGCAAGTCGATAGACCTTGAGCACATCTCATACTGGCTCAAGAAATACGAGGGTCACATCTCCGCAGGTATCTGCTCCTGCCGCGCTTCGCGTGCCGTGCTCGGCGACGGCTGCACCGACGATATTGACGATTGGTGCATCCAGCTCGGCGACATGGCAGACTACACCGTTGAGACCGGACGCGCACACTACATAACCAAAGAGCGTGCTCTCGAGATTCTTGAGCTTGCCGAGAAGAACGGCTATGTTCATCAGATAACCAACATCGACGGCGAAAACAAGATTTTCGACATCTGCAACTGCAATGTCAAAATCTGCAACGCTCTGCGTACCTCTATGCTGTTCAATACTCCCTATCTTTCGCGCAGCTCCTTCACCGCAAAAGTCGAGAAGGAGAAGTGCGTGGCCTGCGGCAAGTGCGTTGAGACCTGCCCGGCGGGTGCTGTCAAGATGGGTCAGAAGCTCTGCCGCAAGGACGGCTCCGAGGTCAGATATCCCCATGCTCCCCTGCCCGACAACAACATCTGGGGACCCTATGCATGGGATGAGGACTACCGCGACACCGCACGTATGTCCAACACATATGCCAGCGGCTCCGCTCCGTGCAAGGCAGCATGTCCTGCGCATGTGCCGGTTCAGGCTTATCTGCGCCTCGCCCACGAGGGCAAATATCGCGAGGCTCTCGCGATGATAAAGACCGAGAACCCGTTCCCGGCTGTCTGCGGACGCGTCTGCAACAAGAGATGCGAAGCCGAGTGCACCCGCGGCAAGCTTGACGCTCCCGTTTCGATAGACGCGGTCAAGAAGTTCGTCGCCGATCTCGACCTCAACGCAGAGGACAGATTCGTGCCCGAAAAGACCGTGCAGTCGATTCACGGCGCGTTTGACGAGAAGATTGCCATCATCGGCGGCGGTCCTGCCGGTCTGAGTGCGGCATACTATCTCGCACAGATGGGTTACAAGCCCACCGTTTTTGAAAAGAACCCGATCCCCGGCGGTATGCTCACCTACGGCATCCCCAGCTACAAGCTTGAAAAGGATGTCATCGGCGCAGAGATCGATATTATCAAGGAGCTCGGCGCAGAAATTAAGTGCGGCGTTGAGGTCGGCAAGGATATCACGATAGCTCAGCTCAAGGAGCAGGGCTACAAGGCGTTCTATATCGCCATAGGCTGCCAGGGCGGCAAACGCCCCGGAGTCAAAAACGACGACGCACCCGGCACACATATCGCAGTTGAATATCTGCGCCACTGCTTCGAGCACCGTGAGGACACATTCGACGGCAGCGTGGTCGTCATCGGCGGCGGCAATGTCGCTATCGACTGCGCAAGAAACGCTCACCGTCTCGGCGCCTCCGAGGTCAGCATGTTCTGCCTTGAGTCGCGTGACGAGATGCCCGCGAGCCGCGAAGAAGTCGCAGAAGCCGAAGAGGAGAACATCAAGGTCAATCCCTCGTGGGGACCCAAGGAAGTCCTCGTTGACGGGGGCGGCAAGGTCTGCGGCATAGTGCTCAAGAAGTGCGTTCGCACGATAGACCCCGAGACCAAGAAGTTTTCTCCCGTATATGACGAGAACGAGACTGTTGAAGTCAAGGCGGATAAGATAGTATTCGCTATCGGTCAGGCTATCGAGTGGGGCAAGCTGCTCGAGGGCACGAAGGTAACCTTCTGGCACGGCAACTATCCCGTTGCGGACAAGTTCACCTATCAGACCGAGGATCCCGACATCTTCGTCGGCGGCGATGTTTACACAGGTCCGCGCTTCGTTATCGACGCTATTGCCGCCGGTCATGAGGCGGCGGAGAGCCTGCACCGCCACGCCCGTCCGGACGCTTCCATGACCATCGGACGCGACCGCCGCAGCTTCACTCCGTTGAACAAGGACGATATCAAATTTCCGTCCTATGACACGGCAGGCCGTCAGGAGGCAGGCATGGACGAGTCGATAGACGCGAAGATGTCCTTCAGGGACGCGCATCTGGATCTCACCGCAGAGCAGGTCAGGACAGAGACCGGTCGCTGCCTCGGATGCGGCGCGTCGTATGTTGACTACAACAAGTGCATCGGCTGCGGTCTCTGCACAACGAAGTGCGAATTTGATGCCATTCACCTCGTGCGCGACCATCCGGAATGCTCGACGATGTGCGCTGCCGAGGACAAGGTCGGCGGACTTCTGAAATATTCCGTCAAACGCGCCTTCAGGATTCTTGGTCATTTAAGCTCGGACGAGGCGAAGGAGATGGCGAAAAAGCGCAAGGCCTATAAGCAGGCTCAGCAGAACAAGGATTGATTTCATGCATGAATTAGGCATAGTTCTCCATGTTATAGATCAGGTGGAGGAGCTCGCCAAGGAAAATAATGTCAGCAAGGTGACCCGCCTCACGCTTGAGGTCGGCGAGGTGTCGTCGATAGTTCCGTCATATTTTTCGGACTGCTTCGAGTGGGCGAAGAAAAAGACGGAATATATGCAGGACACAGAGCTTGAGATGATTATTCTTGAGGGAGTCTCCTACTGCCGGGACTGCAAAAAGACCTACAAGACCACGGAATATGCAAAAAAATGTCCGCACTGCGGCAGCGACAACACCTATCTCGTGACAGGCAACGAGCTGCGCATCAAGGACATTGCGGTTGTTGACAAAAAATAACCGCGCAGTAAAAAAAGACAGCACCGTTTCTAAAAATTGAAGCGGTGCTGTGATTTTTTATTTTTCAGTGTCTCTCGTCAAAATTTGAATAGGTCTCGCAGAAACGCGCCTGAAACGATGCCGGCTCATCTCCTGCATAGAGGTGCGAGATATCGCCGAAGGCATTGCATCTGAAAACGGCTGTTCCCTGCTCGCGCTCCTCGGTTATCAGCGTCGTCACCGAGGTCGGCAGCGCGACGAAATTATGCCAGAGTACGACGGGCGATATCTTTAAAATATGCGAGAGCAGGACGCACTCCACGCCGAAATGGCAGAAGAGCACCACAGTGTCGCTGTTCTCCCGCTCGACTCTGTATATCTTGCCGTCGTGGACATAGCCGTGGCGGGCAAGGAGTTCATCTATACCGTCGCAGACGGTTTTGTATTTTTCGGGCACATCCCCGCTGCTGTAAAACGGGGTGGAAATCCACTTGTCCTTGTCGTAATAGTCGTCGTTTTCGCTTAAAAACGAGGGCATCCTGTCCCACGGATAGGTGTGCTCCCCGCTCTCGGGGTCTATTACATAGCCGTCGAACTCGCGCAGCCAGTCGAATATCTCCGCCGTTCTGCCGAGCGCGTTGAGCGTCGCTTTTGAGGTGTCCCTTGCCCTGCCGAGCGGCGAGCAGCAGAACGCCGCAACATCAAGCTTCGTCAGCCTGTTTTTGAGCAGCTCAGCCTCGTGCCAACCCTTTGGGGTCAGGGAATCTATCGAATAATCCGGATCGCCGTGGCGAACAATGAGAAGCGTCATTCAAATTACCTCCGCTGTTTTCTGCGATAATTATATCTCATCTGACTTGGATTTTCAACAGACGCACGGTGGTAAGTATTATCAGATGGGAATAAATAAAATTATTGCGCGTCTGTCCGATATTTTACCTTGACCCGCTCGTAAAATTCTGATATTATAATGCTGCGGCTGGTAACTCCGACCGCAAACAGGGGATTAAGTTATTTACTCTTTTATCGGTTCGGGCTTCATATGCTTCTTGTTCTGTGGCATATTCTATGCCGTCCTCGCCGATGTAACCATATTCGGTGTACATGGCTTTTTCCTCCTTTCTCCGTCTGAGTGCGTGAACGCTCAGGCGGTTTTTTGTTTTATTTTTTAACCGAACCGCGTCAGCAAGCATTTTAGAGGTATATATAAACAAAAAATTTATTTTTAGCCTGCAATTTTAGGGAAATATTACTAAATTTTATTCTTTTGTTATTGACTTTGCTTTTTTCTGCGCTCTATAATTTATTTGCGGCAGTCGCCGACTGCGCACAAAAAACCGGAAAAGAAAGGAAAAAAGCCATGTCAAAAATCATTTCGCTCATCGTATCTTTTATCATGTTCTTTTTCCCCATGCTGAACGTGCCGAACGTAAAGGTTGACGAATCGAAGTTCAACACGGAATACGCCAATGTTTTCGTTCACGGACTTTCCGGCTGGGGCAGTTACGATTGGTACTACGCCGCGATGCCCTATTGGGGCGTGTTCGGCGGCGACCTGATGCAATATCTCAACGCAAGGGGCTTTGAAAGCTACTGCGCCTCGGTCTCCGGAACGGACAGCGCGTGGGACAGGGCGTGCGAGCTCTATGCCCAGCTGACCGGCACTCTCACCGACTACGGCGAGGAGCACAGCAAAAGATGCAACCACGACCGCTACGGCAAGGACTTCACGAACAAGCCGCTTGTTGACGAGTGGAGCACCGAAGAAAAGATAAATCTCTTCGGTCATTCGTTCGGCGGCGCCACGGTCAGAATATTCGCTGAGCTTATGGCGAACGGAAGCGATGAGGAGCGCGAAGCTTCGGGCAATGAGGTGTCCGAATTCTTCAAGGGCGGAAAAGCCGACTGGATATACAGCATAACGACCCTCGCCGCGCCGCACAACGGCACCTCCGCATATCTTGTGCGCGAAGAAATCCTCAAGGATCCCGACGCCACGGCAGAGGAGCTTGCGGTTGTCGCGGTTCTGACAGTCGCTTCTATGCCAAGCCTTGACGGCAGGGTTCGCACGGACAGCGCCGAAAGCGACATGGACATCGACAACGCCATGGAGCTCAACAAGAAAATATCCACCCTCAAAAATGTATATTACTTCTCCTATGCGTGCAGTGCGACCGAGCCCGCAGACGGCGGGATATATGTCCCGAAGGACGGTATGGTCGAGGGGCTTTATAAGGCCTGCTCGCTGAGAATGGGCAAATTCTCCTGCACGACAAAGGGCGGCTATGCCGTTGACGAAAAGTGGCGCGAAAACGACGGACTTGTCAACACCTATTCGGCACTCGCCCCGATAGGTGCGCCCGCCGTCAATTATGACAGCGCGAATGTCCGCACGGGCGTGTGGAACATCATGCCGATATATGTGGGCGACCATATGTCCCTCCAGGGCGGCATGACGGTCAACAACAATGTCCGCGTGTTCTATGTTAACCTGCTGTCAATGATAAACTCGCTGTAAAAAGATATTTTGCGCCGCCGGTTTCGGCAGCGCGGCATAAAAAAGTCCCGACAAGCTTCAAGCCTGTCGGGATTTTCTGTTTTTGTTCATTC
>CAVDWM010000021.1:5550-36034 GCA_963612725.1 Faecalibacterium prausnitzii | reverse complement strand
GCCGAGAGCCACAAGAAATAGGGAATAGAGCCGGAGGCTCTTTAGGTGCATTATAACACAAAATTCGACAATTGCAAGAGAAAATATCAGAAAAGGATTAAATAAACATTCGTTCTGACTTGCATTTGACTTGCATTTTTAAATAAAATGGCGAAAAAATGCGTAATTTTACGATAATTCAATAAAATAAAAAAGCTCTGAAACCCTTGTATATCAAGGAAATCAAAGCTTTTTTCTGGTTGCGGAGGCAGGACTTGAACCTGCGACCTCCGGGTTATGAGCCCGACGAGCTACCAACTGCTCTACTCCGCGATATATTCTGTTCCTCAGTGCGTTATTATATTATACACACTTTTTAAGAAATTGCAAGCCTTTTTGCGTAAAAAGTTCGGAATTGTTGAAAAAATCTCCCGCCGTGTGTCTGACGGGAGATTTATATTGCTCTTTTGCGTCTTGGCTTTATTCTTATTTTTCCTGTTTCTCCTGCTCGGGGGCTTTCTTCTTTCTGAAGATGATGAGCTTGCTGAAGAAGTAGTTGAGTATGACTACGACGACCGCGAGGATTATCTTGGCGGTCATTTCCCCGCTGAGGTCGAAGTTTATCAGCGGGATATGGAAAACCTTGCTGTCGAAGTGCAGAAGGTTGACGAAGACAACAAGTCCGAGCTCCTCAACGCCGAGGGAGAAGAGCCTCGCCGCGACAAACGACGGGATTTCTTTTGCAAGCACCTTGCCCGCCCAGCTCTTGCTCTCAAAAACGAACAGCTTGTTCGTGACATAGGCGAATGCGACCGCGAATATCCATGCGAGAACATTCGAGATGTGAACGCCGAGCTGCGAGGATATGAGCTTGTCGAACACCATCGTGAACAGCTTGAACGCGACGAAGTTGACGAGCGTCGTCAGCACGCCGAAGACGACATAGAGTATCGTCTCTTTGTTGACTATCTTTTTGAATATTGCCTTTAGCTTTTCCATTCTTTACACCTTTATTTCAACATCAAGTCCGAGCAGGTCGGAGTATTTGTCAAGTATCGGCTGGATCTCGTTGTCCACGAATTCCTGGGTCTGCTGGGGAGCGCGGCCGACGAAGTTTTCGGGCTTCATTATGCCCTCAAGTTCCTCGCGCGTTACGCCGAACGCGCTGTCTGCGGCTATCCTGTCGAGCAGATCGTTCTTGCCGCCCTCGACCTTGACGACTCTGCCGGCGTCCATTGAGTGAACGCGGATTTTTTCGTGCAGCTCCTGCCTGTCTCCGCCACGCTTGACCGCCTCCATCATGATGTTTTCGGTCGCCATGAACGGCAGCTCTTCGAGCAGGTGCTTCTCTATCATCTTCGGATATACCACGAGTCCGTCCGCAACATTGATGCACAAGTCGAGCACCGCGTCGGCGGCGAGGAACGCCTCAGGGACGCTCAGACGCTTGTTTGCCGAGTCGTCGAGCGTGCGCTCAAACCACTGCGCGCCGGAGGTCATCGCCGTGTTCTGTATGTCCGCTATGATATATCGCGAGAGCGAGGCTATGCGCTCGCTTCTCATCGGGTTGCGCTTATATGCCATCGCCGACGAGCCGATCTGATGCTTCTCAAACGGCTCTTCTATCTCTTTCATGTGCTGAAGCAGGCGGATGTCATTTGAGAATTTGGTCGCCGACATCGCTATGCCGCAGAGAACTGTCAGCATCTGATAGTCGAGCTTTCTCGAATATGTCTGTCCGGAGACTGCGAAGCAGCTGTCAAAGCCCATCTTCTCGGCTATCATTTTGTCGAGAGCTTTGACCTTGTCGGTGTCGTTGTCAAAAAGCTCCATGAACGACGCCTGTGTGCCCGTCGTGCCCTTTGAACCGAGGAGTTTGAGCTGCGAGAGCTGAAACTCGAGGTTCTGGAAGTCCATGAGGAATTCGTTGAGCCAGAGCGCCGCGCGTTTGCCGACAGTTGTGGGCTGAGCGGGCTGGAAATGGGTGAATGCGAGGCAGGGCATGTCCTTATATTCAACGGCAAATTTCGCGAGGACATTGAGCAGATTGACAAGCTCCTTGCGGATGAGCAGCATCGCCTCGCGCATGATAATAACGTCGGTGTTGTCGCCGACATAACAGGAGGTCGCACCGAGGTGGATTATCGGCTTCGCGTTCGGGCACTGCACACCGTAGGCGTAAACATGGGACATGACATCGTGGCGGACTTCTTTTTCGCGGGCGGCGGCGACATCATAGTTTATGTCGTCCCTGTGCGCTTTAAGCTCCGCTATCTGCTCGTCCGTTATGTTGAGCCCAAGCTCCTTTTCGCTCTCCGCGAGGGCTATCCAGAGCCTGCGCCATGTTCTGAATTTGAAATCCGGTGAGAAGATATATTTCATTCGATCGCTCGCATAACGGGAGTTAAGCGGGGATTCGTAGGTGTCTTTCATGCTGAGCCCATCCTTTGCCGTTTTATTTGAAGTCGCATCGACTATAAAATTATACGGCTAAACCCCGACTGTTGTCAAGAAAGGCTTGCAAAATGGAACGGGTGTGATAGAATATACATTACCGAATACAGGGAGGTGCGCCGTGGCGGCAGGAAGAAAAAGAATATATCTGCTCGACGAGCTTCGCGGGCTTGCCGTGTTCTGCATGGTGTTCTATCATGCGTTTTACAGCATGTCCGAGTTCTTCAACATTGCAATCGGTACAAAGCTGCTCGACTTCTTCACCCCCGCGGAGCCGTTTTTCGCGGCTCTGTTCATAGTCATATCGGGCATATCCTCGCGCCTGTCTCACGATAATACCAAACGGGGCGTGCGCCTTTTATGCGTCGCGCTCGCGCTGACCGTTGTGACTGCCGTCATTATGCCGATGATGCATTTTGAGGGCGCGGAGATATATTTCGGAATCCTCCATCTGCTCTCGCTGTCGATGCTTATCTTTTCGGCGCTGCGCGCGGGACTCGATAAGATAAACCCGATAGTAGGCATTATAATATGTATAGCAATATATATTTTCACCTACGGCGTATCAGCCGGCTATGTCGGCATAGCGGGACTCAAGACTTTTAGTCTGCCCGCCGTGCTCTACAGAACCAACTATTTCATGCCGCTCGGATTTTTCAACTCCTCGTTCCATTCGGCTGATTATTTCCCGCTGCTGCCGCATCTGTTTATGTTCCTGACCGGCACGTTTGTCGGCGTCTATGCGGCGAACGGCAGATTCCCCGCGTTCACTTATCGCCAACGCTCAAAGGCTCTGTGCTTCCTCGGACGCCACGCGCTTGTGATATATATAGCCCATCAGCCGATTATCTTTGGCATACTCTGGGTCGTTGAAAAAATTATAGCAAAATAACAAGTTCATTTAAGCACTTTTGTAGGGGTCGGCGACCTCGACGACCCTATGCCGCCAACGGCGGCACGGTTGGAAAGCTTTATACCTATTTAATGACCATGTCTTTGTGATAATATAAAAGCATGACAGACAAAGAATATTTTGTGCTGACTGCGTAAGCAACGGGTCGTCGAGTCGCCGACCCCTACAAAGGGAAACGCCCAAAAGTCTCAATCACGGCAATAAAGGGTAGCCCCGATTTTTTTGATAAATCGATGTGTTGTTCATGCGGACGATGCATATACTAAAAGATATTCAACAGATATATAACCGAAAGGAAGTTTTAAAATGAGTGAAGGATGCACCCACGACTGCTCAACATGCTCATCAAAGTGTTCTGAAAAAGACCTGCGCGTTCCGTGCGGTCAGTTCAGCAATGTTAAAAAGGTTATCGGCGTGGTCAGCGGAAAGGGCGGCGTCGGCAAGTCGCTTGTGACGAGCCTGCTCGCCTCCGCCATGCAGGTGCGCGGACACGCGACCGCTATAATGGACGCCGATGTCACCGGCCCGTCAATCCCGAAGTCGTTCGGTCTCCACGGCAACGCCGTCGGCGACGAGCGCGGACTTCTGCCCATGGAGAGCAAGACCGGGATAAAAATAATGTCGGTAAATCTCCTGCTCGAAAAAGAGGATGCGCCGGTCGTCTGGCGCGGTCCCGTGATTGCGGGTGTTATCCAGCAGTTCTGGTCGGAGGTCGTCTGGGGCGATGTCGACTACATGTTTGTCGATATGCCGCCCGGAACGGGCGATGTGCCGCTGACCGTTTTCCAGAGCCTGCCCGTTGACGGAATAATCATCGTCACGACCCCGCAGGATCTTGTCACGATGATAGTCAAAAAGGCGTTCAACATGGCGAAGATGATGAACATCCCCGTGCTCGGACTGGTCGAGAACATGAGCTATGTCCTCTGCCCGGACTGCGGCAGGCAGATAAAGGTGTTCGGCGAGAGCCGCATCGACGAGACCGCCAGGGAGCTCGGCGTGCCCGTGCTCGGCAGAATCCCGATGGAAGAAAAGACCGCGAAGCTCGTTGACGAGGGCGCGGCGGAGCTTGTCGGCGACAAGTATGTAAAAGATGCCGTTGAAGCAATAGAGAAGCTGTAAAAAGAATATTGAATAGCAAAAATCCGCTAAAAATGCGGAATATGCTTAATATAATCCCCTTAAAGTGCGCTTGAAAACCTTTTGTTTTTTCAAGTGTCTGCTTTAAGGGGATTATATCAATCAGCCGTAAATTACTGTATCTGTGTCTTTTGCTCCCTGGTCCGCACTAAGCGCCTCACCCCTGTACTTATTTCCCTCTGCTCTTTCCCGTTATCCTGAACGTAAGTTCTATCATCGTTATCATCAGGATAAAGAAAAAGATTAGATATACCGGCAATATTTTAAAGCCTGCGGAGTTGCCGAGGAGACCGAACACGGGCGGGATAAAGGTCGAACCGACATAGGCGCTCGCCATCTGTATTCCTATTATCGCGCCGGAGTTTTCCGCCCCGAAGTTGTTCGGTGTGGAGTGGATAATGCACGGATATATCGGCGCGCAGCCGAGTCCCATCACAACGAACGCCGCAGCGGCGAGGACATACGAGCTGACCGGAATAAGCAAGAAGCACACGCCGCAGATAAGTATAGCCGTTCCGACAATTATCATCCTGCGGTCGCCGAGCCTGTCCGTGATAAAGCCGCTTATAAACCGTCCGACGGTGATGCCTATATAGAACAGCGAGGCGAAGGTCGCCGCACGCTCCGCAGATATACCCTTGACCTCAACAAAATATGTGCTCGCCCACTGCATGGCGGTCGCCTCTGCGGCGCAGTAAGCGAAAAAACCGATGAGCAGGAACGGCACGCCCTTTATTTTCAGCGCACCGACGAGCCCGACACTCTTTTTCTTTGTCCCGTCCGTCGCCTTGTTGACCTTCCACACGGGCAGAGTCACGAGCAGGAGTATCGCTATAGCGAGCTGCATCGCGCCGACGATGCGGTAGCCGCTGCTCCATGTTCTGTTTGTCAGCGCATAGCCCATAATAAATGGGCTGACTATAGTTCCGACGCCCCAGAAGCTGTGCAGCCAGCTCATGTGCTTCGCCTTGTAGTGCAGGGCGACATAGTTGTTGAGTGCCGCGTCTATCGCCCCCGCTCCGAGTCCGTAGGGCACAGAGAAAATAAGGAGCATCCAAAAACTGCCCGAGAAAGAAAAGCCGAACAGCGCGATGACCGTCAGGAACACGCTCATCACCGTGACTATCCTCGTCCCGAGCTTCCTGTTCAGCCGGTCGGACATCAGGCTTGACACTATCGTCCCGCCGGATATGACCATGGAGACGATGCCCATATACGATACCGGCACGCCGAGCTCAAGGTGCATGACCGGCCAGCCCGAGCCGAGAAGCGAGTCGGGCAGCCCGAGACTGATAAAGGCGATATAGATAAGCGCGAGCAGAAACAAATACATTCGGATTCCCCTTGTCTGCGCGGCGCAGCGCCGCATAAAATCATACAACTTATATAACATAAATAGATTTTTCTGTCAATAAGATGTGCGGGGCAAAAAACAATAAAATTCTTGTCTGCAAAATAGTTGCTTTGTCCAATAAATCGTGCTATAATTGAATCAGCAAATTCCTTATAAACAAACCCATATTCAAGCGGCTTTAATTTCGGTTTTATGGGGTGGAAACAAAAAATGAAAAAATTCAAAGAACGCAAAGAAAAAAGCAAGGAAAATTTGAAACGGAGGGGCATTTTGAGAGAAAAATTATATTGGACAATTCAAAAGTTTTCGCTGCAATATGCATATTTTATGTTTTTTGATGTTGCCTCGCACCTTGCCGATCAGCTGTTTATCAAGCATAAGGTCAGAGTTTGGTTTGACAGGGAATATACGAAGAATAAATCTCCGTATACCGCGATTTTCTGCCATGTCAAGAAAAAGGATGTGCCGCAGTTTTTGGAAGCCCTTGAGGATTTGAAAAAGAGCATGATGCTCTGCGGGCATCCAAACTATACGAGCGAAATCAGTTCAATCATGAACAGCATGGAACATATGAAAGGATACTGAAAAAATGGCAAAAATGATTCCGCTCTCGAAGCAGAGCAAAAAAGAGCGGCGCAAATACTATGCGTCAAAGCGCGGGTCGTGGAACGGGGTTTCACCCGTGACGCGTGTTGTGCAAAGCCGCAAAATATATGACCGCAAGCGCATGAAATCAGCCGACAGGAATATGTACGCAGAGTGAATCTCCCCCGCAGAGCAATTCCGCGAGGGAGATTTTATATTATTTTATCAAAGAGAACACAAGCACGACTATTCCGAGCACTACGAGGACAATGCCCGTTGCGCGGTTGAGCGTCTTGGGCTGAGCCTTGTTCGCAATAACCGCGGCGAGGTATGCCCAAACAAGCGTGGACACGACGCAGAGGATGAGCACCGTCACATCTGGCATACCGCCTATCGCAAAATGCGATATCGCGCCGGTGAGCGCGGTGAAGGTCATGATAAATACGCTCGTGCCGACCGCGGTTTTCAGCTCGTAGCCGAGCACGGTGATGAGGAGAAGCAGCATCATCATGCCGCCGCCCGCGCCGATGAATCCGCAGATAAGACCGATTATTATTCCGCAAATTTAGACAGTTCATTTTTGAAGTATTATAGTCCAATACAGCGCATTTATCAACAGCCGACGGCAAATTATGTCCCGCTCTGAAATCTGTTGCAAAATCCGCGCCCTCCGTGTACAATAGACATACTGAAATTTCGGAGGATTCTATGTCCACTTACAATTCAAGAGCCGCTGTGCAATCGATAATGGCTATCGCGGAGAGCGAAAATTCAAAGCCCGGCCGCGTCACGATGCCGAAGGTGTTTCTCGGTGTCGGGATATTCGACGTTATCGCGATGGGCGTTGGTATATATTTTTCTCTGCGGTTTAAAGAGATACTCCCCGCCGTAATATTTTCGATTTTAACCCTGCTCGGGATTTTTCTCATCATCGGCTATTTCAACCAGCGGATATATTACAGTGCCGACAAATTTGTCAGCAGCAACCTCTGGGGAGTCAAGCACACCTATAGCTACGGCGACATAACCGGAATAATGGGCTATGGCAGAAACACGGATGTCAAGATATATATCGGCGACAAAAAAATCGCTATAGACCGCATGGCGGTCGGAAAAAAGGAATTTATCGAATTCGCTCTCAAGCGTCACCGTGAGCTGAAACATAAAAACATTCCGCTGCTCCGGGCGGCGAAAAAGAAAGATCTGTTCAACGGCAACATCGCAAATCCCGGCGAATTCATCGCGGTTTATATAATAATTGCGGTCGGCACCGCTCTGCTTTTCGGTATAATGCTGTTCGTTGAGTTCAGTCCGCAGACGCCGGAAACCGATCTTCGTTATTCCACCGTCGCGTTCAACAGCTGTGAGGTATATGACGACGAGCTGTGGCTGCGCACCGGCGGCGACATGGACTACAAAATAGCCCACTACGACGAAGTGCTCCCCGATGCGGACGCTTTTCTTGCAAAATACAAAAACGGCGGCGTTTTGAAGCTCGGGTATCAGTCGGTCAGCCCGAGATACGACCCCGACTATTATAAAGTATATTACGCCCGGGGCGCAGAGAACGAGATGTTCGTAACGCAGGAGAAGGAGTGCGAAGTCCGCGCACGCCACACAAAAGCGGATCGCCCGAAAATCATCGCGCTTTTTTCGGCACTCATGCTCTTCCTGCTGAGCATCATACCGGGAAGCATCTACGCCGGTCGGCACGCAGACACGCTGAACCCGAAAATAATCCGCATCTTCTTCAAGCCCGATTATATTCTCTGTTCGGGAGGTTCCGCGCCGAAGAGAAAAAGACGCGGAAAGAAATAAAAAGTCAATAAACGAGAACGACAGCCGCAGCAGATTTATTGCTGCGGCTGTTTTCCCACAAAACCGCGCCGTATGTTGCATGGCGGAGAAAATATTTGTCTTTGCCCGCCTTTTCGAGAAGAATTGTTCTTAATTTGAAATCAAACTTGTTCGATCTGCGATATAATTACAAAATAACCCACATGAAACGGAGGCTTGCCCATGGCTACCTGGGAGGAACTCAGGCAGGAGTGCCTGAATTGCCGCAAATGCAGTCTGTGCCAAACGCGCACGAATGTTGTTTTCGGTGTCGGAAAAGAGGACGCGGAGGTCATGTTTATCGGTGAAGGTCCCGGTCAGCAGGAGGATCTCAAGGGCGAGCCGTTCGTCGGGCGCAGCGGTCAGCTGCTCGACAAGTTAATGGCGACCGTTGACCTGTTCAGGGACAAGAATATCTATATCGCGAACACCGTCAAGTGCCGCCCGCCGCAGAACCGCGATCCCCTGCCCGAGGAGCAGGAGGCGTGCTCCGCATGGCTCGACAGCCAGATAGCCCTGATGCGCCCGAAGATAATCGTCTGCGTCGGCAGGATATCCGCGCAGAGATATATCTCGAAGGATTTTCGCGTCACAAAAGAACACGGGCTTTTCTATGACCGCAACGGCATACTCTATATGGGCACCTTCCATCCGGCGGCGCTGCTCCGCAATCCCAACCAGAAGCCCGCGGCGTTCGAGGATTTTATCGCCCTGCGCGACAAGATAAACGAAGTCTGCGACCACACCTACTGAGCCAATCGCCGCATGAGCGGTTGAAATATACTTAACGGCACGAGCCGAATTTTTGAAGAAAGGATCGATTTCAATGCAGCAGAAGTTTCTTGAAAAGACTCTGGGGCAGCAGATCGCCGATATGGCGGCAAAGTACCCGGACGACAACATGATCGACTACACTGACAGGGACTACTCCAGAACATGGAAAGAGTTCAACGACGAGTGTGAGACGATAGCCAGAGGCTTCATGGCACTAGGCCTTAAAAAGGGTTCACACATTTCCATCTGGGGCACGAACGTGCCCGCATGGCTGCTAACCTTTTTCGGCAGTGCAAAAATGGGCGGTATACTCGTAACCGTCAACACAAGCTATAAAGTTTTCGAGCTCGATTATCAGCTAAAGCAGTCCGACTCCGAGGCGATTGTCCTCATTGACGGCTACAAGGGCACGAGCTATATCGATATAATAAACGAGCTTTGCCCCGAGCTCGAGGTCTGCGAGCCCGGTAAGCTCAAGAGCCGCAGACTGCCCCTTTTAAAGAGCGTTATCTACGCGGGTGAGGGCGAGTGCCCGGCGGGCATGGTCGACTGGAAGGATCTCTATACCCTCGCCGAGCAGACTCCGGTCGAGGAGTTCGAGGCGGTGCGCGACTCGTGCGACTGCCACGAGGTCGTCAATATCCAGTACACCTCCGGCACAACGGGCTTCCCCAAGGGCGTTATGCTCACCCACTACAACATTCTCAACAACGGACAGACGATAGGCGACGGCATGAAGTTCACCCACGAGGACAGGCTGTGCATCACCGTCCCGTTCTTCCATTGCTTCGGCATGGTGCTCGCGCTCATGTCCTGCATCTCCCACGGAACGCCGTTTGTACCTATCGATATGTTCAACGCAAAGAAGGTCATGGACGCGCTTATTACAAAGCACTGCACCGCAGTCCACGGCGTGCCGACGATGTTTATCGCGATGCTCGAGCATCCGGATTTCGACAAATACGACTTCTCCAATATGCGCACGGGCATTATGGCGGGTTCGCCCTGCCCGATAAAGACGATGTACGATGTCAGCGAGAAGATGAACATGCGCGATATTGTCATCGTTTTCGGTCAGACCGAGGCGGCGCCCGGCTGCACGATGACGACTACCGAGGATTCCCTCGAGACGCGCTGCGCGACGGTCGGCAAGGCGTTCCCGGGAGTCGAGTGCAAGATAGTTGACCCGAACACGGGCGAGACTCTGCCCGCGGGTCAGATAGGCGAGTTCTGCGCACGAGGCTACAACATAATGAAAGGCTACTACAAGATGCCCGAAGCCACCGCACAGGCGATAGACAAGGACGGCTGGCTCCACTTCGGCGACCTCGCGGTCTGCGACGAGAACGGCTACTACAAGGTCACGGGCAGGCTCAAGGATATGATAATCCGCGGCGGCGAGAATATATATCCCAAGGAGCTCGAAGAGTGCCTCTATCACAACGAGCGCGTCAAGGATGTTCAGGTCATAGGCGTGCCGAGCAAGAAATACGGCGAAGAGGTCTGCGCCTGCGTCATCCTCAAGGAGGGCGAGGACATGACCGAGGAGGAAATCAAGGCGTACTACAAAGAGAATGTCGCGTTCTTCAAGATACCGAAATATGTCTGGATAATGGACGAATTCCCGATGACTGCGAGCGGAAAAATCCAGAAATTCGTTCTGCGCGACATGGCGGTCGAAAAATATTCGCTTCAGAGCGACGATTCAATAGAAACTGCGTAAAAAATATTACGAAAGGATCTGCTACGATGAAACTATCATTTTCAACCCTCGGCTGTCCGCGCTGGACGCTCAAGGAGGTCGTTGCAACGGCTAAGGATCTCGGCTTCGGCGGCGTGGAGATAAGGGGCATAGGCGACAGGATAAACGCTTTGGAGATTCCGGAGTTTTCGGATGTCAATCTCGAGCGTACAAAGGCAAAAATCGCCGAGACGGGGCTTGTTATCCCCTCGCTGACCTCGGGCGCTACTTTAGCTGTACGCGACAGGGCGCAGGACTCGTTCTTTGAGGCGTGCGGCTATATCGACCTCGCGCAGAAGCTCGGGGTGAAATATATTCGCGTCATGGGCACGGGCGAGCCGCACATCACCGTCGGCGATTTCACGCTCGGCGCGGGACTCTACCGCCAGCTGTGTGAATACGGCAAAAAGAGGGGCGTCACCCCGCTTATCGAGACCAACGGCGATCTCTCAAGCTCGAAGGCGATGCGCGCTTTCCTCGACAGAGCCGGCAGCGACAACTGCGGCGTGCTCTGGGATGTCCACCACACGGTGCGCTTCGGCAGCGAGAGTCCGGTCGAAACTTTTGCGGCTATCGGCACCTATGTAAAGCATGTTCACCTGAAGGACTCCGTCATGCGCGGCTCGAGAGTCGAATACCGCATGATGGGCTACGGCGACGTGCCCGTTGCGGACGCGGTTACGCTGCTCGACAGAGCGGGTTACGACGGCTTCTTCTCCCTCGAATGGGTCAAGCGCTGGAACCCCGACCTCCAGGAGCCCGGCATCGTCTTCGCCCACTACAAGAACTACATGGACTCGCTTCCGGAATAAATTCGACGCACAGACCTAAGAAAAAAAGCAAAGGTCATATTTCACACGGTTGATAATGTGAAGTATGACCTTTATTTATTTGGTTATCGCCCTTTTAAAGTTTTTTCTCCCATCGCAGTCAAATGCGATCGGACAGCGCAAGTCTTATAAATCAGAACCTCATCATGTTGCCGAGCAGGAGTGAGCCGTCGGCGCATTGCAGCTCGGACGAGTTCGAGAAGCGTATCGGCTTGCCGTTTTCGAGCGGCTTTTCAATGCTGACAAAGAGAGTCTCCCCGTCGTCTATGCTTATCTGCGCCGAGAACACCGCGCTTTTCCCGGGCATAAGGCGGCAGAGCTTTTGATTTTCCGCCTGAGTCCACTGCGCGTTATTCTTGTCTCCGACGCCGAAGGATACGCCGAGATCGTAATAAATCGGGGCAACGCCCGTATTTTTTACAGTGACGAAGGCGTAGGTCTTGCCGAAAATTTTCATCACCCTCGCACCCGTGACAGTAAAATCATAGCCGAGAGCCGCCGAGGCCGCTTTGGCGCGCTCGATTTCGTCCGCGCCGAGATTTTCTTCAAACGCGCCCGCCATCATCAGCCACGAGCAATGGGTCGAGTTGACGCACTCGGAGTAGTCCTGATATCCCTCAAGCGGCGTGCCGGACAAGAACGCCGACTGTCCCTCCGGACGGAACTCACCGCCGATGGGCTGATTTTTCCAGACTCCGGTCTGGTGCGCCTTTTTCATCTTGGACATAAAGTACCAGCTCTCGCCATAGAGAGTAGAGTGGGTGAAGGAATCGTCGTGGAAGCCGACATTGCCGCTGCGCGTCGTGCCGGGAGTTCCGGGATAGCGGGTCAGAATACGCGTGGTCTTGAAGCTGTCCGCAAACGCGGAGATGACTTTTGCCTTCTGCTCCTTTGAAGCTTCAAGCTCCGGCAGGCAGACATGCCACTCGCCCCAGTGACCGAGAAGCCCCGTTGTGATATAGGCTATGCGGCGGTCGCCGTCGTATTCACGCGCCAGCTCGCTCACAAAATCGCAGAGGATATCAATGAGCCTGCCGTCCGAATAGTCGGGACACCAGCCCCCGCCGTATTCGTCGTAGTGCTCCTTTTTTATGCCCATATCCCATATAAACTGCGGCACGGCTTTTTCGCCGATACCCGATCCGGGATAGTCGAGATAGACTCTGAAAACTGCCTGATTCCCGCGTGCCGATATCTCTTCAAGATACGGCTCAAGTCCCTCTCGGATTGTGTATTCGCCGCTGTCTGACATGAGCGCGGAGAGCGGAACATAGAACCACTCCATGCTGTAAGGCACACTGTCGTCGGCACCGCCCTGTTTATAAAACGGCATGAAACCCTTGAGCGGATTGCCGACCGCCTGTTCATATTCAAAATTATAAGCCGCAAAGCCCTTGAGCGGCGATATGCACAGCGAAAGCCCGAGCAAAAGTACAAACAGACGGGCAAAAAATTTCAAGAATCTTCTCATTGACGGGTTCCTTTCTTCTTTCTCCTTATTTTTTGACGCTTTTCTATACCCTTCCCTATCGCAAGACCGACGGCGGAGACAGCGGCGCCTATCGGCAGAGTAATGAGGTCATCGAGACTAAAAGCTATGTCCCGCACGGGAATTCCGAATGCGGCGGCGTTGGCGAGAGTAAAGGTCAGAAACGGTATAAGCGCATACATAAGAGCGAGAATGGGCACCGTCCACCATTTTCTTCTGCCCCAATAGCCGTTTGCGCCTATGAGCAGGGAGATAACAAATGTCGTCAGCGGGATTGCGCCCCATATAACGAGCACGGCGTACGCGCCCGCGTCCAACCCGGAGACGGCGAGCCAGAAAAACGCGACCGACACCGCCCATATGACGAGATATGCGGCGACGAGCACGAGCTTTCCGAGTCTGCGGCGGCTCTTGACGACGTTCGTGCTCTCTTCGAGATAGTTGAGATAGTTGAGATCGTTTGACACGGTTTTTTCCTCCTTCAGCAGGCGGTCGAGGCTGACGGAATAGAGGCCGCTCATTCTTATGACGCTCACTATATCGGGATAGGTCTTGCCCGTCTCCCAATTCGATATGGTCTGGCGGCTCACGCCGAGCGACTCCGCCGCGCTCTCCTGAGTCAGTCCCGCCGCGTTTCTCGCGTCCCTGAGCTTCTTTCCGATATCCATCTGCCGCGCCTCCTTTTTTTCGCTTTCAGTTTACGCCAAAAACAGTCATGTGTCTATCAAAAGCGTTTTACATCTGCGCATTTTCCGTGTCAAAATGCTTTTACACATTGATTATATCACGCCGCGCAGGTGTTTTCCATATTGATTTTCGGGTGCGGGGTTGTATACCAATAAAGCCGTGCGAATTTTGCGGGCAATGATATTCACCCCAACGCGATAGAATAAATATTTATAAAAATTTCGTGCCGCTTTTGCGGCATCGGTGCGCCGAGCCAATATCGAAAAACAACCGCCTGAGGGTCAATCCTCGGGCGGTTGCGGTTATTTTTCTATGCTGTTGAAAATTTCTCTTGCCGCCTGTGCGTCGGCGGCTATCTGGCTGCCGAGCGAATCGAGCGAATCAAAGACCCTTTCGGGGCGGATATATCGAAGCAGCCTGACCTCGACATCCTTTCCGTAGAGATCGCCGGAGAAGTCGGTTATGCAGGTCTCGCTGCGCAGCTCGTCGCAGGTGAAGGACGGTCTGCGTCCGATATTGGTGACTGCCGCGTGCAGCTCGCCGTCTATCGGCACCGCCGAGGCGTATACGCCGAACTTCGGGACGATGAAGCCCTCCGGGAAATGCTGATTTATCGTCGGCGCACCTATCAGCCTGCCGCGCCTGTCGCCGCTGACAACGGTGAATTTATATGAGAAGCTGCGCCCGAGCATGGCGTTTGCGTCCTCAATGTCGCCCCCTAAGAGCGCGTTTCTTATCCTTGTCGAGCTTATCGCCTCGCCGTTATAGTCGGTGCGCTCCGCTACGGCACACAGAATTCCGTGCGCCCTGCACAGCTCCTCAAGGTCATGTGAATCTGCGGCGGCGCCCTTTGCAAAGCGATAATTATATCCGCAGCAGACCGCGCCCGCGTTCAGCTCGCCGATTAAGACATCCCTGACGAACTGCTCCGCCGACATATCGGCTATGCGCCCGAAGGATATCTTTTTGACGGTTATACCGAGGCTTTCGAGCATTTCGTCACGCGCCTGCGGGGTCATCAGCTCCGGGGGAGCTCCCGCGCCGACAACCTTCAGCGGATGCTCGTCAAAGACGAGGGCGCACGGTTCAAGTCCGGCCTTTTCAAATGAGAGGGCACGGTCGAGCACAGCCCTGTGACCCCAATGGAGCCCGTCAAAGCTACCCAGTGCGACCGCTTGGCGCTGTGTCATACCTGTCTCCCCTTTTTTCAGATTACTTGCCTCTGAACTGCTGCTTGAGCCGCTTCTCCTTTGAGAGAATGCGCTTCCTGAGTCTGAGCGACTTGGGCGTGACTTCAAGCAGCTCGTCGTCCTTTATAAATTCCATGCACTGCTCAAGGCTCATCTCCGTGTAGGGTACGAGGCGCAGCGCGTCATCGGAGCCCGACGCACGGGTGTTGGTCAGATGCTTGCTCTTGCAGATGTTACAGACTATATCTTCATTCTTGGCACATTCGCCGACTATCATACCCTCATAGACCTCAACGCCGGCGGGGATGAACAGCCTGCCTCTGTCCTGAGTGTTGAACAGACCGTATGCGGTGCTGACTCCCGTCTCATGGACGACTATCGAGCCGCGCTCGCGGGTGACTATCTCGCCCTTGTAGGGCTCGTAGCCGTCGAACAGCTGGTTCATGATACCGTTGCCGTTGGTGTCGGTGAGGAACTCTGCGCGGTAGCCGATAAGCCCTCTCGACGGAATACGGAACTCAAGATGAGTTGCGCCGCCGTCACGAGTGCCCATGTTGACAAGCTCGCCCTTGCGGGAGCCGAGCTTCTCGATAACCGCGCCGACATACTGCTCGGGAACCTCGACTATGAGCAGCTCCATAGGCTCGCAGGTCTTGCCGTTTATCTCTTTAAGAATAACCTTCGGGCGCGATACCTGGAACTCGTAGCCCTGACGGCGCATAGTCTCAATGAGAATGGACAGGTGCAGCTCGCCGCGTCCGGAGACCTTGAAGGTATCGGTCGAATCGGTCTCCTCAACGCGCATACTGACGTTTGTCTCGACCTCCTTGAACAGGCGGTCTCTGATATTTCTCGAGGTGACAAACTTGCCCTCGCGTCCCGCGAACGGGCTGTCGTTGACCATGAAGTTCATGGATATCGTGGGCTCGTCTATCTTTATAAAGGGCATGGGCTCGATGCAGTCCGGAGCGCAGGCGGTCTCGCCGATATTTATGTCGCTGATGCCGGAGATGCAGACGATATCGCCCGCAGCGGCGGAATCGACCTCGACACGCGAAAGCCCCTCGAACTGATAGAGACGCGATACCTTGACATTCTCCTGTGAGCCGTCCGTTTTGCAGAGCACTATCGGCTCGTTCTTTCTGACCCTGCCGCGCTCAACTCTGCCGACGCCTATTCTGCCGATATAATCATCGTAGTCAAGGCTCGTGAAGAGTATCTGAAGCGGGGAATCGACATCGCCGTTGGGAGCCTCGATATGCTCAAGGATGGCGTCGAGCAGGGGGCGCATATCTCCCGAGCGGACATCGGGATCGAGCGAGGAATAGCCGTCCCTTGCCGAGGCGTAGACAACGGGAAAGTCGAGCTGATCCTCCTCTGCGCCGAGGTCGATAAACAGGTCAATAACCTCGTCAACGACCTCTGCGGGGCGGGCGTTGGGTCTGTCAACCTTGTTTATGACGACAAGAACCTTCTTCTTGAGTGCGAGAGCCTTCTTGAGCACGAAGCGCGTCTGTGGCATACAGCCCTCGAACGCATCGACGAGCAGAAGCACGCCGTCAACCATCATGAGTATGCGCTCGACCTCGCCGCCGAAATCGGCGTGACCGGGAGTGTCAACGATATTGATTTTCACGCCGTTATAGTGGACGGCGGTGTTCTTTGAAAGTATTGTTATGCCGCGCTCGCGCTCAAGGTCGTTGGAGTCCATAACCCTGTCCTGAACCTGCTCGTTGGCTCTGAATATGCCGCTCTGCTTGAGCATCTCATCAACGAGGGTTGTCTTGCCGTGGTCAACGTGCGCTATTATGGCTATATTTCTTATGTCTTCTCTCTTTGCCAAAAGGATTCACCCATTCCTGAAATTTTGTGATGATAAAAGTCAAAAACGGTCTGCGGATGGTCGTTTTTCCGTCAGCGCGCACAAAAATAAGGTTGCTTCTTTGTGCGTCCTGACGAAAAAACCCCCGTCAAACGACCGCACCGCCGCCAAATACGGCAGTAAGGCTCTGATTTACGAAGCCTTCTAAAAAGCACTATTTCGGCGGAACGTGGAAGTCCCGCCGAAAATAAGTGTATGTTTGATTATTCGCCCTTCATCTCAAGGAGCTTGACCTTGCCCTCATAGGAGGCAACGCTGACCTTGATAGAATCGGTGATGGCGGCCTTGATGTCGTCCTCAGTGACACCGAGCTCTTTGAAAGCATAATCGGTGGGCATGAAGAGATCAAGATCCATGATATCCGGAAGACCCATGGGATCGATACCGCTGTCAATGCCCTTCTCGGCATACTCCTTGACGATACCCTTGAGTCCCATTCTCATCATCCACGGCGGGATGCCGATAATCTTTCTGTTGTCGCCCATGCCTCTTGCGGCATAGACTATCTTGAGGAACGGAGCCCACTTCATATTGTAGCAGCTGATGGGCCACGCCTTTGCACCGGTGCTGTGCTCAGCCGCGCCGACGATGGACTCGCCGACCTGGCGGACAGTAAGCATTGCCGTGCCGCCTCTGGGATACATGGTGCAGGGAAGCTTGTCCATTCTCTTTATCTGCTCGATAAGGATGACCCAGACGGGCTTTCTGCCGGGCTGAGTGCCGAAGATATAGGGCAGCTCAAGGACGGAAACATCAAAGCTGTCGTCGGCATAAGAGAAAGCGACGTTCTCCTGATCGATACGGCTTCTGATATAGGGGTGCTTCTCGCAGAGCTTCATATCCGGACGCTCTTTGGCAAGATATGAGAAATAAGAGCCGAGGATAACGGCCTTCTTATAACCGAGCTCCTTGCAGATGGGAAGAAGTCTCTTGAGGGGAGCGATGTTGTACTTGTAATAAGCGTCATAAACGGGTGCGGGGAACTCGACTCTCTCATCAACGCCTGCGGCGAAGACGAAGCAGTCGCAGCCGGCCATGAGCTCTCTTATCTCATCGTCGGTCTTCTCATAAATGTTGCACATCACGATCTCCATCTCCTCGGGGATGGGAGCTCCTTCGGGAAGGGGCGGAAGAGCAACAGACTTGACGCTGTGGCCTCTGTCGATGAAAATACGCGCTGCGGCGCTGCCGAGAAGTCCGGTGCCGCCGATCATAAATACCTTCATTCTGTTTACCTCCAATGTAATTGCACTAGCCTTTTTATTATACTTTTTGTATCGGTAATAGTCAAGCGATAAACGACAAAAAATTGTACTAAAGTACAAAAATTTACGCCGCTTTATTTGTGTAAAAATCACCGCGCGCGAATTTTTGCGGCTGCCGCAGGCGGCGGGCGAAAGAGCAAGGGCTTTCAATTGATACGCAAAAACCGTATTTCATGCGAAGCCTTGGCTTTAATGAGCTTCGTGAAATACGGTCTTCTGCCGTTTAGCTTACCCGTCGGTCTGCGCTAATTGCGGCAGTCCCGCCGAGTGTTTCTGTTTTTGAGAACCTCGATCAGTTCTCTTTTTTCCTCTTTGCCGAGCAGCCGATTACGAATGCCGCGCCGGTGAGTGCGATGAGCATCACGGGAGCTGCCGCGCCGGTGTTCGGCACCTTTGTTTCGCTCTCGGGCTTATTTGTCTCGGGTCTTGTCGAGGGGACAAGCGGGCTCGCGGGATCGGAGGGATCGAGCGGCTCGTTCGGGTTTGCGGGATCCGAAGGCTCGGTGGGCTCAGAGGGCTTTACGGGCTCCTCCGGCTCCTCGGGCTGCTCGGTATCCCCGGAATCCTTCGACTCTGCCTTGGAGAGTGCGAAGGAGTCGATTCTCGTTGCGCCGCCCTCAGCCTCATCGTCGAGCATATATGCGTCGAAGTAGAGCTTGCTGCCGTCAACGGTTATCGCGGAGAACACTGCACTGTGGGCATCGTAGATGGCCTCGGCTCTCGGGAAGAGCTTGTCTGTATCCTTGACATCCTTGGTTTGGTAGTCCTTGACGCCCGCGCAGGCACTGATGACATAGACCGTGCCCTCGGGATTGAGCTTTGCGGTATATTCTCTGCCGCCGAAGGTTATCTTCTGCTCTTCAGCCTTGACGACCTCGTTGTTGTCCATGACATCGGTGCGCAGATAAACATGGTCGTGACCCTGGAGGACGATATCTATGCCGAGGTCGGGCATAAGTCCGCACAGCTGATTGCGCATGGCCTTAACATCCTTGTCGTCGTAGTGCGAGCCGTTGGAATAGAGCGCCTTATGGAGAACGACTATCTTCCACTGGGCGTCGCTCGCCTGAGCGTCCGCCTTGAGCCACTCGAGCTGGTCTGCGCTAAGCTCGTTGTCGTCGCTGAGATTGTTGGTGTTGAGAACGATGAAGTGAGCGTTGTTGTAATCATAGGAATAGAACACGCCGCTCTCCCTGTCCTGATCGACCGTATCGGGCAGGACAAAGTTCTGGTCAAGCATATATCCGCTATCCTCGTGGTTGCCGGAGGCGGGCATGACAGCGGTGTTCTTGATGTTCTCGGATGCGTTGAAGAACCACTGCCACTGCTTGAAGTGCTTGGTGTAATCGACCTGGTCGCCCGCGCTGGCAAAGAACTTGCCCTCAGGGAACAGGCTCAGAGCCGTATCGACCACCTTGCCCCATGTGCCGTACTGCACGGCGTTCTGCGACTGCTCGTCGCTGACATGGAAGAAGGTGAAGGAATCGGAATTGTCCGCAGTCTCGATTATACCCGTGTCGCTCCACCAGCCGCGCTTCGCGTCGCCGACTCTGTAGCAATACTTTGTGCCGGGCTTAAGACCGGTTATCGTAGCCGTGTGGCGGTTGACATCGAAGCTGCAGGAGATGAAGCCGATAACGCCCAGATCGACGCCGGGATATTCCCTCTCGACGAGCTCCGAGGTCGTGCTGACCTTTACTCCGTCGGGAAGCTTATCGGTAAATGTCGGATTCTCCGAATACTCGGCAATCTGAATGTCGGAATTTTTAAGGCTGTACTTCGTATACCAGTTTATGCTTCTCTCTGTCGCCGCGTCGCCGGAGAAGGTCGTGCCTATGTTCGAGGGCAGGCGCATATTGTCCGCCGTGACCTCGGGCTCAACGGGACCGTCATAGACAAGGGTAACATCGAGGTCGGACTTCTCGGCGGGATTCGTGTCCTCAACGAGGCTGCGAAGCATTCTGCCGATAGTGTAGCCTATGCTGTCATACTGGCTCTGGGTCATGTACTCGTCGATGAGCACGGTGTTGAGTATATTGCGTATGCTGCTGTACTTCTCGGGCATGAGATTGAGCACGCTGTAAATGACGTTCTCGTAGCTCGGATTGCCGCGGAAGAGTATCTGCATGATGATATCGGTCACAACGCCTATGGGGCTGGTGACAGAGCCGGCGGGGAAGAGCTTGCCGGGGTTGAACTGGAGAGTTGAGAGAATCTCGCCCTCAACGACATCGT
Source organism: Faecalibacterium prausnitzii (assembly GCA_963612725.1). Classification (GTDB taxonomy): domain Bacteria; phylum Bacillota; class Clostridia; order Oscillospirales; family Acutalibacteraceae; genus CAG-177. Next base: position 15,680 of record CAVDWM010000021.1, on the reverse strand, counting down.
TGAGCAGGGTATCGATAAGGAAATTGATGAACTCCTTTGCGCCGTCCCTGTTCTCAAAATAATCGAGCACATCGAGCATGAACTTGTCGTCGCTGATATCCTCGTTTGCATTGTAGAGCGTGTAAAGCACGGTGTAAGCGGCATCCTCAAGGGTTCCCTTCTCGTTCTTGCTCTCCATGCCCATGGTCTCATAGAACTTGGTGCACTGATAGTCGGAGACCTGATAGTTGAGCGCCTTCGTGACTACGCCGTCAATGACCTCAATAACACGGTCGGGGTCATTGATATACGCCTCATCGACCTGAGAGCAAAGATCCTTGATAAAGCTCATGACATTGGTGCTGACCGTCAGTATCTCGACGCTGCCGACCTCAAAGCCGTTCGTGCCGAGCGCATCGACGATTATCTTCTCAAGGTCGATTCCCGAAGCCTCAAGATAGGCATAGAGCCCGCCTGCCTCCTGAATATCCTCGAATATTCCGGAAAGGGCACTGTCCACCATATTCATGGCATAGGTGTGGAGATCGTCGGGACCGTAGGTCTTGAAGAACGAGAAGCTGTTCTTATAGGGCTGAGCATAGGTCTTTGACGCGCCGCTGGGGAAGTTGACGACGATGGGCGCATCCTCGTCAATCTCGTGTGACTTCGCGTCGCAGATTATCTTGCCGGACTGAGTGTTGTCAAAGGTGACGGTTCTGAATTTATTCGGGAAGCCCGAAAGAGAGGTGGTCTCGATATCGTAAAGAGTCTCGCCGTTGTCGTTGACATGAGAGGCGATATCCGGGGTATGGAGATGTCCGCTGAAAACGAAGTGCATACCCGCGTCCGCAAGAGTCTCCGCACGCTCCATCCAATCGTCAAGCACGAAGGCGCCGAAAATTTCGGGCTCGATGGTCATGTGGGGGACGAAGTTGTGGTGTCCCATACCTATAACGGTCTCGCCGTTCTTCTTCGCCTTTTCGCACTGCTTGAGCACCCACTGCATAAGCTCGGGGGTTATGCCGCCGCCGGTCTCCTGAACATCGTCGCCCTTGGCGGTGACATCGGAGGAATACTTGCAGGTATCCATAACGATGAGTCTGTAGCCGCCCTTGAGGCTCAGAGCATAAGACAGCTGACCCGCCTGACCGCTCGTGGGGGTGAAGATATCTTCTTTTTCGTCCGTCACGAGGTCGCGGCCGAGATTCTTGTAGATCTCGCGGAAATCCTCGGGAGTGGTTATCTCACTCGACTCCTTGACTCCGTTTCTGAAGGTCACGCCGCGGTAGTTATTGACATCGTGGTTGCCGTTTGTGACGATGACCGGTATGCCCGTCTCGTTTTCAAAGGCCTCGAGCTTTGCCGCGAGAGCCTTGTGACCGGCAAGCTCTCCGTTGAGAGTCAAATCGCCGGGCAGGAACACATAGTCGCTCTTCTCCTCGGCGGCCTTGTTAAGAGCCGCAGTAAGGAGCGCGTCAACCTCATTGTGCTGACGGGCGCCCTTATCGTTCCATTCGTTGTAAGCTTCGCTGAATCCGTTCTCCGTGTCTCCGGTTCCTTTTTCGGAATCAGCAAAATAGTGGATGTCGGAGATGGTCGTTACCTTGAGCTTGCCCTTTTCGGTCTGCGCAAAGGCACTGAAAATCCCCGTCGGGAGGGCGGCAAGGACAAGCGTCATGCAAACTATGACCGCTATGATGCGTCTTGCCGGTCTTCCTCTGTTTTTCATTTCGTTTCCTCCTTCTTTTTTGTTATATATTATAATAAAAAACGAAAATGCTTAATCCTCCGGGGCGTCCGTCTGCTCGGCTATTCCGAGATAGGCATCCGCCTCGGCGGCATCCATGCTCTCGATTCCCTTGAGCTTGCCCGCCATGATACGGTTCCTGTCCTGCGCGGCGACAAGAGTGCGCCCCGCCTCGTCTATCTTCTTTTTCGCCTTGTCGAGCACATCGCCGAACTTCTCGTACTGCGCCTTGGCGACGGAGAGCAGGCGGCGAACCTCGTTCGCCTTTTCATTGATAGCCACGGCTCTGAAGCCCATGGAGAGGGAATTGAGAAGCGCCGTTATCGTGGTCGGTCCCGCTATCATGATGTTATATTCGCGCTGGATGCGCTCGGCTATCCCCGTGCGCGAGGACGCGATTTCGGCGTAGAGCCCCTCTGTCGCGAGATACATTATCGCAAACGGGGTCGTCGCGGGAACATTTATGTATTTGGTCACGAGCTTTGCCTCGCTCAGAACCCTGTCCTCAAGAGCCTTGCGAGCCTTGGCGACCTCTTCGGCATCCGCGCTGTCCGCAGCGGAGCACAGGCGCACATAGTCCTCCATCGGGAATTTCGAGTCAACGGGGAGATAAGCGTCCGCGCCGCCGTCCCCCGCAGGGATGCGGATGGCGAACTCGACGCGCTCGGAGCTGCCCGGGCGGGTGGCAAAGTTCTTCTCGTACATATTGGGGATGGTCTGGTCGAGTATGCCCTCAAGCTGAACCTCAGCCCAGGTGCCGCGAGCCTTGACATTCGTCAGCACGCGGTTCAGGTTCGTGACATTCGTTGTGACGCCCGTCGAAAGCTCCTTCATCTCGCCGAGCGATTTGTAGACATTCTCAAGCTGCTCGGAGACGGTCTTGAACGAGCTGTCGAGCCGGGTGGTGAGGGTCGAGGAGAGCTTCTCATCGACGGTCGCACGCATTTCATCGAGCTTCTTCTCGTTGCTCTGCTGCATTTTTTCTATCGACTCTGCAATAATTCTCGACTGTCTGTCGTTTTGTTCTATGTTATTTCGGCGAATGGTGTCGAGCGACTTCGAGAACATATCCGTCAGCTGCTGCTGATGCTTGAAGTTCGCCTCGGTCATAAGTGCGAGTCGCTCGTTCATCCTGTCGAGCGACTCGGTAAGCTCGGTGCGCATATCCTTCTGATTGCCGGCACTCTCCCTGCGGTTGCGCTCGAACTCATCGCGCAGCTGACCCTCAAGCGAGCCGACCTTATGCTCAAGCTCCTTTATCTGCCCTTCCTGCGCGGAGGGACGGCTGAGCTTCGCTATGACAACAATGAGCAGCACGGCGCAGACAACAGAGAGCGCCGCCGCGATACATAAAATAGCGTTCATAGTTCCGTTCTCCAAAATTATGATATATGATAAAGAATTGTAACAGATTTTTAAAAAAATTGCAACATTTATATAAATATATTTAAGCAACAAAAATTTTTTGAGTAATATTGTATTTGCCGGATAATCTTTGTAAATAACGGTTGATAACGGGAGCGGTTTTATGCTACTATATAATGTATCAAAAGAGGGCTGTCAGACCGAAAAAAATTGCGTCCCGAACCGCCCGCCGAAATTATGCAAATACGACGGTGTTTTCGATATACGGAGGAAAAGCATGAAAAGAATCACGAGAACAGCTTCAATACTTCTCTCGCTCGCGCTGATATTTACAGCCGCCGCCTGCGGCAATGACGGCTCGGGCGCATCGCTGAGCTATCCGATATCCGCCCAGCCGGAGTGCCTCGACCCGCAGATAGCGCAGGGAGCGGAGGCAAAGACCGTCATACTCAACTGCTTTGAAGGGCTTGTCCGCAAGGACGCGGAGGGCGGCTATTCCCCCGCCGCGGCGAAGAGCTGGAGCTATGACGCATCCACTCTTACATACACCTTCAAGCTCCGCGAGGACGCACGCTGGGTCATAATGAAAAAAGCTTACAAGTCCATACTCGGCGACGATATAGACAAAACCTTTGATTCCCGCGTCACGGCGGCGGATTTCGTGTTCGCGCTCAGGCGTGCGGTGTCCCCCGCGACCGGCGCACCCGAAGCGCTGAGCCTCGGGGTCATAAAAAATGCAAAGAGCATAATAAACGGCAAAATGTCCTCCGACAAGCTCGGTGTTCAGGCGGTCGGCGACTTTGAATTGAGAATAACACTCGAGAGCTCCACGGACGAATCGACCTTTCTCGATCTGCTGACGAAAGCCATATGTATGCCCTGCAACGAGACGTTCTTCAACGCGACCAACGGACGGTACGGGCTTGACTACTCGACGCTTCTGTGCAACGGTCCGTTCTATCTCTCCTATTGGCTGCAGGATTCCTCGCTGACAATAAAGAACAATGACGACTACACCGGACCTTTTCCGGCGAAGCCCGCGAGCGTCTCGCTCGTCATTGACGGAGACAGCGCACAGAGACTCACCTATCTGCTCGACGGCACTTACTGCGCCGCTCAGCTCGGCACGACCGCGCCGAATTCTTCATCTCTTTCCGTCACCAAGAATTACGATACCGTCTGGGGGCTGTGCTTCAACTGCTCCGACGCGTCGCTCTCCAATGTGTCTGTGCGCCGTGCGCTCTGCACGGCTGTCGATTACGGCTCGCTGACGCTCGAGAGCGAGGATATGCAAAAGACCTATTCGATAATTCCGCCCTCCTGCTCCGTCGGCGAGGGATTTGATCTCAGCAGCGAGCCGGTCAGTATTCTCGGCTACGACATGGATAAATCCGCCGGATACTGGACTCAGGCGCAAAAGAGTCTCACGGGCAAGCTGAGCCTTGAGATAATCTGTCTGCCCGAGCACGAAACTGCCATGCGCCGCATGATACAGGGTTGGCAGAAGGTATTCGGTCTGAGCGTCAGCTTTACCGTCTCTGCGCTTGACAGTGCTGCTCTCTCGTCCCGCGTGCAGGACGGCGACTATCAGATAGCACTCGCCTCCCTGTCCGCCGGCATAACCGACGCTGCGGGCTTCCTCTCGACGCTCACCTCGCAGGGGACGAACAACATAGTCCGCCTGAGCGACTCGCAGCTTGACGCAGCCGTCAAGAACCTCAATGCGCTCAGCGGGACGGAGCTTGTCAAGGGCTGCCGCAGTGCGGAGGGCAGGCTGCTCTCGCTCGGCGCGGTGCTCCCGATGTTCATAACCCCGAGCTATTTTGCGGTTGCGAAGGGTGTCAGCGGCTTGAGCGTTGATCCGGAAAGCTCGGCGGTCGATTTTGTTTTTGTAACGGCGAAGGACTGATAAGATGAAAAAAGAAAACAGACTTAAATATATACTTCCGGAGAATCGGGCGGTGCGCATTGTGCTCGCCGTCTTTTTCTGGTTATTGTCGGCGTCCTGCGCCGGATGCATATTCTGGCTTTCGAGCAGAAGCGGCGACCAGTCGCAGAACATGAGCGACAGCATTCGCGGAATCTTGGCAAAAATTCTCGGTCTCCCGCTGGGAAGCTTTATCGTGCGAAAATCCGCGCATTTTCTCGAATATGCTGCTCTCGGATTTCTTATCGGCTGTGCGCTGTTCCTCAGCCGCAGACGCTTTTCGCCGATAATTTCGGTGCTTTGCTGCGCTCTGTATTCGGTCAGCGACGAGATACACCAGTACTTTGTCCCCGAGCGTGCCTGCCGTATTTTCGATGTCGGAGTCGATACGCTCGGCTCACTGACGGGCACTCTCGCCCTCGTGCTTGTGATTATCGTCGTAAACTCAATTGCAATGCACCGAAAGGAAAAACATTCCGCGTAAATTTTTGGCATTTCTATTGTCGTTATACAGTAGTATATGATATAATAATGTCTATATAGAGATTTTTCAGCTGAGAGGTATATTCAATGGAGCATAAAGAGGGGCTTATCGTCGGGCGCAACGCGGTGCTTCAGGCTCTCGAAAGCGGCAGAACGATAGACAGCGTGACCGTTGCACAGGGTCAGCGCGGCGGACAGGCGGGCAGGATAATCGACATCTGCCGCGAACGCAGGATCCCCGTCAAATTCGCCGATCAGCGCAGGCTCGACCGTCTCTGCGACGGCGCGGCGCATCAGGGCGTTGCGGCATTTGCCGCGGCTCACGAATATGCCGAGCTGGACGATATTTTCGCCCTCGCCGAGAGCAGGAGCGAAAGCCCGTTCATAGTCGTATGCGACTCCCTTGAGGATCCGCATAATCTCGGTGCCATTCTCAGGAGCGCGGAGGCAGCCGGCGTTCACGGGGTTATTATCCCGAAGCGAAACTCCGTGACCCTCAACTACACCGTTGCAAAAACCTCGGCGGGCGCTGTTGAGTATGTCCCCGTAGTAAAGGTCGCGAACCTCCCCGCCGCCATAGACGAGCTCAAAGCCCGCGGCGTCTGGATATTCGGTGCCGACATGGACGGCACGGACTACACCTCTCTCGACTACAGCGGCAGCATTGCTCTCGTCATAGGCTCCGAGGGCAGGGGCATAGGTCGCCTCGTGCGCGAAAAATGCGACTTTATCGCCTCATTGCCGATGCGCGGCAAGATAAATTCTCTCAATGCCTCCGTCGCGGCGGGAATCCTCATGTTCGAAGCGGCGAAGCACAGAAACTGACCTTTATCCGATTTTAAGTATATATAACTATTGGGGTGAGATGAGTGGAAAACAGACCTTCCGATAAGAGAAGCCAAATTTCACTTGACAGCGTTCTCCGCGAAGTGGCGGAGCTCGAAAACAGCCACGGCGAGCCGGACAGGATCTGGTCGCTGAGCGACATAGACGATCTGTTGGCGAGCACGACCGCCGACTCTGCGACACCTGCCGACGAGGACGACGCCGAGCTTCTGACAAGCATCGACTACTATAAAAACAAATACTCCGACGATGATACGCCGTCGGAGCAGGAGTCCGTATATACACAGCCGGAAGAGCCGGAGACTCCGGAGCCCGCGCCCGTTGAAGAACCCGAGACGGAGCTTGCCGAGGACGAGCCGGAGGGCACGGCGGATGGGGCGGCTTCTCCCGCAGAAGCGGAAATTGAAGAGCCCGACGAAGCGGAGCCGCCTGCCGAAAGCGAAGAAATCCGCGAAGTCGCGCAAACCGAGGAAGCTGCGGACGAGGCACCTGCTTCGGAGCCTGAAAGCGAAGATAAGGCTGAAGCTCCCGAAGAGCCGGAGGAAATAATCGTGTCGGCGCAGGAGTCTGCCGACGGCGACGAGCCGGAGGAAAAAGAGGTTTGGATTGAGGAGCTTCGCACGGACGACGGCGAAGATATATATTCCGATTCAAAATTCGAGCTGTCCGTTGTGAAAAGCGGCGGCGAGGATGACGATGTGCAGGAGCCTGACCCCGACAGTGAAGCTGATACGGACGAAGCTGACGAACCCGATATCCCCGACGAAAACGGGAATATTATGCCTGTCGGCAGCGAGGAAGAAAAGACCGAGGACGGCGAACCGCAGAATGAAAACGAAGGCGGGAAAAAGCCGACCGTAGAAGAGCTTTTCGGTGCGCCTGCGGCGAAATATTTCGGCGAACCGACCGAAGTGCCGGAGCAGGACTCCGAGCTTGAGAGCCGCGCCATACCCGGTCTGTTCGGCGACACCGTTGTGTTCGGCCCGATGGAATCCCTCTCCGAGCCGCAGCAGAGCAAGCCGGACGATGAATATAAGACGAAGCTCATGACCGCAATAGGCTCGGCAAAAGCACCGCAGAGCTCCGAGACAATAGAGAAGCCCGGAGTTATCTTAAGGCGCGGTCCGCTCTCCGAGACATCGGGGCTCGAGCCCCTGCCGCAGGTCATTCCCGCCGAAGAATTTGTCGGCTCGGGGGACGACAGACCGGCATCAATAGAGGATCAGCCCTTTACGAATCCCGCCGCCGGCAATCAGCCGGAGGAGGAGCAGATGATGCTCAGCGGCTTCGGCGACGAGCCGGAGACCGAAAAAATAGACGAGGACGAGCTCCGCAACGAGCTTGACAAAAAGAGGGCGGAGAAGAAAAGAAAGTTCGTTCTGCTCAGCGGCATCGGCGACGATGAGCCGCAGAAGGACGAAGCTCTGCCCGAAGAGAAAGAGGACGAAGCGGGGGAAAAGCCCGAGGAAAAGAAAAAGCGCTCGGGAAAAGCTCCCCTCGAATACGAAAAGCCCGAACAGCGCGGGAGAGTGTATAACAGCCTTAAAAACGCCGCATCGCAGTTCAAGACCTCGGTCATAGGGCTGTGCGTGCTTGAGGGTGTGTCGCTGCTTCTGCTGCTCGTGCCGAAAATTCTCGAATGGGCGGCGATAGACGCGCCCGCATTCGACCGCGGCGGCGCGGGACTTGCGGCGGCTAATATAGTGCTTCTGCTCGCGTCGTTCTATCTCGCTTTTCCGAATATTTTGTCCGGCATAAAGGCGCTTGCAAGCGGCCGCGTGACCGGCGGCGCAGTCGGCGGACTGACATTTATACTCGCCCTTATCCAGACGGTGCTCTCGTTCTTCAACAAATCCCCCGAGGGCGCTTCGGGTATGTTCTACTGCGCGGCGGCGATATTCGCCCTGCTTATGACCGCAGAAAACAGCAGCCGAGGCACAGCCCGCGTGATGCAGAATTTCCTTTTCTGCATCGCAAAGCGCAAATCCGGACTCTACGGCATAAGGGCTATCGAGAGCGAAAAGGACGCCTTCGAGGTCGGACGCGCACTGAAGATGGGCAACCCCGACATTTTATATTCCGGCAGGGTCGAGTTCCCCGCAGACTTTATCAAAAATTCGCAGGCTAACTCCCCTGCGGACAGCTGCATAAAGCGCAGCCTGATAATTTCTTCGGCGGTCTCGGTGCTGCTCGCGGTGATATCGGGCATAATAACGAAGGACATATTCCAGTCCTTCGGTGTGCTCACCGGCGCGTTTTGCCTGACCTCGCCCTGCGCTATTGAGCTTGCGCTGATGATCCCGCTCTATCTTGAAAACAAAAAGCTCAACGAGGAGGGCGGTATGATCGCGGGCTACGATGCGGCTCTCGAATGCTCCGAGGCGGTAGCCGCCTCCGTTGACAGCGCAGATCTCTTCGACCGCGCCGCGTGTGAGATGCACGGAATGAAGGATTTCCACACCGTGAGGATAGACGATGTTCTGCTCTACGCAGTCGCTATAGTGCTCAAATCCGGCGGTCCGCTCACCGATGTTTTCAACCGCATTATCGGCGGCTCGACAGAGCTTCTGCCGCCCGTGCGCGATATGATATATGAGGACAGACTCGGTCTCTCCGCCACCATATATAACCAGCGTGTGCTGCTCGGCAACCGCAACCTGCTCACGCACCACAATATCGAAGTGCCTCTCAAGTCCGAGGAGGACAAGGTCAAGCGCAACGGGCGCAAGATTCTCTACATAGCTATAGACTCGCAGGTCGCGGCGATGTTCGTTTTCAACTACGCCGAGGACGCTTCGCTCAAGGAATCGATAAACGAGATGGCGGACAACGGCTTCAGCCTTGTCGTTCGCACGGACGACCCGAATGTGACCGACGAGCTTATCGCCGCCCGCTTCGGCATAGCGCAGAAGGATGTCAAAATGACTCTCTCCCACGGTGCGCGTATATTCAGCGCATACCGCGACAGCGTTGTTGACTCAGCCCCCGCAAAGGTTATGCACGACGGCTCCGCCCGCTCCTATTTCAAGAGCATAGCGGCATGCGGCAGGCTCGCAAACTTCGCTTCGCGCTGGTCGGTGTTCGCCCTTATCGTGCAGGCGGTCGTGGCGGCGGGTGCAATACTCTGCGTCGCACTCAAGGCGTTCGCGTTTGTGTCGCCCCTGACGGCGGTCATAGTTCAGGCCGCGATAGTGGCTTTCAGCGTAATACTGGAAAAATTCAAGAGATAATTGCAGGGGGCTGCGCTGAAAATGCGTCAGCCCCTTTTCTGAAGGGATAAGCGGATATGCAGAAAAAATCAGTCAAGACAAAAATTGATTTGAACGGCAAGACCGTGCTCGTGACGGGCGCGGCGGGCTTCATCGGCTCTTTTCTCTCGGAGCGTCTGCTCTCGGACTTTGAAGATATCCGCGTCATCGGCTTCGACAGCGTCAACGACTACTACGACATCAGTCTGAAGGAGTCGCGTCTCGAAAAGCTTCAAAAGCACGAAAATTTTATTTTTATTAAAGCGAACCTCGCGGACAAGGACAAAGTGAGCGAAGTGTTCAGCGAATACTCGCCGCAGATAGTTGTCAACCTCGCGGCGCAGGCGGGGGTACGCTATTCGATAACGAATCCCGATGCCTATATTGAATCGAATCTTATAGGCTTTTATAATATCCTCGAAGCCTGCCGCCACTCATACGATGACGGCGCGACGCCCGTTGAGCATCTTGTATATGCTTCGAGCTCGTCGGTATACGGCAGCAACAAAAAAGTACCCTACAGCACCGACGACAA
>CAVDWM010000021.1:0-5123 GCA_963612725.1 Faecalibacterium prausnitzii | reverse complement strand
GAGGCGCACAAACAGCTCGTTCCGATGCAGCCCGGCGATGTCCCCGTGACCTATGCGGACACCTCTCCGCTTGAGCGCGATTACGGCTATAAGCCCTCGACCGATCTCAGAACCGGGCTTCGCAATTTTGCCCGCTGGTACAAAGATTTCTACAAGATTTGAATGGCATATTATTATATATTATATAATGTATGTCCTTTCGGGTCAGAGATTCCGGTGAGAGGCAAATCGGAATTTGTATTATTTTGAGGCTCGATTATAGAAGTCATTGATCCACTCGCTTTGCCATGGCTCAAGTGACAGCCCGCTCCTCATTTATTTCGTGCCTTGACTCGAAAAATATTTCAACAAAAAATCCTACCCGATGTTACCGTGCGGGTAGGATTTTTCGCTTTATTCACTTTCCGTCAATCCGGATTGTGGTCATAGAAATAGTCATACGCCTCTTCGTAGTCCTCGAAGTCGTCGTAATAATAGTCGTAGAAGTCCTCGGGGTCATTGAAGTCGCGGGCATTGTACGGATCGTCGTCATAGTAGACTTTTTTCGTGGTAGTCACCGGACGATCGACAGAGTAGCTGTATGGGCTGCCCGAGGAAGAACCTCCGGAAGAGGATCCTCCGGAAGAGGAAGTCTGCTTCGGCACGGTCTCATATTTCGGAGCATACCACACGCGTTCCACAGCACCGTTTCTCGTATACACCTGATAATATGCATACTGCCAATCGGAGTATTTAGACTGCTCTGCGTAATACGGTATTTTCCAATAATACTTTGAATATGTGAGAGGATTGATATCGACGCTGGTCGCCTTGCCGAGCTTTGTCGAATTTATCAGTGCCTCCGGCATCCCATCATACGGCAGAATTTCGGATATCGGCTTTATCCCCGTGTTCGTTTTCATCCCGATATAGTGAACCTCCCTGCCGTCGCCGACAAGCATCAAGCCCCGTTTGTCGATGTTAAAGCTGTATGACAGTTCATAGGATTGCCCCGAGCCGGACACATACTCGCCGATATAATACGGCTTTACGGAAAGCTTAATGAAAGGACTTGCGGGCTCCACCGTTCCGAGCTCCTCGAGAAAATAAAAGAACTTCGTCCAGTCCTTTACTTTTTCGGGCGGATCCAGCAGCAGAGATATGTCTATCTCATATTTTATCGGGTCCTCGGTCGTCTCTTCAAATCTATATTGGCTGCGAGGCTCGTGAACACTCTTATCAAGCTTTATCTGCGCTGCAACATTATGCTTCTCACAAACCTCCGCGACCGCAGTCAGCAGTCTGTCCTCTTCGTCGTTCGACGCTGCGAGCATCGACTCGCTCGCGTCAGCCATGCTCTGACTGCGGGATTCCTCCTCCCTCTGAGTTTGCACAACGGAAATTATTGCCGATGCCGTCGCCGCGACCAGAATGCCCGCGCAAATTACGCAGACAATTATCTCCGTCGAGATCTTTTTCTTTTTGCTTTCTTCGCCCATGATATCACCTCTCATGCGTCACAAAAGCGGTATTATCTCTTCTTTCTGCCCTTTTTTTCGGTATATTCATTGCCCTTGACTCCGGGATTGACGAGCTTGAGCTTGTGCCTCTGGCGGCGCTTGTAGTTTTCGTAGACAAACAGCGCGACATAGCCGACGACAAGAAAAGCGACTATCGATGCGATAATTTTGAATACGGTGCTCGCAGCGACCTTCTTTATCGTTGCGCCTATGAACAGCAGAACATTTCTCGACACATCCTCGGACGCGACAAGCTTTATCCTCGCTATCTCCTCGCCGGCATAGAGCACACGCGCCTCGCATATCTCCTGACCCTTTTTGACAGGCGCGTCAATGCTCTCGGGCACGGTCTCGGGCACCGGCTCAATAAGCACGCTTCCGGCATCGGCTCCCGTCGGGACGAGAGCCAGCACTTCCTCGCCGGGGACGAGAGAAATGTGATCGGTTCTGAACGAGAGCTTGAGCGGAACCTCGGTTATTATCTGAGTCGGGCTTGCTATCGACTTGAGCTCTATGTGGTTGAATACCCAGTTGAACATCCTGCGGCAATCGACAAACGCGCAGTTTTCGAGCGGCTCATCGTCGTCGATATTCTGCATCGGCGCGTTAAGTATCACGCACAGGTAGTTGTAGCCGTTGCCAGTGCCCTTTGATATGACGCAGCGTCCTGCGTTGTCGGTCGAGCCGGTCTTGATACCCACGGCATAGGGCGAATAATAATCGGCATAAGCCTTGTTCATAAGATTATTTGTGTTGCGCAGGGTGCGCTCCTCGCTCTTGTTTGTGGCGGGGACTTTATATATTGTAGTCGAGGTTATCTCCGAAAAATAGGGCAGGGTCAGCGCGTGCTTGGTTATCGTCATCAGGTCACGTGCGGTGGTATAATGATTCGGGTCGTCGAGTCCGTGGACATTCGCAAAGTGCGTATTTTCGCAGCCGAGAACAGCCGCCTTTTCGTTCATCATTTGGACAAAGCCCTCGATAGAGCCGCCGATATGCATCGCAAGGACATTCGCCGCGTCGTTGCCGCTTCGCACGAGCAGGCAGTAAAGCAGATTCTTTATGCTCATCTTCTCGCCCGGCTCAAGCCCGACTACCGAGCTTCCCGTGCCGTCGAGCAGGTGGATAGCCTCATAGCTCGCCTCGATTTCCTCGTCGAGATCCTTGCAGTTTTCGAGCACTACGGTGGCTGTCATTATTTTAGTCAGCGATGCGGGAGCCGCCTGCTTGTCCGCGTCCTTTTCAAAAATTACCGTGTCGTTGTCAAGATTGACGAGCAGATAAATCTGAGCATAAATGGGGTCGTCTCCGCTGTCCGTCAGGCTTTTCTCGTATACCGCGTTATAATTGGCGTAAGCAGGCACGGTGCAGAGCACCGACACGATAAGAATAAAACAAAATAAAATTTTTATGAGTTTTTTCATAGACAGTCACCGCCGAATGTTGTATTATATATATAAACGTTAGAAGTCAACTTTGTCCTGACACTAATTGATTATACCAGTTTCAGGCTGTAAAATAAAGTAATAAAACGGATTTTGTTTATCAGGGGGATTAAAAATCATGCTTTATGTTACGGGAGACACCCACGGAGATTACGAGCGATTCACATCTTCCGCGCTCAAAAAACTGAAAAAGGGCGACACGCTCTTCATCTGCGGCGATTTCGGATTCATCTGGGACGGCTCGAAGAACGAAGAGAAGATGCTCAAAAAGATAGGCAAGCTCAAATACAACGTCTGCTTTATCGACGGCACGCACGAGAATTTTGAGCGGCTCAGAAGCTACGAGGTCTCGGAGTTCAAGGGCGGAAAAGTCCATCATATCACCGGCAACCTCTATCACCTCATGCGCGGCCAGACCTATGACTTCGACGGCGTGAGCGTCTTTGCCATGGGCGGCGGCGAGAGCCCGGATATAGATATCCGCTCCGATCTCAACTCCTGGTCGGGCGACGAGATACCCACCGAGGCGGAGCTGACGGAGGGCGCAAAGAACCTCAAAAAATTAGGCAACAGGGTTGACATCATCATCACCCACGAGCCGCCGATGAAAATAAAAGGGTTCCTGCGGCTCAAGGAGAAGGAGTCCGTGCGCGTGACGGGACTCAATACATATTTCGAGGAACTCGGCGCCGCGTGCGAATACAAGCACTGGTTCTTCGGCTCGATGCATATCGACAAGTTCATCTCATCGTCCCACATCGCAGTGTTCCAGCACATAATCAACGCAGAGACCTGCGAGATTGCAAAATAACCACGGCACTCAAAAGCTCCCGGAAAAAATCCGGGGGTTTTTTATATATTTTTTGCTTCGTACCTAAAAACCGGCGGTTCGTACCGCACGCAGATAAGACATATTCCGTAAAAATATGTTATGATATATGTGAATAAAAAGGAGGGCAGGAAAAATGAAGCTAAAGAGACTCATGGCGGCGGTGCTGGCTTTTCTCGCGCTGGCTTCCTTCGCGGGGTGCAAGGGAAAGGAAAGAGACAATTCGACTTCAACCTCGGCAGAAGCTTCCGGCGCAGAAGTATCGGAGACGGAAGGCGGAAGTGAGGCGACCGAGAGTGCTTCAACCTCGCAGGCGGCCACAGCCGAAGAGAGCAAATATCCCCAATACTATATTGATATGGCCGGGGTTAATTGGAATCACTGGACGCTTCACAAAGAAAGAGATTTGTCCTATTTCGAGAAAACCCCTAAAGATATCTCAATCTTAAACAATGATTTTGATTTTGACGACCGCGGCAACCTCGTTCTCGCAATTGCATATGAAGAAGACAACCGTGAAAACTGCAACGGCTCTGTAGGCTGCAAATACACATACAACAGCGACGGCACTATAAAGCGCGCGGATTTTACCGATGGCTATGCTACAAGCGAATCATATGAATATGACTCGGCGAAGCGCCTTGCCAAGACGGTTTCCGTGAGCCGAGACAAGGCGTACGAGTCCAAGACGACCTATTATACTTACAACTCCGCAGGTCTGCTCACCTCGGAAAAGTGCTATTCCGGCGGCAAAAAGCTTATTGATAGCAAGGATTTCAAGTATAATACCGACGGGAAAATTATCGAACGCACCATAAGTGTAAGCGAAAACAAAACGCAGGGTATAACGACATACGAATATGACAGACAGGGAAACTGCGTGCTCGAAAAGCATTTTGATTTAAATCGCAAAGCTACCGGCAACAAAGAATTCAAATATGACAAGAACGGATTTGTAATATACCAGAAGGAAACGAATCTTAAATCCAATGAAATCGCCGAGATTTATTACACCCTTGACAAATATGAAAATCCGACCGCAGTAAAGGTGTATTTGACAACGGGCGGCAAAAAGGATTTGACAGACGAACACAGATATTCATATGATTACGGCAAGTCCGAAATCAAAGTGACCGGCAAAATCATCGCCTATAATTCAGACGGCACGCTCATCTTCGACGGCACCAGAATTTATAAATACCACGAGACCAAGCCTACCGAGATGTACTTTTCAAATCTCGTTTCAGAATTCAGCTGCAATTATGGATTCTTCGCCGATTGAAGTCCGCAATCTATCGGCATGGGCAAAAGAAATATATCGCGGCAGGCAACATTAAACCGGAGGACAAA
>CAVDWM010000020.1:0-36952 GCA_963612725.1 Faecalibacterium prausnitzii | reverse complement strand
GTAGGGGTCGGCGACCTCGACGACCCGTTGACGCGTGAGCGTCACGATGTTTTTTGAGGTAAGAGCAAGTGAACAACCCCTCAGTCTCGGCTTCGCCGATATCGGACAGCCGCAAGATCTGTCCCTACGGATTGCGCATAAATAAATTTTGTGCAGACTTCGCGTTATGATGAATGCTTTTATGCGGCAGTCCTGCTTTTTGCACCTGCCTGTATTTCTTCGCAGTTTAACATTCCGCAGGAACACCGAGCCCCTGCGGAATAAATTTTGCGATTCTGTTTTTTTACATTCTCTCCGGAACGCTTATCTTGAGCAGGGTAAGGATATTCTTGAGAACCTCCTTGACGCACAGGCACAGATATATTCTCGCCGCGCTCAGGTTTTTGTCGTCGCAGTTGACGCGGCAGGCGTTGTAGAACTTGTGGAATAGGGTCGCAAGGTCGATGCAGTAGCGCGTGATGCGGGCGGGGTCGTAGTTTTTGGCGGAGAGGGCGATCTCGTCGGTGAGCGACGCCAAATGCCTGATTATCTCGCGCTCCTCGGGCGCGGTGAGCAGGTCGAGCTGCTCGGGCGTGCACTCGGGGATTTCAATGCCCTGCTCCTCAAGCTTTCTCAGGATGCTGCAAATTCTCGCGTGGGCGTACTGGCAATAGTAAACCGGATTCTGCGAATTTTCGGCAACGGCGAGATCGAGGTCGAACTCCATCTGCGTTGCGGGCTCGCGGAGATTGAAGAAGAAACGCACAGCGTCTATCGGTATCTCTTCGAGCAGGTCAACAAGGGTTATCGCCTTGCCGGTGCGCTTGGACATACGCACGACTTCGCCGTTTCTCGTCAGGCGCACGAGCTGCATGAGGATTATGTCGAGCTGGTCGCCGTCAAGACCTATCGCGTCGAGCGCACCCTTCATTCTGGCGACATGACCGTGGTGATCCGCGCCCCAGACATCTATTGCCCTGTCAAACTTTCTGATTGCGAGCTTGTTGCGGTGATATGCGATGTCCGCCGCGAAATAGGTCGGGTTGCCGTTCTGACGGATGAGAACATCGTCCTTAAGACCGAGCTTGTCGATCTCCTCCTGCGTCTTGCCCTGGGCGAGCAGACGCTTTGTCTGAACCTCGATGTTCCTGTACCACAGTGCGCCGTCAAGCTCGTAGGTGAGCCCCTTTTCTTTGAGCAGCTCTATGGTATCATGAAGCTCCGTACCGTTGTGCAGGGTGCTCTCCTTGAACCATGTGTCGTATTCTATTCTGTATTTTGAAAGTATCTCGTGCATCGACTCGATATTCTTCGGCAGCGCGAAATCGACGAGTGCCTTGCGGCGGACATCCTCGCTCTCGGAGATATATTTGTCGCCGTAGACATCGGCAAACTCCTTTGCACGCACGGCTATGTCCTCGCCGTGGTAGCTGTCCTCGGGCAGCTCGGGCGCGTCGGCGCCTTTATATATCTGCTGATAGCGGATATCGAGCGAGAGGGCGAACTTGTCAATCTGATTGCCGGCGTCGTTGATATAGAATTCGCGGCTGACGTTGTAGCCCGCAAAGTCCATGACCGCCGCGAGGCAGTCGCCCAGAGCGCCGCCGCGGGCGTTGCCCATGTGCATAGGACCCGTCGGATTGGCGGAGACGAACTCAATATTCACTTTTTCGCCCCTGCCGAAGTCGGAGCGGCCGTAATCGCCGCCCTTTTTGCGGATATCCATGAGAATCTCCGAATAGAAGCGGTCGGCGAGACGGAAGTTTATGAATCCGGGACCCGCCGCCTCGCAGGATGAGAATGCGGTGCCCGCGAGGTCAATATTTTTGGTTATGGCCGCGGCTATCATAGCGGGGGCGCGTCTGAAAGCTCTCGCCCACGCCATGGCGGCGTTTGTGGAGTAGTCGCCGTTTTTTCTGTCCGCCGGAATTTCGACCTTGAAATCCGTGAGCTCGGCTTCGGGCAGATCGCCTGCCGCCATCGCCTTTTTCGCGGCGTCCCTGACAAGCTCGCAGAGCTTATCCTCGACCTGTTTTACAAGCACTGACATAAAATTTATCCATCCTTTCGTGCAACCGCAGCTTCTGCGGGCAAACCGTCAAATTACTGTTCGCTGACCGTTATCCTCAGCTCGTTCGACGCGGCGAGATCCGCGTTGACATCGATAGTGTAGTTGAGCAGCAGCTCGCCGCCCTCCTCGTTTACGGACGACTCAACCCTTTTCGCGAATATGCCGAGGAGCATATCGCCGAACGGGGTCGCATAGTGGCAGACATGCCGCCTGCCGCGCTCCATGACCATCTGCGCGGCATATGCACCGTCTCTCGTCATTGTGACGAGTCCGCCGTCCTCTATTAGCAGGGTGGTCACGCAGCCCTCCATCTCGGCGGCAGGCTCTTCGTAGGAGAGCTCGTAGCCGTTTTCGAGCAGGCGCAGAACTCCCTGAGTGCTCGTCTGCGACGAGTAGCTGTCGTCATACCCGGAGTGGCTGTCCTCAATGTTTATAAACACCTTTTTTTCCATCGAAAAGTCCTTTTCTCTCTTGCTCCGAGACGCTGTAAAATCCCGTTCTTTTGATTTTTTATGATACCACAGATACACGCCTTTCGTCAACCCGTTTTATTTGAAAACGGGCGCAATATTTTTCCGTTAAAGCATTGCAAACATGCCGACATCATGATATACTATATTAGTATATATAACAATATATACTCTGCGTAGAGTATATGACAGCCTGTCGATAAACCTGTTTTTTGGTTTCTCGGGAATCAAAGCCTCCCTTGTGCAAAGGGAGGTGGCGCGGAGCACCGGAGGGATTGTTCCGGATAAGTTGCAATTCTTGGGAATTGCCCGGTATTTGAACTTCCGTACAACAACCCCTCAGTCACGGCCTTGCCGTGACAGCTCCCCTTACACAGGGGAGCCCTGAGACCCCGTGCAATGACAGACTTTTTCGGCAGACTGATATATACTCTGTGCAGAGTATATAATTTTTAAGGAGAACAGTTATGATCGATATCCGTACAGCGATGAATGACATCTACAGGAACCTCGAGCCGACCCTTACAAGGTGCGGCTTCAGGATTACGACCCCCGCAGACATCTCCGACGGCATCCCCGTCGCCGTCACGAGCGGTCGCGCCGTCATGGATTTTTCCGGCGACAACAAGGCTCTGCGCATCGAGCATTATGACAACAAGATAGCCCTGCTCTGGGCGCAGAAGGAGGGCGCGAACGAGACGGATTTCGCGAGGATAGCCCACTCTCTGCTCGATGTTGAGACTGCCGACGATAAGGATATCAAATATATCTCCGACGAATATGCCGAGCTTATCGATGAGAGCTTCGGCAAGAACGGCACGGTCGATAAAAAGAAGGTGAAGCTCCCCACCCCCGTCTCCAAGGCGGCGGCAAAGAGCGGCGAGGCGTGCTATGACGCGAATACCTTCGCAAGCCGTCTGAGCGTTATCTATCCCGAGCTGCGCGACGAATACAGAAAAAACATCGAGACCTACGGCGAGTTCCTGCCCGAGGATTTCTTCAAGAATCACGCCGCTCCCGTGGTTATGAGAGTCATAAAGGAGAACGACCCGCAGAAGATGAGAAAGCTCTTCAATCTCCTCAACGAGATTTATGATGACGGCACCAACGAGATTCAGAGCATTATAGCCGTGACCGTTCTCGGCGAGATAAACAACGATCAGGATATGCTCGCAAACTGCGTCGATTACATGAGCGCGGACATGATATCTCCCGTCGTCCAGGTCAACAAGTATCTCGCAAAGTCCAAGGGCGCGAGAATGAGACTCGAAAATCCGCCGAAATACAAGCCCAAGAAGGCGAAGAAGAAAAAGAATATGTTCTCCACACTGACGAATCAGTAAGTCGGGTCAACAGCTTCGGAGAAGGAGGAGAAAAGCTTTGGATAACAATGAAGAAAATAAGGGGCTCATTGAAGAGAACGCAGAAAATCAGGACGAGCTCGTGCTTGACGAGGATGTTGAGCTTGACAGGGATATGGACACAAAGGTCACAGAGGAATACGACGCGAGCCAGATACAGGTTCTTGAGGGACTTGAGGCTGTGCGCAAGCGCCCCGGCATGTATATCGGCTCGACCGGTCCTCGCGGTCTGCACCACCTTGTGTATGAGATAGTCGATAACTCCATAGACGAAGCCCTTGCCGGCTTCTGCACGAATATAGATGTTGAGATACTCCCGGGCGATGTTATAAGCGTCAGGGATAACGGACGCGGTATCCCCGTGGGACTGAACGAAAAAATGGGCATCTCCACCGTGACGGTCGTCCTGACCGTCCTGCATGCCGGCGGCAAGTTCGGCGGCAGCGGCTACAAGGTCTCCGGCGGTCTGCACGGCGTCGGCTCGTCCGTCGTCAACGCTCTGTCCGAGTGGCTCGAGGTCGAGGTCGCTCAGAACGGTCATGTCTATCAGCAGCGCTTCTCGAACGGCGGTCATCCCGACTATGACCTAAAGGAGACGGGCGTGTCGTCGGCGACCGGCACGACCATACGCTTCAAGCCCGATCCCGAGATATTCCGCGAGACTACGGTCTATGATTTTGAGACCCTTGAAAGACACCTGCGCGAGTCCGCGTTCCTCAACGCGGGGCTGTGCATAACCCTTGCGGACAGGCGCGACCCCGATAATATCATCGAGCGCACCTACTGCTACGAGGGCGGACTTTCGAGCTTCGTCGATTATCTGACCACAAGCCGCGGTCAGACTCCCCTGCATGAAAAGCCGATCCACTTCTCCGCCATGCACGGCGACAGAAGCGCGGAGATCGCCATGCAGTATACAGACAGCTACAACGAGACGATGCTCTCGTTTGCAAACAACGTCCACACCGTTGACGGCGGTACTCACGAGACCGGCTTCAAGACCGCGCTGACCCGCGTTTTCAACGACTACGGGCGCAAATATTCCATTCTCAAGGACGGCGACAAGAAGCTCTCGGGCGACGACGTCCGCGAGGGACTGACTGCCGTTATCAGCGTCAAACTCACCGAGGCTCAGTTCGAGGGACAGACCAAGGGCAAGCTCGGCAACACCGACATAACCCAGCTCGTCTCGACAACGGTCTATGAGAAGCTGATGACCTATTTTGAAGAGAATCCCGCAGTCGCAAAGGCGATTTTCTCGAAGGCTCTCGACGCTTCGCGTGCAAGAGAGGCGGCGAGAAAGGCACGCGAGCTGGCTCGCCGCAAATCCGTGCTCGATTCAAACTCCCTGCCCGGCAAGCTTGCCGACTGCACCGAGCGCGACGCCGAGCGCACAGAGCTCTATATCGTCGAGGGAGATTCCGCAGGCGGCTCCGCCAAAGAGGGGCGCGACAGACGCTTCCAGGCTATCCTTCCCCTCTGGGGCAAGATGCTCAACGTCGAAAAGGCGAGACTGGACAAGGTTATCGGCAACGAAAAGCTCATGCCCATTGTCATAGCGCTGGGCACCGGAATCGGCGACGAGTTTGATATAACAAAGCTTCGCTACAACAAGATAGTTATCATGGCGGATGCCGATGTTGACGGTGCACATATCAGAACGCTGCTGCTGACCTTCTTCTTCCGCTATATGCGCCCGCTTATCGAGCAGGGTCATGTCTATCTCGCTCAGCCCCCGCTGTTTAAAGTCAGCAAGGGCAAGAAGATAAGATACGCTTTCTCCGACGAGGAGCGCGACCGGTTCATGGCGGAGTTCGGCGGCTCGGGCAGCTGCGATATCCAGAGATACAAGGGTCTCGGCGAGATGGATGCCGAGCAGCTATGGGAGACGACAATGGATCCCGACTTCCGCACGATGCTGCGCGTCAATATAGAGGACGCGATGCTCGCGGACGAGACCTTCTCCATTCTTATGGGCGACAAGGTCGAGCCGCGCCGCGAGTTTATTGAAACCAATGCAAAATACGTCCAGAATCTGGACATATAACGGAAAGGAGTAGATCTCTGTGAGCTTTGACGAAGCGTATAACGAACAAAAAATAATCAATGTCGAGATCAATAGAGAAGTGCGCAAATCCTTTCTGGATTACTCCATGACGGTCATCACCTCGCGTGCTCTGCCCGATGTGCGCGACGGCCTGAAGCCCGTCCACAGACGCATACTTTATACAATGTACGAAAACGGTCTTTATCCGGACAAGGCATACCGCAAATGCGCGGACACGGTCGGTTCGGTGCTCGGCCGTTACCATCCTCACGGCGACGCCTCCGTCTATGACGCAATGGTGCGTCTGGCGCAGAACTTCTCCATGAGATATCCGCTCGTTGACGGTCACGGAAACTTCGGCTCCGTCGACGGCGACCCGCCCGCCGCTTACCGTTACACCGAGTCGAAGCTCAAGAAGCTCTCACTCGAAATGCTGACGGATATCGACAAGGACACGGTCGATTTCGTCCCGAACTACGACGACCGACTCAAGGAGCCCACGGTTCTCCCGTCGAGATATCCGAACCTGCTCGTCAACGGCTCCGTCGGTATAGCGGTCGGTATGGCGACGAATATCCCTCCGCACAACCTGCGCGAGGTCGTTGCCGCCATGAACTGCCTGATAGATAACCCCGACGCGACGCTCGAGGAGCTTATGACCTACTTGCCCGGTCCCGATTTCCCGACCCGCGGCATAATCATGGGCAGAGCGGGTATCCGCGCCGCCTACGGCACCGGTCGAGGAAAAATAATCGTCCGCGCCCGCGCCGAGATAGTTGAGACAAAGGGCGACCGCCACAAGATAGTCGTCACCGAGATTCCTTACGGAGTCAACAAGGCGAAGCTCATTGAGAGCATAGCCGACCTCGTCAAGGACAAGCGCATCGAGGGTATCTCCGATATCCACGACTATTCCTCGCGTGCCGGTATGCATATCGATATTACGCTCAAGCGCGACGCGAACCCGCAGGTCGTTCTCAACCGGCTCTATTCTTTCACTCAGCTTCAGGCGACCTTCGGAGTCATCCTGCTTGCCCTTGTCAACGGCGAGCCGAAGCTGCTCACCTTAAAGCAGATTCTTCAGCAGTATATAGACTACCAGTGCGAGATAGTCACTCGCCGCACGAGGTACGATCTGAAAAAGGCTCAGGAGCGTGCCCATATCCTTGAGGGCTTGCTCACGGCACTCGATTTCATCGACGAGGTCATAGCTATACTGCGTGCGTCAAAGAGCATCCCGGAGGGGCGCGAAGCACTCATGAACCGCTTCGGGCTCGACGAAATTCAGGCGCAGGCAATAGTCCAGATGAGACTCGGACAGCTGACCGGACTCGAGCGCATCAAGGTCGAGGACGAGATGGCTCAGCTCAAAGAAAAAATAGCCGATTTTATCGACATTCTCGAGCATGAGTCGAGAATACTTACCATAGTCCGCGAGGAGACCGGCGCCATTGCCGAGAAATTCGGCGACGACCGCCGCACCGTCATTGAAAATGTCAGCGGCGAGGTCGATATCGAGGATCTTATCCCCGAGGAGACCTGCGTGTTCACCATGACGAACCTCGGCTATATCAAGCGCATCCCCGCCGACGCATATTCCATCCAGCACCGCGGCGGCAGAGGCGTCAAGGGTATGACAAGGCGCGAGGAGGACGTGGCAAAGACCATGTTCACCTGCTCGACCCACGATTATGTCATGTTCTTCACCACCCGAGGCAGGACTTACCGCCTCAAGGGCTACGAGGTGCCCGAGGGCTCGAAGAACAGCAAGGGCATGAATATAGTCAACCTCCTGCCGCTCGAAGCGGGCGAGAAGGTGTCGGCAATGATAAGAGTGCCCGAATATGACCCCGACGCATTCCTGTGCATGGTCACGCGCAAGGGTATCATCAAGCGCACGAGCCTCGACGCTTACCGCAATGTCCGCAAGAACGGCGTTATCGCGATAAATCTCGACGATGACGACGAGCTCGCATGGGTGCGCCTGACCTCCGGCAGCGACGATCTGCTCGTAGCCACGCGCAAGGGCATGGGTATCCGCTTCAACGAGAGCGACGCGAGACCGCTCGGCAGGACTGCACGCGGCGTCAAGGCGATTGAGCTGCGCGAGGGCGACGAGGTCGTCGGCATGGAGGTGCTCGACGACGCAAAGACAGTTCTCACCGTCAGCTCCACCGGCTACGGCAGACGCAGCGAGCCCTCCGACTACAGACTCCAGTCCAGAGGCGGCAAGGGCACGATAAACTACCGCACCGAGACCTACGGCGACGTTGCCGCGATAGCGGTCGTTGACGAGAGCGAGGATGTCATCTTTATCTCGTCCGACGGCATCATAATCCGTATCCCCGTCTCGCAGATAAGCACCTTTGCAAGACCCTCCAAGGGCGTCAGAGTTATGCGCGTGTCCGAGGGCGAACAGTTAGTGACCGTCGCCTGCACTCCGAGCGAGGAAGAGGAGGAAAAGGCGGAGGAGACTGCGGCTGAGGAAGCGTCACCCGCCGAAGACGGCGAAAATCCCGAAATTGAGGAATAATAGGGCGGGATTTTGTTAAAATTTTGTAAGAAGTTACAAATAACTCTTGTCATAACTCGGATTCTCTGTTATCATATTAACATGAACAGCGAAGTCACCAACTCGGAAAAGGGGGATACACAATGAACATCGCTCTCATGGCTCACGACTCAAAAAAAGAACTTATGACCCAGTTCTGTATAGCTTATTGCGGTATCCTGAGCCGCCATTCCCTGTGCGCGACCGGCACTACGGGCAAGCTCGTAGCCGAAGCAACGGGACTTGAGATTCAGCGCTTCCTCAGCGGAAGTCAGGGCGGCGACCAGCAGATAGCCTCCAGAATAGCCTGCAATGAGATCGATCTTCTGCTCATGTTCAGAGATCCGCTCACACCCAAGCCGCACGAGCCCAACGAAGCAAACCTTCTCAGACTCTGCGACGTGCACAACATCCCTGTTGCCACCAATATAGCCACCGCAGAGGCTCTTATTCACAGCCTTGCCCGCGGCGATCTTGATTGGCGCGATATCGTCAACCCGAAATAAGCTTTGACCCGCACCGGCGGAATTTTTCTGCCGGGCGGATTTTCGCGGAGCTTTTTCGCTCATCCCGCCAACGGCGGGATTTAATGCTTTTATGGAAGGAATAGGAATATGGCTCTTTTTACGAAGGCCGTCAAGGGCACTCAGGATGTGCTGCCTGCGGCGAGCTTTAAAAACCGCTTTCTTGAAAATACCCTGCTCGATATAGCCTCGTGCTTCGGCTTTAAGGAGATTCGCACTCCCGTGTTCGAGCATACGGAGCTTTTTGCCCGCGGCGTCGGCGATACCACCGATGTCGTGCAGAAGGAGATGTATACTTTCCTCGACAAGGGCGGACGTTCTATAACGCTCCGACCCGAGGGCACTGCGGGCGCTGCGCGCGCATTTTTGGAGCACGGGCTTTTCAACGAGCCCCTGCCGCAGAAGACCTGCTATATAACCTCGTGCTACCGCTACGAAAAACCGCAGTCCGGCAGATACAGGGAGTTTCACCAGTTCGGCGTTGAGGTTTTCGGCACTCCGGCTCCCGCCGCCGATGCCGAGATAATCTCCCTCGCCGCCGAAATATTCGCTTTCCTCGGAATTGAAGATCTGACGCTCGAGATAAATTCCATCGGCTGCCCGACCTGCCGCGCCGAGTATCACAAGGCGCTCAGGGCATATTTTGAGCAGTACAAAGACGAGCTGTGCGGCACCTGCCTCGACAGGCTCGAGCGCAACCCCATGCGTATTCTCGACTGCAAGAGCCCCGCCTGCTCGAAGATAGCCGAGGGTGCGCCCGTCATGCTCGACTACCTCTGCGACGAGTGCCGCGAGCATTTCGAGAAGGTCAAGAGCTATCTTGACGCGCTGATGATAGACTATGTCGTCAACCCGCACATCGTGCGCGGACTTGATTACTATACAAAGACCGTTTTTGAATTTGTCTCGCACAACGACAAGACCGAGGGGCTTGTCTGCGGCGGCGGCGGACGCTATGACGGACTCATTGAAGAGCTCGGCGGTCAGCACACCCCGTCGCTCGGCTTCGCAATGGGACTTGAGCGCCTGCTCAGCGTTATTGAGGCGCAGGGCATTGAACTGCCCGAAGACCGGAAGTGCGATATTTACATCGGCTCTATCGGCGACGCCGCCTCGCTCGTTGCGGCGAAGCTCTGCACGGATATGCGCTCGGACGGAGTCAGCGCACAGTTTGACGTTGCGGGACGCTCGGTCAAGGCTCAGATGAAATATGCCGACAAATTGGGCGCGAAATATACCTGCGTCATCGGCGACGACGATATCGCCAAGGGCGAGGTGCTCGTCAAAAATATGGAAAACGGCGAAAAGACCGCTTTCCTGATTGAAAACTTCAGCGATGAATTCTCGTCGGCTCTTATTCAGGCTGCGGCAAGCTCCTTTGCGGACAGCCTCAACGACGGAGATCTCAACGCTGCCGATATATCAAATCTCTTTGGAGGGCTCAGATAATGGAGAGAACTTACATTGCGGACATCAAAAACAATCTCGGCAAGCCCGTGCTCGTTCAGGGCTTTGTCGAGAACCTGCGCGACAGCAAGTATATGGCTTTCATCGTGCTCAAGGATATCACGGGAAAAATCCAGATAACCGTCGAGAAGGAGAAGCTGCCGGAGCTCTGCCCCGTGATAGCGACTCTGACTCAGGATTCCGTTATCTCGGTCGTCGGCACTGCCGCCGAGAACGATTTCGTCAAGATGGGCGGAATTGAGATTATCCCCGAGTCGATAACCGCAGAGTCGATAGCCGACGCGCTGCCGATAGTGCGCAAGGAGATCCCCGCGACCAAGAAGCGCCCGGGCGTCGAGCGTTCGAGCATCGATCAGCGCATTGACTACCGCTGGATCGACCTTCGTACCGACGAAAATCAGCTCATGTTCAAGGTTCAGACCGTTATGGTCAACGCCCTGCGCAAATTTCTTATAGACCGTAATTTCATCGAGATTCACACCCCGAAGCTCATCGGCGCGGCGAGCGAGAGCGGAGCAGAGGTCTTTGAGGTCAAGTATTTTGACCGCCTCGCCTATCTTGCGCAGAGCCCCCAGTTCTATAAGCAGATGGCAATGGCGAGCGGCTTCGAGCGCATATTCGAGGTCGGCCCCGTTTTCAGAGCCGAGAAATCATACACCAGCAAGCACACCACCGAGTTCTCCGGCTTCGACCTCGAGTTCAGCTACATCAACTCTTTCAAGGATGTCATGAAGCTGGAGGAGGAGCTGCTGACCTATATGCTTAAATCGGTCAAGGAGAAGTACGGCGAGGAGATAGAGAGCTTGTTCGGCAAGGAGGTCATTGTCCCGACGACCCCGTTCCCGGTCATAAAGCTTGCCGATCTCTATGACGAGCTCGAAAAGGAGTTCGGCTATACCGTGCCCGACAGCGAAAAGGGCGACCTCACGACCGATGCCGAGCGTCTGAGCTACGACTGGGTCATGAAGAAATACGGTCACGAGTTCCTGTTCATCACAGATTACAGTGCCGACAAGCGCGCCTTCTACCATATGCGCGACGAGAACGGCGTGCCGCAGGGCTATGACCTTATTTGGCGCGGCGTCGAGATAACCACCGGCGCACAGCGCGAGCACAGATACGATGTGCTCAAGAGCCAGGCGCAGGAGAAGGGTCTGGACAAGGATGTCGAGTTCTATCTTGAGTTCTTCAAATACGGCTGCCCGCCCCACGGCGGCTTCGGGCTCGGCATCGACCGCCTCACGATGCTCATGCTCGGACTCCACATAAAAGAAGCGATGTTCCTCTTCAGGGGACCGAACAGACTCACCCCGTAACAAAACAGAAAGCGGTGCTGCCGCATTTAGCGCAGACCAAAGCGCAAAAAAGAGAGAAGGTCATAATTCGCGGCTGAGAATGCGGATTATGACCTTTATTTTAGTTTTTTGCTCTTTTAAGTGCTTTTTTGCTCGCTCGCAGTGCCTTTGTACAGCTTCGGAGCAAAGAAACCGCTTTCTGCATCTGAATGCGACAGCACCATGCTTTTATGATTTACATAAAAAACGAGCGGCATGACCGAGGTTATGCCGCTCGCGCTTATTTATTTCAGCCCGTTGATGAACGCGATGATCGCGTTTATCTGAGCAAGGAGATCGCTGATATCGTGCGCTATGCGTATAGCGGTGATGATATAGGCGGGGGTGAGGTCGATCTTCGTGACGCCCGAATAATTGCGGGTGACGGTGAAGCCAAAGTCGCGGGTCGCGTCCTTGCCGGTGACGGTCATGCGCTTATAGGCGACGGTTATCTTGTCGTAGCTGTCTGCCGCGGGAACCTTGCCGGTGAAAGCAATCTCCGCGCTTTCGCCCGCCTCAAGGACTATCGGATAGGGCAGGGCAAAGCTCAGCGTGCCGTTCTCCGAGGTTATCGAAGAAATTTTTATCTTGTCCTTCTTCGACAGGTTCTTGACCATGACGGAGTTGCAGGAGAAGAGACGCTTCGAGAGAGTCGGCAGGAACGAGGAGTTTGTGCTCTTGAAAAGAACGACTACATCGCTCGTCGGAGCAAGGCTCTCCATAAACTGGGGATATTCGATGTGCGAATATGCGTCCTTGATATTGTCGGTGAGCAGGAGCTCCATGAGCAGGGAGTAGGTGCGGGGATCCCATTCCGCCTGACCGTGATAGTGGCGGTCAACGACCCATGTGCGCTCGGGCATATAGCCGGTCGAAAGATCGACCGTTCTGTCGGGCGAAATATTGTTCTTGCCGGTGTTGACTGCCTGCTTGTAGTCGTCGGAGAAGGTCTCGCCGAAGGGGGCGCAGACAGCGCCGCAGGAATACTTCATGTTGACTATGCCGTCGCTGTTGTCAACGGTGCCCGATGCGAGCGGAACGCCGGAGCAAGCCTTTATCGAGACGCTGACGCCCTTCTTCTGCTGAGCATAGAGGGTCTCGGAAATGTGCGACATAAAGCCGTTCCTGACCTTCTCGACCGTCTCGATAAGCTTCGCGTTCTTGACCGAGTCAAGTCGCAGGGACTTGATATAGTCATACTGATCCGGAGCGCACATCTCCCAGAAGGCGGGGATGTTTATAACGATCGGCAGAATCATGCTCTTGAGACCGTAGTCGGCAACATTGTTTGCGCCGTCTGCGGGTATAATGTTCTCGACAAAGGAGAGGTCTGTCTCGGTGTGCAGGATAGCCCTGAGAATATCGAGAGTCACATCGAAGTTCAGAGAGAGGGGCTCGTCCGTATAGAGGTCGGAGACGAGGTTGCTGCCCGCAAGAAGCGGAGTGTCAAACACTGCGCGGTCGATATAGTTGTCGTTCGGATATTCATACATATATGTGCCCAGCAGCAGGCTTCCCTGGCTGATGCTGTATACGCTGACCTTGTCGTGACCGGTGAGGGCGCAGACCTCCGCAAGATAGTCGTGGAGCTGATCCGCGACCTCGGCGTGGCTGAGTCTCCAGTCGTAGAGGAAGTTGAAAACATGGTCGTCTCCTATCTCGTCGCCGATGACCTCCATGTCGAGGAATTCGGAGCCGGTGTAGGGGACAAGGTCGAGCTGGTCGTTCTTTGTAAACGCTTCAAGGCTCGTGTTCTCAGCACCGCTGAGTATCGGCACAAGGTCATAACACGAAGTGCCGTCGTCGTTCATTCTGAGCGGCTCGAGGATTGAAGTGATTATCTCACGCATGGGCTTTTCTATGCCGTCCGTGCCCTTCTGGGCAAGGAGCTGGATTATTCCCGTGACGAGGTCGGGGGCGTTGACGCCGAGAAGCTTGAGTATTTCCTGGGTGTCGGGCGGGAAAACGCGCTTCAGGGAGCCGTCCTCCTGCTTTTCCGAGAGAATGGTCGCGCCGAAGCCCGAGATCATGACAACAGGTGAATGACCGCAGGCGCATTTTGTGGCGGCAGCTGCGGTCGAAGCAAATACCGAGCAGAGCATCACGGCGGCGATAGCAATGCAGAGTATCCGCTTGAACGGATTTTTTTTCATTTTTCGGTTTTCTCCTTTCGTAGGCACTTTTGTGCAACGTGAAAATTATACAATACTTTTACGAAAATGTAAACAATCGGTTTATATCTTTTTTCGACACGCAGTACCCTGTAACGCCTAAAAGTTTACATCCGGTTGCAAGTATGATTGTGTTAAACAAGGATGAAAACTTTTAGGTGTTGCAGAGTACTAACGCCTATGGACAAAATTGCGTGAAGTGTGATATAATGGAAAACGAAGAAAATCGGCAAAAAGAAAGGAAGGCAATTACAAATGAAAAAAACTCTCAGACTGACAGCTGTCGTCATGGCTGTCGCGATAATCGTCTGCGCCTTTGCGGGCTGCGGAGCGAAGCTGGACAAGCTCATAGTCGGCAAGTGGAGCGATTCAAAGAACAACGCGACTATCGAGTTCAGGGAGGACGGAACTTTCCAGTATGAGTCGAGCAACATCAATATTCTCGGTCTCTCCGTCGGTTCTTCGGTCTCCGGTACATACAAGGTCGATACCGAAGCCGATCCCGCGACGGTAACGATTGTTCCCGAAGGCACCATTTCGATTATCAAGGCAGGCGTGGAAGCAACCTTCACCGCGACCTATAACAAGGACAGCAAGACGCTCACCCTCAGCAACGACAAGCTGGGTACTCTGACACTTACTGCGGTTGAGGAATAAAAGAAAAACAAAACGGGACTGCCGAACAAAACGGCAGTCCTTTGCTGTTTATGTGAACTTGCGCAAAACGGCAGTTTCTTTTTATATCAGCTTTTTGAGCATTTCGGTGACTGCCGCCGCCGGTGCTTTGCCGCCGAGCGCACGCATACATTGCCCGATAAGATACTGAAGTGCCTGCGTCTTGCCGTCCCTGTACTGCGAGACGCTCTTTTCGTTTTCGGCAATAACGCGCCTGACCGCATTTTCTATCTCCGCCGTGTCGGTCATTAAAGAAAGTCCGTTTTTTCGGACATATTCCGTCGGGTCGGTGTTTTCGGTCACTGTTTTTGCAAAGACCTTTTTCGCCGTGCCGCGGTTTATCTCCCCTGACGAGAGCATATTTATGAGCCTGCCCAATGAGTCGGGGTTGAACCTTGCATCGTCAATGCTCATTCCCGCGCCGCGCAGTATTGCGGGGAGCTCGACATTTATCCAGGCAGCGGCGTCTCTTGCACTATGGCATAGCTCGACCGTGCGGTCGAAGAGCTCTGCCGTGAACGGCGAGGACATCAGTATGTCAATGTCCGTTTTGCCGAGATTATATTCTTCGCTCCAGCGGCGGCGCTTCGCCTGCGGCAGCTCGGGCATCTGTTTTTTTATTTTCTCGATGTCGGAGGTTGAAACGACCACGGGCGGGATGTCCGGCTCGGGGAAATATTTGTAGTCGCTCGAGTCCTCCTTTGAGCGCATAGCGCAGCTTGTCCCCGCGCCGTCGTCCCATCGCCTTGTTTCCTGAATAACATTTCCGCCGCTCTCAATGAGCGATATTTGCCGTTCACTCTCGCTTTTTATCGCACGCTCGGCGGCTCTGAACGAGTTCAGATTCTTCATCTCCGTGCGCGTTCCGAGTGTTGCTTGACCCTTCGGGCGGACGGAAAGATTTATATCCGCTCTCAGCGAACCCTCCTGCATACGGCAGTCCGAAACGCCGGAAAAGCGCATCAGCTCGCGAAGCTTTTCAAGATATTCGACCGCCTCCCCGGCGCTTCTCATATCCGGCTCGCTGACTATCTCAAGCAGCGGTACTCCGCATCGGTTGCAGTCGATGAGCGTGCGGTTGCCGTCGGGGGAGTGCATGAGCTTCCCCGCGTCCTCCTCCATGTGCATCTCTTTTATGCGTATAATTTTGCCGCTGTCGAGTGTGACCGAGCCGTTTCGGCACAGCGGCAGATATAACTGGGATATCTGATATGCCTTCGGCAGGTCGGGATAGAAGTAATTTTTTCGGTCAAAGCGGCTCACGGGCGTTATCTCACAGCCCGCCGCGAGTCCCGCACGAACGGAAAGCTCAACGGCTCTTTTGTTCAGCGTCGGCAGAGCGCCGGGCAGTCCGAGACATACCGGGCAGACATGCGTGTTCGGCTCGCCGCCGAACTCAGTCGGGCAGGAGCAGAATATTTTAGTCTCCGTCAGCAGCTCGACATGGACTTCAAGTCCGATAACGGTTTCGTATCTCATTTGAAAGCCTCCCATAGTACCCTGTAACACCTGAAATTTTACAAGCAATGCGTTGTCTGATTGCTTTTAACTGTGTCTTCAAACTTGTTCAACACAATCATACCTGCAACAGGTTGTAACTTTTAGATGCTACAGGATGCCAGACATCTCGCCGCGCCCAAAAGCTTTTCGTCCGCGAACGGCTCCGCCATGAGCTGAACGGCAGCTGTTTTTCCGCACGGCACGCTTATCGCCGGAAGCCCCGCAAGGTTCGCCGGTACGGTGTATGCGTCGCCGAGGTAGGTTTTCAGCGGGTCGTCAAGGCTCTCGCCGAGCTTCGGCGCAATTGACGGATAGACAGCACCCGCGATGAAATCATATTTTTTGAAAGCGTCAAGAAGCGCGTCGCGTATGACCCTGCGCGCTTTCAGAGCCTTGTTGTAATATGCGTCGCAGTATCCCGCGCTGAGCACGAAGTTCCCGAGCATTATCCTGCGCCTGACCTCGCGCCCGAAGCCCTCGGAGCGGCTTTTGATATACATTTTTGTCAAATCGTCGAAGTTCTCCGCACGCCGTCCGAAGCGCACCCCGTCATACCGCGCAAGGTTAGAGCTCGCCTGCGCACAGGCGATTATATAGTAGGCGGGTACGGCAAATCTGAGCGGCGGCAGGGAAAAATATTCAACCCTCGCGCCGAGCGATTCGGCTCTTTTGAGAGCATTGTTCACCGCACTGCGGACATTTTCGTCGCAGGAGTCCGTAAATTCATTCGGCACTCCTATAATTTTGCCGCAGAGCGAATAGGACCCGACAAAATCCGAACGGATGGGGGAAGTCACTTCCGTTGTAGAATCGTCGCAGTCGCGTCCGGATATTATCGCCGCGAGAGCCGCGCAGTCGGGGGCATTGTCAGCTATTGTACCAATCTGATCAAACGACGATGCATATGCGACAAGCCCGTTGCGGGAGACGGTGCCGTAAGTCGGCTTGAAGCCGTATACCCCGCAGAAGGACGCGGGCTGTCTTACCGAACCGCCCGTGTCCGAGCCGAGTGCGAGCGGGATTATTCCCGCCGCAACTGCCGCCGCCGCGCCCGAGGAGGAGCCGCCGGGCACGCGGGTTTTGTCAACGGGATTGAGAACCGCGCCGTAATATGAAGTCTCGCCCGTCGAGCCCATGGCAAATTCATCCATGTTGAGCTTGCCGACAATTATCAGACCTGCTTCCTCGAGCTTTTTTACTGCCGCCGCGCTCACGGGCGGCACATGATTTTCGAGCATCCGCGACCCGCAGGTCATTTTAACGCCCTTAACCGCGACGTTGTCCTTTATTCCTATCGGCACGCCCGCAAGCGGCGAGATATATTCCCCCGCGTCGATTCGTTTCTGTATCTCCGCGCCTTTGCTATATGCGCGTTCGCGGCAGAGTGTGATGAAGCAGTTAAGATGTCTGCTTTGCTCCTCAGCTTCATATACGGCATCCAGAGCTTCGTTGATTTTTATTTCGCCCCGCCTGATTTTCTCTGCCAGAACGAGGGCGGAGGTCTTAATAATATCTCTCATAGCGCACCTCATTCCACGGCTTTCGGGACAGAGAAACAGCCGTCCGCCGTCTCAGCGGCATTCGACAGAGCTTCTTCTACGCCGAGCGTCTCGCCCGGCTCGTCCTCGCGCAGGACATTCACCGTGTCCGATAAATTGGTCAGCGGCTCAACGCCGTCGGTATCGAGTGCCGACAGCGTGTCCATATATGATATTATCTTTTCAAAATCCCTTCGGCAGGCTTCACGCCCGTCGGCGTCAAGCTCTATATGTGCGAGAGACTCAAGCTGCGATATGAGTTTGTCGGATATTTCCATCTGCCGACCCTCCGTAAGCGTTCTGATACGATTATATCAGAAAAAGGCAAAATTTTCATCAGTTTTCGCTTGATAAAACGCAAAGCATGGGAAAGAATATAAAACGGGTTTGAAAAAATCCTAATTTTCCCGCAAAGGGATCTACGGAGTGTGCTCTCAATGGAAAACCGCAATCAGCAGAACAAGCAGGGTCAGAACCGACAGGAACAGCAGCAGAACAACAGTCAGCAGAATCAGCAGGAGAACAAGACCCGCAACAAGCGCAATAAGCTCAACGAGGAATGAACCTCACCCGCCGCACGGCGGGTACATATCGCAGGGACTTTTTGTTATTGCAACTGCGGACTTTTTATGGTAAAATACACTCATAAGTATGCTCATATAAAATGAAAGGAATGAATTTCAGTGGGAAAGAAGAGTTCGTCTGAAAAGCTCGTCATAGCAGCCGCTTCCGCAGGTGCAGCGATCGGTGCGGCGTATCTTGCTGTCGGCAATGCGATTTTCAGCAAGACCATGAGCAAAAAATCCGTCACCAAAAGAATGGAAGAGAAAAAAGATCAGTATGAAGGCGTCACCAAAGAGGGTATGGAGTGGTTCGACTCCGCGAGTCCCGCAAAGGTGAAGATAGTCACTCCCCGCGGCGGCTATGTCCACGGCGAGATAATCCTTGCGGACGAGCCGAGCGAGGTCTGGGTAATAGTTGCCCACGGATACACCGACTCGCCCCGAAGAATGGGTTCGTTCGGCAAGAAGTTCCACGAGATGGGCTACAACTGCCTGTTCCCGTATCTCTGCGGGCACGGAGCGAGTGAATCTAACTATGTCTCCATGGGCTGGGACGACAGGATCGATATCAAGGCGTGGGTCGATTACATAATCAACGAGGACGCGAACGCGAAGATAGTGCTGTTCGGTCTCTCGATGGGCGCGGCGACCGTCATGATGACCACCGGCGAGCCGCTCGAATCGAATGTCGTCTGCGCCATTGAGGACTGCGGCTACACCTCCGTCTGGGACGAGTGCAGAGCGAATATGAAGGACACCTACGGTCTGCCGACCTTCCCGTTCCTCTCCGCCGCAAGAAGCGCCGCGATACTGCGTGCGGGCTATGACATGAAGAAGGCTTCATGCATCGAGCAGGTCTCGCGCTCCGTCACGCCGACCCTGTTTATTCACGGCGACAAGGACGATTTCGTCCCGTTCTGGATGCAGGAGCGGGTGTACCGCGCCGCCGCATGCGACAAGGAAAAGCTGGTCATCTCCGGCGCGTCGCACGCAGAGGCATCGACCGTTGACCCCGAAAAATACTGGTCAACCGTTGACAGGTTTATCAAGAAGTATATCTGAAACTGAAACACACCCCGCCGATCGGACGGGGTGTTAAAAACGGACGGGACTGCCGCATTCGGCGACAGTCCCGTTTTCATGTTGTCAGTAGCTCTCATATGCCTCGCGGATAAGGTCTATTTCGCCCTTGAAAAGCGCATTGTCGCATTCGAGGTTGTAGTTTCTGTAGTCCCACTCGGGAGGGACTATGCGCGGCGTGGTAGCATATTTTGAGTAGCGAATGTCGGAGCTCTGCCCCGCGTCGATCTTTTTTATCACCTCGAGCAGCTCATAGGCGCTCATGTCGTCGATTATACCGCGACCCGCGCCGTCAAGTATCTTCGGATATGCTCTCCCCTGTCCCTTCGGCATTGCCTCGATTCCCGTGAGCCTGATGTCAAAAACCTGTTCACACCCGAAATCATAAATCATTTCGATGCTCTCCCCGATGGCTATATCCAAATTGCCCACCTTGCGGTCGAGGAGCAGCTCGCAGTGCCCGGAGTCCGAAAATTCCGCGTCATACATATCCTCTTCGGTGAGGACAAACTTAGTGTCCTTGAAAGTCATCTCAAAAAGATGATATGCAAGGGTTTCAAAGGTCGCAAGAACCGCATAACCGATGTCGGCGAGGAGGTAGTTCGATGACACTGCAATGTCCCGCCATATTCTGTTGTCGCAGTTCTCGTATGTGACCCTGAAATTGTATACCTGTGCAGCCATGTTTTCATCTCCTTTTCTTTGCTGCCGTTTTGCTGTCCGCTGCCGTCTGCCCATCGCCGCTCGGCCTGTACGATTTCAGAGAAAGCATCTCCGTCTGCCCTATGCGGCGGATAAGCATTCCTACTATCAAATGTATAGTAACATTTCCTCCGAAAAAAATCAAGGTGCGGAGAATATGTATGAAATATCCAAAGCAGGCGGTTAGCGCGGGCTAATTGATTGTGGATGTCGCCGAAATTGTATTTTGAGTCGAAAAATTGAAAAAAGTCTATTGACAGGTGAGGACTATTGGAGTACGATATATCACGGTTAGCTGGTGCTAATCGATTTTAACGCCAAAAGGTTAGCGTATGCTAATCCGGTAAATACAAAAACAGGAAGAAGGACAAAATATGATGCCTTTGATGTTCGCGCAGGTCGGCGAAGAGAATATCATCAAAAAGATAGGCGGAAGTCCGGAAGTCAAGCAGCATCTCGAAAATCTCGGCTTCGTTGTCGGCGGCACCGTCAGGGTGGTCAACGCCCTGGGCGGAAACGTTATAGTCAATGTCAAGGAGTCGCGGGTTGCGATAAGCGAAGAGATGGCGAAGAAAATTATGATATGACGGCGCTGCGGCGCAGTACATATAGTGTTGTGCCCGGCGGACACGGCATCACCCAGACAAAAGCACAAAGGAGGATATAAGCAATGAAAACTCTCAGGCAGGCTAAGATCGGCGAGACGGTCAAGGTCGTCAAGCTCCACGGAGAGGGCGCAACAAAGCGCCGCATCATGGATATGGGACTGACCAAAGGCGTGGAGGTCTATATCCGCAAGGTCGCGCCTCTCGGCGATCCGGTCGAGATCACGGTGCGCGGCTATGAGCTCTCGCTCAGAAAGGCCGACGCGGACATGATCGAGGTCGAATAAAACCCCGTGCAGAAGGCTGATATAATTTCAAGAAAGAGAGGCTATCAAAATGGATTTACGCATAGCTCTTGCGGGTAACCCCAACAGCGGTAAAACCACATTGTTCAACGCTCTCACCGGCTCGAACCAGTTCGTCGGTAACTGGCCGGGCGTTACGGTTGAGAAAAAAGAAGGAAAACTCAAAAAGCATGACGGCGTTATCATCACCGATCTCCCCGGTATCTACTCGCTCTCGCCCTACACCCTTGAGGAGGTCGTTGCGAGAAATTACCTTATAGATGAGCGTCCGGACGCTATACTTAACATAATCGACGGCACGAACCTCGAAAGAAACCTCTATCTCACCACCCAGCTGACCGAGCTCGGCATCCCCGTTGTTATCGCAATCAACATGATGGATGTCGTCAAAAAGAACGGCGACAAGATAAATGTTGCAGAGCTTTCCCGCCAGCTCGGCTGCAAGATAGTGGAGATTTCCGCCCTTAAAGGCGACGGGGTTATGGACGCTGCCGAGGCTGCGATCGAGGCTGCAAAGAATACCAAGACGGTTCCCATGCACACCTTTGAAGGCTCCGTTGAGCATGCGATCGCTCACATTGAGGAGGCTGCCGTTCACGGTCTGCCCGAGGAGCAGCAGAGGTGGTACGCCGTCAAGATTTTCGAGCGTGACGACAAGGTTCTTGCAAAGCTCAACCTTGACAAGGCGACTCTTGAGCACATCGAGGGCGACATTCAGGCGGTCGAGAAGGAGATGGACGACGACGCGGAGTCCATCATCACAAACGAGAGATATATCTACATCGCCTCAATAATCAAGGCGTGCTACAGAAAGAAGAACGTCGGCAAGCTTTCGACCTCCGATAAGATAGACAAGGTCGTCACAAACCGCTGGCTCGGTCTCCCGATATTCGCGGTTATCATGTTCCTCGTCTATTATATCTCAATGGTCACTGTCGGTTCGTTCGCGACCGACTGGATGAACGACGGAGTGTTCGGCGACGGCTGGCACCTGCTCGGCATCGGCTCAAAGGCTTATTCTGCCGACGCCGACGACTATACCGCCGCTACCCAGGCTGTCAGCGCGTTCACCGGCATTGACTTCGGCGCAGAGGATTTCGACGCCGACAAGGCTCTCGCCGAGATGAAGGCATATCAGCCCGCTGCGGACA
The DNA here is from genome assembly GCA_963612725.1 of Faecalibacterium prausnitzii. Taxonomy (GTDB): domain Bacteria; phylum Bacillota; class Clostridia; order Oscillospirales; family Acutalibacteraceae; genus CAG-177. The sequence continues at coordinate 14,858 of CAVDWM010000020.1, read as the reverse complement.
CGGCAACGGTTGATGTCGAGGACGAAGAGACCCTCGCTGTAAACACCATGACCGCTTATTATTCGGCGATCCCCTCAAATCTCTCCAAGGCTGACAAAGAAGCAACAGTAGCAATGACCTATGTTGACGCTGTCAAGTACCTTGAAGAGAAGGGCTTCGATGAGCCCGATCCCGCCTCTTACCCCGTATGGGTGCCCGGCATACCGGCACTTGTCGGCGACGGACTTGAAAAGGTCGGCGCGGCTGACTGGCTCAGCGGACTTATCAACGACGGTATCATCGCCGGCGTCGGTGCCGTTCTCGGCTTCGTCCCCCAGATGCTCGTCCTGTTCCTGCTCCTTGCCTTCCTTGAGGCGTGCGGCTACATGGCTCGTATTGCGTTCGTCCTTGACCGTATATTCCGCAAGTTCGGTCTCTCCGGCAAATCCTTTATCCCGATGCTTATCGGCACCGGCTGCGGCGTTCCCGGAATCATGGCTTCGCGTACCATTGAAAATGAGCGCGACCGCCGTATGACCATAATGACAACAACATTCATCCCCTGCGGCGCTAAGGTACCGTTCATCGCCATGATCGCAGGCGCGCTCTTCGGCGGCTCCGCTCTGGTATCGACCTCCGCTTACTTCATCGGCATGGCGGCTATCATCTGCTCGGGCATCATGCTCAAGAAGACCAGGATGTTCTCCGGCGATCCCGCTCCGTTCGTTATGGAGCTTCCCGCCTATCACTGGCCGACCCTCAAGAACGTCCTCCGCTCCATGTGGGAGCGCGGCTGGTCCTTCATCAAGAAGGCAGGCACTATCATCCTTCTTTCAACCATCGTTGTCTGGTTCACCTCTTACTTCGGCTTCGTAGACGGTCACTTCGGAATGCTTGCGGAGGATCAGCTCGATCAGTCCCTGCTCGCAAAGGTCGGCTCGGCTATCGCCTGGATCTTTATCCCGCTCGGCTGGGGCAACTGGCAGGCTACCGTCGCTTCTATCACCGGACTTGTCGCAAAGGAGAACATCGTCGGTACGATGGGCATCCTCTACGGCGCAGAGGGCAATGTTTATGCGACCCTTGCAAAGGCGTTCACCGGCATAACCGCATATTCGTTCCTCGTCTTCAACCTTCTGTGCGCACCCTGCTTCGCGGCTATCGGCGCTATCAAGCGTGAGATGAACAGCGCAAAGTGGACCTGGTTCGCCATAGGCTATCAGTGCGGCTTCGCCTATGTCGTCGCCCTGATGATAAACCAGTTCGGCAACCTCTTCACCGGCAATATCAGCGGTGCTGCGGATATCGTAAGCCTTGTGTTCGCGTTCGCGTTCCTTGCTCTGATAATCTTCATGCTCGTGCGTCCTTACAAGGAAGCCACGAAGCTGACCGCCGATGTAAAGGTCACGAAATAAAGCAAAATTCAATCTGTGAAAGGAGTCTTTTCAAATGCTCGCGTGGTTATCAAAGAATATTGCAACCGTTATAATATGCCTTGTGCTTGCCGTTATCGTGGCACTGATTATATACAAGCTTGTCAAGGATAAGAAGAAAGGCAAATCCTCCTGCGGCTGCAACTGTGCCCACTGTGCTATGGCAGGCTCCTGTCACAGCGCGAATCAGCAAAAGGGCAAAAAGCAAAGCTGATAAACAAAATTGAACAAAAAAGAAACGGCTGCAAGCTTACCCTAATAGGTATGTTTGCAGTCGCTTTTTTGATATAGTGTTGTGCCCGATAGGGATAAAGCTCCCGACAAACAGCTTATTTTCCGACCAATTGAACTACCGTCTCGACATGCGCCGTTCTCGGGAACAAATCAACGGGCGTTGCCTCTTTGACCTCATAGCCCAGCTCTTTGAACACGGCGCAGTCGCGTGCGAGCGTCGCGGGGTCGCAGGAGACATACACTATCCTGTCGGGCGCCATGCCTGCGGCAGCCTTTATTGTCTGCTCCGAGCAGCCCTTGCGCGGCGGGTCGAGGACTATCACCTCCGGGCGCTTGCCCATGCCGAGAAGCCTTTCGGCGGCTTCGCCCGCGTCCGCGCAGATAAAGCGGGCGTTTTCTATTCCGTTTGCGGCGGCGTTCTTCTTTGCGTCCTCTATCGCCGGCGCAACGGTCTCTATGCCGATGAGCTCCTCCGTCCTGTCCGCCATGGAGAGCCCTATCGTGCCCGCGCCGCAGTAGAGGTCGAGCAGAAGCTTTATTTTTTTGTCTCCGGCGTATTCGGCGGCTTTTTTATACAGCTTTTCCGCCTGCGTGCGGTTGACCTGATAGAACGACAGCGGCGATATGCGCACTTTTACTCCGCAGAGAATGTCTGTTATGCAGCCGTCGCCGAGGAGCGGGATGCACCTATCGCCGAGCACGGCGTTCGTGTCGTCGGGATTTATGTTTATCAGAATGCTCTTTATGCTTTTCTCGTTTTCAAGCGATTCAATGAGCTTGTCGGTGTGCGGCAGATTTTCCTCCGCGCTGACAAGGCAGAGCATTATCTCACCCGTCGCGAATGCCTTTCGCAGATAGATGTGCCTTAACGCTCCGCTTCCGCTTATTTCGTCGTAGACGGAAATATTATATTTTTCTATCCAGTCCGCGACAGTGCCGAGAATTTTTTCAAACTCCGGCGGCGCGAGGCGGCATGCGCGGCAGTCAACTATCCTGTGCGAACGGCGGGAGTAGAAGCCGATTTTTACTTTTCCGTTCTCGCGCCCGACCGGGTACTGCGCCTTGTTGCGGTAGCCGTCGGGCAAGTCCGCACCGATTATCGGCTTCAATTCAACATCAAGCCCGCCGATTCGTGAAAACGCGTCGCGCACGGCGTCGGATTTGAGCTTTAATTCCGCATTATAGCTCATGTGGCGAAACGAACAGCCGCCGCAGACGGGATATGCCGGGCAGTCGTTGTCGGTTCTGTCCGGCGACGGCTTGAGTATTTTTATGCACTTGCCGACGGCGTAGCTCTTCTTTGCCTTGATTATGTGCGCTTCTATTATATCTCCGGGCGCGGTCGCGGGGACGAACACGGCGAGCCCGTTGTATCTGCCGACTCCGCTGCCCGTCAGCGAGACCGAATCTATATGAAGTTCAATGTCATCATTTTTGTTGAGAAGCAAAATATCACCCCGAAAAAGCTTTATTAAAGTATATCAAACGGCAGTCGATTTTGCAATACGGGAGAAAATCCATTGACAGCGGGCGGGCAAAAATATATACTTGATTTGGATAAAATTTCTCCCGAAAGGAAATGATAAAATGATAAGAGTTACCGTCTGGAACGAGGGCGTCCACGAGGTCGAATCGCCCGAGATAGCGGCTGTTTATCCCCACGGCATACACGGTCAGATAAAGAGCTTCCTCGACACGCAGGAGGATATCGAGGTGCGCACCGCGACTCTCAACGACCCCGACTGCGGTCTGCCGCCCGAAGTGCTCGAAAACACCGATGTCCTTCTCTGGTGGGGACACATGGCACACGACAGGGTGCCCGATGAGCTCGTTGAGCGCGTGCATGACAGAGTGCTTCGCGGCATGGGCTTTATAGCGCTCCACTCCGCGCATTTTTCAAAGCCCTTCAAGCGTCTTATGGGCACCTCCTGCTCCCTGCATTGGCGCGACGGCGATTTTGAGCGTCTCTGGACCGTTGACCCAGCGCACCCGATAGCAAAGGGTGTCGGCGAATATATTGAGATACCTGTCGAAGAGATGTACGGCGAGCGCTTTGATGTCCCCGAGCCCGACGAGCTTGTTTTTATCGGCTGGTTCTCCGGCGGCGATGTGTTCCGTTCGGGCTGCTGCTGGAAAAGAGGGCGCGGAAAAGTGTTTTATTTCCAGCCCGGGCACGAGGCTAATCCGACATATTATATCCCGCAGGTTCAGCAGATCCTGATAAATGCCGTCCGTTGGGCGGCTCCGCAGGAAATAATAGACGAGATAGTCTGCCCCCACGCGCCAGTTTCGCCCGAGCAGGCGAGAAGCGAACGCGGCGAATAAGTAAAGTATTATTTTTTGCGAAAAATGTTGACTTCTTAAACGGAGTCGGTATATAATAGTCCTGTGAAAAAAGAAGCTAGGCTGTGCGCTGAGCGTACAGCATCTATTTGGGGAGAAGACAAGCGACCGTCTGATATCTGTCAGTCGGTCGCCTCTCTTTTTGTTGACTGAAAAAAGAAAAACGGGTATAATTGAGAAAACATCGGGCAGGGAGGTCACAAATGAAAAGGATAATGCTTGTTTTCGGCACAAGGCCAGAGGCAATAAAAATGTGTCCGCTCGTCAAGGAGCTCAAGACCCGCAAGGGACTCGAAACGGTCGTCTGCGTCACCGGTCAGCACCGCCAGATGCTCGACAGCGTGCTCAAAACCTTTGATGTTGAGCCGGATTACGACCTGAGCATAATGAAGGATAAGCAGACTCTCTTTGATGTCACGGTCAGCATTCTCGAAAAGATAAAGCCCGTGCTCGAAAAGGAGAGACCGGACACGGTTCTCGTCCACGGCGACACGACGACCACCTTTGCCTCCGCGCTCGCGTGCTATTATCTCGGAATAAAGGTCGGTCATGTCGAGGCGGGACTGCGCACATATGACATTCATTCCCCGTTTCCGGAGGAGTTCAACCGCCGGGCGGTCGGCATAGTTTCCGAATATAACTTCGCCCCGACCGAGACGGCGCGAGAAAATCTGCTCAGAGAGGGCAAAAAGGAGGAGACCGTGTTTGTCACGGGCAACACCGCGATAGACGCGCTGAGAACCACCGTGCGTGCGGACTACTCAAACGAGTGGCTCGACTGGGCTGCCGACGGCAGGCTGATAATGATAACCGCGCACAGGCGCGAAAACCTCGGCGAGCCGATGCATCAGATGTTCCGCGCCATAAGGCGCATCGTTGAGGAGCATCCGGATATCAGGGCGATATATCCCGTTCATATGAACCCCGTTGTGCGCGAGGCGGCGGACGCCGAGCTCGGCGGATGCGGGCAAATAAAAATAATCGAGCCGCTTGATGTTGTCGATTTCCATAACTTTCTGGCGCACAGCTATATGATCCTCACCGACAGCGGAGGAATCCAGGAGGAGGCGCCGAGTCTCGGCAAGCCGGTTCTGGTCATGCGCGACACGACCGAGAGACCCGAGGGTGTTGCCGCAGGCACTCTCAAGCTTGTCGGCACTCAAGAGCAGACCATATACGACAACTTCAAAATTCTGCTTGAAAACAGGACGGAATATGAAAAAATGAGCCGCGCCGCGAACCCTTACGGCGACGGACATGCCTGTGAGAGAATAGCGGACATACTCGAATACGGGCACACGGACAGATAAATAAAAACAAAAGGCAGCTGATTTCGGTCAGCTGTCTTTCTGTTTATTTGCGGTATTCATGAGCATGAGCACCTTTTCGAGCAGGTCGAGCATCTTGTCCTGCGGCATAATGCGCACCGCTATGTGCGGCTTGCCCGCCGCGCTGACCGTCACCCTGCCGGGGAAGCCGGCGGCTATCGCGGATATCTCCTGCATATCGAGGTCGTCGATATAGAGCAGCAGCTTGTCGCCCTTGCGCCCTATCTCATAGATGTTGTGCTGGGCGGAATATGCCCTGAGCAGTGAAGTTCTTATCAGCCCGAGCACGGGAGCGGGCGGCTCGCCGAAGCGGTCGATGAGCTCATCCGTGACATCGTCCGCGTCCGCACGCGAGGTTATGTCCGCAATGCGGCGGTATATGCCGAGTCTCTGCGGCACGCTCTCGATATATGTCGGCGGGATGTGCGCGTCTATGGGCAGATCGACAAGACACTCTTTTTTCGGCTTCTTTGTCGTGTCTCCGCGCTCCTCGCTTATCGCCTGTTCGAGCATCTGGAGATACATCTCGTAGCCGACAGCCTCCATGTGGCCGTGTTGCTGTGCGCCGAGCACATTGCCCGCGCCGCGCAGCTCAAGGTCGCGCATGGCTATCTTGAAGCCGGAGCCGAACTCCGTGAATTCCCTTATCGCGTCGAGCCTGCTCGTGGCTATCTCCGTCAGCTCCCTGCCGGGCCTGAATGTGAGATACGCGCTCGCCCTGCGTGAGGAGCGTCCGACGCGCCCGCGTATCTGGTGCAGCTGCGCGAGTCCCATGCGGTCGGCATCTTCGATTATCAGGGTGTTGACATTCGGAACATCGACGCCCGTTTCGATTATGGTCGTGCATACCAATATATCTATCTCGCCCTCAAGCAGCCTACGCCAGACCTCGCTCAGCTCATCCTCGCCCATCTTGCCGTGGGCTATGCCGACAACGGCATCGGGCAGCATATCTTTTATCGCCGCCGCCGTGTGCTCTATGCTCTCAACGCGGTTGTGCAGATAATATACCTGACCGCCGCGCCTGAGCTCCGCGTTCATCGCCTGCGCGAGCATCTCGGGATTGTGCTCGACAACATAGGTCTGCACCGGCGAGCGGTCGTGCGGTGCTTCTTCGAGTATTGACATATCGCGTATGCCGGAGAGAGCCATGTTGAGCGTTCTCGGTATGGGCGTCGCGGTCAGCGTCAGGACATCGACCTTGGGATAGAGCTCCTTGAGCTTCTCCTTCTGCGCCACGCCGAAGCGCTGCTCCTCGTCAACTATTATCAGCCCCAGGTCGCGGAACTGAACATCCTTTGAAATGAGCCTGTGCGTGCCGACAACGATGTCTATGCTGCCGCGCCGCAGACCGTTTACGGTGTCCTCGGTCTCCTTTTTCGAGCAGAAGCGCGAGAGCATACGCGCCTCGACCGGAAAGCCCTCTATTCTCCTGAGCACTGTCTGATAGTGCTGATAGGCGAGAATGGTGGTCGGAACTAAAATGGCGCACTGCTTGCCGTCCGCAACGCACTTGAACGCGCCGCGCAGCGCAACCTCGGTTTTGCCGAAGCCGACATCGCCGCAGAGCAGTCTGTCCATGGGGCAGTTCTTCTCCATGTCGCCCTTTATCTCGTCGATGCATCTGAGCTGATCCGAGGTCTCGTCGAACTCGAATCTGCGCTCGAAGTCACTCTGCATATCCGTGTCGGGAGAGAACGCGTGCCCCTCGATTTTGAGCCTTTGCGAATACAGCTCCGTGAGCTCCTTCGCCATATCCTTGACCGCGCTGCGCACACGCGAGCGGGTCTTCTGCCAGTCCTTGCCGCCGAGCTTGTTGAGGCGGACGGGCTTGTCGTCGCCGGACGGACCTATATATTTCGACACCTGGTCGAGCTGCGTGACGGGGACATAGAGAATGTCGCCCTTGTCGTAGCGGATTTTGATATAGTCCTTTATCGTGCCGCTCGCTTCGAGCTTGTTTATGCCCTCGAATATACCGATACCGTGTGCGACATGAACGACATAGTCGCCGCGGTGCAGCTCATCGAGGCTGTGAAATGCGTTTGAGCTTTTGCGCACACTTTTCTTCGGCTGGGCGACCGCCGCCCTGCCGGAGTGGGTGAATACCGTTATTTTTGCCTGCGGATATTCAAATCCCGCCGAGAGACAGCCGGGCACAACGGTCAGCGTGCCGGCAGTAAGTTCGTTCGGCAGTTCGTCCGTGTATAGTGCGCTGTAGCCGTCGTCTATCAGATCGCCGCGCAGCGCGTCTGCGGCCTTGCGCGTGCCCGCGAAGATAACGCAGGTACGATTTCTTCTGTCCGCCAGCGCGTCAAGGTCATCCTTGAGAATCGAAAAAGAGCCGTTCCATGCGGTTATCTGCCTTGCATTGACGCCGATGAGCTCCTTTACGGGAGTGTCAAATCCGCCGCGTGGCAGATTGTCCATGTATATGGCGCCCATCTGCTCATATTCGCGCATGAGGTCGGAGAGATGCAGAGAGAATCTGTCGAGTCCGGGACAGAGCTCGCCCTCCTCAAACATCGCCTTTATCGCCTCGTGCATGAGCCCTATCGCGGCGTTGAACCGCTCCTTGACGGAAAAGCTCTCGCTCACGCAGAGGATATATCCCTTTGCGTAGTCGAATATCGAAGCCACATCATAGAGCAGGGGCATATATTTGTCCGTCGATTGCAGGCGCAGACCGCCCTTTATTCTGTCTATGTCCCTGTCAACGCACTCACGCGCCCTGACCGCGCCCTTGCCGCGTATCTCCGAGCGGAAACGCTCGAGCAGCCCGACAAATTCCTCCGTATCGGGCGTGAGAATCTCATTTGACGGGGTTATTTTTATCTTTTCGATGTTGTCAGTGCGGCGCTGAGTCTCTATGTCAAAATACGCCATGCTGTCTATCTCGTCGCCCCACAGCTCGAGTCGGCAGGGATATTCCTCGCCGGGCGTGAAGAAGTCGAGCACGCCGCCGCGCACCGCATACTGACCGACTCCGTCGACCTGCGCCGAGCGGGAGTAGCCGGCGCGAAGCAGTGCTTTTACGATATCCTCGAGCGGCATCTCGTCGCCGACAGTGAGCTCGATAGTGCGGCTTTTCAGCTCCTCCGGCGGCAGAGTCAGCTGCGACGCCGCCTCTGCGGAGCAGATTACCGCCTGCGCCTCGCCGCGCAGCATCTTGTCGAGCACGCCGAGCCGCCTGTGCTCGTATTCGCGTGACTGGCTCTCCGTTGAGCGAAAAGCAAAATCCCTCGCGGGATAGAGCAGGGCGCGGCAGCCGAGAGCTTTCATGTCGAGCGCAAGGCGCGAGGCCTGCGCCTCGTCCGCCGTTATCACGAGCACGGGTCTGCCGCAGTCCGCATTCAGCGCGGCGGCAAAATGAGCCTTGTGTATATGGGAAAGCCCCGTCATGCCTATGGGCAGACGGGCGTTTTTGACGCAGTCGAGCAGTGCGCCGTATTCTTCTATTCTCTTTGCCGATGCAATAAGACCGTTCATAATACCTCTCGCAATGAAGTATATTTGATTTGCCTAAAATCCAATTATACTATGAACGGCTGAAAATTTCAACGATAAGGGAGGCAATATTGCAAAATTTTTACTGCGCGACTCCCGCCGTTTCGCAGTTTTTCAGATGCTCCTGATAGGTCTTTGCAAAATAGTAGTTGCCGTCGTTGTCGGTGACGAAGAAGTAGTAGTCCGTGTCCGTCGGGTTCAGCGCGGCGGTTATCGCTTCAATGCCGGGGTTCGTTATCGGACCTGCCGGAAGCCCCTTGCGGTCATAGGTGTTGTAAAATTCATCGTACCTGTCCGCCTGCTCCGCGCTTATATACGGCTTGACGCTGCGCTTTAAATAGAATACGGTCGCGTCGCATTGCAGCCGGGGATAGTCCGATGACTTGAGCCTGTTGTGGAGCACGGACGAGACATCTGCCATGACCGACGGTACCGACGCCTCCTGCTGGATTATCGAGGCGAGCGTGAGTATCTCGTCCATGGACATATCCAGCTTTTCGGCTTGAGCATACATATCGTCGGTGAGCTTTGCTTCCGTGTTTGAAAGAAATCGTCCGAGAGCCTTTTCCGCGCCCTCGCCGACATAGAAATCATATGTGTCGGGATAGAGATAGCCCTCAAGCAGGAACGGACGCTCCTGAGGATTGTTTATAGCTTTGACGAATTTGTTGTCCCGTTCGGTGTTGTTGACCGCCGAAACGAATTCGTCCTTTGTGCACACGCCGCCCTCTTCGAGCTTCTGCGCCGCCTGAATGACAGTCGTGCCCTCGGGAAAGGTCAGCCTGACCGTCTCCGGCTCGGGAGCGGGCTTGAGACGGTCTATCAGCGAGCAGGAGCAAAGGCTCAGCGCGAGAACAAAAATAAGCAGAGCGGCGATATATTTTTTTAAATTTTTCATTTTTTGAACCTCCGTCTTTCGGTCGAACGCTCGGATAAGATGATTCTATCAGAAATAACGCGCAAATTCAACTTTCTGCTTCACGGAATATCGGCGCGCCCGTGCGGAAAGCTAAAAACGCAAGCGCAGAGAAAGGAGATTTTTTTGTGGACAAGCCAAAAAAGCAGAAGAAAAAGATAATCGAAATTCCGCAGTACAACGACCCGATGAACAAAGAGGGGGTTATCCCGACCGATGTTCTCGGCAGTTATTCGGGCACTCCGCTCGACGGCTCGCAGCCCGTGCAGGATGCGGACGACCTGTAAAAATAAAAAAGCTCCCCGAAAAAAAGTTAAAGCCGAATGTGTGCAGCATTCGGCTTTAGCTTTGGGGAAAGAGAAAATAAAAATGAAAAAAGAAGTTGACAATTATTAAAACCAGATAGGTAGTTGTCTCTTCGGTACCTCTTGGGTACACATATAGGATAAATGCACCGTGTTGCATCAAGTGTACATAAATATGAACAGTTTGTAAATAATGGCTATCTTTTCGGTCGGTTTCGGGTATTTTGGGCAATTTCGTTGAAATTTTCTGTCGCAAGGGCTGTTTTTTCTGAGTCCGGGGAGGAAGTAATTGCGAAAATTCGGTTGTATTATTTACCTTTTCGGTATAAAATATCGTTTGGTATATTTTTATATACGGCAGCATATGCTGCACAAGCAAACGAAAGGTTTGGTAAAATGGATTATTCACTGACAAAGAAGGCCGCCGAGGAGCAGATCACCGCGAAGCTCTCACACTTTTTCGGAGTCACTCCCGAGGAGGCCAACTATGAGCAGTTTTACAAGGCTATCGCGATGATAACCCGCGATATGCTCAGGCAGGGCAGACACGAGTTCGAGCAGCACTGCGAAGAGAGCGGCTCAAAGCGCGTGTACTATATGTGCATGGAGTTCCTTATGGGACGCTCGCTCAAGAACACGCTCTATAATCTCAATCTCATTCCCGTCATGGAGGCGGCTCTCAAGGACTTCGGCATAAAGCTTGACAAGCTCTATGATTGCGAGCCGGATGCGGGGCTCGGCAACGGCGGTCTCGGCCGTCTCGCGGCGTGCTATCTCGACGCGCTCGCAACCGACGGTTATCTCGGAATGGGCTACTCCATTCTCTACGAATACGGAATCTTCAAGCAGAAGCTTGTTGACGGCTGGCAGACCGAGATGCCCGATTTCTGGCTTCCCGGCGGCGAGGTGTGGCTCGTTGCCCGCGAGGAAAAGAGCGTCGATGTCAGCTTTGAGGGCGAGGTCGTCGATCACTGGGAGGACGGCTATCACAGCGTCGATATAAAGAACGCGAAGAAGGTTCACGCCGTGCCCTATGATATGATGGTCGCCGGCAAGGACGGCAAGGGCGTCAGCGTACTGCGTCTCTGGAGCGCGAAGAGCTCGGAAATTGACATGAACTCCTTCAACCAGGGCGATTACCTGCGTGCCATGGAACAAAACGCCATGGCGGAGGTTATAAGCAAGGTGCTCTATCCTGCGGATAACCATCCCGAGGGCAAGAGCCTGCGCCTGCGCCAGCAGTATTTCCTCGTCTCCGCGTCCGTTCAGGATATAGTCAACCGCCACCTGCGCAAATACGGCTCGCTCGACAATATCTGCGACAAGATGGCTATCCATATCAACGACACCCACCCGACTCTCGCTATACCGGAGCTTATGCGTCTGCTGCTCGACGAGTGCGGCTACAGCTGGGACGACGCATGGGAGGTCGTGACGAAGGTTTTCGCCTATACTAATCATACCGTCATGAGCGAGGCTCTCGAATGCTGGAGCGAGGATCTTTTCCGCCGCCTGCTGCCGAGAATATATCAGATAGTCAAGGAGATAGACAACCGCTTCCGCGGCAACGTCTGGGAGCAGACCCACGACGCCAATAAGGTCGAGAGAATGGCTGTTATTTCAAACGGAGTCGTGCGCATGGCGAACCTCTGCGTCGCCTGCTGCCACAGCGTCAACGGCGTCTCCGCTCTCCACAGCGAGATACTCAAGGACAGCGTGTTCCATGATTTCTATACCCTCGCGCCCGATAAGTTCTGCAATGTCACAAACGGCATTGCCCACCGCCGCTGGCTCTGCCAGGCGAACCCGCGCCTGACCTCGATGCTCAGCGACCTTATCGGCGGCGAGTTCGTATATAACGCCGAGTGCCTCTCGGAGCTTGCAAAATATAAAGATAACCCCGCCGTGCTCGCGGAGATAGAGAAGATAAAGACCGCCAATAAAGCGGACTTCGCAAAGCGCGTCAAGGCAAAGACCGGCATCGAGCTTGACCCGAGCTCCATCTTCGATGTCCAGGTCAAGCGCCTGCACGAGTATAAGCGCCAGCACCTCAATGCGCTCAACATCCTCGCTAAATATCTCGCGATAAAGGCGGATCCCTCGGGCGATTTCACGCCCCACACATATATCTTCGGCGCAAAAGCGGCGAGCGGCTACTTCATGGCGAAGAAGATAATCAGCTTTATCTGCGCCCTCGCCGAGCTTATCAACAACGACCCCGATGTCAAGGGCAGGCTTAAGGTCGTCTATATGGAGGACTACAATGTCTCCATGGCAGAAGATATGATGCCCGCAGCCGATGTCAGCGAGCAGATATCCCTCGCCGGAACCGAGGCGAGCGGCACGGGCAACATGAAGCTGATGATGAACGGCGCGATAACCCTCGGCACGCTCGACGGAGCGAATGTTGAGATTCACGACGCGGTCGGAGCCGGAAACATTGTTATATTCGGCATGACCACCCCGGAGGTCAACGACCTTCGGAGCAGAGGCTATGTGCCGATGAATTTCTACAACAACAATGCGGAGCTTCGCAATGTTATCGACTTCATAAACCGCGGCTTCTGCGGCAAGCAGTTCCCCGAGATCAGCGGAACTATTGTCTATCACGACCCATATATGGTGCTCGCGGACTTTGCGGACTACCGTCAGGCGCAGAACAGGATCGACGAGCTCTGGGCGGACAGAAAGCACTGGAACTCGATGTCCCTGATGAACACCGCCTGCTCCGGCAGATTCGCCGCCGACAGGGCGATAAACGAGTATGCCGAGAATATATGGCACACAGTCCCCGCAAAATAACTCGGGCTGCCACACTCGGCGCAGACCAAAGAGCAAAAAAGAGAGCCGCAACTCGCGTATTTAGCGTGGGTTGCGGCTTTTATCATAGGTTGCGACTTTTGCCATATTTACTTTTGCTCTTTTAAGCGTCTTTTTGCCCGCTCACAGTATCTTCATACAGCTTCGGGGCAAAGAAAACGCTTTCTGCCTCCGACTGTGACAGCCCGAAAAGAGGTGGCCACATTCGGCGCAGACCAAAGAGCAAAAAGAGAGCCGCAACTTGCGTATTTAGCGTGGGTTGCGTCTTTCAAATTATATAATTGTAAATATAAAACAGCTCGCGAGGATATCCCCGCGGGCTGACTTATTATTTACGCTTTGTGGTAGAGCTTCTTTACCTGGTAGTGCGGCTCGCAGGTCAGATTGATGCCGAGCTTGCGGTAGACATCCGCATCGACTTGGGAGAGGATGACAGAGGAGTGTGCCTCGCAACCGCGCAGGAGCGAGAGCGCGTCGAACGCTTTCTTTGCGGGCGCGCTCTGTATCGCGCTCATTGTAAGGGCGATGAGAACCTCGTCCGTGTGCAGGCGCGGGTTGTTGTTGCCGAGGATATTCGTCTTGAGTGACTGTATCGGCTCGATAACGCCGGGATCGATGAGCAGCTGCTCCTTGGGCTGATTGCTTAACAGCTTGACCGCGTTGAGCAGCGCCGCCGAGCTCGCGCCGAGCAGAGAAGAAGTCTTTCCGGTTATCAGTCTGCCGTCGGGCAGCTCGATTGCAACCGCGGGAGCACCCGTCTCCTTCGCCCTGTCAAGAGCGGGACGCACGCAGCGGCGGTACTCCTCGGTGACTCCCGCCTGATTCATCAGGCTCTCTATCTTCGTCAGCTCCGCGTCGCCGGTCAGACCCTTTTTGTGGTCGCACAGTGCTCTGAAATAGCGGCGGATTATCTCGTTCAAAGAGGCGTCGCGGGTCGCGGCGTCGTCGGAGATGCAGTAACCCGCCATGTTGACGCCCATATCCGTGGGCGATTTATAGGGGCTCTTGCCCTCGATTTTCTCAAATATAGCGTTGAGCACGGGGAAGACCTCGACATCCCTGTTATAGTTTACCGTGGTCTTGCCGTATGCTTCAAGGTGGTAGGGGTCGATAACGTTGACATCGTTGAGGTCGGCGGTCGCCGCCTCATATGCGAGGTTGACGGGGTGCTTCAGGGGCAGGTTCCATATGGGGAATGTCTCGAATTTCGCATATCCCGCCTTGATTCCGCGCAGGTTGTCGTGATAGAGCTGGGAGAGGCAGGTCGCCATCTTTCCGCTGCCGGGACCGGGAGCGGTTATAACGACGAGCGGACGCTCGGTCTCAATATATTCATTCTTGCCGAAGCCGTCTTCGCTGACGATGTGCGGGATATTGTAGGGATAGCCCTCAATGGGATAGTGGATAAAGACGCGCACGCCGAGCTTTTCGAGCCTGTTCCTGAACGCAAGCGCGGCGGGCTGACCCTTATACTGTGCGATAACGACGCTGCCGACGAAAAGACCGATTGCGCGGAACGCGTCGATGAGGCGCAGCACGTCGCTGTCGTAGGTTATGCCGAGGTCGCGGCGGATTTTGTTATTCTGAATATCGCTCGCGTTGATAACAATGACTATCTCAACCTCCGAGCCGATATTCTTGAGCATCTGCAGCTTGCTGTCGGGCTTGAAGCCGGGCAGGACGCGCGAGGCATGGTAGTCGTCGAAGAGCTTGCCGCCGAACTCAAGATAGAGCTTGCCGCCGAATTCCTTGATGCGCCTGCTTATCTGCTCGGACTGCTTCCTGATATAAAGGTCATTATCGAATCCCACTTTGAACATTATAAAACCTCACAGTATATTTTTTGCGCTTGACGCGCTTCGTCGCCCAAAATGCGCCGCCCCTCGGCGCGAATTTATCAAAACCAATTAATTATACAACTTCCGCGCCGCCATTGCAACTGTTTTGAAGCATTACCCCCGAGCCTTAAAAACAAAAAACAGCCGCAGGTTTT
>CAVDWM010000019.1:0-37095 GCA_963612725.1 Faecalibacterium prausnitzii | reverse complement strand
AGGAGGTGGCGCGAAGCGCCGTAGGGATTGTTTTGAATAAGTTACAATTTCTAAAAAATGCTGAGTATTTTGAACTTTCGTCACAACAACCCCTCAGTCACGGCGAAGCCGTGCCGGCTCCCCTTACACAGGGGAGCCAAAGGGCGGGGCTCGGTTTCGTGCCGCTATCGCGGCATCGGTGCGTCGGGTCGCCGCACCCTACGATTAGGAGATGTTAGACGATAGATTACAGATGATAGATGGACGCGAAACAGATAGGCGGCGTTGATTTTATGTAGCCGGTGCGAGGGCGGTTGTAGGGGGCGGCGACCCGACGCCCCGTGCGAGGAAATAGGAATTAGGCTGCGGTTGGGGCGTTGTCCTTTCGTATCGTCTGCCGCCTATCGCCTACTGCCTTTGAGCGAAGCGAAATTAAACTCTCAGTCACGGCGAAGCCGTGCCGGCTCCCCTTACACAGGGGAGCCTTGGGACCGTGCAATAATATACTTTTCGACAGACAAAACCCCGAGCTGTGAAATACAGTTCGGGGTAAGTT
The DNA here is from genome assembly GCA_963612725.1 of Faecalibacterium prausnitzii. Lineage (GTDB taxonomy): Bacteria > Bacillota > Clostridia > Oscillospirales > Acutalibacteraceae > CAG-177. The sequence goes on along the minus strand of CAVDWM010000019.1, from coordinate 36,560 downwards.
TATTTCGGATAAAATTTACTGTTTTGCGCCGTTATCAAACATCTCGAGCGCCTTGACGCTGACTGCGAAGCAATCGGCAAGACCCTGCTCGTTCATGTTGTCATAGGTGTCTCTTCTGGTGTGATAATAGTCCTCAAGCTTATGGTTGAGACCCGTGACGCCGGTCGCTCTGAAGCCCGCCTGCGCGAACGCTGCGGAGTCGGTAGCGCCGCCGAGAGGCGGAACCCAGCCCTTCTTGCAGGAGATATCAAGCTCCTTGGCAGCCTCCATGAACAGGTCGGAGACATCCTTATCAGCCTTGACCGTGCCGTTGAGGTCGCGGTAGTTGGTCATAAGGTACTTGGGGTCGTGAATCGTATCATAAGAGAAGATGAAGGTCGGAACATCGTCGAACTCGCCCTGATGAGCCTCGCACCACGCCTTTGCGCCGCGCAGTCCCGCTTCCTCGGAGCCTGTGAGGATAACGCCGACTTCGGTATTCTCGAACTCGATGCCCTCCTCCTTGAGAGCCTTGAGGATGGCTATGCCCATATAGCAGCCGGAAAGGTTGTCGTTCGCGCCGTCAACAACGCGGTTCTCGTTCCACATCCAATAAAGACCGATAAGGAACGGGACAAAAACAAGACCGACAAGGCGAAGAAGTCCGAGCGTTTCGGATGAGTCGAACGAGACATATGCAAGACCGTTCTTTGCGACGAGGATTATGGAAATGACGAGATAATAGACCGCGCCGACACCGCAGATTATCGCATGACCCTCAAAGCCGACGCCGCCGAGCTTATAGTTGACGGGCCACTCCCAAGCGGCATCCGGATGACCGTTGAAGAATATGCGGCGCTTGACTGCACCCTTGCAGCTCTTGACTGCGGTGACATTGTGACCGGTCTTTTCCGGGAAAAAGCGGTCAACGAATTTCTTGTAGAGTCCGAACTGCATGAAGGCGATAAACAGACCGAGCGCTATGAGAATCGCCGAAACGAGCGGATAGAAGAAAGAAATGGCGACCGCCGCGAGGACGAAGGTAATCGTGAAATATATCCAGCCGAAGAACGAGCCGGGGTTCTCCTTGAACGACTCGACATCGGCTCTCTCGCATCCACACTCGTTTTTCAGTACGTCCGCCATATACTCACATGCCTGCTGCTCACCCTTTGAGCCGGGATCGCGCTTTTCGAAGTCCTTGCATATGTGAGTTATCTCGCTCACCATATACTTGGCCGCTTCCTTCTTCCTGTCAATGATTGACTGAAGATTCATTTTACTCAATACCTCCTTAAATATAAGTCAAGCGGCTGTCCGAGACTGCGGGCGCAATTTGCGGCAGCCGCTCAAAATACTTTTTTTACTTGCGCGGACCGTTAAAGCCGCTTGCCTGCTGGAACTTGTCAATCCTGTCGATAACTCCGAGGACGACCTCGAAGCCGTCGCCGACGGTGTCAACGCTGAAGCGCTCCGGCACATCGCGCCAAGTGTGATAATAATAGGTCAGGGTCGGATCCTGAGCCGCAAAGGTGACGGACTTCACGCCCGCCCTGGTCATCGGGGTGCTGTCGCAGCCGCCGACAGGGTTATGTATGCAGCCGTTCGACTTGCTCTGAATACCGAGCTCGGAGAAGGTGTCCTTGAACATCGCTTCGAGATCCTTGTCGAAGCGGCAGAACTGCCAATCGTCCTGAATAACTACTTCGAAATAGTCCTTATCCGCAACGGAGTCGATGTTGATATTCCATGCGTTTTCGAGAATCGCCTCGCCCTTGTGAGCGCGGGTAAAGGCGATGGAGCCGCGAAGTCCCGCCTCCTCAGAGCCGCAGTTGAAGTCGATTATGCGGCAGTTTTTGGGCATCTTGTCGGGGTTCTCTTTGAAATATTTGGTGACTGCATAGCTTATGGCGCAGCCGGAGGCGTTGTCCATAGCACCGCGGGAAGCGTTGCGCGGGTCGGGATCAGCCCACATAATAAGGAACGCGCAGCCGATAGCGGTAACGATGGGCAGGAAGCGCAGGGCGAACATAAAGTTGACGAACGCGGGCGAGGCTAAAGCCTCCGCCGCCCAGCCTGCACCGAAATAATAGCCGGTGTAGATAGTCGCGACGGCAATCGAGGTGCCCGCAAGGAAGAAGAAGCAAAGAGCACCGAAGCCGACCTTGCCGAAGGTGGCGATAAGTCCGAGGGCGGGGTTTGTCTTCATAAACTTCGACGCGTGCTCGGAATGACGCCAGTTCCAGCTGGTATCGGTATGACCGGAGAGGATGACGGTGTAATCATACTTGCCGTCCTCCGGAAGCAGCTCGCCGTAGGTGTTCTGCGATATCTCCTGCTTGAAGAACATATCGAACCATGTCTTATAGAGGAAAACGCTGCAGACGAGCCAGACTATACACGCCGCCGAGGCGAGTGCCATGCCGTACCAGACCGAGGGGATGCTCATTGCGATATAGACAAGCGCACTCAGCGCAAGACCGAGCCAGCCCGCATAGGGTATTCCGCCGATGGACGCACGCGGGGAGACGGCAAACTCCTCGCGAACGGGCTCAATGCCTATCTCTCTGAGCTTGTCGCCCATATAAGCCGCAAACTTTTTTTCGCCGTCGGAACCCGGCAGTCTTGAGCCGATGTTTTTCGCGGCATGATTGATTATGCCGTACACCTCTTCGGCGTACTTTCTGTGTTCTTCTCTCATGAAAATGCGACACTCCTTTTAAATATGTACCATAATTATACAATATTTCGGCACATAATTGCAACAGCGTTTAAAGAGAATATAAATTTTTCTTTAAAACTTTGTTAATAAATAAATTTTTTCGGCGGTCGGCGGAAACACTAACAAATGCGAAGGCGCTTTTTTCTGTCAGAAAGGACAAAATCAGAATGAATAAAGAAAACGGTGAAAATTTTGACATCAGGCACTGCCCTACTCCAAGCTCCGACCCCGTTACGGGCGAGCCCGAGGACTCGTTCGACATGGTGAACAAATACGGGACTTACAACATTCAACCGACCGCACAGACCGAAAATTCCTATCCGTACATTTCACACGGATTGCCGAAAAAACGCAAAAAACGCAAGAAGAAATAAAAAGCAACCCTATCGGTACGAACACCGCTTTTTTCGGTACGAACTAATTTTTTTTAGGCAAAGCGTACAAATTCATTGACAAAAATTGTTCAAAGCATTAAAATAGTTTGGGAAGTTTTTTTGACATTTGGGGAGGAGATTATGTTGAAAATTGCGGTATGTGACGACAATGCTGCGGAGCTGCGTCAGATAATGTCACTCATTGAAGAGTATCCGCGCAAGGCGAGCTACGGGATACAGGCTGTGGCCTTTTCGAGCTCCGAGGTGCTTGCCGAGAGGCTCGATGAATTTGATGTTTTTATTCTCGATTACCTGATGCCGGATATAAACGGGCTTGAGCTTTCAAAGCGCATCAGGGAAAACTGTATGACAACGAAGACCATTATGTTTATTTCGCAATATGACGACATAATCTACGACGCTTTTGAGGTTCACGCGCACCGATATCTCATGAAGCCCGTCGAGAAAGAAAAGCTATACCGCGCTCTCAACGAATTGAACACGGACGCATATGCGTTCCGCCGACTGTTTGTCAGGGACAGCGGAGACGCAAAGCTCATCGACATAGACAGCATATATTTCATCAAGGTCGAGCGCAAATACGCACATATCCACTACAACAACGGCGGCAAGGAGGATGTATTCGTCTGCAAAAGGTCTCTCGACAGCCTTGAAGCGGAGCTTTCACCCTTCTGGTTTTTTCGCACGCACCGCGCCTATCTGACGAATCTCGCGATGATAGACCGCCTTGAGCAGCCGAATATGTTATACATAAAGAACCGTGAAGAGGGTCTCCCGATGGGACCGAACGGCATGAAGAGAGTATCAGGAAAGCTGCGGGAGCTGGCACGGCACCAAAGCTCGCTCGGGCGCGGAGGTAACTGAAAATGGACGACATCAGAATACTCAACGCTCTTTGCCCGCCGCTGACGCTCGTCTGCTGTGCCGCGTGCATGATTTTCGTATATATTTTCCTGCACGCGCTTATAGGCTACGAAAAAAGAGTCAGAAAAGCTTTGCTTGCCGTTTTCTGCGTCATTCTCGCAGCTCTCGCCCTTCTTCCGGTATTTTTGCCCGAAGATTTTGACATAACCGACATCTCGGACGGAACCCTGACGCTCTGCTTCATCGTATTCCCCTACCTCGTATTGAAGCCGTACAAAAAGAAGACGGCATTTTTATGGATAGGCATTGCGATGGCGGCGAGTCTCGACTACTTCTCTTTTATTATAAACTACGCCTTCAAGCTCGGCACGGTAGGTCAGCTGGCGGCAAAATCCGTTTTGTACATATCGGTGTTCCTTGCAATCATGCTGATAAGCGACAGGGTCGGAGATTTCAACATTATCGATTCCTTCGACAGATTCCCGCCGGTTGCAAGTCTGATGATATTCGCGGCTTTTCTCGCCGCGTACTACAGCGTCACGGTATCGTTCAACACGGATTATTCCAAGGAGACTGCAAACGCGCTGACCATGCTTTCGTCCGTGCTCATTGTCGGATGCATAGCATATCTGGTCACAAAATATCTCATCGCTTCGCAGAGAAAGCGTGCGACCGAAAGGCAGCTTGAGCTCGAGCTCAACCACTACAACAATATGGTTCAGAAGAACCGCGATATGCGTGTGTTCCGCCATGACTTCAAGAACAACCTCACCTCTGTCAGGGCTCTGATATCCGACGGGCAGTACGTCGAGGCGGAAAAATACATAGACGAGCTTTATGGCAGGCTCGACGCGACGAAAAATGCATTTTCAACGGGCAACCACTTTGCCGACGCAATACTTGCCGAAAAGGCTGCCGCTGCGGCAATCTGGCAGACCAAGCTCGATTTTGACGGAATAATACCCGCCGACGGAATCGAAAACATCGACCTGTGCACCATTCTTGCGAATGCGCTGGACAACGCTATTGAGGCGAGCAAGCTTGTTGACAACGCGGTCATCGGCATTCACGCCGTCCCGAATTCGGCGGTGTTCATGCTGACCGTCAGCAACCCCACTCTCCGGCCGGTCGAGATAAAGAACAACACCGTCAAAACCACGAAGCTCGACAGCGTGAACCACGGGCTCGGAATCGGCAGCATAAAAACTGCCGCAAGGAAATACAACGGAGAGGTCAATCTCCGATACGAAAACGGATATTTCACAGTTGAAGTGACGATGATAATGAGAAAGGGTGCGAAAAAGGATGAAAAGTAAAACCAAAGCGGCACTGAAAAAATTTCTGAGCATTGTGCTCGCGGCACTGACGCTGTTCGGCTGCGCGGGAGCGGCTTTCGCCGAGGATTCGGGTGCGGGCAGCTCGGATGTGCTCCAAAAGCTCATCGCCGCAGGGCACTACGGCATTGACGCGCTCAGATCCGCAGTCTATGCCGACGATTATAGCGACAGTGACGGGATAACCCTGACATATGACAGCGACTCCAACACCGTCACCGTGGCGGGAAGCGGCGAGCTGACCATCGACGACATAAACGAATGGGACACTTCAAATCTGAACACATACGGGCTAAAAGTGAAGATAGGCAAGGGCATCAACATAACCGACGCCGGCATCTTCTGCAAAGCGATAAAGCCCTTCTATTTCATGACCTCGTTTGAGGTCGATTCCGACAACCCGTATCTCTGCTCGCTCAACGGCATCCTCTATAACAAGGACAAGACAAGGCTCATCAGGTTCCCCGCCAAAAATTCAACGGCGGAATATGATGTTATCGAATGCTCCGTTGCGTCTACTGTAAAGGAGATAGCTCCCTACGCATTCACCAGCACCGCAGTCACCGACGTCGTTCTTCCGAGCGGACTGGAAACCGTGAGCGAGTATGCTTTTTACAGCGCGACGAAGCTTGTCGATATCACCCTCCCCGACTCCGTGAAGACCGTCGGCGAAAAAGCTTTCGACGGCTGCTGGTCGCTGACGAGCGCCGTTCTGCCGGAGGGGCTTGAGGTTATCCCCTCGGACTGCTTTGCCACCTGCCGAAAGCTCGAAAGCGTAAACATTCCCGATTCGGTCACAACGATAGAAAAGGGCGCTTTTCGGAACTGCAACCTCAAGGAGGTAAGCATATCGAAAAATGTCACCGAGATAGTCATCCCCGGCTATACCTTCGGCGGATATCCGGCACCCGTTACGGTCGCTGAGGACAACCCGAATTACAGCTCGGACTCGCTCGGCGCACTCTACGACAAAGACAAGTCGCTCCTGCTCCGCTGCCCGAACCGTGAAAAAGCCTTCACCTTCGACATAAGCTGCAACATAGACCAATACGCCTTTTACGGCTGCAAAAATCTTACGAATGTAACATTTTCATATGCTCTGAAGAAAATACCGTATGCCGCGTTCCAGGGCTGCACCTCGCTCGGGATAATCACCGTTCCGGACTCGGTGAGAATGATAGATTCGGTTGCGTTCAACTGCTGCGGAATGACGGAATTCTATCTCCCCGACTCGGTTGAATACCTGGGGTACGATGTGTTCAGCACCACTCCCCTCACATATTTTGAGTTCAACGACAAGCTCGAAACCTTCGGGAACATCTTCTCGTCATGCCCGCAGCTCCAAGCCGTTGTTGTCGGCAAGGGCATAAAGAAGATAGCGGTGAATGCACTGAGCAGCTCGAACGGCATCGACACGATATACTATCGCGGCACAAAGAGCGACTGGGAGAAGATAAATGTTGTTGACGTCGCCTCCGCGCTCGAAAATGTGACGGTGATATACAACTACGGTCAGACGGGCGGCGTGTGCGGCGACAACCTCACATGGAGCCTTCAAGCCGACCTCTATCAGATAACCGTCGAGGGCAGCGGAGACATGTATTCCTTCGACGATGCACAGGATTTCTCATGGAGCGGCACAAGGGAAGAGGTTGACGGAGTTGTGTTCGGCAACGGAGTGACCTCCGCAGGCAAAAACGCCTTTAACGGCTTCCCGTATCTTACGGAGGTTCTGCTCGGGAAGGATGTCACGACCGTTAACTCTCTCGCGTTTGCAAACTGCGGTGAACTCATGACGGTTGCGATAACCGCCGAGGGCGACACTGCGATAGCCGACGACGCATTTGACGGACACAACGAAAGGTTCCTGCTTATCTGCGACGAGAGAAACACAGCCGCACGGCAATATGCCGAGGAAAATGAGATGGCACTTGTGACCGTCAGCTACGACGAGGAAAATAAGGTTATAAACTTCAAGGGCACTCTCACCGTCTTTGACGGCGTTGCGGGAAGATATCTCGCCTACTACGCGGCGAGGTATTCGGAGGCTGTGTATCTGCATTTCGACGTGCTCACCTTCAGCGACGTAAAAACCGAAGCATCGGTTGACGGACGGCGATATGAATGCGTTGATCCCGATGCCGAATATCTCACCTTCAGGGACATATATGTCAAGATAAGCGTGATGAAGGACGGCGAAGAAACGGATGTCACCTTCGGAGAGATGCTGGAGAGATACGAAAGCGGCGACTACGATGCGTTCTATGCCGAGATAGAAAACAGCAACGGCAAGGACAAGTCGCCTGTCGTTCAGGCTCTCGGCAATGTTGTTCAGCGCATACTCCAGATTACCTCCTCGCTGATAAATTATTTCAGAAAGCTTTTCAAATAATCGCGATCGCTTCGGGGCTGTTCCGGTAACACGGAACGGCTCCGATTTTTACTTTGATTTCATTCGAGCTTATTATTGATTTTTATCGGGCAAAATGATATCATAATGGACAACGGATTTTCGGAGATGAGGTTTTTGTTCATTCTGACGCTCGGCAGCAACGACCCGTTTTTCAATCTCGCGGCCGAGGAATACTTACTCTGCGAAAAGGATGAAGATTTTTTCCTGCTCTGGCAGAATGAGCCGTGCATTATTATCGGCAAAAATCAGAACGCGGCAGACGAGATAAACGGCGTCTATGTTCAGACCCGCTCCCTGCCCGTTGTGCGGCGGATGACCGGCGGCGGGGCAGTCTATCACGACCGCGGCAACCTCAACTTTTCATTCATCATAAAAGGCGAAGCGGACAGAATTGAGCTTTGCCGACCCGTTATCGACATCCTGCGCTCCCTCGGCATCAAAGCGGAGATATCCGGACGAAACGACATTCTTGTCGGCGGCAGAAAAGTCTCGGGGACGGCGATGTGCTCACGCGGCGGCAGGTCGCTGTTTCACGGCACACTGCTTATAAACGCCGACCTTGAGGCTATGTCCGAGGCACTCAGGAGCGATGAGGGCAAGCTTGCGGAGCATGGGGTAAGGTCGGTTCGTAGCCGCGTCGCGAACATTTCGGAATGTACCGAAAAAGCCGTCAGCCCCGATATTGTCGGCGCGATGCTGGCTGAACATATGGCGGAGCGCGGCGGCAAGAAATATCAGCTCGGCGAAGGCGATATAAGAGCAATTGAGCTGCTGCGGGACGGCAAATACGCGACTGACAAACGCAGCTGCGGCACAGAGCGGCTCGGGCAGTCCGAACGAACCCGCCTTAGCTGCGGAACGGTTTATATAAAAGAGAAAACCGCCTGCGGGCGGATAGAAAATATACGCATTTTCGGCGATTTCATGAGTACCGAAGATATTTCAAGGCTCGAAGCGCTCCTGCGCGGCACGGAGCTTCGGCGCGGGGCGATAATATCGGCGCTCAATGCCGCTCGGGCGGAAAAATATATTCCCGGGCTGACCGCAGACGAGCTTGCGGACATTATATTAAAAGCGGGTGACACCTATGGAGAGACTTAAAAGGGCTGCTGCCATAAATGATATTTCGGGCTTCGGCAAATGCTCGCTGACCGTCGCGCTGCCGATAATCTCCGCGATGGGCATTGAGGTTGCCGCCATACCGACCGCCGTGCTCTCGACGCACACGGGCGGGTTTACGGGCTTCACCTACCGCGACCTCACCGACGACATGCGCCCGATCGCAGAGCACTGGAAGAACCTCGGAATAAAGTTCGATGCGATATACAGCGGCTTTCTCGGCTCTGTCGAGCAGATAGATATAGTGACCGATTTCATTGCCGACTTTAAGGGAGAAAACACCGTCGTGCTCGTCGATCCCGCGATGGCGGACGGCGGAAAGATGTACACGGTGTTCGACATGGACTTCGCCAGGCAGATGACGCGCCTTTGCGCCAAGGCGGACATAATCGTTCCGAACTTCACCGAAGCGGCGTTCATGCTCGGCGAGGAATACCGCCCCGCCCCCTACTCGAAAGAATATGTTGAATCGACGCTTCGCAGACTCTCCGATATCGGACCGTCACGGGTGGTTCTGACGGGGGTTGCATTCGACGGCAGTCGGGTCGGCTCGGCATCATACGACCGCACGACCGACGAGATAAGCTATGCCCTCTCGGACACGGTGGACGGATATTTTCACGGCACGGGCGATGTGTTCGCAAGCGCACTGCTCGGCGCATACATGAACGGCTTGAGCCTTGCCGAGAGCGCAAAGATTGCCGTTGATTACACCCACGGCTGCATCGAAAGGACAAAGGCGGCGGGCACGGATCTTCGCTACGGCGTTGACTTTGAGCACGGAATACCCGAGCTGCTCAGGCAGACGGGAATAATATAAAATAAGCACGAAGGAGAGAACGAAATGAGCTATGCAGACGAGGTGTTTATCGCCAACTGCAAGGATATACTCGAAAACGGCACATGGGACACGGACTACAATGTCCGCCCGCACTGGGAGGACGGCACGAGCGCGCACACGATAAAGAAATTCGGCATCGTCAACCGCTACGACCTCTCAAAGGAGTTCCCCGCGATGACGCTCAGAAAGACCTTTATAAAGAGCGCAACGGACGAGCTGCTCTGGATATGGCAGAAGAAATCGAACAACGTCAACGACTTCAAGGGTCACGTCTGGGACGCTTGGGCTAACGAAGACGGCAGCATCGGCAAGGCATACGGCTATCAGCTCGGGGTCAAACACCACTATCCCGAGGGCGATTTCGACCAGGTTGACAGGGTTCTCTATGACCTCAAGCACAACCCGCTCAGCCGCCGTATACTGACAAATATATATGTTCACGCTGACTTAAGCGAGATGAACCTCTACCCCTGCGCCTACAGCATGACCTTCAATGTCACGGGCAAGAAGCTCAACGCGATACTCAACCAGCGCTCGCAGGATATGCTCACGGCGAACAGCTGGAATGTCTGCCAATATGCGACGCTCGTCCATATGTTGGCGCAGGTCTCGGGACTTGAGCCGGGCGAATTTGTTCATGTCATCGCCGACGCGCACATCTACGACAGGCATGTTCCGATAGTTGATGAGCTGATAAAGCGCGAGCCCTACGACGCGCCGAAGTTCGTCCTCGACAAGTCGATAACCGACTTCTACAAGTTCACGCCCGACAGTGTGCATTTTGAGGACTACAAATATCACGAATTCACCGAAAAGATACCCGTTGCGATATAAGGAGCGAAGATGAAAGCAATAGTTTGCGCCGACATAAAATGGGGCATCGGCAAGGGCACGGGAATGCTCTTCCATATCCCCGCCGACCTCAAGTTTTTCAAGGAGAAGACCATGGGCAGCACCGTCGTTATGGGACGCACGACATTTCTCTCCCTGCCGGGGCAGAAGGCTCTGCCGGGCAGGAGAAATATAGTGCTGACGCGAGACGAAAATTGGAGCGCCGAAAATGTCACGGTATGCCACTGCATCGACGGGCTCGCGGGCATTACAGAAAATGACAAAAGCGTATTCCTCATGGGCGGAGAGGCGGTCTACAGCGAACTTATAGACTCATGCGACGAAGCGTATGTGACACGCGTGAAGGCGGACGGAAACGCCGAAAAGTTCTTCCCCAATCTTGACATCCGCGCAGGCTGGAGGCTCGTCGAGCGTTCCGCCGCGCAGGAGAGCAACGGATTTGTTTTCACATTCGACAGATATGTGAAAGAATAAAATATGTAGAACCGGAGTCGGTACTTTTCCGACTCCGGTTTTTATTTTATTCCTCCGGCTCAAGCTCCGGCGCGTTTTCTTCTTCGTACCCGTCCGCAAAACCGAGCTTCTGTTCGAGCTTTGACTTTTTCTTATGTTTATCGTTCCACTCCTGCTGAGTGAACTCGTAGCCGTAGGCGAGAAAGAGATCCTCGCCGCGCTTCTCATGTTTTGAATAACGCGCTTTCTTGAGCAGGACTACAATCCCCACGCCGAGCAGAGAGCCGACGAGCGCCGCCGCGAACGAAAGCAGAATTACCTTCGCTCCCCCGCCTGCATAGAGCGGTGGCATAAGCCCCGCAAAGGCATCGTATTTATCGGTGACGACAATAGTAGAAGTGCGGAGAAGCCCGTATTTTTGGATATAATCAGTCAGAAGCGACTCGTTGCAGATACCGAACGCCGCGGCGAGAATGCCCGTGAGCGTTGTGCCGCCGATGAGCGCGAAGGGCGTTGTCTGCGGCTCTCTGACGCAATAGACCATCGGCGACATCGCCATGAGCCTGACATTCTGGAACACCTCATTGATGAAGCCGGTATTGAGCAGGTTTTCGTCATAGACGACCATTGGCCACGACTTGAATTTCTTGCCGACAAAGAGATAGATCATACATATCCACGACGGAGTTATCATTGCCGCGGAGAACACGGTGAGCAGTCTTGCGCTCTCCATCGAGCCCGCCAGCACGCCCTTGAAAATTTCATCAAACACCGCGAGCGAGAGCGGACCGCCGACATCAAAGCCGAGCGCGAAGCCTATCACAGCGCCCTTGAAAACGACATTGGCAGAGGACGCGATTATTTCCGCGAGCTTATGCGCGAGCAGGGTCATCGGCAGGGCGTAGGCGTAGTTCACGACAAAGAATACGACAAACGCCGAAAGTCCGATGACGACGACCGAGTCGCCGAGCAGGGTCATATTTTTGAGCTGCGGGCGGAAGGTGCATATCAAATCCTCGCGCTTTGCCTCGTCCTTAATTTTTGAATGTGCAAGCTTTAAAAGCAGCCCGAACGCCCATTCTATGACGACGACGCAGACCTTGTGCAGAAAGGTCACGCACACGGTGCTCAGCAGTGCTATCACATAGTAGCCCATAAAGCCGATAACGGACGAGCCGCCTATCGTTTCAATTCCCGCGACCTGAGTGCAGAACAGACCGAAATATCCCGCGAGAACGCCCGAGACAAGAGCGGCAAAAAATCCGCCCGCGTAATACGCCATGCATATCGACAGCCCTATGCCGAAGAGCTGGACGGACATATAAGAGACCCAGTAGAGTCCGTCGAGCAGGGACGGAAACGCTTTTCCGAGAAGCAATATTATAAACGCGAATATCGCGGCGAAGAGCATGAACGGAAACAGCGCGGTCGAGGTCTTGACCGCAGCGCGCCTGAGCCGGTATTTTTCAAACAGCGGCGCTTTCAGATACTCCCCCGCGCTTTTGTACGGATTTTCTGTGTTATACATCTTTAGCCTCCTGCTTAAGCTTTTTTCTAATCATAGCATTGCTTTGTCAATATTGCAATATATTTGCTTGTTTTATTGCTGCTTTTTGTCTATGTTTTAAAAAATTCTTGCAATGTGCACAATTAAAAGCCGGAACATTTGGTGATATTGACGGAGGGAAAAAGGTAACTTTGCCGTTGAGAACATATCATTCACCGCCTGCGACTCGTCCGTCTGCGGTCTTATCGGCTACAACGGCGCGGGCAAGACCACGCTCATAAAGTGTGCCGCAGGGCTATATAAGCCGGACTCCGGCAAGGTGCTCATAGACGGCGAATCCACCTACAATTCGGACGAGGTGCGCTCGCGGCTGTTCTTCGTGCCGGACGAGCTCTTCTTTCCCATCGGCTCGACCCCGAACAGCGCGGCTCGCTTCTATAAGGACTACTACCCCGAGTTTTCGCTCGGCAATTTTGAGCGCATGACTGCCGCCGCATCATTTTGCAGGCACAGGAGATAAACAAAAACGGAAAATACGGCGACATGGACGACTGCTTCATAAAGACCGTTACGGATCAGAAACAGGCAAACGAGCTGTTCGCTCTCGCCAAAGGGCAGTGCTGCACCGCCCTTAGCGGATATGTCGCGCAGATAACATTCACCGACGGCTACAGCCAGACGATGTACATTCCCGCAGGCGATGCACCGGGATATATAAAACGAACGGCATCGTGAGGCTTTGGCTGTTATTTGCTGAAAACGGATGTGCGAAACGAGGAAACAGGACTTGGGAATGAGGACGCAGCTGGGGCGTGTCGTTCGCAGGATAATTATATATAAAAACTATTCCCTCTTTCCTCGGTTTTCGCAAAAAAATATCGGCTGCGGTCGGAGCAAATATATTGCCCTATCGCAGCCGTTTTTTCACCATTTTTCGCGCATCAGGCGAAGATTCAGAGCCCTCAGCTCCTCCTTGCGCTTTTCATAATCCGGACACCGCGAACCGACAAGCCGCCAGAACTCCGCCGAATGATCCATGTGTTTAAGATGCGAAAGCTCATGGATAATGCAATAATCAACCGCGCCCTCGGATGCCATAATGAGGAACAGCGAGAGGTTTATATTTCCCTTTGAGGTGCATGAACCCCAGCGCGTTCTCGCGGAATTTATCTTGACGGAGGCGACCGTTTCGCCGAATTGAGCGGTGAGCTCATATGTCCTGCGGACAAGATAATTTTTTGCGAGCGAACGGTAGACCTCTTTGAGCGCTGCCGCCGTATCCTCCGCAGAGAGCCCGTCGGGGACAAAGAAACGGTCGCCGTCAAAGCCTGCGCGTTTCCCGTGGACTTTTGTCAGCGGATATTCGCGCCCGAGCAGGAGAAGCCCCGACTCCCCTCCAGGGACAAACAAATCGGAAATATCTTTGCGCTCCTGCACTTTTTCGAGATTTTTGAGCACCCATTCGCGCTTTTCAAAGAGAAAATCTTCGATATGCTTGAGGCTCATGCGGCGCGGCGCACAGACAATAACAAACGCATCACGCGATATTTTTATGCTCAGCGTCCTGCGGTCGGAACGCACGAGTTCATACTGGAATCCGAGATCGGTCATTATTCTATGCCCATATCCGTCTTGAACTGCTCGGTCAGCTCGCGCATTTGGTCTATCTCCATGCGGCGGCTGAGAGTGAACGCCGAGGCGTCCTTCGAGCGGCAGTCATAACCCATGGGCACGCCCTCGAGGGAGAGATAATATTTTGCGTTGACGGGATAGAGCTGGCACTCGGCGAGAGAGGCAAAGCCGAGGAAAGCCTGAACTTTTTTCGCCTTTTCAGGCTCTTTTTCAAAATTTTTGCACAGCCACGAATATATCTCCGGATGGAAATTCGCCATAACGCCGGAGAAGCCGGCGCAGCCCATTTTCAGCGTTTCGAGCAGGCTCGCGGAGTTGGCGTTGAATATTTTCAGTCCCATACCGTCAACCGCTCTGAGCTTTTCGTTTATCATGCCGGGGTCGCAGCAGGTGTCTTTAAGAAAAGTGAATCTGCCCGACTCGGCGAGCTTTTTGAGCACTGCGGGAGTCATGACGCGCTTATAGGGATAGGGGCACTCGTATATGCCGAAGTTTGTATCGCCGACAGCTTCCACCGCCCTGTCGATATTTTTGAGAAACACGCTGTCATCCTCATCGGCTGAGGCGAATCTGTTCGAGATAAACACATAGGCGTCTATCCCCTCGTCTATAAAAGCCTTTGCCTCTTCAATCTGGGTGTCGAGGTCATCCGCGACATGACCGGACGCGACGACCGAAATATTTTTCGGCGTATGCCGCATAACAAAATGCAGGAGCTCGAGCCGCTCCTCAAACGAGAGGAAGAATATCTCGCTCGACTGGCAGATGGCGAAGATTCCGTCAACCTTCTTCTCGGCGTACCAGTTTATGAGCGCTTCGACGGCAGAATAGTCTATCTTATTGTCCTTTGTAAACGGCGTTATCATGGTCGGATAGACGCCGTTCGGAATCGCTTTTTTCATTTTTGTCCCTCCAATATGATCTCAGTTAAGTTTATCACATCGGCGGGAATTGTCAAGATTCAGGCGGACAGGTTGCGGCGCAGGAGCGCAAGCACGGCTTTTTCGCGCCGCGACACCTGCACCTGCGACATTCCAAGCAATTCGGCGGTTCGGCTCTGGGTCATGCCTCGGTAATAGCGCAGACTTATCATCTCGCGGTCGCGGTCGTCGAGCAGCGCGATGACCTCGCGCAGGGCGATTAGCTCCGAGGCGGCGTTTTCGGGCGACTCGACGGGCAGGTCTGTCTGCCCCTCGCCGTCGTCCGTGCAGGCGGTCAGCGACACGGCGGGCATTGCGGCATTGAGCAGCTGCGCCGTCTGAGCGACATCGCTGCCGAGGCGTTCGGCGAGTTGACCGACAGTCGGCTCACGACCGAGCTCGGCGGACAACGCATCCTTTTCGCGCATCGCGGCGCGTGCTTTTTCTTTGAGCGCCCGCCCGACCTTGACGCTGCCGCCGTCGCGAAAAATGCGCTTTATCTCGCCGAGAATGACGGGCACGGCATAAGTTGAAAACGAGAAGCCGCGCTCCGAATCAAAATTTTCGGCAGCCTTTATAATCCCGACGCACCCCGCCTGAAACAGGTCGTCATACTCCGCGCCCTTGCCGCGAAACTTATTGGCGCAGGCATGGACAAGACCGATATTCTTTTCAACGAGTTCATTGCGTTCAGCCCTGTCCATCGCCGCGTCCTTTTATATATTTATCCATGGTGACGCTCGTCCCCCTGCCCGCGACGGAGCGCACGCGCACCTTGTCCATAAAGCTCTCCATAACGGCAAAGCCCAGTCCCGCACGCTCGCCGCCGAGGGTCGTAAACAGAGGCTCCATAGCTCGGCGCACATCGGCTATACCGCACCCGCGATCTCTTATTCTGATGCGCACGAGTCCGTCATCAAACAGCCCGACCCATATGTAAATCTCCCCCACGCTCGCAGGATAGGCGTGGACGATGCAGTTTGTGACCGCCTCGCTGACGGCGGTTTTGATATCCGATATTTCTTCGACCGTCGGGTCCTGCTGAGCCGCAAACGCCGAGACTGCGACGCGTGCGAAGCTCTCGTTGACGGAGCGGCTCTCTATTTTCAGACTCATCTGATCGACAGGCTTTTTTCTACTCATGTTTATCCTCCTTGTTTCTTTTCTGCGTCAGCGTACACAGCGTCTGCATACCCGCAAGGCGCATCATTTTATAATTGCGCTCGCTGAGGTTCGTGACCTCAAGCCTCCCCTGCCAGCCCTGCAAAAGCCTGTATCGACCCATGACGAGACCGACGGCGGAGCTGTCCATAAAGCTGACATCGGCGAAGTCAAGGCGCAGTATTTTAGGCTGCTGAGCTGCCGCGGCGGCATCGATATCCGCACGCATTGCGACGGCGGTGTGGTGGTCTATCTCGCCGGAGAGCAGTGCGCTGACGCTGAGCGGATTTGAGATTATTTCAACACCCATGTTTTTTCCTCCTTTGGGGTGATTATCAATTAACAGTTTGTACGTGGTGAGTGGGATTATTCTCGGATATTGTTTGATTTTTCGGTTGGCGATATCGGACAGCCGCAAGGGCTGTCCCTACGAGCCGTAATGCAGCAAATCTTGTAAAAAATCTGTGCCGCCGTTGGCTGATTCTGGGTGGAGAACCGTTTTTGATATGAGCATAAAATTAGACACGGCTTGTATAAAACAAAAAACGGGACGGACTACTATCATTAAAGATAATAATCCATCCCGTTTGAAAATCCTGCCGAAATGCGGCGGGTCAAATATTTTTATTTTCCAAAAGATAACCGCGAACCTCGCCCGCGAGATAGAACGAGCCGCAGGTAACGAGCATTCCGCCGTTTTGCTTTATATCATTTATTGCCATGCGGCAGGCTTCTGTCGGGTAGGACACAGGCGTGCAGTCGGCGCAATATTTATTGGCAAGCTCGCTCAGCTTTTGGGGGTTCATGCTGCGCGGATTGTCCGGGGCTGTCAGATACATTTTTTCGAACAGCGGCGCGGTCAGGCGCAGATATGTGTCGCAGTCCTTGTCGCCCATGAGCGCACACACGGCGACGCGTCTGCCACCTGTGAAGCGCTCCAAAAATGCTTTAAGCACCGAGGCGCAGCCCTCGTTGTGACCGCCGTCAAGAATGATTTTATCGCCGATAAGCTCCATTCGTGCGGGCATGACGGCGTTTTGCATCCCCCGCTCGATCGCTTCATCGCCGATATTCAGACCGCACTCGCGCACGGCGGTGACTGCCGTCAGAGCGTTTTTTATCATATGGTCGCCCGCGAACGGTATGCGGAGCTTCAGCGAACCGTAGATAATGTCCGTGCCGCGTATCGTCTCATCAACAACGCGGCAGGCGGTCATATCCGGCGAAACGAGCTTATTTTTCTCGCGCCGAGCGGTCTCTTCTATAACACGTCGGGCATCATTCGACTGCTCGGGATACATGACCGTTACTCCGTTCGGCTTGATTATTCCGCATTTCTGCGCGGCTATTTCAGCGATAGTATTGCCGAGTATCGCGGTGTGATCCATAGAAATCGAGGTTATGACCGAGACGAGCGGAGTTTTTATAATATTCGTCGAATCGAACAGCCCGCCGAGACCGACCTCGAGCACGACGGCATCGCATTTTCGCTCTTTGTACCAAAGGAATGCGGCGGCGGTCAGAGCTTCGAACTCTGTAGCGACAATTCCGCGCCTGTCGAGCCCGTCACACGCGGATCTGACCCGCTCAACGACCGAGGCGAGCTCCTCCGGCGGGATCATTTCGCCGTCAATTTGCATACGCTCGCGAAAATCGGTGACATAGGGCGAGGTGAACAGTCCGGTTCTGTATCCGGCAGCAGAGAGCATCCCCGATATCATGGTGCTCGTCGAGCCTTTGCCGTTCGTCCCGGCGACATGAATGAAGCGAAGCTCATCCTGCGGGTTGCCGAGCGCGGCGCAGAGCGCCCCGATGCGCTCCATACCGGGGTGTATGCCAAAGGTCAGGCGCAAATGGATATATTCGATTGCTTCGGTTGATGTCATCCGTTTTCCTCCGTAAAGCATCAAAGGACGGGACACGCCCGTCCTTTGCAGGTTGGTATTGGTGTTGATAATGCAAGCAAAAGCCGAACCTCGGATTTCGCGCCGCTCGAGCGGCATCGGGTCGTCGAGTCGCCGACCCCTACACCGATAACCGAACGGGCACGGTTCCCACAACGCAGTATCACGCGAAATTACGCATTGGCGACCTGAATTTACGCGCAGGCAAGCCAATAGCGGAATTTTGGGTGAGACAAGGCGTGGGGTTCTGCGAACGAAGGAGCGCACTTTGTGTGCGTGACTGAGTTCACACGGTTCCCACAACGCAGTATCACGCGAAATTACGCATTGGCGACCTGAATTTACGCGCAGGCAAGCCAATAGCGGAATTTTGGGTGAGACAAGGCGTGGGGTTCTGCGAACGAAGGAGCGCACTTTGTGTGCGTGACTGAGTTCACACGGTTCCCACAACGCAGTATCACGCGAAATTACGCATTGGCGACCTGAATTTACGCGCAGGCAAGCCAATAGCGGAATTTTGGGTGAGACAAGGCGTGGGGTTCTGCGAACGAAGGAGCGCACTTTGTGTGCGTGACTGAGTTCACACGGTTCCCACAACGCAGTATCACGCGAAATTACGCATTGGCGATCTTAGAGAGGCTGTCGTTGAGCATCTCAATCTTCTCGTTCAGCTTTCTCGCCGCTTCGCGCTGAGCCTCAACGACCGGCGCGGGAGCTTTGGAGACGAAGTTCTCGTTGGAGAGCTTGGCATTGATGCCGTCGAGCTGCTTCTGAGCGGAGGCAAGCTCTTTGTTGAGTCTTGCGCGCTCCGCCTCGAAGTCAACGAGGTCGCCCATGGGGATATATATCTTTGCGGCGTCGGTGACGATGCAGACTGCGCCGTCTATCTCGATGCCGTCCTCAACCTCGACCTCGGACGCGCCTGCAAGCTTCTGCATGAACTCGCCGGAGAGCTTGAAGGTATCGACATAAGAAGTGCTGATATATATTTTCGCTCTCTTGGAATGAGGAACATTCATCTCGGCGCGGCGGTTTCTTATCGCCCTGACCGCGTCCATAATCATGTTCATCTGCTCTTCCTCTGCGCCGAAGCTCAGCGCATCGGAATACTGCGGCCAATCGGAGACCATTATGCTCGCGCCCTCATGCGGCAGGGACTGCCAGATTTCCTCGGTCACGAACGGCATGAACGGGTGGAGAAGCTTCAAAACATTGGACATGACATATATGAGCACGCGCTTTGCGCACTGAGCGGGCTCGCCGCCCTTTTGCAGGCGAATTTTCGCAAGCTCGATATACCAGTCGCAGAAAACATCCCAGATGAAATCATAGAGCTTCTGAACGGCGATGCCGAGCTCGAATCTCTCGAGATTGTCCGTAACCTCTTTGACGAGGTCGTTATAGAGGCTGAGCACCCACTTGTCCTCGAGCGCAAGCTCATCGGGCAGACCCGCCTTCTCGGAGCCGTCGAGGTTCATGAGGATAAAGCGTGCGGCGTTCCAGAGCTTGTTTGCGAAGTTGCGGCTTGCTTCAACCTTTTTGTCGGAATATCTCATATCGTTTCCGGGGCTGTTGCCGTTGGCAAGGGTGAAGCGCAGGGCGTCCGCGCCATACCTGTCAATGACCTCGAGCGGATCGATGCCGTTGCCGAGCGACTTCGACATCTTTCTGCCCAGCTCATCGCGGACGAGTCCGTGGATGAGGACGGTATCGAACGGAACCTGACCGGTCTGCTCAATGCCGGAGAACATCATTCTCATAACCCAGAACGGGATTATATCGTAACCTGTGACAAGGGTGTTGGTGGGATAATAGCGCTTGAAATCCTCGCTGTCGGTGTTCGGCCAGCCGAGGGTCGAGAACGGCCATAGAGCCGAGGAGAACCAGGTGTCAAGCGTATCGGGATCCTGATGGATATGAGTGCTGCCGCACCTCGAGCACTTGTCGGGAGCGGTTCTCGAAACGGTTATCTCGCCGCAGTCGTCGCAATACCACGTGGGAATGCGATGACCCCACCAGAGCTGACGGGAGATGCACCAGTCGCGGATATTCTCCAGCCAATGGAAATAGACCTTCTCGAACCGCTTCGGCACGAACTTCGTCTCGCCGTTCTTGACAGCGTCGATAGCAGGACCCGCGAGGGGCTTCATGCTGACGAACCACTGCTTTGAAACGCGGGGCTCAACGGTGGTCGAGCAGCGGTAGCAGGTGCCGACATTGTGGTTATAATCCTCGACCTTGACGAGAGCTCCCTCCGCCTCAAGGTCCTTGACTATGGCTTTTCTCGCCTCGTATCTGTCCATGCCGGCGTACTTCGGATAATCATCGACTATCTTCGCGTCATCGGTCAGGACATTGATAACGGGCAGGTTATGGCGCAGACCGACCTCGAAATCGTTCGGGTCATGCGCGGGGGTTATCTTAACGACACCGGTGCCGAAATCTATCTCGACATAATCATCGGCGACAACGGGTATCTCGCGGTGGACTATGGGCAGGATGAGCGTCTTGCCGACGACATCTTTGTATCTCTCGTCATTGGGGTTGACGGCGACGGCGGTATCGCCGAGCAGGGTCTCGGGTCGGGTCGTAGCAAGCTCAAGATAGCCGCTCCCGTCCTTGAAGGGATAGCGGAGATGCCAAAAATGACCCGCCTGATCCTCATACTCGACCTCTGCGTCGGAGATCGAGGTCAGGCAATGGGGACACCAGTTGATTATTCTCTCGCCCCTGTAAATAAGTCCCTTTTCATACAGGTTGCAGAAAACCTCGTTGACAGCCTCGTTGCAGCCCTCGTCGAGGGTGAAGCGCTCGCGCTCCCAGTCGCAGGACGAGCCCATCTTCTTGAGCTGCTCGATTATTCTGCCGCCGAACTTCTCCTTCCACGCCCATGCGCGTTCAAGGAAGCCCTCACGGCCGACATCGTCCTTTGTCAGCCCCTCCTTTGCCATGGCCTCGACTATCTTCGCCTCGGTGGCGATAGAAGCGTGGTCGGTGCCGGGCAGCCAGAGGGTATCGTAGCCCTGCATACGGTGGTAGCGGATGAGTATATCCTGAAGAGTATTGTCAAGAGCATGACCCATATGGAGCTGACCCGTGATGTTCGGAGGGGGGATAACTATAGTATAAGGCTTCTTCTCCGGGTCGGGCACGGCGTGGAAGAAATTGCCGTCAAGCCAGAATTTATAGGTTCTGTCCTCCACCTCCTTCGGATCATACTGCTTTGCGAGTTCCTTTGCCATAACATAATCCATTTCTCCGGCGAATAGATTTTATATGAACGCTGTTACTCCCGCCGGAGGAGCTGCGTTGATTTTGCGAAAATCAAAGTCCGTTTGAGCCGAGGAAGCCGAGTGTGACTTCGGCAAGCTCGTCTGCACGGTTCTCGTTGCACATATGCCCGCCTTTTTTGACTTCATAGGTCTCGGCATCCGCAAGAGCGGAATTGACCTGAAGCTTCATCCACGGCATAAGCACGAGATCGTACTGCGCCTGAACGAGAAGCACCGGCATAGCTATTTGAGCCACGGCGTCAAGGTCGGTCGGGCGTGCGCCGAACATCATATTTATCATGCTCTCTCCGGTATAATCGACCGCGAGAGGGTCGGCTACGGCGGAGACATCATAGTTCATTGCAAAATCCCAATCGACAAAAGCCGCGAGCAGAACCACGCGCATAAGCGGAGTTACCTTCGTGCCGTATTTGAGAAAAGCCGACATAAACCTGCCCATAAAGGCATTGTTCATCATGCCCTCCATAAACGACGGCGACTCGCTGACGGGCGCGGGGCAATAGAGCATGAGAGCCTTGAGCTCCGGAGTCTCGCAGGCTATGTTCATGGCGACTCCGCCGCCCATTGAATGACCCGCAAGTATCCACTCGTCCATCGGGGCGATGGAAAGCATGAGCTGTTCAATAAGCTCTTCGCGGTCGATATGCCCGACATCGGCAGTCTCGCGTGTTGTATATCCGAAGCCGGGAAGGTCGGCAAGCACGCACTCATAGCCGTTCTCGCTCATAAGCTTTGCCATAGGCTCCCACGAATAAGTGGAGCAGCCGAAGCCGTGAAGCATCATTATTCTGCCGCGAAAGTCTCCCTTCGCTTCAAAAATACGGTAATGCACGCTGTAATCGCCGTATTCAAAGAATTTGCTGTTGTCAAACGGAGTCTGCATTTGCGCGAATGCCGTAACGGACACCGCAAATATCATAACCGCTGCAAGTAATACCGTCGCGGCGGCTTTTAACTTTTTCAAACCGTTCCCTCTTTTCCGATTAATTACTCTATATTATCACATTCAGAAGCGTTTTTGTCAAGAGATTTAACGCTTTTTGACTTCGTCGGAGGCAAAAATGAAGAACACGAAACGGCTGCTCATAAATACCGTGACGCTCGCCGCAACATCATTTTTTATGCGCACGGTCGGCGTTGCGTTCAATGTGTATCTGACCGGACGGCTGGGGGCTGCGGGAATAGGAATTTTTTCGCTTGTCACGGATGTTTACGCCATGGCTCTGACCTTTTCGTTTGCCGGTCTGCCGCTCGCCTCAACGCGGCTCACGGTCGAGGACTCCGGAAAAAATGCCGGACAGGGAGCATGGATAATGCGGCGGTGCGCACTCTACGGGCTGACGGTCGGCTGCGTGATGCTCGCCGCCGTGTGGCTCGGCGCGGAGCCGATAGCAAGGCTGTGGCTCGGGGACATTCGCACGGCGTCGTCGCTTCGCATACTTGCGCTGAGCCTCCCTGCGGCGTCGGTCGGCTGTGCCTTCGGCGGATATTTTACGGCGCGGCGCACGGTGCTCAAATATGCGGCGGTGCAGATATTCGAGCAGGCGGTCAAGATAGCGGTGTCGGTTCTGATGCTCCGCTTATTCGCGGCAAGGGGCGCGGAATATGCCTGCGACTCGGTGGCAGTCGGCATAACGGTGTCGCAGATAAGCTCGCTGATATGCGCCTTTTTGCTCTACAAATCGACGAAGCGCCAAAAGCCGAAGGAGAAGGCCTCCGGCGGGCTTCGCGCTCTGCTGCGCATTGCGCTGCCGGACGCAGCAGGGTCGTGCGCACGCTCGGTGCTGCTGACGGTGGAGCACCTGCTTATCCCCGTAAGCTTTCGTAAATCCGGTCAAAGCGCGGGCGGCGCGATGACGCTCTACGGAGTTATTCACGGCATGGCTCTGCCGGTCATCCTCTACCCCGCCGCCGTAATGACGGCTCTCGCGAGTATGCTCGTGCCCGAATTTGCCGAATGTGCGGCTCGCGGCAACAGAGGCAGGATAGACAGCATGGCGGCGCGGACAATAAAAATAACCGTGCTGTTTTCTATGGGCACGGCGGGGATAATGTTCATTTTTTCCGAGGGGCTGTCACGGTGCATCTACGGCGACGGGCAGTGTGCGGAATATCTGCGCGTGCTCGCGCCGCTGCTACCGATAATGTATACCGACACTACGGTTGACGGAATCCTCAAGGGACTCGACCAGCAAATATATTCGATGCGCTACAACATAATCGACTCCGCGATGTGCGTCGTGCTCGTGCTGATACTCATTCCGAAATATTCCGTCAAGGGCTATGTCGCGATACTTTTCATCAGCGAGATAGTGAACTTTTCGCTGAGCATACACAGGCTTTCAAAGGTCTGTACACTCGAAATAAATATCATGGATTCGATAATAAAGCCCGCCGTCTGCGTGACGGCATCGTTTCTTGCGGGACTGCTGCTCTGCTCGGCGCAGGGCGGCGGAAAAGCCGCGCTGACGGCAAAAATAACTGTCAACGCGGCGGTGTATATTCTTCTGCTGATGCTCACGGGGAGCATATCGGCGCAGGATATTGTTTGGTTCAAAAATATCTTTTCACGCGGCTCAAAGGCTGAAAAAGGAGGGCTGTGCGCTGCTCGGATAAACGACCGTCAGCGTGCCGTCAGACACTGATATCTCGCTGTTTCTGCCGACAAATTCATTGCTCACTCCGAGGGCATATGTGTTCTTCAGCGTGCAGTTTTTCACCTCATATTTGAGCCCGCTTATAGTCACGCCGGAGGAGATATCCGAATGGGAGAACACGGATATCATACCCTTTGCGCTCCCGTCAAAATACATTCCGCCGTTTGTTATTGAAGTAACCGAAATTTCGCGTGCGTCGATAATCGCTGTCATGCCGCGCTTTGACAGCGACGAGATGAGCTGGATATTCGCCAGAGTGTGGTCGGCTCTGCCGCCTGACGCGCCGTAGAGAATGAAATTTTTATATCCGCGCCGGACACCCTGTGCGACCGCCGCGCCCATATCGGTGTCGTTCTTTTCGCAGGGCAGGACTATAATATTCCGCCCGCTCGGCGTGTGACCGAGGGAATCGAAATCGCCGATGACAAGATTCGGCTCTATCCCGAGGTTTTGAAGATACAGCAGACCTTTATCGGCAGCGATTATAAAATCGCCCTCCCCTGTCGGACGCATTCCGAAAAAGTCCCCGCCGCCGACTATATGACAAGTCCTGTCCATGATATCACCGTCCGTTCGTTTCTTTGATAATTATATATCATCGCTCGGTTTTTTTCAATCGGCGATGAGTGTTTGTCAGAAGCTCCACGGCAGATATGCCGCCAAAACCGCCAGGAGCACGGACGGGAGCATATTGGCGACTCTCAGCTTCTTTCCCCACACGAGATTGACGCCGATACAGAAAATCAAAACGGAGCCGACAAGCGACAGATAGGAGATCGCCGTCGCCGTCATCACGGGAGACACAAGCCTTGCAAGGAGCGTTATCGCGCCTTCAAAGACGAATATCGGAAGAGCCGAAAACACCGCGCCCCTGCCCATGGACGAGCTCATCACCGCGACAAGGATAAAGTCCAGCACGGATTTGACGGCGAGGGTCGAATAATCGCCCTGCAGACCGTCCTGTATAGCGCCGACTATCGCCATCGCGCCGACGGAAACGGTGAGAGAGGCCGTCACAAAAGCGTTGACAAAGCTCGTATCTCCGCCGTTTCCCGTTTTCTTTTTGAGCCATTCGCCGAACCTCTCGAAGCCCTTTTCAATTCCGATAAGCTCGCCTATTACCGTTCCCAAGGCAAGACACAGCACAACAAGCATCGATTTTGCGCTGATTATCTCTCCGCTGTCGATTTTCAGCATCCCCTGCATCGCGCCCGCTATGGCTATAAACAGAACGCTGATGCCGCACGCCTTATTGAGCGCCTCCTGCTGCTCGGTCTTGAACAGCTTGCCCGCAAAAAGTCCGATAACGCCGCCGACAACAACGCTCGCGCTGTTTATCAATGTCCCTATTCCTATCACTATTTTTATCTCCAAACACACAAAAGCACCCGAACCTGCAACAGCTCGGGCACTTTAAATTATACTGTTCTGCGGATATCGCCCGTTTTTCGGAGCGATATTTTATGCCGCGTCATCCTCTTCCGGCACGGTCGTGCTGAAATCTGGAAGAGTGAACGGGAAGCGGCGGGTCGTGCTCTCCTCCTCGGTGACTTCGCTCTCCGCCTCCGAGGTATACTCCTGAGTTACCGGCTCCTCACTCTCCGCCACCGTTCCTTCGTCGATATATGCACGGGTCGATGAAACCGAATACGAGTCGGAGCTGCGGTTGCTGCTCGGAACTGCGCCCTTTTTCAGCAGATCGACTGCAGAAACATGATTGTCGCTTATCTTTATATTCGTGTCGCCGTAGAGGGCGAGCTGAAGCTCACGCGCAACAACGGGATAATCGACGACCCAAACCGAAAGCGGCTGGTTGATTATCTTGCCGTAGTAGGTATAGAGCTGAGCGGAGGTGTAATTGCCCTCGCTCGGCATGACGACCTGCTTTATCTCGTAGTCCATCCAGCCCTGAGAGAGTGCCTGGGTCAGGAGAGAGAGTATCTCACTGCGCTTGTAGTTCGTCACGACATTGGGCAGGACGATATCGAGCGCGTTGTTGAGCTGACCTGCGGAGGCGTTCTGCGCACTCTTGATAAGAGCCATGATAACGGTGCGCTGTCTCGCGGTTCTGCCGACATCGCCCTCGTTGTCAACATGGCGGATGCGGCTGTATACCAGAGCCTGACTGCCGTCGAGAGTGACGGCGTCGCCGGTGCTTACCTTCGCTATCTTCGTCGTTGTGCTGTTGATATAGTTCGCCTCATACTGCTCGATCGGAACGGTCACTCCGCCGAGAGAATCTATAAGATTCGGGAAGCTCTTGAAATCGACGCTGATATAGTGGTCAATCTCTATCTTATAGTTGTTTTCAAGCGTCTCTATAAGCGTAGCGGGACCGCCCCAGAAATATGAGTGATTTGTCTTGCAGCAGCGCTCGGAGCCGTTTATATTCATATAGGTATAGCTGTCTCTGAGGAAGGACACGAGCGTTATTGTCTTGGTCTTTTTGTTGAGTGAAAGCAGGATAATGGCATCAGAGCGTCCGCCCTCCGCCTTGCCTGTCTCGCTGTCAACGCCGAGGAGCAGGACATTGATGACATTCTTGCTCGAATATTTCTCACCGCCGTTCTTCGCCCACGAGGTTATAAGGCTGTCGATGCTCGAAGCGTCGCTGACATCGTACATCGCATCAAACTGTTCCTCGGGAGCAAAGGTGCCCTCGGGATCGCCGTTGCTGCCGTGATCGATGGTAATAAGTCCGAGCTTGTTGCCGATATAGATACCGCCGCCGACTATTAACAGGGCGAGCACCACACAGACAACCGTAACCGTGATTTTGAGATTGCGTTTGTTGTTGTCCGTAAAAAACTGTTTAAATGTTCTTTTTTCTTTCTTTTCCATAAAAAGCGGCTCACTTTCAACAGTATACAGCACATTGTATCACTTTTCGTATCAAAAAGCTATACCAATCCCATAAATTTATTCTTTCTTTATTTTTGGCTGTTACGCAGGCGTGCAAAATAAAAGTACACGATATGTCGGACATCATCCGCCCCGATAGATGTATGCTTTCTCCCATCTCCTATCGCCTACCGCCTTGAGCGTCAGCGAAACAAACCCCTCAGTTTCGGCTTCGCCGCGACAGCTCCCTTTACACAAGGGAGCCGAAGGGCGTGCTCTTTCCTATCGTCTACCGCCTACCGCCTATCTCCTACCGCCTTGAGCGAAGCGGCAGCGGTGCGTCGGGTCGCCGCACCCTGCAAAAAAACGACCTATGCGCCATAGATCGTTTTTTATGTTCTGCAAGCACCCCGCCAAAAATCAACGGGGAAATTTTATTCATCGAACAGACCGTCCGTCAGCTCGAGGGCTGCCTTGCGGCGGTGCTCCTCCTCCTCGCGGTCGAGCACGAACGAGCCGTCCGGCAGGCGGCGCAGGACATTGCCCTCGCCCGCTCCGTCGGGGAGAAGTGCGCGGCTGATATTGACCATGGTTTCGCCGTCCTTTTCGCAGACCGCGTAGTTTCCTTCGATACGGTCGATGGCGTAATATTCCATTATTTCGTCTCCTTTTTACCCCTCGGCAGTCCTGCTGTCCGGAAACGCCGTTGAAAGCGTCTCGCCGTCCGAGCCGACAACTATCGTACCCTTTATATCCGTGCGCTCATACGGTATGTTATATTTTTCGAGCTTCTCTATCGTCTCATCATGCGGATGACCGTAGTCGTTATCCTTGCCGCAGGAGATGAGGGCGAGCGACGGAGACACTGCCTTGAGGAAGTCCTCGCTCGTCGATGTGCTGCTGCCGTGGTGACCGAGCTTCAAAACATCCGCCTTGATATCCGCGCCGTTTGCGAGTATCTTCTTCTCGCTCTTCTCCTCGGCATCGCCCGTGAAGAGGAACGAATTCTTGCCGTAGACGACCTTCATAACTACGGAGGCGTTATTGAGATCCTCCGGAGTGCCGACGGGTCCGACTATAGTTATCTTTGCGTCGCCGAGGGTATAGGTATCGCCGACCTTGGCGGAGATAACAGTCGCGCCGGACGCCTTGACGGCTTTTATGAGCTTTTGATATATCGAGGTTGTGGGGACAAGGGAGCTCGGGAGCTTGGGCATGATAATATTATCGACCTCTATCCCCTCGATGACCTTTGGCATACTGCCGATATGGTCGGAATGGGGATGGGTAGCGACTATGTAATCGAGCTTTTCGACGGAGTTCGCCTTGAGATAGTCAAGTATCGTCTGATCGTTGCCGCGCTCGCCCGCATCTATCAGCATGGCGTGGTCGCCGCTCTTAATCAGGATACTGTCGCCCTGACCGACATCTATGACATGGACGGTAAACGGCTGACTGAGTGCGTCGCCGCTCTGCACCGTCTGCTCATCGCCCGAGAGCAACTCGCCCCATGTGGGGATATCGAACGGGAGATTCATATAGGGCGCGAAGGTTATCAGCAGCGCGACGGCTATAACGACCGCGGTGACTATCATCCTCATGCGCTTGTTCTGTGCGGCAGAGCCGCCTTTTTTTCGGTTTGCCATATTTCCTCCGATCAGGTTTCTTCATCAACGGGCGCGTCCGACAGGGCGCATTTTTCCATCCACTGCTGTTTGGTTATAAGCACCTGGCGCGGCTTGCTGCCCTCGAACGGTCCGATAATGCCCTTGCTCTCAAGCTCGTCCATGAGCCTTGCGGCGCGGGCATAACCGAGCTTTAATTTGCGCTGAAGAAGAGTGGTTGAAGCCATCTTGGCATCGAGCACGACCTCGACGGCGTTGGGGAACATCTCATCGCCCGGCTCTTCGCCGTCATCGCCGACTGCGGCGTTGCTCTTCTTGGAGGAGCCCGCTATTGCCGCCTGCCTGTTTATCTCGTCCATAATGCCCTCATCGTACTCGGCGTCGGCGTTGTGCTTTATGAAGTCGGCAACATCCTCGACCTCTTCGTCGGAGATGAAGCAGCCCTGAATACGGGTGGGCTTATTTGAGCCGATGGGACTGAAGAGCATATCTCCGTTGCCTATGAGCTTCTCCGCGCCGGACATATCGAGTATCGTTCTCGAATCGACCGACGACGAAACGGAGAGCGCGATTCTACTGGGGATATTCGCTTTGATGATGCCCGTGATAACATCGACGGAGGGTCGCTGAGTCGCTATGACAAGGTGCATACCGGCGGCACGCGCCTTCTGAGCAAGGCGGCAGATCGCGTCCTCGACTTCATTGGGCGCGACCATCATAAGATCGGCAAGCTCGTCGATAAAAATAACTATCTGATGCATCGGGCGCAGCGACTTGTCGCGCTCGGCTAACTTGTTATATCCTCTTATATCGCGGACATTCTTCTCGGAGAGTATCTTATATCTGTTCTCCATCTCGTTGACCGCCCATGTCAGAGCACCCGAAGCCTTGCGCGGATCGGACACGACCGGCACGGCGAGATGCGCGATGCCGTTATAGACCGTGAACTCGACCTGCTTGGGGTCGATCATCAGAAGCTTCACTTCGTCGGGAGTCGCGTTATAGAGAATGCTGACTATCATAGTGTTCAGGCACACGGATTTACCCGAGCCGGTAGTACCCGCGATGAGCAGGTGCGGCATTCTCGCGAGATCCGCGCAGACGGCGTTGCCCGCGATATCCTTGCCGAGGACGACATTGAGCTTGCTCTGGGCGTTTTTGAACTGCGGGGTTTCGATTATCTCGCGCATATAGACCATCGAGCGCAGCTTGTTGGGCACCTCGATGCCTATCGCCGCCTTGTTCGGAATAGGCGCTTCGATTCTTATTCCCGACGCGGCAAGGCGCAGGGCGATATCGTCCGCAAGGTTGGTTATTTTGTTTATTCTTACGCCCGCGTCCGGCTGGAGCTCGTATCTCGTGACGGACGGACCGCGGCTTATCTCGGTTATCTTTGCGTGGACATTGAAGCTTTCGAGCGTATCGAGCAGCTTCTGCGCGTTCGTTTTGAGCTCATCGGAGAAGTTGTCGTTGCCGTCGTGTACAGGCTCCTTGAGGCAGGTTATCGGCGGCTTGCGATAAATCGGCTGGCTCGCGATTGCAGGCTCTTCCTCGTCCTCCGGAACATCGGGCTCCTTGACGGGAGCGGGCGCCGTATCTTTCTTCTTCGGCTTTTCCGACTTGGCGGATTTCTTGCTTATATCGAGCATTTCAAGCTCGTCCTTCGCGCTCTCGGTCGGCAGAGGCGGCACGCAGGCGGGTCTGCCGTCCACAACGGCAGCGGCCTTTGACACGCCCTCGGCTATCTTCGCGGTCGCCGATGCGGCGTTGACGCGGTCGATTATTTCATCGATACCGACATCCGTCTGAGCCGGCTTGCGCGGAAACACGGTGGGCTCGGGACCTTCATCGGCAGCGGATTTTTTGCGGCTCTTGGCGGTCAACGCGGGTTCATCGGTCGGCAGAGGCGGCACGGGGAACGGACGGGGGCTGACATACGGCTCCCCCGCTTTCTTTTCCCTGCGGGCGTCTCTCGACGGCGCTCTCTCCTGCTCATCTCTGACGCGCTGCGCTCCGCGCTCAAGGCGTTCGTTTGTGTCCTCGCTCATTCGCTTCAGGGGCTTGGCGATAGACATACCGAGGCGGGACAGAGTGAGTCCCGTGAGGAACATTATGCTGACTGCCAGCAGAATCATATTGATTATCGCCGCGCCGACCTTTCCCGCCATTTTTGCAAGCAGTCCGCCGACGAGCGCACCGAGCGCACCCGCGCTCGGGAATGTGTCATAATCCCTCCACGCGGTCTTTATCTGATCGCCGAGGGTCATAAGCGAAAAATACTCGGAGGGGTTCGAGAAAATATGTATCGCCGAGCACAGCAGCAATATCGATATCCCGACGCCGATAAGATTCGACGATATCGAGCCGAACGTCTTGTCCATGGCGAGCATGACCGAGACATAGATGAGCATGACGGGCCAGATATATGTACACGTGCCGAACACGCCGAACATAAAATTATGCACGGCGCGCCACGCGCTCTCGCCCTCGATAAACGCCATAGCTATGAGCAGAGCCGCCACAGCCATGAGCGCGATAGCCGCCTTCTGACGGCGCGAGGACTGCTGCTCTGGAGCCTGCTCGACAGGCTCGGTCTTTGCCGCAGGCTTCGAGGTCGGGGATTTTTTGGTTGTTGTTTTCTTCTTAGCGGAAGTTGACTTCGCCGCAGTTTTTTTAGCAGCCATTAAGGTCCTCCTTCGGAATATAAACGAGCTTATCTGACCTTTTCAACTATACCGGCGATGATAACGACAACGCCGAGGACAAGGCAGTAGTAACCGAAAATTTTGAACTTATCTATCTTGACGAGCCACTCGAGAGCCTTTATCGCGGCAAAGCCGACGACGGCGGCGGTGACAACGCCTATAATAACGGGCAGGATATCTATCTGCTCGCCGAGGGCTACGGCGTCCTTTATCTCCATGACATTGGCGGCAAGGATAGCCGGAATGCCGAGGATGAACGAATAGCGAACCATATACTCTTTTGAAACGCCGCAAAGCATACCGGTCGAGATGGTCGAGCCGGAGCGCGAGATACCGGGGAAGCCGGCGGCAAAAGCCTGAGCCACGCCGACGGCAAACGCCGATTTTGCGCCTATCTGGGGACGCACCTTGACCTTCCTTGCGCGCCACGAGCCGACGAGCAGGAGCACTGCGGTCAAAAGGAAGCAGACTCCCTCGACAAAGATGTCACCGTCGTCCGAAAGACCGCCGAGGACATCCATTATGCGCCTGTCGCCGCCGACGGGGATGAGCAGGAACAGCAGCGGCACGCAGGAGATGACGAACATGAAGAGCATACGCCTGTTCTCGTTCATCTCGCTCCACTTGAACCTGCCTGTGAATATATCTTTTATCGTACTGAAAAATTCAACTATAAGACCGAATATGGTCTTGTAATAAACGGCAAAGACGGCTATCAGAGTGCCCATATGTAACAGCACCGTAAACAGCAGCGAGCTTGTGCCGCCGACATTGCCGAAGAAGTGCTGAAAGACCGAGAGATGCCCGCTCGATGAGATGGGCAGAAATTCGGTCACGCCCTGCAAAATGCCGAGCAGTATTGCCTTGAGTATTTCCATGATTATTACCCCTTTTCCGTTTTTCCGGCGGCATACGGCGCACCGGGAAGATAACACGGCTTCAGATATTCAAACGGATCAGTCGTCACAAGTCTTTCAACGACCTCGCCGTTTTCCGTTCTTGAACACATCACGCAGCCGAACGGAGTCCGATGCTCGCGGATATTCGCGGGCGGCTGCGCAAAAATTTCGGCGGGAGAAACAACCGTGTAGAGCATCACCCGTTCTCCCCCTTCTTTTCACCCTGCTCCTCGATCATGTCGCAGAGCTTATCGAGGGCGTCGGAGAGAGAGCCGAGCGAATCTATGAGCCCCTCCTTGACCGCCGCCTCGCCGTCGAGCACGGTGCCGACATCCATGACGAGCTGACCCGTTGCGAGCATAAGCGAACGGAAGCGGTCGGCTGAGATGCGCGAATTGTCGGCGACAAATCTCACGATGCGCTCCTGCATCTGCTCAAAATAGGACATCGTTTGAGGCACGCCCAAAACGAGCCCCGTCATTCTGACCGGGTGGACGGTCATGGTGGCGCTCGGCGCGATAAAAGAATATGCGCTCGAAGCCGCGAGCGGCACGCCTATCGAATGTCCGCCGCCGAGGACGAGGGACACGGTCGGCGTTTTCATTCCGGCTATAAGCTCCGCTATCGCGAGTCCCGCCTCGATATCGCCGCCGACGGTGTTGAGGATTATGAGCAAGCCTTCGATATCGCGGCTCTCCTCTATCGCGACGAGCTGCGGAATGACATGCTCGTATTTTGTAGTCTTGTTCTGCGCCGGCAGGACATAGTGACCCTCGATCTGACCGATAACTGTCAGGCAGTGGATATAATGCCCGCGCTTGTCAACGGTTATCGAGCCTGTTTCGACTATTTGGCGAAGCTCCCTGTCCGTGCTGTCGGAGGAATCTCCGTCCTCCTCGCCGACGCTCGGGGTCGGCGCGACGGGCTCCAATATGCTGTCCTTTTGTTCTTCGTGCGCTTTTCTGTTCATCGAATTCACTCCCGACAAACAGTATGCCCGAATAGCTTTCGATAATTCAGTCTCGGCACAGCGCAATGCGGCAAACTACATTTAATTATATCACGCATAATGCTTTCGGGCAACAGAAAATTCGTCATATATCGGTTATATGTCAACTATATATCAATTTCACCTATAAAATGTAATATATACAAGTATATATTTGGCGCGGCGCACCTTGACAAACTCTGCGGATTGCAATAAAATTTAGAGGTAGTTTTTTTATATGGAGGGATATAAGTGGGCAGCACTATTGCACAAAAGCTTATAAAAAGCCACCTGCTCAGCGGAGACATGACCGTTGGCAGCGAGATCGGTCTGAGAATCGATCAGACTCTCACTCAGGACGCCACGGGCACCATGGCATATCTTGAATTCGAGGCCATGGGAGTCGAGAGAGTAAAGACCGAGCTTTCGGTCGCATACATTGACCACAACACCTTGCAGACCGGCTTTGAAAACGCGGACGATCACAGATTCATCAGGAGCGCCGCGAAAAAGAGAGGACTGCTTTTTTCACGCCCCGGCAACGGCATCTGCCATCAGGTGCATCTTGAGCGCTTCGGCATCCCCGGCAAGACGCTCATCGGCTCGGACAGCCACACCCCGACCGGCGGCGGCATCGGTATGCTCTCGTTCGGCGCGGGCGGACTTGACGTCGCGGTCGCAATGGGCGGCGGCGCATACTACATAACTATGCCCAAAATGACGCGCATAAACCTGCATGGCGCACTTTCGCCGTGGGTCAGCGCGAAGGATATAATTCTCGAGGTTCTGCGCATCATGTCCGTCAAGGGCGGCGTGGGCAAGATAATCGAATACGGCGGAGACGGCGTGAAAACTCTTTCCGTCCCCGAGCGTGCGACGATAACCAACATGGGCACGGAGCTCGGCGCAACGACCTCCGTTTTCCCCTCAGACGAAGTGACGAAGGCTTTCCTTGCCGCTCAGGGCAGAGAACAGGATTGGGTCGAGGTCAAGGCGGACGACGACGCGGTTTATGACGAGGTTATCGACATAGACCTCAGCACTCTCGAGCCCCTCGCGGCAATGCCCCACATGCCCGACAATGTAAAGAAAGTTTCAGAAATAGGCGAGATAAAAATCGACCAGGTATGCATCGGCTCATGCACGAACTCCTCGCTCTACGATATGCTCAAGGTGGCGGCTATCCTCAAGGGCAAGCGCGTCGCCCCAAGCGTCAGTCTCACCATCTCCCCCGGCTCGATGCAGGTTCTCAGGATGCTCTCCGAGGACGGCGCACTCTCCGATATCCTCGGCGCGGGCGCAAGACTGCTTGAGTGCGCGTGCGGTCCGTGCATCGGCATGGGTCAGTCCCCGAACTCGGGCGCCGTCTCCCTGCGCACCTTCAACCGCAACTTTGAGGGACGCTCCGGCACTGCCGACGCCGGCGTTTATCTCGTCAGCCCCGAGGTTGCCGCAGCCTCCGCTCTCACGGGCGTACTGACCGACCCGCGAACCCTCGGCGAGGCACCGCACATCACAATGCCCGATCACTTTGAAATAAACGACAATCTCATCGACAAGCCCGCTTCTCCGGAGGAAGCTGAGAATCTTGAGATAGTCTACGGTCCGAACATCAAGCCCGTCCCCAACGGCGACGCACTGCCCGAGAGCATCGAGGCCGAGGTCGTGCTCAAGGTCGGCGACAATATCACGACCGACCACATCATGCCCGCGGGCGCAAAGATTCTCCCCTACCGCTCGAATGTACCGTTCCTGTCGAACTTCTGCTTCAGGCAGTGCGACGAAAACTTTGCCGAGCACTGCAAGCAGGCGGGCAAGGGAATAATCGTAGGCGGCAGCAACTACGGTCAGGGCTCTTCGAGAGAGCACGCGGCTCTCGTTCCGCTGTATCTCGGCATAAAGAGCGTTATCACAAAGTCCTTTGCGCGCATACATCAGGCGAACCTCATAAATGCCGGCATCGTGCCGTTCACATTTGCCGATCCCGCCGACTATGACCTCATCGAGAAGGGCGACAGGCTCGCGCTCGACGGCATAAGAGAGACTATCGAAAACGGCGGCGAGGCTGTTCTCAAAAACGAGACGAAGGGCGAGAGCTACAAGCTCTGCTACAGCTTCTCCGGCAGGCAGAAGGACATAATCCTCGCGGGCGGTCTGCTCAACTACACAAGAGAATCACATAAATAATGGAGGAAAATAAACATGACAGAGGCACAGGTCAAGAACGCCGTCGAAAAATTTGAGGCTCTCATCCGCGCTCAGAGCGACCGTTCGGACAAAATAAAGGCTCAGGGCGATTTCATCGACTTTGAGTCGCTCGACAAGATCATCATCGGCGTCTGCGGCGGCGACGGCATCGGTCCGGTCATCACCAAGGAGTCCGCAAGAGTTCTCGAATATCTGCTTGACGATAAAGTAAAGGCGGGCAGGATTGAGTTCAAGGTCATCGACGGACTGACCATCGAGAACCGCGTCAAGGCGAACAAGGCTATCCCCGACGACGTGCTCGAAGAGCTCAAGAGCTGCCACGTTATCCTCAAGGGACCGACCACCACCCCGCAGGCGGGCGATCCGTGGCCGAACATCGAGAGCGCAAACGTCGCGATGAGAAAGGCTCTCGATCTGTTCGCGAACCTTCGCCCCGTCAAGGTTCCCGAGCAGGGCATCGACTGGACCTTCTTCCGCGAGAACACCGAGGGCGCATATGCCGTCGGCTCGATGGGCGTCAATGTTACGGACGACCTCGCGCTCGACTTCGTTGTGACGACCTCCGAGGGCTGCGACAGAATCGCAAGGCTCGCATATGACTACGCACGCCGCAACAACAAGGGTCGCGTTTCGATAATCACCAAG
This sequence comes from Faecalibacterium prausnitzii, assembly GCA_963612725.1. Taxonomy (GTDB): domain Bacteria; phylum Bacillota; class Clostridia; order Oscillospirales; family Acutalibacteraceae; genus CAG-177. The sequence continues at coordinate 603 of CAVDWM010000019.1, read as the reverse complement.
GCAAATGTCATCAAGACCACGGACGGCAAGTTCCTTAACCTCTGCAAAAAGGTCGGCGAGGAATATCCCGACATCGTGACCGACGAGTGGTACATCGACATCACCACGGCGAAGCTCATCGACGAGAAGCGCCGCCGCGACTTCAAGGTCTTCATCCTCCCGAACCTCTACGGCGACATAATCACCGACGAGGCTGCCGAGTTTCAGGGCGGCGTCGGCACAGCCGGCAGCGCAAACATCGGCAAGCGTTACGCGATGTTCGAGGCTATCCACGGCTCGGCTCCGAGAATGGTTCGCGAGGGCAGAGCGCAGTACGCCGACCCCTGCTCGATGCTCAGAGCGAGCGTGATGCTCCTCTCCCACATCGGCGAGCAGGAAAAAGCCGATCTGCTTGAGAGGGCGCTCGACATCTGCATGTACGAGGACAAGAAGCTCAAAATCACAGGCCGCGAGGACGGCTGCACCTGCAGTGAGTTCGGCGACTATGTAATGGAGACTGTCAGAAAGATCAGCGAATAAAAAAATATATAAAGTCGGCCGCAGCGATTTGATATAATCCCCTTAGAGTAGACACTTGAAAAAACAAAAAGTTTTCGAGACTAC
>CAVDWM010000018.1:0-43137 GCA_963612725.1 Faecalibacterium prausnitzii | reverse complement strand
AAAGTTATTTCGTTCGAAAAAGAGAGAGCTTGACAGATTTTCCGTTCGGGGCTGTCGCATTTAGCGCAGCCCCGTTTTTTATCGGCATAATCAAACCGACCGCATTGGTTTTCGCTGCGGTCGGTCTTGTTTTTATATATTTTCTTCTGAGCGAAATTTATTGCGTCTCTCAGCCCTCAAAGGTCTTGGCAGTTTCCTTGAGCAGCTCGCGGATAGGCAGGTGCTGGGGACATGCTTTTTCGCATTTGCCGCATCCGATGCAGTCGGACGCCTTGCCGTGGTTCTTTGTGTAGACCTCTTCGTAGTAGTAGTCCGAGTTCCAGTCGCGGTAGAGCTGCTTTGCGTTCATGCACGAGAACAGGTCGGGGATTAAAATATGCTTCGGGCATCCGTCCGTGCAGTAGCGGCACGCGGTGCAGGGGATAAGATGGGTCGAGCGGATAACATCGCAGACCTCGGCTATCGCCCGCTTCTCCTCCTCGCCGAGGGGCTTGAAGTCCTTCATATATGACAGATTGTCGTTCATCTGCGCCATGTCGCTCATGCCGGAGAGCACCATAAACACATTGTCGAAGCCCGCGGCAAAGCGGATAGCATAGCTCGCGGCGCTGCCGCCGTGAAGCCCGTCGAGGATAGCCTTGCCCCGTTCGGGAAGATCGACGAGGCTGCCGCCCTTGACCGGTTCCATGACTATAACGGGCTTGTTGTGCTTGCAGCAGACCTCGTAGCAGAGGCGAGCCTGAACGGCGGGATCGTCGAAGTCGATATAGTTGAGCTGGAGCTGAACCGCTTCAATATCGGGATATTCGTTGAGTATTTCGTCGAGGACATCGGCGGTGTCGTGGAAAGAGATGCCGACATGCTTTATTTTTCCCTCTTTTTTCAGCTCGAACGCCTGCTCGTAGGCGCGGCACTTCTTATATTTTTCAAATATCGTCTTGGTCTGTGCGTGCATGAGATAGAAGTCGAAATAATCGACGCCGCAGCTCTCAAGCTGCTTCTCGAACAGCGGGCGAACCTCCTCCTCACTGTTGAACAGTGCGCCCGAAAGCTTGTCGGTCAGGATAAAGCTCTCGCGGGGATAGCGCTTGACAACGCAGTCGCGAATTGCGGTCTCGCTCTGACCGCCGAGATAGACGCGTGCGGTGTCGAAATAGTTGAAGCCCTGCGCCATGAACTCATCGACCATCTTTGTGAACTCGGCGTAATCGACCTTTTCGCCGTCCATGGGCAGTCTCATGCAGCCGAAGCCGAACCTTTTCTTTACCTCGGGGAATGTGTTCATTGTGTATTTCCTCCCTTACATTGTCTTCTAACCATACAATACACCATAAAGCCGACTTTAAGTCAAGGGGTAAAATCAAACTTTTTCTGTGAACAAGGCTTCTTTTTATCGGAGAGCTTTTGTATTACTTTTTCCCGAGCTCAAAATGAGCGGCGAATTTTTTGAACAGCGGCGGGAAATCGAAATATTTATCAAACAGGCGGCAGAAAAAGCCTATCAGGGTTCCGTTTATCAGGGCGATGACGAGCGTGCCCCAGCCGATACCCTCGAAGCGTCTGAAAAATGCGAGCGACATTATCGCCGCCACCGCGAGGCAGACGAGATCAAAGCAGGTCTTGAAGCGCGACAGCTTTATGCCGAACTTTCCGCTGACGCCCTTGACGAAAAAGTCATAGACCTGCGGATAGAGATAGGTTTTGTAAAACAGCGCGACCGAGAACGAGGTCAGCAGCACACCGAAAATAAAAAGAAGTATCCTTATCGGCACGGATATGCTCCCCGGCGAGGTGACGGACGGGTTAAAGAACGGGATTCGCCGCCACAGATCGAGCACCGCGCCGTAGACAAGGCAGGTCGCAAAGGACGAGAGATACAGCACCTTGAATCCGCGCATGACGATGCAGAAAACAATAAACAGCCCTGCCTGAATGACATATTCCGCCTGACCGAATGTCAGGACTCCGGTTTTCAGGCTCAGAAGATATGCCGGCGCGACTATCATCGACACGCCGAAGTTCGCCGCCGTGAGCATTGCGACCGCGAGCGAGAGCAGCGCAACGGCGAAGATATAAACGACCTCGCTCGGAATTTTAAGCTTCCTGTTTTGCAAAAAATACCCCTCTTTTCATCAAAAAAGCCACACACCGAAAAGGTGCATGGCGAAAAATAAACCCGTTAGGTTCGGAAAAATCCATACGATTTTGGTACATTATATTACATAATATGCCGCGTGTCAATGTGTGCGGCGCAGTTTTGCAATACCTGACGCGAGCAATGATATCGAAACCGCGAGCTCCCTTTGGGTCATCCCCTTTTCGTTTCGCTTTTGACGCAAAAACTGACCGAATGTTGATTTGTTGACCATTTCGATCACCTCCGCTGCGTATCATAGCACCGCCCGCCGTATTTGTCACGGGAGCGTCAGTCAAGTCGCCGTTTTTGGGGCAATTTACCGCCGGTTGAGGGGCAAAAAGCCTTCTCCGTTTCGCAAAATTATTGCAAACATATTATAGAATATAATTTTGCGGCAAGTCAATACTTTCGGCAAGCAGAAGCACAGGCGGCAAAATATTCTGTTTTGCGCGTCATATCAATTTTTGCTTTACTTTGTGTGTTGCTTTTTGTATAATGTTATGTGTATAAAATTAACTTTTTTGATAACGAGGTTTTTGTATGCTGCAATTTGAAGAGTTGAGACTTGAGCTCAACGATAATAAACAGAAGCTCTCCGAGCTGCGCGAGGCACTCGGTCTCGACGCGCTCAAAGAGGAGATAGCGAGGCTTGAGGAGCAGACCGCCGCAGAGGAGTTCTGGGGCGATATCGAAAATTCGCAGAAGGTGCTCCAGAGAATAAGCCAGCTCAAAAATAAGGTCGCGGCTTATACTTCGCTCGAGACCGCTTTTGACGACACGATGACTCTCATAGAGCTCGCCGACGAGGAGGAGGATCTCTCCATGTTCGACGAGTGCCGCGAGGGCGTTACAAAATTTGAGGACGAGCTTGAGAAGCAGACCCTCAGCACACTTTTAAACGGCGAATACGACGCGAAGAATGCACTGCTGACCTTCCACGCGGGCGCGGGCGGAACCGAGGCTCAGGACTGGACGCAGATGCTCGTTCGTATGTATCAGCACTGGGGCGAGAAGCACGACTTCAAGGTCAGTATGCTCGACTTCCTTGACGGCGACGAGGCGGGTCTCAAATCCGCAGTTCTGCTCGTCGAAGGCGAGAATGCATACGGCTATCTCAAGGGCGAGATGGGCGTTCATCGCCTTGTCCGCGTCTCCCCGTTCGATTCATCCGGACGCAGACACACATCTTTCGCCTCCCTCGAGGTCATGCCCGAAATTGACGACAATATCGAGGTTGAAATAAATCCCGACGACCTGAAGGTCGATACCTACCGTGCGAGCGGTGCGGGCGGTCAGAAGGTCAACAAGACCTCGTCCGCCGTGCGTATAACGCATATCCCGACCGGCATAGTCGTCTCCTGTCAGATCGAGCGCAGCCAGCATCAGAACCGCGAGGTCGCGATGAGGATGCTCAAATCGAAGCTTCTCGAAATAAAGGAGCGTGAGCATCTCGACAAGATAGAGGATATCAAGGGCGACCAGAAGGAAATCGGCTGGGGCAGTCAGATCCGCTCCTATGTCTTTATGCCCTACACCCTCGCCAAGGATCACCGCACAGGCTTTGAAAACGGCAACATCAACGCCGTTATGGACGGCGACATAGACGGCTTCATCAACGCTTATCTCAAAATGGAGTCGCTCAGGAACCAGGACTGATAGCATGAAAATTATCGACATTTCGCGCGATGTGCTGAAAACAGAAGTGTATCCGGGAGACCCTCTGCCGTATGCGGAGTTTGTCAGCCGGATAGGAGAAAATTCAAGCTGCAACCTGTCCACGCTCTTCTCGTGCGTACACACCGGCACCCACGCCGACGCGCCCCTGCATTTCATTGACGGCGGCGCGAGCATAGACGAAGTGCCGCTCGAGCCGTTCATCGGTCCGTGTACGGTTATAGAGGTCCCCGAGGGCGCGATAACGGGCGAGGATATCAATGAAAACTTCCCGCAGAAATGCGAACGCCTGCTCATAAAGGGCGGCGGCAAGGCTTATTTCCACAGCAGCGCCGCAGATGAGCTCGCCGACATCGGGCTCAGGCTCATCGGCACGGACTCCCTCTCCGTAGGCATAAAGGGCGACCAGGCAGCACCCCACAAAGCGTTTTTGGGCGCGGGGATCTGCGTGCTTGAGGGGCTTGACCTGAGCGAGGTCGCACCCGGCAGCTACTATCTCTTTGCAGCACCCGTGAAGCTCGGCGGACTTGAGGGCGCACCAGTGCGTGCGGTGCTTATCAGCGATTATATTTTCTGGGGCAGCCGTTGACGCTGTGCCGTATCTGCAATAAACGAAAGGCGTGTTCTGCTTAATGAAGCGTTTTCTGGACATTCTTTTCAGCCTTCTGGCTGTTATTCTCCTGTCTCCGCTGATGCTTGTTATCTGCCTGATAATAATCTGCGACGACGGAATGCCTGTCATATTCAGGCAGAACAGGGTCGGCAAGGGCGACAAGCTGTTCAAAATAAAAAAATTCCGCACAATGAAAAACGGTGCTCCGAATCTTTCGACCGCCACTTTCGAACAGTCGGATGAGTTTATCACCCGTTCGGGCAAGTTCCTGCGCAGGACGAGCCTCGATGAGCTGCCGCAGCTGTTCAACGTTCTCACGGGCGACATGAGCTTCATCGGTCCGCGTCCGCTCATTCCCGAGGAGAGCCATATCCGCGAGCTGCGCCGCGAATACGGAGTATATTCCGTTCGTCCGGGGCTGACCGGCTGGGCACAGGTCAACGGCAGGGACTGCCTCTCCGACGAGGAAAAGGCGGAATATGACCGCGAATATATCGAGCGCAGATCGCTTTTGTTCGACGCAAAAATATTCTTTCGCACCATTTGGGTCGTGCTCACCGGCAAGGATGTTGTCGAGGGCGGAATGAATCATAAGGAATAAAATAAGCCGCATATGCGGCTTTATTTGTGTGCGGCATTTATTTTATATCGACTGCGCCGATAGCGGACAGCCGCAAGGGCTGTCCCTACGACAGGACTTAGGCATTAGGAAGCGGTTCGTGGCGTGACCTTTCCTATCGCCTACCGCCTACCTCCTATCGCCTTGAGCAAAGCGAAAGCCGCCTCGGAGTGTCCTCCGGGCAGCCCGTTATAATGTTTTATGCCACTCCGAGATACTCCTCAAGGCACAGGTTCTTCGCCTTCATCTCCTTGGCGGCTTCGACGCCGACATAGCGCCAGTGCCACGGCTCAAAGGTGATATTCGTGATGTCCTGCTTGTCCTTGGGATATCTGAGCACGAAGCCGTAATCCGCAGCGTGCTCCTGGAGCCATCTGTATTCCTTCGTATTCTCAAAGCTCTCATATATCGAGAGAATGTCCATACACAGTCCCGCGTTATGCTCGCTCGTCTGCGGCGGCAGGATTATCTCCGACGCCATTATCGTCGCCTGCTTTTTGCTGTACCCCTGATTCATATAGAGATTGATACGCGCCTCGAAATTCCTCTTCTGATGCGCTATCGAGCGGTAGCCGGACAGGGGCGAAAGCTTTATCCCCTCCTCAAGCGCGGCGTTATACATCTCAATATAGTGCGGGGCAACGCGGTAATCGAGCAGCCCGTAGCTGTATCCGCCGTAGATATCGACAACGGTCTGCGCGGTCTTGACAGTGTAGTTTTCGGGCAGAATATAATCTCGGTTGACAAGGGTCAGATACCACTTGTCCTCGTCTATCTTCGTCACCTTCGGCGAAAAACCCGCATATGCGTAGGCATACTCCGTGGTTCCGTTCGAAGAGGCTTTTGCGGTCGTCTGCCGAGCCGTCGTCTTTTCGGTTTCGGTCACCGTCTCCTGCGAGGTCGGTTCCGGCGCAGTGCTCTGCGTTGTTTCGGTCTGCGACTCGCTTGAAGCTTCAGTCGGTGTTTTGCTGCCCTTTGAGCGAACCTTGAGGATAGCGTATGTGCCGACGAGCGCGACAAGAATCACCGCGAGTATGACCGCAAGTATCGAGCGAATATTTTTCTTCATTTTCCATATCTCCCAACAAGGTTTCAACAGTCCTCCGGCTGTGACACAAATATATCACAATAAATCTGCCGTGTCAAACCTGCGGCGGAATTCAAAAGGCGAAAGGAGTTTCATAATGAAAGCTCAGGACAGTGTCAAAAACTATCCGTCCGCGCTCAGAGAGATGACGAATTTCTCGGCTCGCGGAATCAAAAAAATCTGCAAGGAGGTCGGACCCAGACCCGCCGGCAGCGAGCAGGAGTACGAGGCTCAGAAGCTCATGGCTGCCGAGCTCGACGGCGCGTGCGACAAGGTGGATATCGAGCCCTTTGACGTTCACCCCGGCGCGTTCCTCGGCTGGATACTCGCGGACGGCATCATGATGATCGCCGCCATAGTCCTTTTCTTCTTCGGAATGAGCGTCATATCGTTGATTCTCAGCGCACTCTCGCTGATATTCGCAATCGCGGAGTTCCTGCTCTACAAAAAGCTGCTCGACCCGTTCTTCCCCAAAAAGACGTCGCACAATGTCGTTGCCGTCAGAAGGCCCAAGGGCGAAGTCAAGCGCCGAATAATCTTTTCCGGTCATTCGGACAGTGCCAACGAGTGGAGATTCACCTATTACGGCGGACCGAAGCTGCTCGTTCCGATAATCGGTCTGAGCTTTGTCGGCATCCTGCTCGGACTCGTGCTCAACATCTGGGCTATCGCCGCAGGTAACGGCTTCTCCATAGCGGACAGCGGTGCGCTCAACATTCTGAGATATGTCTTCCTCGCGTGGATACCTATCCTCTTCGTTGCGCTCTTCTTTGAAAATAAGAGGAGACCCGTCATGGGCGCAAACGATGACCTGACCGGCTGCTTTATTTCAATGGCGGTCGTCAAATATATGCAGCAGCACGACATCCGCTTTGAAAACACCGAGGTTTGGGTCGTGCTCACCGGCTCTGAGGAGGCGGGACTGCGCGGCGCAAAGGCCTTCTGCAAGGCACACAAGGATGAGCTGGGCGATGTTGAGACCGTGTTTGTCGGGCTCGACACCATACGCGATTACGACTTTATGGCGATATATTCCCGCGACCTCACCGGCACCGTCAGGAACGACGGGGGCGCGTGTGCGCTCGTCAGGGAGGCGGCAAAGCAGACGGGACTCGACATGCCCTACAAGAGCGTTTTCTTCGGCGCGACCGACGCCGCCGCAGTCACTCAGTCCGGCATGAAGGCCGTTTCGATAGCCGCAATGGATCCCGCTCCGGCGAGATATTACCACACTAGGCTCGACACTGCGGACAATCTCGACATAAAAACGATAGAAGCCGTCCTCGGCGTTGCGCTTGAGACTGCGTTTTTCTTCGATGAAAAGGGTCTTCCGAACTGATTGTTTGTATATTATCGCCAAATATGCCGCCTGTTTTTCAATAAATATGACAAAAATAGGCGGTACTGCTAATTTTTACTGTAATAATTTAAATTAATGTGTTATAATAATTCAGTCTAAAGAGCAGCGGAACTGCGGCGCAGCATAATCCGGTTTTGTGCGCTTCCGCTAAAAAAAGAAAGGGGATTAATCCTTCATGAAGAAAAAGATCTATGCCGTATGTGCGCTCGTACTTGTGGCAGCAATGCTATTCTCGTTTGCGGCGTGCGATGCCGGCACCACCGACACTGAGGAGACTACCGTTACCGCGATGTCCGAGATGCCCGTCGGCAAGGAGGCAATGGTCAACTACTACAACAGCGTAATAAACGCCGTCAAGGTCAAAAAGCCCGCTGTTAAGAAGTTCCAGAGCACCGAGAATGTCTCCAATGTCATCTGCGGCACAGAGGACGGCGAGCGCAATACCCTGCTCGAAAAGGCCGTTCCCACACTCAAGAAGTACATCTTCGACGGCACAAGGAGTGCTTTTGAAAAGAGCAGAAACGCCGAGACAAAGTACGGCGACGATCTGACCGCTCTCTTCCCCGTGTCCGGCGAAAGCTGGTCGAGCCAACTGACCGCAGCCGATGTTGAGTCTGCCGAGATAACGGCGAACGACGACAACAGCCAGCGCACGCTGACCCTCGTCATAAAGGAGCCCGATGTCGAGCTTGTCAAAAAGGCATTCAATCTCGGCTCCGAGGAGGATAAGGCGGCGGCAGTCAAGGAGTTCAGAGAGAAGCTCAAGGGCTATCTCAGCTTCACCGATATCGAGTCCCTGACCTACACCGAGTGCAAGATAATCTGCGTCATCAATACGGAGGACAATACCGTTGCGTCCGTTGAGTACATAAGAACCGAGAAGATCACGACCACAATAACCGGCGAGGGCACCCTTGCCGAAATAGGCACTCTTCCCTGCTCGTTCGAGTACACCTACGGCGACAAGTACGAGATGGACTGGACCGATCCTTCGACCACGACCACTGCCGAGGCAGACTGACAAAAACTGAAGGGAGTCCTCCGAGGCAGCTCGGGGGACTTTTCATTGGCAAATGGGGGGGATGAATTTGTTTGCACGGATAAACAGCATGGGGCTTTTCGGCATGGACAGCTACATGGTTCAGGTCGAGGCGGATCTCTCGCAGGGTCTGCCGAGATTCGATATAGTCGGACTGCCCGACGCCGCGATAAGCGAAGCAAAGAACAGGGTTCGCTCGGCGATCAAAAATACGGGCTTTGCATTTCCCGTCAGCCGCATTACGGTGAATTTGGCGCCCGCAGACACGCGCAAGGAGGGCTCGGTATACGATCTGCCCATTCTCATGGCTCTGCTCAAGGCCGGCAGGCAGATAAGCTTTGACTCCGACAGCATGGCATTTATCGGCGAGGTGTCGCTCGACGGACTCGTCCGCCGCGTTGACGGTGCGCTGCCCATGGTCATAACCGCCGCAAAGAGCGGCATAAAAACCGTGTTCGTCCCGACGGAGAACGCCGCCGAAAGCTCGGTCGTTCAGGGTATCGAGGTCATTCCCGTCAGGAGCGTCGAGAAGCTGATAAAGCACCTGCGCGCCGAAGAGATAACAGAGCCCGCGAGGTTCGACGATTTCAGAGACAGCTACGCGCCGGATGAATTTGCGCCCGACTTTCGCGATGTCAGAGGTCAGGCGGAGGTAAAACGCGCACTTGAGATAGCCGCTGCGGGCGGTCACAATATAATCATGGTCGGTCCGCCCGGCTCGGGCAAAAGTATGCTCGCAAAGCGTCTGCCGTCAATATTGCCGGATATGACCTTTGACGAGAGCCTTGAGACGACGAAGCTTTATTCCGTCGCGGGCGCATTGCCCGACGGCGTTTCGCTGATGACTCAGCGGCCGTTCCGCTCGCCTCATCATACGGTCTCACCCGCCGGACTTTCCGGCGGCGGCACTATCCCGCGCCCGGGCGAGATATCCTTAGCGCACAACGGCGTGCTGTTTTTAGACGAGCTGCCGGAGTTTTCGCGCCAGGCAATGGAGGTTCTGCGCCAGCCGATGGAGGACTCGAAGATAACCATTTCACGCGTCTCCGCGTCACTGTCGTATCCGTGCTCGGCAATGATAGTCTGCGCGATGAACCCGTGCCCCTGCGGATATTACGGTCATCCGACCCGCAGGTGTACCTGCACCCAGCAGTCCGTTCAGCGGTATCTTTCGCGCCTTTCGGGACCCCTGCTCGACAGATTGGACATTCATATCGAGGTGCCGCCCGTTGAGTTTTCGAGCCTGTCCGGCACCTCGCAGGAGGAGTGCTCCGCGGATATCAGAAAGCGAGTCAACGCGGCGCGTGCCATTCAGACCGAGCGTCTCAAGGGCAGCGGCATTTCCTGCAACGCAAAGATGGACGCGGCGCAAACGAAAAAATTCTGCCGCCCGACTCCCGAGGGCATGCTCCTGCTCGAAAAAGTGTTTGAAAAGCTTGAGCTGTCCGCGAGGGCATATGACAAAATATTGCGCATCGCACGCACAGTCGCCGACCTTGACGGCAGCGAAGCGGTGAACTCCGACCATATCTCGCAGGCGGTGCAGTACCGCTCGCTCGACAGAACGCTGTGGAGAAATGTGAAGTGAGTTCGTAGACCATAGACGATAGACTATAGATTATAGATAAAGTCCCCTCTTAGAGGAGCTTTTGGACAATGCTATTTGAGTCTCAGTAGGGGGCGGCGACTCGACGCCCCGCCGCCGATGCCGACGGCACAAGTTGTACAAACGGCAGAACACGGATATGCAAAGCGTGAGACGAGACTGTAGACGATAGACCATAGACTATAGATTATAGATAAAGTCCTGCTCGGAAGCTTTTTGCTACAAAAATAAAAAACGGCTAAAAATCGTTATTTGTTCACATAATAATTGAAATTTATCTCAATTTCGTCTACAATAATCGTTGGTCTTTGTGATATAATCGGAACGGAAGATGGAGAACAGTATCCATCGGAAAGGTGAAAGGAAAAACTATGGATTTCAACGGTCAGAAATGCCCCGCCTGCGGCAGGGACTTCGACAACGACGACGATATTGTCGTCTGTCCGGTCTGCGGCACACCTCAGCACCGCGTGTGCTGGGACGAGAGGGGCGAGTGCGTCAACGCCTCGCGCCACGCCGAAGGCTATGTCTGGCAGCCCGAAGCCGCCGGATACAGAGCCGAGCCCCGACCGGAGGAGCAGACCGAGAACAAAAAAAGCACTCAGTTTTGTCCCGTTTGCGGCGCGGAGAACGCCCCGAATTCGCTCAGCTGCACAAGCTGCGGCGCACCCCTGACTGCGGGCGGCGCTCAGCCGTTCAACCCGTTCTTCAACGCCGGTGAGGCGGGCAATCCGTTCCTCTACGGCATAACCCTCGACCCGGAGAGCGAGATAGACGGCGCGAAGGTCAAGGATATCGCCTGCACGGTGCAGTCGGCAAGCGCGAGATATATCCCGAAGTTCAAGGCGATGGCGGAAAACGAAAAGAAAATAACCTTCAACTGGGCGGCGTTTTTCTTCAGCCCCTATTGGATGTTCTTCCGCAAGCTCTGGAGCGCGGGGCTCATATTCATGGGTCTGATGCTCGCCGTGGCTCTGCCGTTTACCTCAAAGGTTGAGTCTTTCACGACGGCATATCAGGCATATTCCGAGGCGATATACACCTCTTCTCAGGCGGATATAACGGCGGCGTTCCGGACTGTGGCGTCTGCGCTGGTGCCGATAATCCCGATGCTCGTCATACAGCTTATTATGCATGTTGTCGCCGGCTTTATCGCGAATCCTCTCTATAAGCGCAGCGTCACGGCAAAGGTCAAGAAGCTCCGTGCGGCTTTCCCCGACGACCGCGCATTTGAGGCGGCGACGATGAGAAAGGGCGGAACATCGATTTTGCTTGCTTTTGCGGGCTATATAGGTTATTCTATAGTATACAACCTACTGTTGTATTTAGTAGAGATGCTTATAAAATAAATGAAAGGTTTGGTGCAAAAATGAAAGTCAAAAAGGCTATTATTCCTGCGGCAGGTCTCGGCACAAGAGTTCTCCCCGCGTCCAAGGCAGTTCCGAAGGAGATGCTCAACATCGTCGATAAGCCGGCTATCCAGTATCTTGTTGAAGAGGCTGTTGCGGCGGGCATCGAGGATATACTCATCATAACCAACCGCGGCAAGGGCGTTATAGAAGATCACTTCGACCACTCGTTTGAGCTTGAGGCAAATCTTGCCGGCAAGAAGAACAAGGAGAAGATCTACGAAGAGGTCAAGGCGGTCGCCAACCTTGCTAATATATATTTCATCCGCCAGAAGGAGACCAAGGGTCTCGGTCACGCCATTCTCTGCGGCAAGAGCTTTGTCGGCGACGAGCCGTTCGCAGTGCTCTACGGCGACGATGTGACCGTCAGCGACGACCCCGTGACCGCTCAGCTCTGCAGAGCATATGAGAAGTACGGCAAGGGCGTTGTCGGCGTCAAGGAGGTTCCCGACGAGCTCATTTCGATGTACTGCTCGCTCGATGTCACCCCTCTCGAGGGACGCGCAATGAGCTGCCACAAGATAATCGAGAAGCCCACCCCCGAGCAGGTCATGTCGAACTATGCCATTCTCGGCAGAGTCGTTCTCCCGCCCGAGGTATTCGGTATGCTCGAAAAGGGACTCAACGATGTAAAGCCCGGCGAGGAGATGTATCTGACCGATGTCATGAGCGAGCTCGGCGCAAGAGGCGACCTCGTCGCCTATGACTTCGACGGAATCCGTTACGACATGGGCAACAAGCTCGGCATCATGAAGGCAAACTGCGAAGTCGCTCTCAAGCATCCCGAAATAGGCGAGAGCTTCAAGGCTTACCTCAAGGAGCTCGTTAAGACCCTCGACTGACAGACAAGACTAAATAAAGAAAGCGCTTAATATACGCAAAATGCCCCGTACAGCGATGTGCGGGACATTTTGTTTTTCGGGGGTGTAAATTTTAATATTTTATCGTGAAGTCGTTTATCGTCGTCATGCCGACCTTTACATTTGTGTTTGAGCCGAGCAGATGCGCCGTGAGCTCAATGATAACGGGATAGTCATAGTGGGCATAGACCATGTTGCCGGTGGACTTGTCGAACCTTGCTGAGATGGTGCCGTTATAATAAGTGAATTTCTGATCGCTGAGCGAGAGTCCGGGATAATCGAAATTCACCATGTCGGCGGTCAGCACGCCGAACGCCGCGGCGTAGCCCTTATCGCCCGATGGGTTGACTTCGGTGCCGAAGGTCAGGGTTATCTGATATTCGCTGCCCTTGTCCTCTATCGCTGCGCTCTTGACATCGGATGCTGTAAGCTTGCTGACCCAGTCCTTGCCGCCGACGGGGAACACCGTTTTGATATCATCTTTGCTCGTCATGACAAGCGCCTTGTCGTCGCGCTTCATGAAGGTTTTCATCGCGCTCTTGCCGACTGCGTCTATGGCTTTCGGGAGCTCGGTCTTGTCTGCATCGTTCTTCGTCTCGGTATAATTGCGGGTGACGGACTTTGCACTGTACTTGACCCTGTTCGCGCCGGTGTTGAAATAGGCGATTATCTCCGCTTTATTCCAGTCTTTTGTGCTCTTCGAGGGTGCGGCAGTGACCTGCTGTGCACCCGTCTCGGCGGGCTTTGCGGAATCGGCTGACTGAGCTGCGTCCGTCTCGCTCTCCTGCACGGTGCTGTCCTCAGGCAGTGCGGTCGTGTCCGCAATTATCTGCCCGTCCGCGCTCGTCTGTGCTTCGCCGGTGGTGTCGGTATTTGTTTTTGTTTCATCCTTCCCGCAAGCGCACAGCAGCGACACCAGCAGGATTAAGGTTGCCATGACGGCGGCTGTCGATCTTTTCATAGATTTTCCTCCTCAGAATTCATATTCACCCGCTCCGACGGTCGTCTTTTTTCCGTCGGGCAGAATTATATCCGCTTGGCAGTTCGACGGGACGGATATTTTGTATTTATATCCCCCGTCCGTTTTGTCCCAGCGCACGAAAATGCGCCCGTATACGCTGTCATAGCCCGCTTCGGCGAACTCAAAATGTCCGCCGGGGCGCGGGGATATTTTGAATCTGTTCTCCCCCGCGATATTTATTCCGCACATCGTGCCGAACAGCCACTCGCACACCGCGCCCTTGGAATAGTGGTTAAGCGAGGCTATGCCGCCCTGCGCCGCCGTGCCCTCCCACGACTCCCAGACGGTGTTCGCGCCGTTCTTGGGCATGAACAGCCAGCCGGGCATCTGCTCGTTTTCAAGCAGACGGTAGGCATATTCAATATCAATATCCGCCAGAACGCTCAGTATCAGCGGAGTCGAGAGGAAGCCCGTACCGAGCCGCCACGAATAGTTATCAAGGGCTTTGATGAGCCGCTTTTTTGCATATTCCGTCTGTCTCTCATTGAGCAGACCGATATAAAGCGGGCGCACGAGCTTTGCCTGGCGATCGGTATCGAGCGAGAATTTTTTCGTGGAGACGAGCGCACTGTAGCCGCTTCTCGCCCTTGCAGCGTTCTTCTCATAGCGCTTTCGGTCATTATCCCTGCCGAGGACGCGGGCTATATCAGCCATTGCTTCGAGCATATAGACTATGTAAGCCGTTGTCTCTTCGGGATGCGGATTGACGAAATCCGTAAATTTAAGAGCCTTGACATCGGCGGGCTCCGCCCATTCGCCGTAGGACTGGCGGTAATTTGAAATGTTGCGGAAATTCCTGAGCCCCACTCCCGTCGGCAGAGCGGTCGGATACCACTTGCCGAGGGTCTTTATTTTATATTCGGCAAAGGCACGCATATTGGGATAAAAACGCTCGAGAATTTTTCTGTCGCCGTACTGCTTATAGAGCCTGTACGGTATGAACACGCCCGCATCGGACCAGCCGGGCGAGCCGTCCATAAAAGTCATATAGAAATCCACTCCGCCGCGCGGGGCTATCTGGCGGAAATTGCCGTTTCCGAGCTGTTCGTCACACATATCGCGCACGAATTTTTCGGCAAAGGGCGCGTAGTCAAAAAGATAGCTCGCGGTTTTGCAGAATATCTGCGCGTCGCCCGTCCAACCGTGGCGTTCGCGGGTCGGGCAGTCTGTAGGCAGGTCGGTCGAGTTGCCTTTTGCCGACCACTTTGTCGCCTCGACGAATTTATTGAGCAGCTCGTTTGAGCTGTTGAAATACCCCGTCTCCTCCATGTCGGAATAGACGGCTATGGCGGTGAAGCAGTCGGGGCTGATATCTATATCCGTATCGACGCTGACATATTGAAAACCGAATATAGCAAACCTCGTCTTGTAGCGGTTTTTGCCCTCCTTGCAGATATATTCGACTCTCTGCAAGGGCGTTGTCTTGTGTTTGTTTTTGCACTGGATATTATCGAGCGTCAGCTCGCCGCCGCGCAGAAGCTCGCCGAATTCGAGGGTGATTTTCTGCCCCTCGCGGGCGTTTATCTCAAACTCGACATAGCCCGCCATGTTCTGCCCGAAGTCGAGCAGCTTTTTCCCGCTCGGAGTGACGGATAATCGGGGCTTGAAGCACTCCTTTTCGGCTATCGGAAAGTTGTTCGACGCGCTCGGCACGACCTTGCACTTCGTCTCTTTCGCGGGGCGGCTGTATGACGGCGTTTTGTTCGCGTTGACCCGCTCGCCGTCCTTGTTGTCGGCGAAGCGTATCGCACCGTCGCTGCTCCAAAGCCACGAGCCGTCCGACACAACGGTCTGCGCCGTGCCGTCTGTATATTTTATCTCGAGCTGCGCGAGCAGCTTTGTCTCGGTGCCGTACTGATTTTTGAGTCCCCACGCGCCGACGCTGCCCCTGTACCAGCCATCGGCAAGCTCGGCGCAGATTATATTTCCGCCCTCACAAAGGAGAGATGTCACGTCATAGGTCTGATACTGTATGCGCTTTCTGTATTCCGTAACCCCGGGCGCGAGCGGCATCGAGCAATCAACGCCGTTAATCCGTGCCGAATAAAGTCCGCAGGCAGTCATATAAAGCCGCGCCGATAAAATCGGCTTTTTGCACTCGAATTCTTTTTTGAAGCAATCGACCGGATAACGCTGTTTTCTGTTGACGCTGTAATTTCCGGTTATCCACTTCGCACTCCAGTCGGACGCGTATCTGAGCCCGACTTCAAAGAACGCAGGCTCGCTCCACTCGCCCTCAAGCCCGTTTTCGTCCCAGAGCTTCACTTTCCAGTTCACTCTCAGGCGCGACGGAGTATCAAGCGGATATGAGATAAACGCCATCTGCGGAGATTTAACCTTGCCGCTGTCCCACAAAATATTGCCGCGTGTGTCTAAAGCGATTATTCTATATGCGCTCTGCGCCTTTCCGCCCTCGCAGTTCCACATCAAGCGCGGGTTTGCAAGATCTATCCCCAGAGGGTTTTTAAGATATTCTGTTTTAAGCTTTACGGCTTTCATCAGCTGCCTCCCCGTTTCTCTGCCTTATCTCCTCCTGCTCCTCGGCGATATTCTTTTCTACATTCAAAAACAGCAGAAGTATCGCAAGGACAATACCGGTTATTGTCTCAAGTCCTACGAAGGTAAAGGTTATCGCGCTCTTGACGCTCTCCGACTGCACGGCGATGAGCTGCCCCGCCGCATCGGTGTAGGGTGCCGCATAGCCGGACTTCGAGAGAATAAGATTGAACACACCCGTGCACAGCCCCACGCTCGCAACGGCGATTGTGTTGTATATCGACATCGCTATCCCGTCGCACCTGAAGCCGTTTTTCCACTCTACATGGTCGAGCACATCCGCGAACAGCGCCATGAAAACATAGGAGCACGGCAGACCTCCGATATTCTTGATAAATTGACCGATAAGCACTACCGCCATGTTCGTCGGCGCGAGCCAGCATATAGCCGAGCCGACTGCATAGAAAACAAAGCCGACTGCCGTCAGGTTGCGCTTGCCGAATTTTTTCGCGAGCGGCCAGACGGCGAAAATGCCGATGCCCATCGGGATTCCGCCGATAACGGAGAGCATGGTCTGGGTCTTGCCGTCGTTATATGTACCGAGGACATAATTCGAGAAATAGACGAGCGAGATATTTTTGATGGTCGAGCCGGCGGTAAAAATGAGAAAATATATGAAAATTATTATCATATATTTGTCGCTGAAAATCGCCTTGAGCTGCGTCGCCATCGCAACGCTCTTTTCCTCCTGCTCACCGCCCTCAAGGGTAATGCGCTCCTTGGTAAAATAATATTCCATAAGTGTCATCGGCAGCGCGATGCACGAGAGAATGCTCATTGTGACTATCCACTTTGATTTGTCAACGCCGAGCTGCGGCATTATAAGCATGGGGAATATGAGCGCAACTATTATGCCGCTCATCATGATTGTCGATATCTGATTGAAAACCGAGAGCGAGCCGCGCTGCTCGATATTTCTCGTCGAGAGCGGAACCATAAGATTGTGGCTCATGTTATAAATCGTATAGGCGAACGAATAGAACAGATTATACGAGAGCATGACCCATATCGCCTGCACCGTCTGATTTTTTGAGGGCACGACAAAAAGCAATATGCCCGTCACGGCGACAAGCGGTGCGGAGAGCAGGAGCCACGGGCGTGCCTTGCCCTGCTTGGTGTGCGTGCGGTCAATGATGTAGCCCATAATTATGTTCGTTATGGCGTCTATTATCTTCGACACTATCGGGAACACGGTGAGGAACACGCCGCCCCACACGGTGGTGAGGTTCAGGACATCGGTATAATAGACATTGAGATAGGTCGCGAGCACGGCGTTTAAAAGCAGCGCACCGGACGGACCGAGCAGATAACCCAGCCACTTCTCCTTCGCCGTAACATCGGGCGAGGTCAGGCGCGAATCAAACGCCCTCTTGTCGAGCAGTCTGTTCTTCATTTTTTGTCTCTCCTTGGCATTCCGACCTCTTGACAGATCGGACTGTTTATATTACACTTCTATTATATCTACACCGTGTCGGATTAACAATCATCAGTTTTGTTAATAGCTGTTATGAAACCGACAAAATCATCTGAAAGTGGCGGGATAATATGAACACAAAAAATAATCAGCGCACGAGACTTTCAAAAATATTGCTCAAAAACGCTCTTATGGATCTTCTGAGCGAAAAAGGCTCGGTAACAAAAATATCCGTAAGGGAGCTGTGTGAGCGCGCAGACCTCAATCGCTCGACTTTTTACGCGCACTACTCTGAGCCGAAGGAGCTGCTCGAAGAGGTCGAAAACGAGCTGCTCGAAGCAACTCAGGACCACTTGAAAAAAATAGGCGCGGAAAACGACATCGGCGCACACAGATATATCCTCTCTTTTTTGATGTATATCAAAGAAAACGACAAGCCGTTTCGCACCTTGCTCGTTGACTCCGCAGACCCTGCATTCCGCTCCAAATTCATGCAGCAGTCGATAATCCAGTTTATAGAGAATCTCGACATGGTTCTTCCCAAGGAGCTCGAGCAGTATATCTACTCTTATATCCTCAACGGCAGCACGGGCGTTATAATCCAATGGATGCGCTCGGACTATTGCGTTGACGCGGGCGTACTCGTTGACCTGCTGTTTTCGATAAATCAAAGTGCTCTTATGAAGCTCGACATAAAATAACGGGCAGCGCTTGAAAGCCTACCGAATTGGTGGTATAATAGCCAATCGGAGGTGGGCAGCTGGGGCTTGCCTTCTGACACAAATCACAAGGAGACGACAAAAATGAGAGAGAGTAAAATTACAAGGGACGAGGCATTCGGGCTTCTGAAAAAATACAACAAGGATCCGTTCCATATCCGTCACGCGCTGACCGTCGAGGGCGTCATGCGTTGGTACGCAAAGGAGCTCGGCTACGCGGACGAGGAGGAATACTGGGGAATAGTCGGACTGCTGCACGACATCGACTTTGAGCTCTATCCGGAGGAGCACTGCAAGAAAGCTCCCGAGCTGCTCAAGGCGGGCGGAGTCGGCGACGATATGATATATTCAATTTGCTCCCACGGCTACGGCATCTGCGTCGATATCGAGCCTGTTCATGAGATGGAAAAGGTGCTCTTCGCGGCGGACGAGCTGACGGGGCTTGTCTGGTCGGCGGCGCTGATGCGCCCGTCAAAGAGCGTGACGGACATGGAGGTTTCGAGTCTCAGGAAGAAGTTCAAGGACAAAAAGTTCGCCGCGGGCTGCTCTCGCGAGGTTATCCGCACGGGCGCCGAGAGGCTCGGCTGGGAGCTCGACAGGCTCTTCGGGCAGACGATACTCGCCATGCGCTCCTGCGAGAGCGATGTCAACAGCTTCATGGAGACTTATCAGGCGTAAAACGAGCAAAAAACTGCCGCAGAAGCAATATCTGCGACAGTCTTTTTTATTTTCATTTTATTTTTAATCCGGCACGGGTTCGAGAGTGACCGTCGCCTCCGTTGTCGGCTCGGTCACGGACACGCCGATGAGCATCTTTCCGCTCGCCGTTTCCCCGTCGGAGTCGGTGACGGTGACCTCCACCGTGTACATTCCGCTTTCCTTCGGAGTATATGTCATATTCTTTTCGGATTTTTCCGCCATGAGCTCGCCGTTTAGGAATATTTTTATTTTATAGGCCGTATATTTTCCCGTTCCGCCGGAGACGAGCGCAGATGCGTGTATCTGCGGCGATACCGTGCCGTTGTTCGACACCTGCGCCGCCGCAACGGCTGCGAGAGCCGGATTCGTGACGGTCACGGTGCATGAAGCGGTCTTGTTGCCGTCCTCGGTCTTTACGGTTATCACGGCTGTGCCCTTCGCCTTTGCCGTGACGCGCCCGGAGCTTGAGACCGCCGCCACATCACTGTTGCTGCTCGACCATGTGACCTTCTGATTCGCCGCGCTGCGCGGAGCGACGGTCGCCCAAAGCTGCCTCGAATCGCCGACCGTCAAGTCGAGTGAGGTCGAACTCAGGGTAACGCCCGTAACATGTTCGATATATACCGTCACCTTGCAGACTGCCACGCGGTTGCCGTCCTTCGTAGTGACTCTGATGTTTGTCGTTCCCTCTTTTTTTGCCGCTACTATGCCGCCCGAGACCTCCGCTATCGACGGGTTGTCGCTTGACCATGTATAGCTTTTGTCGTATGCATCGGCGGGGCTGACGGTTGCGGTGAGCACCTTGGTCTGCCCGACTCTGAGTCTCGCTTCCGTTGCGCTCAATTTGACGCCGGTCACGCTCTGATATTTTTTTTTGCTGTAAAAAGCCCTCGTGCCGTTCTTGTTCTTTATCGTCAGAACGCCGTTGCTCACGGATATCCCATAGTTGTCCCAGTCGCTCTTTCTGTCCGCATATCCGCCGCCCGTTGAGGACTTTGTATATGTGCTCAGCGTCACGAGGTCGAAATTAACAGCCTTTATGCCGAAGCGGTCGCCCGTCTCGCCGCTGCCCCTCTGCGCGGTATATATTTCAATTGTGGAATCGGGATTGTTGAACAGATACCATACTCCGAGCGCCTCCCTGTAGCAGGTGCCTGTGTATCTGTCCTTCGTGCCGGGAGCTTTCACGAATTTTTTGTTATTGATATAAAAGCGATTGCTGCCGAGGATTATTTTATTTGCACTAAGCGCACTTTCCCACGAGTCGAACGGCACCGAAGCAGAGTTGCCCCAGCTGCCGCCCGAGGACGAAAGCGACTTCGAGGGATAGAGCGTATACGCCGCAACGCTGCCCGAGGATGAGGGAAGCGAGAAATTATGCGAGCGCAGATTCATACCGTTCGCAGAGCTCGACACATCTACATATATATCCGCGTATCCGTCGAGATACCATCTGCCCGTATACTTTGCTGCGGTTTGGGAATATTTCTGCGTGGCATCCTCCGCTGTCACAGTCTGCGCTTCGGTTTCGCTCTCGGTCTTCCCCGTCGATTTCCATTTCGCGCTGAGGTTCAGGTCGTCGTTTATAGGCGTTGAAAAATCGAACTCGGTGTCGCCGTCGAACCAGCCCTCGAATTTATACCCCTCGCGCTCGGGAGTCGGCGGCGCAAACGCCGCTTCGCCGCGCTTTATCTCGATTATCTCGTTCTCCCTGCCGTCGCCGTAGCAGAGCACGAGCAGGACTATATCCGTGCCCTCGTCTGCGCTGTAGGACGCAACAAGGGTTATGTCCCCCGTTATCGCGGTGCTGAAATCGAACGCCTCGCCGTTATACTGCCACTCGATGAAGGTGAAGCCCTCCTTGTGCGGATCCCACGGCTTTTGCGCCGCTTCGCCGTCGCGGATATGCTGGGTTTTTATCTGCGTTCCGCCCGAGCTGTCAAATGTCACCGTATGGACTGTGCTTGCGGAGCAGGCGGAAAATGCCGCGAGCACCGTCAACAGAACCAATAAAACTGCCGTTACCCTCTTCATTGCGATCCCCCTTCGAGCGTTTGTCAATATAAAATATCAATATATCGGCTGCATCTGAAATAATTTTACCGCAAAATAAATTAGTTTTAATTGTGTTTCGGAAACATCATGCCTTTGCGAAAAATATTTCCCCTGTTAATTTTTCTCAAAATCAAAGCTCGCGCTCTATCCTCTCCTGCGTCGCCTTCAATATCGCTGCGGGGTCGTTGCCGAGGATATCAAGTCCCTCCGCGCTGAAAAAGCTGAAGCTCTCTATCCCGAAGAACGAGCTTGTGACCGTCTTTACATAGTCAAAGCCCAGGTTCGCATCGCCGATGTATCCGCCTGCGGTGGTGATATATATCAGCCTTTTTGCCCTGCAATAGCTTATCGGAACGCCGTCGCTGCCGTAGAGAAAGGTCAGCCCGCCGACGCACAGGGCTTCGATATAAATTTTGAGAAACGACGGGAAGCTGTAGTCCCAGAACGGCGCGGCGATAACGACGGTGTCGCAGGCGGCGAACTGCTTCGCGCAGTCATAGACCGGGTCGGAGAAGTCGTTTTTTTCCGCGCTTTCGGCACGCTTCGCGAGTCCCGCCGCATCGAGCGGCTTCAATTTTGCATCGGCAAGGCGTATCTCCTCAATGTCGCCGTCAAGTCGGCTGAGTGCTGCTTTGGCGAGCGCCAGGGTGCGCGATTCATTCTCCCCGCGCACGCAGGAATTGACAAAAAGTATCTTCTCTCTCATTTGTACCTCCTGTTTTCACTCTCCGATTATCTCAAATGTTCCGCTGCTCAGCTCCTCGAGGCTGCCGCGCCCGTGTGCGAACGCATAGCCGTCGGGCAGTCTTATGCGCCCGTGAACCCCGCTGTCCGCAGAGATATCGAGTGCTATGCCCATAGATGTTCTGCGCCACTTGACGCTCACCTTGCCGCCGACCGTCTCATACGAAGCCTCGGCGCTGTCAAGCTTTTGAATAAACACGGGCGATATCTCGACCTCGGACGGGTCTGCAAGGAAAGGATTGACGCGGATGCCGCCGATATATTCAATAAACCATGCGGAAATGTCGCCGAACATATGGTGGTTTTGCGAATTGGGTCTGTCCTCCTCGCGCAGAAAATCCTCGGGCAGAGCCGTAAGCCCGCGCTCAACGAAGTTTCCGTAGGACGGGTAGTCCGGGCGGGTTATCATTTTAAAAGCAAGGTCGGCTTCGCCGAAGTCGGAGAGCACCCTGAACAGCACTCGCATACCGAGTATGCCCGCGTCGACATGGTCATCGCGCCGTTTGATTATCTCAAGAAGCTGCTTGAACGCTTCGGGCTTTTCGCCGGGAGCGAACACATCGTAATATATCGCCATCGACTGCGAGGTCTGGCAGGAGCCTATCGCGGTCATGGTGCCGAAGTCTATCAGATACCGCCTCACGGCACTTCTTATCTCGTCACGGAGCTTTTCGCAGAACTCGCGTTCGAGCGAAAGTCCGAGCTGCGAGAAAATATATGCGGCTTTCTCGAGAATACTCATGCAGGTCACGCTGTCCGTAAATTCGAGCGGAGATTTGACACTCGTCACCGGACACCAGTCGCCCAGCCCAATCGCTACAAGCCCGCGCTCGTCGCGGCGGCGCGAGATATACTCGCAGTAGCGGAATATCGCCGTTGCATTCTCCTCGATTATCTCTCTGTCGCCGCGCAAAATATAACAGAAATACGGAATATATGTCAGCGCAGCGTCCCACGCGGGACCGTTGTCCCACTCAAAGCCCCAGCCGCCCGTCGGCACTATGCCGGGCAGCGCTCCGTCCGCACGCTGTGCGGCGCGGATATTGCGAAGCCATTCGCGGTAGCTGTTAACGGCATCGAGGTTCATCAATATGTGCTCGGCGGAGAGAGCGGCATCGCCCGTCCAGCCGTTTTTCTCACGGTGCGGGCAGTCGGTCGGGAAATAATAGAAATTCGAGAGGTCGGAGTTTCTCGTCATCGCCTGCAATTTATTTGTCACCCCGTCGGAGCAGGCAAACGAACCTATCTCGCGCAGAGCAGAATTCTGCACAACAAAGGTCAAAAGATCGGCGGTCGCCTCCTGCTCGGTTATGCCGAGCACCACGCAGTATCTGAAGCCGTGATAGGTGAACACCGGCTCGAAAGTCTCTTCGCCCCCGCCTTTAAGTATATACACATCGCGCTGGGAATATCCGGCAGGATAGAAGCCGATGTTGCTCGTGTCCGGCTCGCCGTCGGGCGCAAAATATTCGCCGAACTGCAAATCGATTTGCCGCCCGCGCTCGCCGCTTATCCTGAGCCTCACGGTGCCCGCCGAGTTCACGCCGAAGTCATATAAAAAGCCGTCGCGCTCGCCGCTCGCGACCTTTTTGACCTCTTTGACGACGTCACCGCGGGTTATGTATTCCCTGAGCCTGCATTTTCTTATCAGAACCGGCTTTATCTCGCGCACGGGCACTATCGGCTCCGCCTCGCACAGGCACTTTTCGCCGCGCGGAGTCTCCGCAGGCAGGGCGTTTTTCCACGCGCCGTCGTCAAAATCAGGCTCAGCCCAGCCGGAAATTTCGAGGCGTGCGTCGTAGTAGCATCCGCAGCGCAGGTCGTCGAAAATTACCGGTGAGGGTGCGGTTTTGACTGAACTGTCAGCCTCGAAAATATCAATTCCGCCGTCAATATACTCCGTCGAGACGCAGAAAGCCGTGCGCGGCGCACCCCTGAACGGCGCGATATCAAAATCCCAGATCTGACCGCCGGGCGCATTCTGCATTCCGTTGCCGAGCATGATGCCGAGAACATTTTTGCCCGGCACGAGGCTCTCGGTTATGTCATATTCGTCGTAGTAAACAAGATCGTCGGGGTTCGAGATATACGGGGCTAAAATGCCTT
Source organism: Faecalibacterium prausnitzii (assembly GCA_963612725.1). Taxonomy (GTDB): domain Bacteria; phylum Bacillota; class Clostridia; order Oscillospirales; family Acutalibacteraceae; genus CAG-177. Next base: position 19,419 of record CAVDWM010000018.1, on the reverse strand, counting down.
TTGTCAGCCTCTGCCCGTTGACATAGAGCTCATAAAATCCGAGTCCCGTCAGCGTAATAATGCACTTTTTGACTTCGCCGTCTATCTCAAAAGTCTTTCTGAAATATGGCGCGGGAACATGGGATGTATAGGTTGTATAATCATAGCCCGCACAGATAAATTTTTCCGAAAACATAACAGCACTCCTTTACGATAATATCATAACCGAGGACGAAAAAAACTGCAACAGATTTTTTCTTGGGTTTTCGTATGCGGTATGATATAATCGATTCAAAACCCTACGGAGGCAGTTTCATGGCAAAAACAGGCAGCAAAAAGCGAAAGATAATAATATTCATCGTTTCGGCAGTCGCGGTCATCGCGCTGCTTTTCGGCGCGTGCGCCGTCTATCTCGGCGACTACTACCACGCAATAATGCCCGCAGTCGAGGCGTTCGAGCTTCAGCACGACGGTCGGCAGCCCGAGATAACCGGGCTTGACAACGGCAACATAGTCTGTAAAGGCGAAAACGCGACAGAGGGACTGATATTCTATCCCGGCGGCAAGGTCGAATACACTGCATATCTGCCGCTCATGGAGTCGCTCGCACAAAAGGGCATACTTTGCGTGCTCGTCAGGATGCCGTTTAATCTCGCGGTATTCGATGTCAACGCCGCGGACGGCATACGGGAGCTGTTCCCGGAGATCACCGACTGGTACATAGGCGGTCACTCCCTCGGCGGCTCGATGGCGGCGGCGTATCTCGAAAAACACCCGGGCGATTTCAAAGGTCTGCTGCTCCTCGCCGCATATTCGACCGCAGACCTCTCGAACGAAAATATAAAAACGCTGTCAATTTACGGCAGCGAGGACGGGGTTCTCAACCGTGAAAAATATGAGCAATACCGCAGCAATCTCCCGGAGCTTACCGAATATATAATTGACGGCGGATGCCACGCATATTTCGGCGTCTACGGCGAGCAGGACGGCGACGGCACCCCGACTATAGACAACGCCCGTCAGATAAATCTCACGGCGGATAAAATTGCGGAATGGGTGGGGTGAGAAAAATCTCGGTGTGAGATGTTCTTGAATAAAAAATCGAGTATTCATAAAGTCAAATCCGTTATGAATACTCGACATGGTCCGAGTGACAGGGTTCGAACCTGCGGCCTGATGGTCCCAAACCACCCGCGCTACCAGCTGCGCCACACCCGGTTATATGTTATATTTTAGGTTGCTTCCTGATTGTTATCTTTCTGCTGTCCGTCCGCGGCACTTTCCTCAGAAACACAGTCGCACAACGCGTGCCCCCGAAAAGGCTTGCCTTTTTGGGGAGAGGACGAGGCGCGCAATGAATGAGTTTTCGCCAAAGGCGGAAACGAATGATATGGAGCTGCCGAGGACGATGGTGCGCTCGCACTGCTCCTTGTTTCTTCACCTCGGAGCAATGCCTTCATCCGCCACCGGCGGCGGCATTCCTCCTCGCCCAGCTGCGCCACACCCGGTTGTATTTTTATTTTAGTTAGTTTCCTGCTTATTAACTTTCTGCTGTCCGTCCGCGGCGCTTCCCTCAGAAACATAGTCGCATTGCTCGCTTGGCGCGCATTAATCACTCGTGATATTTTACCTTTTTTAGCTCGGTTTGTCAACCTCGGCAGGCTGCCGCACGGGTTAGAAATCTAAATGAATATTTTCCCGTAACCTGACAAGCGGGCGGTGAATACTCTGTAATATGACTTTTCGGGAGGCGTATTATGGATAACATCGGCTACTTTCTCGGGTGCAGCTCGCCCGAGGGGTTTCACTCATTTTTCGGCGAGCTTTGTCCGCCTCATTCGGGCGGGTATACATACATAATAAAGGGCGGTCCGGGCACGGGCAAATCGAGCCTGATGAAGCGGATAAGCTCCGCTCTGACGGACGCGGGAGCAGAGACGGAACTGATATACTGCTCCTCAGACCCCGCCTCGCTCGACGGCATATACGCGCCCGCGCTCAACTGTTGGATAGCCGACGGCACCTCTCCGCACACGCTCGAGCCGAAATATCCGGGCGCCGCGCAGGAAACAGTCGATTTGGGCAGGTTCTGGGATAAAAACATTCTGCGCTCTCGTGCGGATGAGGTTATCGCGCTGACCGACGAAAATGCCGCGTGCCACCGCAGATGCAGGCGTTTTCTTGAGGCGTCCGCGCTGCTGCGCGAGGATATACTGCGCCTTGCTCTCGGCTGCACGGACACGGCAAAGATAAAGCGAACCGCCTCACGCATCGCATCGCGGGAGTTCGGCAAGCCGACCGGTCGAATCGGCGAGGAGAGTCACAGGATGATCTCCGCAGTCACGCCGGACGGGATAACCTTTTTCAGTGAAACGATAAGACGGCTCTGCGAGCGCATATATATTATCGAGGACGAAAATATCGCAAGCTCCGCCGCCCTGCTGTCCCTGCTTCGCGGATACGCCCTCTCCGGCGGGCACGACATAATCACGAGCCCGTCCCCCCTTGCCCCCGACGGCGAGCCGGAGCACCTGCTCATCCCCGGTTTGTCGCTCGGCTTTGTGACCTCAAACAGGCTTCACCCCGCAGAGCTTGACGGCGCGGTGAAGATAAACTCCTCGCGCTTTACCGACCGTGCCGCGCTGCGCCGGCATATGTCGCGGCTGAGCTTCACAAAAAAAGCCTACGGTGAGTTTATCGGCGAGGCTGTAAACTCCCTCGTGAGCGCAAAGCGTATTCATGACGACCTTGAGAGCATATATATATCCGCCATGGACTTCTCGCATATGGAGGAGCTCGCAGGGAGCATTGCGGAGGATATGTTGAGGAGAAAGGCTTAGCCTTTAAATACAGAAAGCGTTTTTTGCCTTGAAGCCATATAAAAGCACTTCGGTGGATAGGCAGACATGAAAAAACGGGCGCCCGCATAACGGACGCCCGCGTCAACTTTGGAGAAGATTATTCGCCGACAACGTTGACAGCTCTGAGCTTGCTGGAATCCTTGGGATCCGGCTCTACCTCGAAGGTGACCTTCTGACCCTCGGTGAGAGTTCTGTAGCCGTCTGCAACGATAGCGGAGAAATGTACGAAAACATCGTCGCCGCCCTCATCGTTAGCGATGAAGCCAAAACCTTTTTCTGCGTTGAACCATTTGACTGTACCCTTCATTGTGGTACCTCCATGAAAAAATTTGCATTCTATCATTATATGTTGTGCAATGGACCCGCACATTTTTGTGAACCAAACGGTCAATGGCTTACAAAAATATGCGAGTCCACAGAAACATTTGTCAGAATACGCAATAATTATATATTCACATTGCGCTTTTGTCAATAGCGATTTTGTCGAATAAATAAAGAAGTCCGATAAAAATTTATAAATTGTTAATTGACATTTTCTCTTTTACGGGGTATGATAAATGCATATCCATTGGGGAGTAGCTATGGGCGAAAGCCCATCTCGCTGTCACCAACCGCTGTGTCGGCCGTGATAACCGGTCGAACCCGGCTGGCAGCAGACATATGCATTGAATGCGTTTGAAGCAAGACCTTTGGCAGACATAAGTCTGTCGAAGGTCTTTTTTGTTTAACCTAAAAGGAGGCACAAAGGTGAAATACTATCTTGAAGATGTCCGCGAGGTGTTCGAGCGGACAGAGAGCTCGGAAAACGGACTTACGCAATCCGAAGCCGAGCGCCGTCTTGAAAAATACGGCAAAAACAAATTGGCGCAGGCGAAGCCGAAATCACTTATCAGGCGGTTCCTCGAACAGCTCGCCGACCCGATGATAATTATTCTTATCGTCGCCGCCGTAATATCCGCAGTCACCACGGTATACGAGGGCAGAGTTTCGGGCTCGTCGTCGTTCCCGACGGACACGGTGATAATCCTTGCAGTCGTGCTCATAAACGCTATTCTCGGCGTTTTACAGGAGAGCAAGGCTGAAAAGGCAATCGAAGCGCTGCAGGAGATGAGCGCGGCGACCTCAAAGGTCATTCGCGAGGGCAGGATAACAACCGTCAAGAGCGAGGATCTGACTGTCGGCGATATTGTAGTGCTCGAAGCGGGCGACGCCGTTCCCGCGGACTGCCGCATATTTGAAAGCGCGAGCCTAAAAATCGAAGAAGCCGCGCTGACCGGCGAGAGCGTGCCCGTGAGCAAGATAATATCCGCCCTCGGCGCAGGCAGCGACGGCGATATTCCGCTCGGCGACAGAAAAAATATGGCTTACATGGGCAGCTCCGTTGTATACGGGCGCGGCAAAGCGGTCGTCACCGACACGGGCATGAACACCGAGATGGGCAAAATAGCCGACGCGATAACAAAGGCAGAGGACGGGCAGACCCCGCTGCAGAAGAAGCTCTCTCAGCTCTCCAAAACGCTGACATTTCTTGTGCTCGGCATCTGCGTTTTCATATTCGCTTTTTCGCTGTTTATGGAGCGTTCGACGCTCGCGGGCGGCGACCCTGCGCTGATATTCAAGAGCGTAATTGATGTGTTCATGGTCGCAGTGAGCCTCGCCGTCGCGGCGGTTCCCGAGGGACTTGCAGCCGTTGTTACCATAGTGCTCTCGATAGGCGTCACGAATATGTCGAAGAAAAATGCGGTTATACGCAAGCTCACCGCGGTCGAGACGCTCGGATGCGCGCAGATAATCTGCTCCGACAAGACCGGCACGCTCACGCAGAACAAGATGACCGTTGTCGACCATTACGGCGACGGCAGGCTTATTGCAAGAGCGATGTCCCTCTGTTCGGACGCGGAGGAGGATGCGGACGGAGCCGTCACGGGCGAGCCCACCGAAGCGGCTCTCGTGAACTTCGCGATAAGCCTCGGGATGCACAAGGGCGATTTGAAAGCAGACAGCCCGAGAATCGGCGAAGCCCCGTTTGACTCGGGCAGGAAGATGATGTCCACCGTTCACAAGACGGCAGACGGTATTGTTCAGTACACAAAGGGTGCGCCCGATGTTGTTGTCGATCTGTGCACCCACGCTTTTATTGACGGGAAGACCGTCCCAATGACGGATGAGATAAGGGCGAATATAGCCGCGGAAAATAAGCGAATGGCAGATAAGGCTCTGCGTGTGCTTGCGGCGGCAATGAGAAAATATGACGCAGCGCCCGACGATTTTTCGCCCGAGGCTCTGGAGCATGATCTTGTCTTTATCGGACTCACGGGCATGATAGACCCCGTCCGACCGGAGGTCAAGGCGGCAATCGAGGAGTGCCGCGGCGCGGGCATAACGCCCGTCATGATAACCGGCGACCACAGGGACACCGCCGTTGCGATAGCATCGGAACTGGGCATACTCACCGATCCGTCACAGGCAATAACCGGCGCAGAGCTCTCCGCGATGAGCGACCAAGAGTTCGCGGGCAGAGTCGAGAATATATATGTATACGCACGCGTACAGCCGGAGCACAAGACGAGAATCGTCAACGCCTGGCGCGCAAAGGGAAAGATAACCGCCATGACGGGCGACGGAGTCAACGACGCGCCGTCGATAAAGAGCGCCGACATCGGAATCGGCATGGGCATCACCGGCACGGACGTTACAAAGAATGTTGCCGACATGGTGCTCACGGACGATAACTTTGCAACTATCGTCAACGCCGTTGAAGAGGGCCGCCGTATATATGACAATATCCGAAAGGCTATTCAGTTCCTGCTCGGCTCGAACCTCGCGGAAGTGCTCGCGATATTCACGGCGACGCTCCTCGGCTTCACGATTCTCGAGGCGCCGCATCTGCTGTTTATAAATCTTGTTACCGACTGCTTCCCCGCTCTCGCGCTCGGACTTGAAAAGGCGGAGAGCGACATCATGCGCCGCCGCCCGCGCGACCCGTCGGACGGAATATTCGCAGGCGGGCTCGGGTTTGACGTGCTCTATCAGGGAGCACTGGTCACCGCGCTGACTCTCGCGGCGTTCTTTATAGGCGAGCGCTTTGAAACAGGTCACTGGGCGTTCATGAACATCGCCGAGTGCGAGCAGGGCATGACGATGGCGTTCCTCACCATGTCGATGTGCGAGATTTTCCACTCATTCAACATGCGCTCGCAGCGCGGCTCGGTAATAAAAATGAGCCTTCGCGGCAGCCACAATATGCCGCTGTTCGGCGCGATGATAGCGTCGCTCGTGTTGACGACTGCGGTTATAGAGATTCCGTTTCTTGCGAACGCCTTCGGCTTCACTCCGATAGGCGTCGCGGAATACGCCTCTTCGCTCGCGCTCGCGTTCTCGATAATCCCGATTGTCGAGATAATCAAAGCTCTCCAGCGCGCGGCGGCAAAGAGAAAAATCGCCACATAATATACTAATTTAGAATTATCCTTCATAAAAAGATATTTTTTTATTAAATACGCCTTGACTTTTTCCCCGAATATGATATTATTTGTTCGTACAACCATTGGGGAGTAGCTATGGGAATTATCCTATCTGAATGTCAACAACCTCGCTTTCAGCTGGCATCAGACAGACGGCTTTGGGGCGTTTGAAGCAAGACCTTTGGCGGCTAAGGCTGCTGAAGGTCTTTTTTGATTCTCATTTGGTATTTCCCACTCCTCAAAATTAAAAGAAAGGTCTTGAATTTGCATGAAATTCTATCTTGAGCCGATCGGGAAGGTCTTCTCGGCGGTCGAGAGCTCCGAAAAGGGTCTGACCTCAGCCGAAGCGGAGCAGCGTCTCGCCAAGTACGGCAAGAACAAGCTTAAAGAGGCCGAAAAAGACAGCCTGTTTAAGAAGTTTGTCGGCTCCCTCGCAGACCCCATGATCATCATGCTCCTCGTCGCCGCCGCCATTCAGGCGGTCGTCACGGTGCTGGAGAAAGGCGCAAAATTTGAACTCAAGGATTTTGCGGATGTGCTGGTCATCCTCGTCGTTGTTATCATCAACACGATAATGAGCCTCGTTCAGGACAGCAAGGCGGAGGCCGCCATGGACGCTCTCATGGAGATGACCGCGGCAACGAGCCATGTTCTGCGTGACGGAGAGGTCGTCACTGTAAAGAGCGAGGATGTCGTTATCGGCGATATCGTCGTGCTCGAGGCGGGCGACGCGGTTCCTGCGGACTGCCGCATAATCGAGAGCTACAGCATGAAGGTCGAGGAGGCTGCCCTCACGGGCGAGAGCGTCCCCGTAACGAAGATGATCGACGCGCTCAACTGCGCCGCAGGCAACAACGACATTGCCCTGGGCGACAGAAAGAACATGCTCTACAGCGGCTCGACCATAGTCTACGGTCGCGGCAAGGCAGTTGTTACGGCAGTCGGCATGGACACCGAGATGGGCAAGATAGCCGACGCCCTTTCGGACGCCGAGCAGGAGCAGACCCCTCTTCAGAAGAAGATGGCGGAGCTTTCAAAGTTCCTGACAAAGCTCGTCATTATAATATGCGTAGTCGTGTTCGCTGTCGGACTCATCGAGTCCCTTGTCCTGAGCGATCAGTCCTTCTCATGGGAGCTGCTCGGAACTACCGCACTGAGCACATTCATTTCGGCAATCGCTCTTGCAGTCGCCGCGATCCCCGAGGGACTGCCGGCAGTCGTCACGATAATCCTTTCGATAGGCGTTACCGCAATGAGCAAGAGACAGGCTCTTATCCGCAAGCTCACCGCAGTTGAGACCCTCGGCTGCACCCAGATAATCTGCTCGGATAAGACCGGCACCCTGACACAGAACAAGATGACCGTTGTTGACCACTTCGGCGACAATGAGAAGCTCATCGCTGAGGCGATGTCTCTCTGCTCCGATGCTCAGATAGACGACGCCGGCAAGGTCACGGGCGAGCCCACCGAGGCGGCTCTCGTCGGCTACGCCTATGCGCTCGGCATGAGCAAGAACGATCTGGTCAAGGCGAGCCCCAGAGTCGGCGAAGCCCCGTTCGACTCCGGCAGAAAGATGATGTCCACCGTTCATCAGACGGCAGCGGGCATCGTCCAGTACACAAAGGGTGCGCCCGATGTTGTTATCAACCTGTGCAAAAATGCCCTCGTTGACGGCAAAATAATTCCCATGGACGACGAGTTCAGAGCTAAAATTGCCGCAGACAACAAGAGAATGGCGGACAAGGCTCTGCGCGTTCTCGCAGTTGCGCTCAAAAATTATGATTCCGTTCCCGCATCCTTCGAGCCCGAGGCTCTTGAAAACGATCTCGTGTTCGTCGGGCTTACAGGTATGATCGATCCCGTCCGCCCCGAAGTCAAGGCGGCTATCGAGGAGTGCCGCGGCGCGGGCATAACCCCGATAATGATAACCGGCGACCACAAGGACACCGCAGTCGCCATCGGACGCGAGCTCGGCATAATCTCCGACGCATCGCAGGCTGTCCTCGGCGCGGAGCTCGACAAGTTCAGCGACGAAGAATTGGTCGAGGAGGTTACGAAATACTCCGTCTATGCGCGAGTCCAGCCCGAGCATAAGACAAGGATTGTCAAGGCGTGGAAGGCTCGCGGCATGGTCACCGCAATGACCGGCGACGGCGTCAACGACGCGCCCTCCATCAAGGCCGCAGATATCGGCATCGGCATGGGCATCACCGGCACGGACGTCACCAAGGGCGTCGCCGACATGGTGCTCGCGGACGACAACTTCGCCACCATCGTCAACGCTGTCGAAGAGGGCAGAAAGATCTACGACAACGTCTGCAAGGTGCTCCAGTTCCAGCTTTCGACGAACATGTCCGAGGTTATCATCATGTTCGTCGCATCGATACTCAACTTTGAGCTTCTCTCCCCCGTGCATCTGCTGTGGATAAACATGGTCACGGACTCCCTGCCCGGTCTTGCGCTCGGCATGGAAAAGGCAGAGGGCGACCTGATGAAGAGAAAGCCCAGAGCGACAACGGACGGCATATTCTCCCACGGCGCGGGCTTCGACATGGCATGGCAGGGCGTCTACCTTGCGATAATCGAGCTTGCCGCCTATGTCATCGGCTATCATCTTGAGGTTCACAGCTTCGAGAATATGTTCTTCGGCGGCTCCGCCGGTCGCTGCGTCAACGCCATGGCTATGGCGTTCCTGACGGTCAACTTCGCAGAGATGATGTGCGCCATCAATATGCGTTCGAGAACGGGCTCCATCTTCTCGAAGAGCATGTTCAAAAATATGAACTGGTGGCTCGTCGGCGCGTTTGTCGTGACGACCGCACTGACACTCGTGGCCATTTATATCCCCGGACTTTCTTCCGATGTCTTTGAAATAGAGCGCGGCACATTCCAGCCCAAAGAGCTGGCAATCTCCGCAGGTCTCGCGGTCTCCACTATCCCGGTGTTCGAGATAGGCAAGGCTATCAGACGCGCCTCGGAGCGCAGAAAAGAAAAGAAAGCTGCGTAAAAATTGAGATGCTGCATCCCCTGCGCCGAAAGGTGCGGGGGATGTTTTTTATGCACAAATATTTCTCTGTGTGACCAAAAATACTATTTTTATATCCTTTTATCCGGTCAAACTGCGCTCGATCTGTTTATGTAACATTAATGAATATATTTTCATTTTTTTATTGAAATCTATTGTGATGTATGCTATAATTTCCTAAAAACTGTGGTCAATTTTTATGCAGTAAATCTAAATGCGCAGCGGCGCTTTGATAAGGAGGACTTTTTTTGAAAGCCTATAACGCGAAAGACATCAGAAATATCGCCATAGCAGGTCATGGCGGCAGAGGAAAAACTACCCTTGCGGAGGCAATGCTTTACACCGCGAAGGCTACCGACAGACTCGGCAGAGTCGCCGACGGCACCACCGTGCTCGACTTCGACGCCGAGGAGAAGAAGAGAAAGGCCACGGTTTCAACCGCCGTTGCCGCGATAGAATGGAACGGCGCGAAGATAAACATAATCGACACTCCCGGTCTTTTTGACTTTGCGGGCGGCATGAGCGAGGGCATCCGTGCGGCGGACAGCGTGCTCATCGTCACTGCGGCGGGCTCCGGCTTTGATGTCGGTGCAGAGAAGGCTCTCAAGGCGGCAAACCTCAGAGGCATCTCGAAAATGTTCGCCATCACCCGCTGCGACGCGGACAACACCGATTTCTATAAAACCTTTGCGGCTATAAAGGACGCAGTCGGCGGTGCTATCTGCCCCGTTATCGTCCCCTATATGAGCGGCGGCAAGGTTGCGGCATATGTCAATCTCGCGTCCCGCAAGGCTTTTGACTACAGCGGCGGCGAGAAGAAAGAGGTCGCAATGCCCTCTGACCCGCAGCTTGACGAGATGCTCGATATACTTACCGAGGCGGTCGCTTCGAGCGACGACGAGCTGATGGAGAAGTTCTTCGCAGGCGAATCCTTCACCCGCGAGGAGATAATCAAGGCTCTCAACTCCGGCGTCAGCGACGGCTCCGTTATCCCCGTATATGCCTGCGCGGGCTACACCTGCGAGGCTATCGACATGCTCCTTGACGAGATAGTCTATTCCGCTCCGTCCGCAGCCGACAAGGCGGGCGAGAACGGGCTTGCCTGCGACGAAAACGGTCCGCTTGCGGCTATATGCTTCAAGACCATAGCCGACCCCTTCGTCGGCAAGATGTCCTTCTTCAAGGTCGTCTCCGGCAAGATAACTTCGGACACTCCCGCTTATAACTCCCGCACGGAGGAGAGCGAGAGAATGGGCAAAATAATCACCCTCAAGGGCAGCAAGCAGGAGGACGCCTCCTGTATCCCCGCGGGCGACATCGGCGTTGTCACAAAGCTTGCCGGCATCAAAACCGGCGACACCGTCTGCTCGGCAAAGAATCCGATAACCCTCGAGGGCATCAAGTTCCCGACCCCCTGCCTGTCCATGGCAGTCAAGGTACGTAAGAAGGGCGACGAGGAGAAGGTCGCGGCGAGCCTGCTCAGACTTCTCGAAGAGGATCCGACGATTTCGTTCGTCATCAACAAGGAGACCCGCGAGCAGATTCTCTCCGGTCTCGGCGAGCAGCACCTTGATGTTATCGTTTCCAAGCTCAAGAATAAGTTCGGCGTTGAGGTCGATCTCAGTGTGCCGAGAGTTGCATACAGAGAGTCCATCCGCAAAAAGGTCGAGGTTCAGGGCAGACACAAGAAGCAGTCCGGCGGACACGGTCAGTTCGGCGATGTGTTCATCCGCTTCGAGCCCTGCGAGAGCGACGATCTCGTTTTCGCCGAGGAGGTTGTCGGCGGCTCCGTGCCGAAGAACTTCTTCCCCGCAGTTGAAAAGGGTCTGCGCGACAGCGTCAAGAAGGGCGTGCTCGCAGGCTACCCGATGGTCGGCTTGAAGGCGACTCTTTACGACGGCTCCTATCATCCGGTCGATTCGTCCGAAATGGCATTCAAGACCGCCGCGGGCATAGCGTACAAGAACGGTATCCCGCAGGCGAACCCCGTTATCCTTGAGCCCATCGGCACTCTGAAGGCGTATATGCCCGACGATAACCTCGGCGACATCATGGGCGATGTCACAAAGCGCCGCGGCCGCGTGCTCGGCATGGGTCCGTCCGACGAGCCGAAGATCCAGGAGCTCATCGCGGAGGTTCCCATGGGCGAGATGGGCGATTTCTCAACCGTCCTGCGCTCCGTGACCGCAGGCAGAGGCTGGTTCACCCTTGAGTTCACCCGCTATGAGGATGCGCCGCCCGTCGTTGCGCAGAAGGTCATCGAGGAGGCTAAGGCAAACGAGGCCGAAGCAGACAAATAAACAAAAAAACAGAGAGAGCTGCCTTTTGACAGCTCTCTCTGACTGTCTAAAAACTATAAATTCTGCCTCATTTTGATGGGGAAACCAAGGACATGAGCACTGTGGCGTGCAGGGCAAGACGAATCGACTTACGACAACCGGCTCCGTAACGCCGATTGTCGGATGTAGTTGGGAAAGAACCCGTTACTTTTCCAAGGAGTTATCAACTTAATTGTCACCTGTTTGTACTGTAAAATTGTTGTATTTATGTAGAGAGCAACATCGAGGAAATTCTTCACGGTGTTCTATATAAAAACTCATTTAGATATTTTAAAAGGCGTGATTCCAGTGTTTTAAGTTCACCAATCAAAAAAGCAATAAAAATTCAAAATTTATTATTGAATGATTTGGGGTGTTAAGAATGAAAAATATTAAAAAAATATCTTTCAGCATTTTATGTTGCATAATTTTTCTTGTTTCAAGCGGTTGTACAACAAATAAAAATGAAAATGAAACCCATTCTGAATCTCCGCATCCAGTTAATAATGAAATACTAACAAAAAGTATTTATATACATTTTGAAAACTTGACAGATGATCAAGCCATAAAAAAAGCCTCTGCTATTTTAAAAGGCGAAGTTATCAAAGTTAATGAGGAATCCCAAATTAATAATGAGATTGTGTATCATACAGTAGAAATAAAGGTTGTTCAAAGCAAAAACACAGATTACGCCATTGGTAGCATAGTTACTGTTAAGGAATTAGGTGGTATCTGGGAAAACGAAAAATTTATGTATAGTCCAAGTGTCGTGTTTCAGTTAGGAGAAGAAGTTATAGTGTTTTTAGATGATGACTCATATGTTTTACATCAATGTTTTAAATTCAATCAGATATCGTCTGGTGAATTCGTTAGAAATGATGGTGTAAAATATGATGCTGGCTTTGCTGAACGGTTGTTTCAAAAAAAGGCAAATTCAAATGAATCCTCTACACAATCTGCTCCTTCTTACCAAAGCGGAAATGCAAAATCTTTTATACAGCCTAATTTGACAAAGGAGATAGGCGAATCCGCTTTAATTGTGGAAGGGATTGTTACAGATATTGCTGCTCCAGAGCTAATTGAAAACCATGCCTACTCATGCGTTACTTTTACAGTTTCAGAAGTAATTCGTGGAGATATCCCCTCTAAGAGTATTAAGCTAATGCAGTCTGGAGGAACAATCAATGGCATTGAATATAGTAATAACGATGGCTTCACGTATCAAAAAGGGCAAAGGCTTATTTTGATATTATCAACAGACGATAAAAGCCAATATACCGTTTCACAATATTTTGTCAAGGATAGTGCTGACAGCTATTTGCATTATGGTTCAAACGAAAAGTTTAGTAAAAGAGATTTCAACCCTTCATAGATTTTAATGATGTTGTTTTATTTTTTTTGCGCCGTTGCGAAGCGTCGTTCCGTCGTTGCACAGAAGGCCATCGAGGAGGCTAAGGCAAACGAGGCCGAAGCAGACAAATAAAAACAGCCGCCCTTGCGGCGACCCGTATTAAGAGCAAAGGCACAGCTTTCGGAATTATTTCCGCAGCTGTGCCTTTTTGTGCTGCCCCCAACGGTGACAACGCCGTTTTCTGTTTTTGCCCGAAAGGCTTATCGGGGCACATTCCCCGACACGGCGGCGAAATGATATTTCGCTATGCCCAGATCGAGCTTTGTATAAAAGCCTCTGCCGGCAGTCGCCTTTACCGTTCCGTCGGGCAGCAGCTCAAAGCGGAATTTCTGCTGATTTATCGCCGTCGGAGCCAAAAGTGCCGCCTCCACGCCATTCAAAAACCACGCGGGCATTTCCTCCGAATAGTTGCTGACCTCTTTGACGGTCTTTGATTTTCGCGACGCTCCGTTTGTTGCGCCGTAACCGAGAGCAATCAGGCACACCTGCTTTTCGCCCGCTTCGATTTTCGCGTCGCTCCTGCCGTGGTTTATAGCCACCCAACAGGTGTTAAGACCGAACTCCTGCGCTTTCAGGACAAGCTGCTCGCCGAAAAATCCAAGCCGTTCTTCCAAATCAGGTGCCTTTCTTCCGACAAGAGCGATATAATTTCTCACATTTCTGAAGCTGCCGTAGTGCGCGATCATCGAGCCGAAGCATCTCGGCTCATCATAGAATATCTGAATATGCAGCCCGTAATTTTTATTTATCTGAGCAATAAGCCCGTCCAATTCACCGCGTTTCTCCTGCTCTATCGGTTTGTCGGTATATTGCCTTACACTGTGTCTCTGCTGCATTATTTCAAACATTTCCATTGTATGTTACCTCCACAAGCTGTTCCTTGACCGTCGGGTCGTGATTGACAAATACGCCCTTGCACTTCGGGTCGTTTTTACACTGTATCAGCCAATCGAGCGACTGCGCAGACCAGCTGTTATTCACCGAGAAGCCCGGGATCCTGCGCTGCGAGAACGACTCCGGCAAATAAGCCGCATCGTTTCCGAGAACGATATAGCCGTCCTCCCCTTTGATAAGCACGCTGAACAGACCGTAGCTGTGTCCCGGCGTATGCACGAGCAAAACGGAGCCGTCCGCAAAAACATCATAGCTCCTGCCAAACGGACCGATGCCGCTTTGGCAGTATTCAAACGTCCCGACAACGCATATGCCCGACCATGCGTCAACATATCTCAGACTGAATTTGCTGCACGCCTCCCATTCCTCCCTTGAGGTACGGATATCCCCCGCGTCTTTTACCAGACGCAGCCCGCTCGTATGGTCAAAATCCATATGGCTTATAAAGACATGGGAAAGCTCCGAGGGCGACAGACCTATGCTTTTCAGCTTGCTGTCAACTCCCTCATCGGCTGATATAACGGGGCTGCTCACCTTATTCACCAGTCCGAAGAGCTGCCTCGGCTTCTCGTTTGCGAATTTTGTGTCCCAGCCGGTATCAATAAGAATATTTCCCTTGGGGTGCTTTATCACATAGACGGACACCGGCAGCAGGAGCTGCTTTTTCCTGCTTCTGAATATTCCCGTCAACGCGAGCGGATTTTTCTCGTGGAGAGGTATCGCCCTGTCAACGCCCACCTTGCCGGTGTGAAATATATACAGCTGTATCTTATCCATCTTCACCGCTCCTGTCCGGAAGAAGTTTGGCAATCATAATAATCATCTCAAGCGCTCCGGCGACCTGCTCGAGCATCTTCATATCGGGGTCAAAGTAGTAATAATTCTTCGTCCCCTCCTTGCGCATACCGAGTATCCCCGCGTCCTTGAGAATCTGCAAATGATGCGAGACGGCGGGACGGGAAAGATTGGTCTTTTCCGTTATCTCCCCCACGCGGACGCCGCTGCAGTCGCCCATCTTCATCATCTCCAAAATCAGATGCTGCCTCGTTTCATCGCCGATGGCGGTGAGTACCTTGGCGCAGGAAGAAAAATCTGCGGCAAGAGCGTCAATTTCCTTGGAAAAATCCTCATGCATCCTTTACTTCACCTCGCTGCCTGTCAATACCGTCTGTTTCATTCAATCGCCCTTTCGTTCAACCGTTTAAGCCTTTGAAAGCTTTAAGACCATTATATCACATATTTTCAAAAATGCTCATCGGTAAAGAAAGTCGAGACGAAAGGCACTCGCCGCTCTATATATACAAAAAACCGCAACTCACGGCAACGGTGCGTGAATCACGGCTTTTGTTAAATTTGAGTGCTGCTCGCCGACGGGAAAGCGGCTTTGCGCCTGCGTCAATTCCGGCTGTCCTCCCGCAGCGGCAGTCCGTCATTCGTCTTTATTATATATCCGACGGCGCCGCCGGTGTTCGTTATCAGCAGCTCGTCGCTGCCCGCGATGCTCGCGTATATATTGTCTATATCTATATCGACGGTGTAGCTCCATGTGCCGCTGAGTATCGATCCGCTGCCGTTGTCTATCTTGACGACGACCTTGCAGTCGTCATACTTGAGCGTGATGTTGCCCTCTGAGCTGTCCACCTTAATGCTCGGTATTTCTTCAAAGGCTCTGTCAAGATCTCCGACCGTTCCGACAGTGCGTCCGACCGGCCCCTGATATTCATCCTTGGTATTCTGATCGTCCTGCTGCATTCTGACATTGAGCGTCACTATCGTATAATTGCCGTAGGCAACGGCGTTCGCCGAGATGAGATCGCTCGCCTTTATCTGCTTATATTTGCCGGGGATCGAAGTCACCGCCTTGCTGTTTGCCGCGAGAGCCGCCGAGGCGATTCCCGTGAACACGGTGAGCATACCCTTCTGAAAGCTGTTGCGCGGAGTGTAATCAACGCGCTTTATGGACATGTGCTGCGTGGCATTGATGCTCTTTGTGTTTGCCGCCGCGGCTTTGTAATACTGGAGCACCCGCGAGGTGTTCGTGGAGTTGAGCCCCTTGTAGACATCGACAGCCTCGGTCTTTGTCCCGTCGGAACTGTCGGAGTGCGTCACGCTTTTCGATTCGGTCGTCGGCTCGGTCGTGCGGAGCTCGGTGGTTTCAGCTGCCGACTCCGAGATATCGACGGCTTGCGTGACCGAAGGCTCCTCCGTAGATGTCTCCGTCTCGCCGTCATTCGTTTTGCACGCCGAAAAGGAAAAGAGCAGAGCTGCCGCGAGCACAGCCGCAGCAAATCTTATAAGCCTCTTGTTCATCCTTCTCCCTCCCGACAGAATTAATCCTGGATTTATATTTTAATCTATTAAAGCAGACAGGTCAAGAAAAATCTTATAAAAAACATAGGAGAAAAATTAAATTTTAATAAAGCCGTCGTTTATTCGCTGCCAATTCCAAGCAAACGGCAAAAACCGCCCGCCTGAAAAAGACGGACGGCTTTGATTTTTCAGATATCAGCCCTTAGCGGTGTAAGAGAAAGCAACGATACCCTTGAGGTTGTTGACGGAAACGACGGAGACCTTGATGCCGTTCGCATAGACATTGACATCATATACCCAGCTGCCCTCAACTACCTTGCCGGTGGTGTTGTCTATTTTGACAACGACCTTGCAGTTGGTGTAGGTCAGCTCGATCTTGCCGTCCTTGTAATCGACGCTGAGTCCGAGCTCCTTTATAGCCCTGTCAACATCGCCGAGAGTACCGACCGCGCAGCCGACGGAGCCGCTGTGGTTATCGTCCTTTGCTCCCTGGGTCTGATCCTTAACATTAAAGGTTATTGTGGTGTAATTGCCGCTGGTCACTGCGTTGGCACTCTTCATGTGGCTCGCCTGCATACCGGAGGGGTTGCCGGGGATATCGGTTCGATCCTTTGAGTTCTTGTTCAATGCGTTCGCAACGGGCTTCTGGGCTATCTTGAGCAGTGCGCCGAGACTGCCGTCGGCAGTGATGCTGCCCTTGAGAGACATGCTCTGCTTGCCGCTCTTGAACTGCTTGGTTGCGGCAATTGCTTCCTGATAAGCCTTGATGCACGCCGCCGCATCGGTGGAGTTGAGACCCTTGGAGGTGCTGCTGTTCTTGGTCGGGGTCTTTGTATCGGAGGACTGAGAAGCCTTGGTTTCGATAACGGTGTGACCCTCTTTGTCGGTGACTACTTCTGTCTCGACCTCGGAGGAAGCCTCTTCGGATGAAGCAGTCTCATCGGAGGCGGAGACATCCGCCGCCTGTTCGGAGGTCTGAGCGTCGCCGGTAGTGGTGTTGCTGCCTGTGTCCTTCTTCTTGCACGCCGCGAATGAGAAAATGAGAACGGCGGCAAGGATTATTGCCAGAATCTTTTTCATCTTTTTCACTCCTTATGAAATATGTATACATTGTATAATTGTTATTCTCATCAGTCAATAGACAAAAGATAAAATTTCGTTCGACGCGGGCAGTCCAAATTGTGTAAATGCGTCATTAGTGAAACACATCGGGGAAAAGTGTTTTGATTTTTGACTGCGGTTTCGACGCTTGTGCGCGGATACGGGACAACCGAAAAAGCCCTCCGCACGCAAAGCGCGGAGGACCGATGTCGTTCTTTTGGTTAAGCGAGTATCTCGCCCATGAGACCGGGAGTTGCGCCTGCGGCGTTGGACTCGTCCGTGTCAATATGCATTGCCAGCGCGTACTTCGGGCTGACCCTGACAACGACATCGCCGAAAATGAGCGAACGACCGTCGGAGTCGATCTTAACGCTGACTGTCTGCTTGTCTTTAAGACCGTATTTCTCGGCATCCTCGGGGGTTGCATGGATGTGTCTCTTCGCCGCGATAACGCCGCACTCGAGCTCGACCTCGCCCTTGGGACCGACAAGCTTGCATGCGCCGCTGCCTGCGATGTCGCCGCTCTCTCTGACGGGGGCGGTCACGCCGATGGAGCGGGCGTCGGTGAGCGAAAGCTCGACCTGGTTCTCGGGGCGCACGGGACCGAGAATGGAGACTGCCGGAAAGCTGCCCTTTGAGCCGACAACGGCGACGCGCTCGTTGCTGGCGAACTGACCGGGCTGGGAGAGATCCTTCTTGACGGTAAGCTCATAGCCCTCGCCGAAAAGAATGTCAAGTGCTTCTCTTGTGACATGTACATGGCGTGCGGAGGTTTCAACAAGAACTTTCTTTTCCATTTCAAATATCCTTCTTTTTCACTTGATGTGTTTGATAAATGCGTTTTGAGGCAGGAGATTTCCTGCCTCAAAAACATTCAGACTTGGGGTTCTTAGTAAGCTATGGTATAATTCGTCTTTGTTCCGAACGGAAGCACGACCATATTGTCGCCGAGAGGAAGATGGATGGTCCACTTGCAATCATAATTTGCACTTGTGACATGACCGGTCTTGACATCGACCTTAACGGTGACTGTGCCCGAGGGATACTCCATCTGAGCGGTTCCGATGCTGAAGGTCTTTGCCACAGTCTTAAGGACACCGCTGCTGAACTGATCGTTGATAACAGACGGGAGAACGACGCTGAATACCTTCGCTGCATGACCGGAGCCGTGCTGAACGCTGGATGAGGCCTTATCGGCAACCGTCTTTATTGTGATGGTATACACTCCGCCCGACTCGGTGCAGGATGCGTCGGCAACGTCGCTGACGGTGAGCTTGCTCGACCATGTTTCGTTTTCAACCGGGAAATTGGTCTTTATGTCGGCAGCCGTGGAGAAGGTCGCCGAGCCCTTGCTGTTCTTTTCGAGCTGACCGTCAATAAAGCTGTCTATACCGCCGACGAGCTTGTCAACGATAGAGGGCACGCCGGTGATGCTGCCGCTTCTGTAGTTTGTCTCGGAAACCCTCGTAACGCTCTTCGCGTTGGGCTTAACGCCGTTGATGGCCTTGTTGAAATACTCAACGATTTCGGCCTTTGTCGAGGGCTTGGACGCAGTGCTGCTGCCGCCCTGACTGCCGCCGCTCTGAGAATCCTTCTTGGTCTCGGGAGCTACGGTGTTGCCGGAAGCGTCGGTCTGAGCCTCGGTTGTTTCGTCGCCGCTGACGGACTCGGCCTCGCTGGACTCGTCATTAGCCACGGTCTCGCCGTTTGCCGATGTGTTCGCCTCGGCTGCGGTGGTGTCGCTGTCAGTCTTCTTCTTGCAAGCCGCAAAAGCGAAGACGAAGCAGAGTGCAAGGACAAGAGCTAAGATCTTCTTTGTCATTTCTGTTACCTCCGAAAAAATTTTCTTCATTTCAGCGCGCTTATGCAGGTCGGTTTTCGGGCGTATGAGCCCCCGAAAAGCAATCTCCTGTCTGCGCGGTCAAATTCATTATAAAATAAAAACGCCTAAAAATCAATGGGAAATACAAGATTTATAAAAGATTTATCTTTTCCGGACGGCTTTGCCCGAAGAAAATCTTCGGCAGCTATTGATTGACGGGCGTTTTTCTGCAAT
>CAVDWM010000017.1:0-43161 GCA_963612725.1 Faecalibacterium prausnitzii | reverse complement strand
GCACCGTCAGCGTCCTGAGCCCCGTCATGCGGTATTCCGCATTGTCGGCGAGCGTTGCGGACACCTGCGCTGTGCTGTAGGTGTACTGCGTGGGCTGAGCCTGCGGAGTGAAGCCGAGGGAATTTATTATGACTGCCTTGAGGTCTGTAGTCCCGCCGAACAGTGCTTTCAAATCCCGCATACTCTCCACTGCGGCGGCAAGCTGCGGCAGGATGCTGCACTCCTCCTCAAGCTCGCCGTCAATGCCCATAACGGACGGCTCAAAGCCGAGAGTGAACACTGCGGACTTGGTTATCCTCGTCACCTCAAGCTCCTCGCGCTTATGCGCCTCGACCTGAACGGTCAGCTCACCCGTTGAGGTCAGTGCCTCGGGCAGAGGGCAATAGA
This sequence comes from Faecalibacterium prausnitzii, assembly GCA_963612725.1. GTDB lineage: Bacteria > Bacillota > Clostridia > Oscillospirales > Acutalibacteraceae > CAG-177. The sequence goes on along the minus strand of CAVDWM010000017.1, from coordinate 42,774 downwards.
TAACGCCGTTTGTGACATAGGCGGGAGTGCTGTTTGCGTCGCTGATGATATTTGACACGATGCGGCGGCTCAGTCCGTAGACATCGAAGCTCAGAAGATAATACGAAGCGTCGGTTTTCAGCTCGCTGTTGAGCGTGATACAGAGCCTTGCGGCGTTATGCTCCCCGCAAAAGCAGAACGGCTCTTCGATCTGAGCCGTCCCGTCCGAAAGTATTGTTATTTTTATATCTCTCATATGTTTTCCTCCTCGGAATAGTTGTCCTTGAGAAAATTTGCCGTTTCCATGACATCCCTGTGCTCCTTATAGAGTACGTTGAGCAGGGATTTTATTTTGTATGCCTCCACGCTCGTCTCGGGGTTCGGCAGAGCCGAAAGGCGCTTTCTTTGTTTTGCTATGATCCCGTCAAGCACCTGCGCCTGCTCGAAATATTCGTCGGCAAGCTGTGAAAGAGTTCTGTTGAAGGTCATTCGTTTTCTCCTCTCAAAAGATAATCCGCCGTTGTGCCGAAAAATCCGGCAAGCTGCACGAGCTGGTGCAGAGAGGGCTCCTTTTCGCCGCTCTCAATCATTCTGAGCGTCCTCGGCTGCATCCCGAGCGCGTCGCAGAGCAGCTGTTCGCCTATGTTCTCGCCGCACCGAAGCTTTTTTATCCTCTCGCCCACGGTGCTCGGCTCACAGTGCTTCGCCGCGCTTACGGCGAGGGCGCGTCTGACGGCTATCGGCAGAAATTCGACGGATTCTATATCGTGCTGATACTTCACGACGAAGCTCAGCGCGTCGTATATTTTCCTCTGAGCCTTGTCGAGACACCTTGACACGCTCGACGGGCACACGCCCAACTTTTGAGCTATCGCGGATATTGTAATTCCGTCGAACCAATAGGCCTCCGTGACCTGCCTCTCACGCGGCGTAAGCCTTGTTTTTATCGCCTCGTCGGCAAGCGCGGACAAATCAACATCCCTGCGCCGCCATGCGTAGTCGTCCGGCGATTCACAGCCCGGACAGTGCGAGCCGCAGCAGACGCACATCGCCGCCTGCCGCTCCTCGGGAGTCGGAAACGAGAAATCCATCGCCGCCTCGACACTTCTTTTTGACATTTGCTCATCTCCTCGCTTTCTCGAACATTTGTTCGCGTCTATGCTTATAATTATAGTGACACATCAAATATTTGTCAATGGGTAAATATTTAATTTGCCGCCGAAATTTTGCACTAAATGATGCACAGTCGCTTTTTGAAAGCGGAAAGGCAGAGCTCTGTCCGATAAAGAGGTCAGCAAAGCGGCAAATTTATATTTTAATCGCGATATATATATAGGTCATACCGAGCGCATTGAGAAGATTTTTGCTCCCGTTGACATCGCTCGCCGTGCTGATGCTGAAGCCGTCGGAGGAGATGCCGAGTCCCGACATACCGCCCGACTGAGTTGCTGCGGCGATATAGCAGGTCGTTGCAGAGCCGTCAAAGTCCGCTACGGCGGCGGGCATATTCTTGCAGAACAGGAGCACTGCCGTCGGCTTGAAGCCCACCTTTATCGAGCGGCTCTTCGCGCCCGTGCCGAGATATGAGCCCATCTTCAGCGGCTCGTTCCACAGAGCCTTGTCCTCGGCGGTGACATGCTTTACGGTGTCGCGGATATGTGAGCCGCAGAGCAGGGTCTTGTCAAGAAAGCAGTGAAAGTTAAGCCCCGTCGTGTCGGCGGGACAAAAATCCGCCTGCATAAGTATATATGCGTCGAGCACGAAGGCGTCGGTGTCCCTGTCCGCCTTGACGCCAGAGCAGCCGGATTCGACAACATTGAGATCGGTGTCAAATGTCAGGCAGTCGATTATTTTCGTCAGCACATCGTGACAGGTCGCGCCGCCCTTGCCGTAAGGGACATGTATGGCAAGCTTGACCTTTATATTCGCGAGGCGGCAGTATTCGTTTTTAATCAATACGCCCTCGTCGTTTTCGGTGAAGCTGTCAACTATATCCATCTCCGCTATGCCGACTGCGACGGTCACGCGCTTTAGCGGTATCTCCTTTTTGACGGCCGGATATTCGGTTATGAATCTTATTCCGCCCAGACTCGTCTGCTCGGACAGCCAGCTCGCTATCTGCGAGGGAAGAACGCTTATTGTACTCATGAAATCCTCCTTTGTCGGGTCGTCGGGAAAGCCCGACGACCCTTTGAGTTATTCCGTTATCTCGACGACCGTTCGCACGACCGCCCAGACATAGAGAACCTCTTCGCCGAGCTTTATCTTCTCCGCACGGTCGATCTGATATTTTATATCGCCGTCGATTATCAGCGCGTCCTCGTTGACCGTCAGGTCATGCTCGGGCGGACCGATATAGAGATAATAGCCCTGCGAATTGTAGCCTATCTCGGTGTTTACGCCGTAGAGATACATCTTGTTTTTGTATCTCAGCGGCTGAATGAAGCCCTTGAACGGCGCGGTCTGCGTGGAGTCGGTGTTCTCGATAACGAGCGTTCTGCCCCACCTTTCAAATTCCGCCGAGAGATTCATATCTCCACCCCGCAGCAGAAAAAGCCGTCGTCGCTCAGCAGCGGGGTCAGCTCCGCAAGCGCACCGTCGCGCACGGACGCCGCGAATTTGAGCGGGCTGTCCGCGCTCTTTTCAACGGATATATCGCCCGCCTTGAAGCTCTGTATGCCGTCAGAGCTGCCCGCACGGCGCACGCAGAGCGCGTAATACGCAAGCCCCGCAGCCGCCTGAGCGATGCGCACATCGTCTCTGTCCGCGTCGGCTCTCAGTCGCGAATTCACGCGCTCAAGGGAGCTTAGCGCTATCCCGAGGCAGACCTTTTCTTCGTCCTCGCCGATATCCGTCAGCTGTCTGAGCAGAGAGAGTACGCTCCACTGAGTTATCATGCTATCACCCCCGCCGTCAGACGGTAAGGGTGCGTGCGGCGGAATCGAATATCCTTGCGAAGCCCGCAGTCGAGCTGATGACCGCACGCTCCAGCTGGCGGTCGATGAGCTTGTCGTACTCGGTGGAGACGGGACCGGTAGTAACCATCTCGAGAGCGCAGCTGCGGTCGATGCCGATTATCTTGCCCGCCGGCACGCACGAGCCCTTTATAAGGTCTGCGCCGAGGGGAGTTATGACCTCGCCCGTCGCGTGGAAATTGAGACCTGCCGCAGCGTCCCTGAACTCGGTGATGCCGAGCATCTGCGCGACCTGCGCGGGAGCGGCTATAATGGTGTTGAGCTCATAGGGATCGAAGAGGTTCCAGAAGTTTACAAGGTCGGTGTAGGTGAGCTTGCCTGCTGAGGCGACGGCGGTGTTGGAGGCGGCGTTGTCGTTGCCGTCGCCGTTTATGAGCACATCGACCGCATCACTGAGCTGAGTGCGTGCGATATATGCGCCGATCTGACGCAGGGTGACGGTGAACAGGTCGAGGCGCTGGAAGCGGACAGCCTCATAGGAAGCGACGAGCGAGCGGCCGCGCTTTTTCAGATGAACGAGGTTCGCCTTGCTCCTGACGCTTGTTTCGGGAATAAACGCGCCCTCGGCAACGACCTTGAGCTCCTTTTCATCGTCGCTCGGCTCGCAGGCTATCGAGCGGTAGTCGAGCGAGTCTATGACCGTGGTCGATGCGACTATACGCGGCAGGACATTTGCCTCCTGCATACCCTGCCTGACAGCGCGGGAAACATATTCGGGAAAGAGCACGGCGGAGTCGGAGGTCTTGAAGAACTTGTCAACAACGTCGCTGCCGGCTCCGCTGACCTTGATATCAAAGCGCTTGAGCTGACGCTGATATGCGTCAAGTCCCTCAAGAGCGGTTCCGCCGTAATTCTCCGAGGGGTCTATTTTTTCGAGTGCGCCGGTGAAATCACCTGATGCGTAGAGACCTTTTTCAAGTCTGATATTATCAAAAGCAGTCATCTTTTTTCTCCTTTCAAAATCAAAGCATGAAGCTGACGGTCTTGGCGGTCGTGTTGACGCTGAGCACGAGATAGGTGTTGCCCTTTGTGCTCGCCTTGACTCCGCCCGCGCCGTCCGACGCGAGAGCCGCATAGCCGACCGCCGGAACGTCCGTGCCCGTATAGGGCACGGTGACAACACCGGAGAGCTGAACGCCCGCATATCCGCCGCTTACATTCACGCTGACACCGCAGAACTTCGCGTCCGCGCCCGCCGCCGAGACGGTATCGTTTGCGCTGACCGCGACGGGCACGCCCGCCCCAAGTCCGCTTGCCGCCTTGAGTGTGAGAACATTCTCACAAAAACCTTTAGTTGAAACTGACATAATTATCCTCCTTTAAATTCTGAACTCGCTGTTGCCCGAATGAGCTTCGGGCTTGGTTGACGAGAGCTGGCTGCTGAGCTTTCCGCCGCCCGCGAATGCCTTTTTGAGCTCCCTGAGCTGCTCGAGACCGAGAGTGCCGCATATCGCCGAGAGGCTCTCGCCGCGCATATCCGGCAGAGCCGCCGCGCCCATGCGTATCACATCGCATATGAGCTCCTCGCGGTACTCCTTTCCCTCGCGGGCGAGCTGTTCGAGCTCGTCGATATAGCCGTAAAGCCCCGCCGCCTCCGCCTTTGTCAGGGTCACGCCATCGTTGGCGCAGGAGAGGCGTTTGACGGTCTTTACCGTCTGCTCGTCCGTGCGGTAGGATTTCGTGACGCCCGCCGCAGGCTGAGCCGGTACCGCGACAAACGACCACTCATAGGCGTCCGTCGGGTCGCAGAGTATCCTGTGGCAAAGCTTGCCGCCGTACTCCCTGCCCTTTATGTGGGCGCAGGGGTCGGTTCGCCCGTCCTTGCCGCAAACCGAGCAGACGCTCCTGCCTACAGAGCAGCCGACACTCGTCTCCTTCTTTATCCCCGCATCTATCTCCCCGATGAGTGCGGCGTTCTTTTCGCTGCGCGGCATATAAGCCCGTGCGCAGAGCTTCGTGTATTTTTCGCCCGCCGAGGTCACTTTGCTCTCGTCTGTCTCGACAAAGCAGGAAAATATCCTCGCCGTCTGATCCCTGCCGCTCATGCTGTGGTCGAATATCCCCGTTTTGCCGACAAAAAGCTCGGCGAGCCTTTCGAGCGCGGGAATATCAAAGCGCTCAAGGTCCCTGTCTATCTCATTGTCGCAGAGCACGATGCCGAAGGTATAGACCTCGTCGGCACTGAGCGGCTTTACCGTATAATTGTTGATAAGCTCCAGCTCCTGCGGAGTCGGAGTGCCTGAAAGAATGCTGTCCTGCGTAGTTATCACTCCCCGTTTTCAATCTCTTTTCTGATTTTTTCCGCCTGCGCCGCATAGAGCTCGGCGTGAGCAAGCTCAATGTTGTCCTGAAGAGTCACATCGTCCCACTCGGCAGTCACCTGCGAGGGCGTTCCCTCGAAGAGCAGATATGTGCGGCATATGCGCTCGATGACCGGAGTCAGAATGCGGCGGTATGCGTCTATTTCGCTGGTGAGCACATCCGCCTGCTGGCTCGACATACGCTCCGTTGACGACCAGGACAGACCGAGCATGAACGGCGGAAGCCCCGTTTTCGCGACTATCTGCTCGAGCATCTGGCGCACGGGCACCTCGCTGTCGAGGATCTGATTGTCGGCGCCGATAACCTTTATCTGAACATCGCCGACGGCGACAAAATCCTTGACCGCGCCGCCAGTCTGCATCGCCTCGCTCCATTCCTTTGCCACCTGCATGGCGCGCTCCTTGGCATATGCGCGGTCGAGCGAGTCGTTCTGCGGCTTATATGTGACGGCGAAGCGGACATTTCCCATACGCTCCCAGTTGAGCCCGACGGTCTTGTAGATTTTCATGAGTATCCCGCTGACAAACGGCAAGCCCTTGAGCATCGAGCAGCCGCAGACCTCGCCCGGCTGAGGGTTGAGCACGGACAGCAGCACAAGCTCCGGCCGCCTGACGGGCAACGGCATACCGACGCACGAGGCGGAAAAGATATCGACACCGACGCCGTCCGAAGCGCGGCGAAGCTCGATATTTTCGAGCGGAGAATTAAATAACGCCGCGATATGCCCGTCCGCGTCCGTCACCATCTCGCCGACCGCCGTGCCGCAGGTCAGCAGCTGCTCGAAATAAGTTGAAATAAAGCTTTCGAGTCCGAACTGGTTGCCGCCGACGGGGACATTGCGAACGAAATTGTCGAGCTTATGCTGCAGCCGCCCGTCGGCGCACCTGACCTCAAAGCCGCCCGTCAAACGGACGGTCTTGAAAATTGCGGCGTCGATTATCGGCACCGCTTCGCGCAGGGCATAATATAGCCGCGTCTGATTGCCGCCGAGCGGAGTGTAGCTGTCGAGCAGTCCGAGACCCGATGCGGGACGCGCCGAGGTCTGCACCGCCGCAGGCTCGGGAGCGGTTTTCTTTCTTTTGAACGGATTTATTGTTATTCCTCCTTTTCATGACAGCCGACCGCCCGACTGTCATCTGCTCATGGCGAGCGCGAAAAAGCCGTCCTCCTCATGCGCAAGCACCGTGGAGACGAAATAGCGCACATCGTCCATGGCGTGGTCGTATTCCTTTCTCGGAGCATCGCGTGCGGCAGTGTTGTCCCATCTGTAGAGGGAAAATTCCCGAAGGCAGTCCGTGCATGACTGCGAGAAAAGGATGCGCCGCTCCTTGAGGGCATCCGAAACGCGGCGGATGCCGTCTATAACGTCGTTCTTTGCGGGCACGGCGCGAAACCTGCCGTGGCGGCGGATACATTCGAGAAAGCTTGCGGCGGAGGGGTCGGCTATGACCGCCTCTATATTGAGGTCGCCCGCAAGCTGTTCGAGCGCGGCATAGTGCTCCTCATCGGTGCGCTGCTCACCCTCCCTGCGGCTGTCGAAGTAATATTCGCTCAGCCTGTACCACCGCCCGCCGTACTCGCCCCAGAGTCCGAACGACGACGGGTTGACCGTGCCGTAATCGCAGGAGATGAAGTAGCGCGACGGTATGCCCGCAGGCTCCGCGACATGAACCGAGCGCGAAAAGAAAGGATAGACGAGTCCCTGCGCCGCGACCCATTTGCCCAGCACGAAGCGGTCATAGAACGCACCGCTGTAAAGGCTCTCGTACCTGCGCTTTATCGCGGGCGTGAGCGACGGATTGTCGTCCATAGTAAAGTGAAGATACAGGCAGTTTTTCTCTTTGCTCTTTTTTATCCACTCCTCATAGAACCAGTGCAGGGGCGTGTCGGGATTGCAGTTGAACCACAGCTTTGAGCCGTCGAGCGAGCAGCGTGCAAGAGCCTGCTCAACGAATGAGCGCGGCATCAGGGCTACCTCGTCGAGCAGAACGCCGCCGAGCGTCATGCCCTGAATAAGCGCCGCAGAGCCCTCGTCCTTGCCCCCGAAGAGGTAAAATCGGTTGCGCCTGCCGGAGTATTCTATCTCCACCAAATGCTGGGACAGCTTCTCGCGGCAGTCGAAGCCGAGTCGGCGCAAGACGGGCAGAATAGGAGTGATTATATTCCTTCTCAGCGAAGTCACCGTCTTGCCGCACAGCGCGAAAGAAGTGTCGTCAAAAGCCGAAAATGCCCACGCAACGAACGATACGGACATACACACCGTCTTGCCGGAGCGCACCGCGCCGTCGCAGATTATCGCGTCAAAATTCCTGTCCGGGCTTGACGGACACCACCACGAGAGCACCCGAAGCTGTTTTTCCGAAAAGCTCTCAAAGGCGTTGTTTTTGCGCTTACTCACCCGCATCATCCCCGCGCAGAGCACGCGCACTGCGGTCAAGAGCGCAGAGAAAATCCGAACCTTCCCCCGCCGAGGCGGCGTTGCTCAGCTCACAGAGTCGGTCGAGTGCCTTGAGCCGGTCAAAAAATTTGACCTCAAGTCCCCCGCCCTTCGGGCGTTTGATATCCGATACCATCGTCAGATCCAGCTTTTCTATCTCCGACCCGTCCGGCAGCTCGTCCGACAAAATGAGCTTCACCGCATCCGCAACGCTTCCGAAAGCGAGGCGGCGGTAGCCCTCCGTGACCTCCGCAAGCTTTGCGTCGCGCTCGTTTTCGAGCTTCGCTATTCGCTTTTTTATCTCCGAATCGGCGAGCAGCTTCACAGCCGTTCGCTCCGGATGAACCGAATAGCCCGCCCGCGCAGCCGACGCACGCGGTTCGCGGGACGCGACAAAGAAGCGGCAGAAATTCTCCTGCTTCGGAGAAAGCGGTTCTTTCTTTTTCATACTCTCATCTCCTCATCTATATTCACGGGGTCTTCGGCGGCGGTCTCCGAAGCGCCCGTCACCCATAGCGAAAACGCCCCGATTTTTTGCACGGCAATGCGCAAAAAACAGCGGAGCGTCGATAAAGTTCATATTTTATTAACATTTGTGGAAGCAAAAAGCCTGTTTTCGACTGTTTTCAACCATTTTTCGGCTGATTTCCCCCGTTTTCGGTGATTGCCGCCGATTAATAAAGATTTTTGCTCTTATGCTTGACTTTTGAGGTCGTGGAGTATAAACTAATGTAGGAATGCGAAAAGCACTCCCGTCGGGCTCTCCCGACACAAATATTTTGTGAAAAGTGGTGAAATTTTTTGGGCAGCGACAAACCTAAGCCGCGAAGTCGGCAAACTGAAAACAAAACTGTGGGGTCACGCCCGAAAAAATTCAACCGATAAAAAAATCGGCTCTTTTTGCGTGCGCCTCACGGAGAAAGAGGTGCAATATGAGCCGTGATATTCTGGAAAATATCAGCACACTGTTGGCGGAAGGCAAGCTTGCCGATCTGCGTGAGCAGCTGTGCGACATGAACGTCGTTGATATAGCGCAGGCGATGGAGTCGCTCCCGGAAGACGAGCTTCTGCGGATATTCCGCATCCTCCCCAAAGACATATCGGCGGACGTTTTTTCTTATCTTGAGCCCGACTCTCAGGCGCAGCTTCTGGGTCTTATAACCGACTCGGAGCTTGAGAGCCTGCTCGACGACATGTTCCTTGACGACACCGTTGACTTCCTCGAAGAAGTTCCGGCAAACGTCGTGCGCCGCGTGCTCGCAAAGGCGGATAGCGAGACGAGGTGCCTGATAAACAGATTTTTGAAATATCCCGAAAACAGCGCGGGCTCGATAATGACCATTGAAATGGTCGAGCTGCACGACTTTTTCACGGTCGGTCAGGCAATCGAGCACATCCGCTTGACCGCCGTTGACAAGGAGACGGTCTACACCTGCTTCTGCATCGACGACAAGCGCCATCTTATAGGCACGGTCGCCCTGCACACGCTGCTGACGGCAAAGGACGACGAGCTTATCCGCGACATAATGGACACCGACTCCCAGTTAATCTGCGTCAACACGCTTGACGACCAGGAGAAGGTCGCGGACATCGCAAGAAAATACGACCTGCTCTCCGTTCCCGTCGTTGACAACGAGTCAAGGCTTGTCGGCATAATCACGATAGACGACATAGTTGACGTCATCGAGGACGAAAACACCGAGGACTTCGAGAAGATGGCAATGCTTCATCCCTCGGACGACAACTACCTCAAGACCGGTGTTTTCAAGCTCGCAAAGAACAGAATCCTCTGGCTTCTGGTGCTCATGGTCTCGGCGACCTTCACGGGCAAGATAATCGAAAACTACGAAAATATGCTCGCGGCAGTCGCGGGACTCACCGCCTGCATACCCATGCTCATGGACACGGGCGGAAACGCCGGAAATCAGACCTCGACGCTGATAATCCGCGGTCTTGCGCTCGGTGAGATTCACCCGAAGGACTATCTGAAGATACTGTTCAAGGAGATAAGAGTCGCGCTCATCTGCGGTCTGATACTTGCGGTCGTCAATGTCGGCAGAATGATGATCTTCTCCTCCGGCGGAATGCCCGTTTATCTCGTTGTTTCCTGCGCGATGGTCTGCGCGGTTATAGTGGCGAAGATAATCGGCTGCACCCTGCCGATAGTCGCAAAGCTCGTCAGACTCGACCCCGCGCTCATGGCAGGACCGATGATAACGACCATAGTCGATATGGTTACTCTGCTCATCTACTTTGCGCTCGCAAAAGCGTTTCTCGCGATATAAAATATCATCCGTATATTAAAAATGCCCCCGCGTACCGACGGCGAAGCAAGATGCCGTCGATACGCGGGGGTAAAAAACTATTTTTCAAAGAAAAACTTCTTTGCCGCCGCAGCGGCGGGGCCTATAAAGCTGTGCTTGCCGTCAAGCGGGGAAAGTCTGATGTATTTTTTGTCGAAGGCGGGATAATACCGCGCACACCGTTCGGTAAACAGGTCAAAGATATCGCTCTCAAACATATAGCCGAACACCACTACGCTTCCCGGCGCGATGACTGTGGCGGCATTCGTGACCGCCTTTGCAAGGCTGTCCGCGCAGCGTTCGAGCTCGCTCCTGACCGCGCCGTCACTCGTTGCCGATGAAAGAATATGCTTTATGTCGATTTTCTCTTTATCGCCGCCCGTCACCTTGAACAGCATCGGCGTTGTTTCTTTTGAATACACCGCCTCAATGCGTTTTATGACCGCGTGCGCCGAGACCTCCGTTTCGAGGCAGCCCCTGCGCCCGCAGCGGCACCTCTCGCCGTTGGGATCGACTATATAGTGCCCTATCTCCGACGAGCCGCTGTCAGTTCCGTTGAGCACCTCGCCGTTTATAACTATCGCCGAGCCGACTCCCGGACCCCATTTCACGAACAGAATGTTGTCCGCGCTGTGCTCCCTGTCAAAAATCAGCGAGGCGAGCGCAAACGCCTTGACATTGTTCTCGACGCAGACGGGAACGCCCGTCTCATGTTCGAGTATCTTTTTAATATTTATCCCCGGACGCCACACGCCGTAGCTGCCGGTCGTTTCTCCGCTGCTGCCGTCAACGCCGCCGACTATTCCGACCCCCATGCCGACAAGCTCAGTGCCGTCGGACGGGGTGTTTTTGATAAGCCTGCGGCAATTCTCGCCGACCGCCCGCAGAAAGTCCTCGGGCTCCGTGCCCTTCGGGAGCTGTGTATATCCTCCCGTTATTTCCTCACCGCCGAGCGTGCATATTCCCGAATAAAAGCCGCCCGCATCGATGCTCACGGCGAGAACGGTAAACCTCGATGAATTGAGAGAAAGAATTATCTTCCGTCTGCCCGCTCCCGCGCCGAGGGAAAGTCCGCATTCGCTCACGGCACCCTCGGCTATCAGCTCGGCGCATATCTTGCTGACCGCCGCAGGAGTCAGCCCGAGCGAGTCCGCAATATCCTTGCGGCTCATGCTCTTTCTGCCGTTGAGCAGATAGAGCACCGAAGCTCTGTTTGCGTTTTTTATGCGGCTCATATTAAAGCCGGTGTAATCCATAGAGCCGCCTCCTGCCGTGAAAAAATCTTTCTTTTTGCCCTTATGTCAAATTATTTTATGAACAGCAGCGCACCCGAAGCTATGAGCAGAACATATGTTATCTTCATAAAAAGCGCACGGCTCATCTTTCTGCACAGCAGACTGCCGATGAACATCGCCGCAAAAAGTATCACGGCGGATATGCCGAACAGTAAGAGCAAATTCTCGTTCCAGAGTCCCGTTCGTATATCATCGGCAAGGATTATTCCGTTGAGGACTATCCAGCACGCGGAAAGCGTGGCGCGAAACTCCTGCTTGTCGCTCACCTTGCCCGTCATATATGACACGAGCAGAGGTCCGCCGCAGACGAACATACCGTGAGTCACTCCCGCCGACACCAGCAAAAGCGCGGACACGATTTTTCCGTGACCGTGTTCGCCGCCCTTTTGCAAAAAGGACTTGTATATGCCCCACACGGCGGTCAGAATGACCACTGCCCCGAGCAGGATATACATCACCCGCTCCCTGCCCGCAAGTACGCTGCGCAGAGCGAAGCCCGCGAGCATACCGACGGTCATAACGGCAACTGTTTTCAGAAATTCCTTTTTATTTACGCTCTTTCTGTTCGCGGCGACTATGTATATGCCGGAGAGCAGACCGAGGGCGTTGAGTATCGGCTTCGCGGTATCGAACCCGACGAGCATCACGCTCGGCGGCATCGCAAGCATAGTCCCTGCAAATCCGGTTATTCCCTGGATGATGTTCGTGAGGAACACCACCAGGAGAAAGAGTACTTTCTTCGCCATATCAGTATTCGCTTATCTCCATGCCGAGCATCTCGGCGAGAGCGCACAGCTCAGCCTTCACATCGCCGTAAATAACAACGAAATGCGGCTCCCAGCCGTCCCTGACGCCGCGCATTATCAGCTCGCGGGCATCGGTATCTGTTTTCACAACCGCGCTCGTGCCGTAGAACTGCCTGGGCTTATCGAGCGCACTGCCGGAGGAGACAAAGAATCTGAAGCTTCCGTCCGGCTTTTTGCCGACTCGGAAAACCGTCACCCTGTCGCACGGCATACAGCCGAACTCCATGGTCGGACCTATTTTTCTGTTGCAGTGGACGCCTACGCACGCACCTGTATCTTTGCGGGCGAGCGAGCACGCCGCCGTTCCGCAGTGCCAGAAGGTGACGGTGTTCTCTTTTTCATCAAGCGACACCGGGTCGCCGAAGAACACGCTCTTGTTGCTCAAACGCATACCGATGAACATCGACAGTGCGCCGTATGTATCCGCTTCGCACGCGGCGGCGACACCCATATCGTTGAGCATGGCAAGCACCGCGCATACGGGCGTTCCGAACGAGGTGAAGAAATCCGGCCAGCATCTTGACGAGAGCGCACCTATGCCGGAGGTTTTTATATATTCGTCATAGGCTCTGTAAAGCCGCACAAAATCGAGCGCATTCTTTTCGGGAGTGTTTTCAAGCCCGTTCATGGACTTTTCGGCTCTTTCGAGATATTCCCTCGCCTCGGCGTCCGAATATTTCTGTGCTTTTTCGATAAGCTCGCGTGCCTCTATCGATTCGAGGGTCACTCCGAAGCTTTTCAGCACCTCGGCATCGAGCGCCCTGCCGAAGCCGAAGCCCTGCGGAGTGTGTCCGACACTCGCCATTTTAAGGCTTTTGAGCTCCTTTCTGACCTGAGCCGCACGGATATACGCGCCCGTCTCGGCAATCACGCTTTCTTCCTCCGGCGAGCCGAACACATAGCCGAACTGCTCTCTGCGGAAATATTTCATCGTATTCGCGGCGGAGAACGCACCTGTCAGCGAATTGAGTCTGAGGCGTCCGCCGTCTATGACCGGCTCTCTGAGAGTCCAGAGCAGGACAGGGCAGTCAAATCTTTTGAGCACCTCGGAGACATAAGCCGAATTTGCGAAGGTTATGTTCTGAAGCACTATAAGATCGGGTGAAAGCCCGTCGAGAAAAGCGGTCAGCTTGTCAACGGACAGCAGCATTTCATCGGGGCACACCGTGTCCGCGCAGAGCGAGCGGAGCATCTTTTTTGATTTTTCAAACTGTTCCCCCGCGCTGACCAACTCAAAGGTGGGCACACCGATGGGGACATATGCGAGCTGAAAGCTGCTCATTTCATCAGTTCCTTTATTTATAAAATAGTTCTTTGTTTTCGCCGAGAACGCCCGGATGCGCTCCCTGCTTTATCAGCGGCTCGCGCTCGGGATGGGCGATGACCCACTTGTTCCTCTGAAGCAGGAGCACCGATTCGGGGTCAAAGCTTTTGCCCTTTTCCGTCAGCGGGGTGTTCGTGCCCCGGGCAAGTATGACTATATCCTTGAAGCCCCCGTCGCAGACGCGGCAGGGCGACAGGTGCAGGGTGGTCTGATACATCTCAACAGCCGTCCCCGCAGGCACAAAAAACACCTGTGCGTTTCGGATATCGTAGGTGTTGTCCCTGATATCCCAGACATGACCGAGCACGAGCATAAACGAGGTCACGGCGTAGTTTATCTCCGAGCATTTGTGATACTCAAAGCCGTTATAGGTCGTGTTTCTGCCGTTGCAAAAGCCTATCTGCACGGGCATCGAGCCGTAGAGAGTATTTTCGACATCGGATTTGATTTCGAGCTCCTCAAGCTCCGGAACGCTCGGGACATATATATTTCCGTTTTCGGGGATATCCGTTTTTTCGCGCATATACGCGTCCGCCTGCGAAAAATCGTAGCCCTCAAGCACCCTGCCATAGGGCGCGAAGCTTGAGTCAAAAACGGAAATGACCGGCACATCGTTGACGGCGTTGAGTGTTTCAAGCATCCTTTTCACCGCTGACCACCTTGTAAGTCGCACGGAAATCCTCTTTGCCGAGACCCTCCGCCATGCCCCTGTCATAGACCGCCTTGGCATTCTCCATTCCCGGCATCGGGAAATGCGCCTGGGCACTCAGCCTCTCGCAGATTCCGAGATCCTTGTGCATATTTTCCAGCGAGAACGCGGTCGTCCAGTTCTTATTCTTTATATTCTGCGCCTGACCGTCGAGATAAAAATTCTGACCTCCGCCGTAGGATACAGCAAGGGCAAAGTCATCGACAGATATGCCCTCGAGCCTCGCGAGCGCGAGAGTTTCGTTGACTCCGTTCTGAATCTGCGCCACAAGCGTGTTGTGGCATATCTTCATCACAAGGCCCATACCGTTTTTGCCCATACGAATAATATTGCTGCCCATATAGGCTAAAATCGGGCGTATCTTTTCAAAAGTCTCCTCATCCGAGCCGACATATATTCCGAGCGTGCCGCTGACTGCGGCTGGTCGCGATTTGACAACGGGGGCATCCGCAAAGCGTGCGCCGACCGCTTTCACTTTCTCCGATATTTCCACGGAGACGGCGGGGTCAATGGTGCTCATATCGATGCAGGTCTTGGTCCCGTCGAGCACCGGCAGGATAGCCCCATAGACCGAGCGCGAATGCTCGGATTTTGGCACCATGGTTATTATGACATCGCTCTTTCGGGCGAGCTCGACGCTGTTATTGCAGGCGACACCGCCGAGCGTGACCAGTGCTTCGACCTTTTCGCAGTCAAGGTCATACAAAAACACCTTGCCGTCATGCTTTTTGATTATGTTGGCGCACATCGCCTCGCCCATTATTCCGAGACCGATGAATCCTATATTCATGTCTGCCACCTCACTCGGTCACCGTGTTGTCCCACGCATTTGTGAAAATGCCGAGACCCTGAACGGTGTAAGCATGCCTGATGCTCTCAAGATAGACATCGAGCCCGCAGGTGACGATATCCGCGCCCGCCGTTGCGCAGTCAACAAACTGCTTGGGCGTTCTTATCGCGGCGCAGATTATCTGCGTTTTACCGTAGAAGCCGTAGTTTCTATATATCTTCACGATATCTGCGATATACTGCCTGCAGTCCTCGCCGTTCGCCTCCTTCCAGCCGATGAACGGAGAGACGAACAGGGAGCCGTTCTTCGCCGCCCATATGGACTGCGCGGCGGAGAAAACGAGGGTGAGATTCGTTCTTATGCCCTTCTTTTCGAGCTTACGCGCCGCCGTCACGCCCGCCTCGGTGCAGGGTATCTTTATAACGAAGTTCGGCGACATTGCGGCAATTTTCTCAGCCTCTTTTATCATTTCGTCGGCATCGTCAAGGTGCGGATTTATCTCAACTGAGATGGGAAACCTTTCATAGCCCTCTATCCCCTCGTCTTTTACCCACTGCGCAAGCTCGGCGATGACGGTCAGAAACGGCTTGCCGCTGTTCATGATATGCTTGGGATTCGTTGTCACGCCGTCGATGCCGAAGGTGTTGTACGCAAATTTTATTTCGTCTATCTTTGCGCTGTCAAGAAAGTATTTCATTTTATATTGCTCCTTTATTCTTCGCTTGTTTCCGTATTGTTTCTTTCCTCGCTCATCTCTCTGAGTCTCTTCTTTGTCAGAGGATAGAATATTCCGAGCGAAAGAGCCATAAGCAGGCACATAAGCGCGGGCAGAGCCGTTGAAACGCCGTAAAGCTTATCGACCGCCTGAGCCGTAATGTTCTTCGCGTCGTAGCCGATGAGGGTGAGAACGCCCGTTCCGAGGACACCGGCTATTGTCTGACCGAGCTTTCTCGTAAACGAGAAGAATGCGTAGGAGGTGCCCTCGTCGCGCTGACCGGAGAGAGTCTCCTGATAGTCGATAACATCCGTCACGAGTGCCCAGACCTCAAGCACGAAGAAGGTCATGCCGAGACCCGAAAGGAAGCAGAAGATGAAGAAAACAACAACGCTCTTCGTGCCGATGAGCCACAGAATAAGGTTTGCGGCGAACGCGACGACCATTCCGACCGCGCAAGCCTCCTTTTTGCCGAAGCGGCGCACGACCTTCTGAAGCACGGGCAGCAGAAGCGCCATGGGCAGATAGGTGAAAACCGTGACGAGCGAATAAAGCTCGGGCTTTCCGAAATAATCGAGGAACAGATAGTTATAAGTAGTCTGCGTATACTGCTGAGTGGCAATGAGCAGCATCGACGCTATGCACAGGGCAATAAAGGGTCTGTTTTTGAGAAGCGACTTGACGGTCTTGCTGACCTTGACCTTCTTCTCGGTAGGCTTTGACACAACGCGCTCGGTGGTCATCTTGTAGCAGAGCTGATAGACAAGTATACTCAGCACACCGAGCACGGCGACTCCGATGAGCAGCTTGTTGCCGTCGAGGACTCTTTCGCCTGTTGCGGCTGCTGTCGAATAGACGAACAGGGGCAGAAGTATCTGACCCGGCAGACCGCCGAAGCCCGCGCCTATCGAGCGGAACATGGACAGCGACGAACGCTCAAGCTCATCGGTCGTTATAACGGAAGCCATTGAGCCGTAAGGAATATTGACTATCGTATAGAGCATACCGTAGCCGATATAGGTTATATAGGCGAAGGCGAGATACTGACCCTCGCTCAGTCCCGGTATCTTGACGAACATCAGCACGCCGAAGATGGCAAGCGGGGTCGAGAACCAGCGCAGATACGGGCGGAATTTGCCGTTCTTTCCCGGTGTGCGCGCATCGACGACCGCGCCCCACATCGGGTCGTTTATCGCATCCCATATTCTTGCGATGAGGAAAAGCAATGTTATCTTTTTCGGGTCGATATACAGCACGTTCGTATAAAACAGCTGGAGAAACGAGCCGACGAGCGCAAAGGTCAGCAGACCTGCCGCGTCGCCGAGGGCATAGCCGACCTTGTCCTTCATTCCTATGCCGTAGGTCTTGTTTTGCAATGTAGCGGGTGTCGATGCCATTGTTGTTAAGCCTCCTTGAGTTTTTCAAAAATTTTGGAGTATTCGCTGCTTTTTCTGTAAAATACGGGAACAGTGCCTATCGGCGCGTCTATCGCGGTGCTGCCCTTCCCGTATTCTCTGCCGTTCCAAATGCTTATCCACTCGTCGTCGGGGAAGTATACCTCCCTGCTCTTTGCGCCCTCTCTTATTATCGGGGCGACAAGCAAATCTCTGCCGAGCAGATATTCCGTGCTCTCTTTTCTCTCGTGCTCGCCGTCATAGTGATAGAACAGCGGGCGCGTCACGGGTATTCCGCGCTCGGCGTTGAGCCTCGCCATATCCATAAGATACGGCTTGAGCGCACGGTGTATGCGTGAGAATTTCGCGTGGTGGGCGAGCACCTGTTCGTTCGCGTCGAACTGCGCGTTGAGATCCGGATTTGAGCCCTCGTGCGCTCGCATGAGCGGGCTGAAGGCGTTCATCTCCGCCCAGCGCATAAACAGCTCCGGGTTTCTCCGCATCTTCGCGAAGGTCGTATATCCGCCGATGTCGCTGTGAGTCAGACCGAAGCCGCACATCGAAAGCGAGAGCGACGCGGGAATGACCGACGGCAGACCGAAATCGACCGTCCAATCCGTGTGCTGATCCCCCGCCCACATGAGGGTGGAATACTTCACGGTGTCGGTATATCCGGCGCGGGTGAAGAAGAATATCTCGCCGAGCTTCCCCGTCTCCTCGAGAGCCTCGCGGTTGACCTTTGCCCAGCGCGCAGGCCACGAGTTGTGCACCTTTTTTGCGTCCTCGCCGCTGAAAAGCACGCAGTCGGTCGGGAGATATTCGCCGAAATCAGCCATCCAGCCGTCAAGACCGAAATCTATCATATTTTTCTTAATAACACTTTTTATCCACTCATACGCCTCGGGGTTCGTGAGATCCACCATGGCGGCGGGGAAGGTGGTTATCTTGACGAGGTAATCCTTTCCCTCGCTGTCCTTGACGCAATATCCCATCCTTGCGGCATAGGCATAGAGCGGCTTCTCTATGGCGAGAAACGGATTTACATATCCGAGAAAGCGCACACCGCGCTCCTTGAGCTCCCATATCTTTTTGTCAAGCTCCGGATAGCGTTCGCTGTCCCACTCCCAGTTCCACTGGAGCTGCTTGCCGAAGGCGGTAACGCGCCTGCCCTCCCAGTCCTGACACCATACGCCCGCGACCGCCGTGTCATACTCGGCGGCCTTTTCGAGCTTGTCATACACTGTCTGCGTGCCGCCCTGGATGCCGAGTATCGCGCCGTCATATGCCCATTCGGGCAGCTCCGGCTGCCTGCCGAGCAGCGAGCTGAGCTTTTCCGACAGCTCCTCGAAGCTCGGCGCTATGCCGATGTAGACAGGACAGATGTCGTTGACGCTTATTTCATGGTACTGCTTTTTTCTGAAATCAAACACGGCATAGTCCGTCGTGTCGCAATGGACGAAATATTTTTTTGATGACACGAAGGTCGGCTGTGCGTAATATGTCTCATAGTTTGAATAGGGCTGCTTGCGGTTGACCGCCTTTATGTTCAGAGAGGATTTGATTATCTTGCGCGCTATCTGACCGGCGTTGATATGCTCGGCGACCCACACTCTGTGCTTCTTGCCGCGCAAATCAAATTCGGCAAAGGTCTCTCCCCCGCCGTACACCGATTCATCCGCAGCCGCGAGGATTCTGAAGGTCAGTCGGTTATATTCGCCGCCGTCAAGAATACGCGGAGCAAATTTCAGTATCCTGTTATCCTCCGTGACCGAAACCAAGAGCACCGCCGCGCCGTTTTTGTCGGAAAAATTAAGCTCGGCTCTGTCGCCGTACTCCTTGACGCTCGAGAGGAAAAGCCTCGTTTCGGAAAGCTTTTTCTGCCGTATCTTGAAGCTGCCGCGACTCATGCGATAGCTCGGCTCGACCCTGCCGACGCTGACAAACAGATTCTCCGCCGTCAGCTCAACATCGCCTCCGTCGGACGCCGCAATATGCAGAGCATCGCCGTTTGACCGGATCTTCATTTGAATGTCCCCTTTCGCCCGCGGCATTGGCACGGACAATTAGTTAATCGTGTTAATTAATTACGCATACATTTTACTACCGTTTAGGTGCAAAGTCAACAGTTTAGCCTGATGTTTGGCATAAAATTTAAATAAACTGACGGATATGAAAGATTCCCGAAGTAAGCCGCAACGGACATAAAAAAACGGGTCTGCCGCATTCAGATGCAGAAGGCGGTTTCTTTGACCCGAAGCCGTACAAAGGTACTGTAAGCGGGCAAAAAAGTGCTTAAAAGAGCAAAAAACAAACTAAAAAAGGTCACAATCCGCGTTTTCAGTCGCGAATTATGACCTTCAACCTTTTTACTCTTTGGTCTGCGCTGAATGCGACAGCCCCACTGAGCTTAGCTGATTACTTGCTGAGCTCTGCGAAATACTTGATGGTTCTGACCATCTGGCTGGTATAGGAGTTCTCGTTGTCGTACCACGAAACAACCTGAACCTCATACAGATCGTCGGCGATCTTGGCAACCATGGTCTGGGTTGCATCGAAGAGAGAACCGAATCTCATGCCGATAACATCGGAGGAAACGATGGGATCCTCATTGTAGCCGAAGGAAGCGGAAGCAGCAGCCTTCATAGCGGCGTTGATGCCCTCCTTGGTCACGTCGCTGCCCTTGACAACGGCGGTAAGGATGGTGGTGGAGCCGGTCGGCACGGGAACTCTCTGAGCGGAGCCGATAAGCTTGCCGTTGAGCTCGGGGATAACAAGACCGATAGCCTTGGCAGCGCCGGTCGAGTTGGGAACGATGTTGGCAGCGCCTGCACGGGCACGTCTCTTGTCGCCCTTTCTGTGGGGACCGTCGAGGATCAT
This sequence comes from Faecalibacterium prausnitzii, assembly GCA_963612725.1. Classification (GTDB taxonomy): domain Bacteria; phylum Bacillota; class Clostridia; order Oscillospirales; family Acutalibacteraceae; genus CAG-177. The sequence goes on along the minus strand of CAVDWM010000017.1, from coordinate 22,848 downwards.
CTGATCGCCGGTGTAAGCGTGGATAGTGGACATGATACCGCTCTGGATGGGAGCGTAATCGTTAAGAGCCTTAGCCATGGGAGCAAGGCAGTTGGTGGTGCAGGAGGCTGCACTGATGATGGCGTCGTCGGCAGTGAGGGTGTTCTCGTTGACGCTGAAGACTATGGTCTTGAGGTCATTGCCTGCGGGAGCGGAGATAACGACCTTCTTAGCGCCTGCGTCGATGTGAGCCTGGCTCTTAGCCTTGGAGCAGTAGAAGCCGGTGCACTCAAGAACAACATCAACATCAAGCTCGCCCCAAGGAAGATCCTTCGCGTTGGGCATGGCATAGATGGTGATCTCCTTGCCGTCAACTATGATAGCGCCGGGAACCTTGACAGTCTTGCCGTCCTCTTCATACTCAGCAGCCTTGAAGTCTACGGTGTGAAGATTCTCGCCTATTCTTCCGCAATAGCCGCCCTGAGCGGTATCGTACTTGAGAAGGTTTGCAAGCATCTCGGGGCTGGTAAGATCGTTGATAGCAACAACCTCGTAGCCCTCTGCGCCGAACATCTGACGGAATGCAAGACGACCGATACGGCCAAAGCCGTTAATAGCAACTTTAACTGACATTTGAATTCCTCCGTTGTTAGTATAATTGGTTATTGGTTACATACCTCATATATTTTAGCCGTTTTTGTCCCCATATGCAAGCAATTTGATAAAATTTTACAGATACAGGAAAAGTTTCGTTAATCTGCCCAAAATATTGCAGTATAAAGCCCGAAAGGACATAATACTGCCGAAAATCCGGCGCGGAGATTTTGACATATCGGCATCATTATTTTGCCTTTCAAAACAAAACCTCCCCGCTTTCAAAAAGCAGGGAGGTTTTTCTTATTTTCGGTCTCAGCCCTCTTCTGAGCTGCCCGCGAGCATGGAGACGGCAGCCTGAAGCTGGGTGTCTCTCTCCTTTTCGAGCGTGCTGAGATTCTCTCTGAGCGAATCCGCGAGAATAACTTCGGTGTCCGGAGTCAGACCCTTGCCGTCAAAGCTATCGCTGATATAGGGCAGCATCTTCGAGGTGGTCAGCACGACTGCGCCGCCGTCGCTGAGCTCAAAGGTCTCCTGAACATCGGCTCTGCCGGCGGTCTTTTCGCCGATAAGGAACGCCTTGCCGAAATCCTTGAGGTCGCAGGCGAACAGCTCGCCGTAGCCCGCTGTGTCGGAATTTATAAGCACCGCCATGGGCATCGTTATATCCTTGGCGTCGGAGCTGTAGGTCTTGACGCTGTTGCCGTTTTTGTCAACGAGCGTCGCGAGTGCCTTGTTGCCGTCGGTCGCCGTCGGGACGAGATAATCTATAACCCGGCAGGTGTATTCTATAGTTCCGTCATAGGTCGAGCGCACATCGAAAACGAGGCTCTTCGCGCCCTCCTTCCTGAGCTGATCGACCGCCTTTTCGAGCTGGCTTAAGGTGTTCTTGTAGAACGCGGATATCTTTATATATCCGACCGTGCCGATAAGCTCGTAGCTGACGGTCTGATTCGTGTAGCCGAGGACGACATTGACGGATTTGTCAACATCGTCGCGCCTGTAGGTGAGGCTGACGGAGGTAAGCTTTATTCCGCTGAGCTTTCCCGCCATTTCACTGCTGTTTTCGGCAGTGACCGTATCGCCGCCTATGGCGACTATCTTATCGCCCTTCTGAAGTCCCTCGGTCTGCGCCGGAGAATTGGGATAGACCTCGGTTATGAGCAGATACCCGCTCTCGGGGTCCGTCTCGACCTCAACGCCGATGCCCGCACTGCGTCCCTCAAGCTTTGAGGAATAGAGCTTGTAGTCATCCGCGTTCATATAGCGGCTGTAATTGTCGCCGAGTCCGTTGATATAGCCGTTTTCGAGGTTCGAGTCGAGCAGAGCCTCGTCTATATCGCCGTAATAATTCGAGCGGACTATCTTATCGACCTCCTCGACCGCGTCATACATCTGCGCACGCTTGGGAAGGTCGGTTATCAGCTTGTTGTACATACGCTGCGAGACCGACATGGTTATTGCAAAGGTAGCAGTCGCACTCAGAATAATGAGCGCAATCGCAAGTCCGAGTGAAATTTTCTTGTTCATTTGCTTTCACGTTCCTTCCTGCCCGGGATCAATTCGGAGGCGTGACAAAATTGAGAGGATTGAGTCTCGTGACAACACCGTTCTTGACCTGCATGACCTGGAAATGGACATGTGGTCCGGTGACATATCCCGTGCTTCCTATATAGGCGATGACCTCGCCCTTTTCAACATACTGTCCCGCCGAGGCGACTATGCTGGAGCAGTGACCGTAATATGTTCTGTATCCGTCGCCGTGGTCAATGGTGATATAATTGCCGCCGACATCGGAATATCCTCTGACGAGCACCTTGCCGCTCTGCGCCGCGACTATTTTCTTGCCGTAAGAAACATTGACGCCGTTCTCGCGCACGACTATATCTATAGCCGAATGCATGGTGTATGTCCCGTCGCCCTCGGGGTCATAATAGCCGTAGCCTGCGGAGATGTAGGAGTTCTTATAGGGAACCGGCCACATCATCTCGCCGTCGTTGTAGAAATCGCCGTCCTCGTCGCCGCTCTGGGAGCCGCCGCTGACGAGCTTGTCTATCTGACGCTCAAACGCCTCGCGCTGTCTGTACTGCCGCTGCAGCTCCTGCTGATATTCGGCGCTGCTCTTGTCGAGCGAGGTCATAATGTCGGATATCTGACGGTAGTTCGCATTATACGCGCTCTGCTTTGAGGCGAGATCTTTATTCTTGGAGTCGAGCTCGGTTTTCTTTTCGACCAAAGACGCCCGCTTCTCCTCAAGAGCCCTTTTGTCCTCGTCAAGCTCCGCCTTTGCAGAGTTCAGCTCCTCGGTCTGCTTTTCGAGCTTGGCGATGAGCTTGTTGTCGTTCTCCGTTACGCTCGCGAGCAGCTGGATGCGGAGCAGGAGTGACGAGATGCTGTCCGACTCGAGCAGTATTTCTATCCACGAGGACGAGCCCGCCATATATGTGGCGCGCAGGCGCTCCGATATCTTTGCCCGAGTGGTATTGATCTGCTCATCAAGCTCGTCTATCTTCGACTGAGTTTCCTCTATCTTTTTATCGAGGGACTCAATCTCCCTGTCGTAATCCGCAATGTCCGCATTGAGCGCGGAGAGCTGGGAGTTTATGACCTCAAGCTGACTGCTTATCGTCTCGGCCTGCGAGGAGAGCAGCTCAAGCTTCTCTGCGTTTGAGGTCTGCTGATTCTTTATGCTTTCAAGCTTTTCCTTGTTGGCCTCAATCTCTTTTTCGAGCTCGCTGTACTCCTTCTTGAGGTCTTCAAGACTCTTCGCCCGAACCCTTGTCGGAAAAAATCCGGTCATCAGCACGAGCGCCGCGCAAAGAACAACCGCCGACACTCTTCTGAGCCATGTGTTACGCTTATTCTTCATCGACTATCGCGAACTCCTTTTCCTTGAGATATTTTGTTATAGACACCGCGCTGCCGAACGCGCCGGAGAGAACGCCGAGCACGACGAACGCAGCGAGCAGTATCAGTGCATATTTGCCGAACGGAGCGATCCCCGACATACCTATTCCTGATAGAGTCTTGACGAGCGATCTGCCCGCGGCTTCATATATTCCCCAGACGGCAAGCAGGGCGAGCACGCCCGATATAAGGCCGAGCATCATGCCCTCGATTATGAACGGCCATCGGATGAACCATCGTGTCGCGCCGACGCTCTTCATAATGTTTATCTCCAGCCTGCGGCTGTCCATCGTTATTCTTATCGTGTTGGAGACGATGAAAAGCGAGACTATAAGCAGCAGCGCTATCATGCCGACGCTCACATAGCTGACGGTATTTCTCAGCCCCGCAAGCTGCTTTGCAAGCTGCCTGTTCTCGCGGATATGCAGAACATGCTGAAGCTCCGAGATGCGCTTGACCGTGTCGTCGAACTTGTCCGTGTCCCTGAGAGAAACCTCGAATGCGTCGGGGAGCGGGTTTTCGTCGAGCCCGTCGAAGAGCACGGAGCTGTCGCCCATCTCGTTCTTGAGCTGAGCAAAGCCGCTGTCCTTGCCGACAAATTTACATTCGCGCACATTCGAAAGCCCTCTGAGGCTCGCGCCGAGCTCGTCCTCCTCCTCCTTCGTCGCGCTGTCATCGACAAAGACCATTATCACATTCTGATCCTCGACATTGCCGATGAACATATTTATATTGACCATTATCATGAATGCAACGCCTATCATCACCATGCAGCTGAACAGCACGGAGACCGACGCTATGCTCATCAGGCGGTTGACGTAGAGATTTCTCATTCCCTCGCGGGTGAGGTAACCGAAGCTTCCGTTATTTTTCATCGCTCTCGTCCCCCTCTCCGTCGTCCTCGAGGTATATCGAATAGTCGGACAAAACGGAGGAATATGTCGTGTCATATTCGCTGCCGTATTCCGCCGATTCCTTTTCGCGTTCTTTTCTCATGCTCTCGAGAGCCTGCCTGCAGGCATTGTCCGCAGCGGTCTCGTCGGCTATCTCCTCCGCCTTTTTCGGGAGCCTTTCGGGCTCGCTCGCTGCTGCATTTTCCTTCGGAGCCTCTTCCTCGTCGTCGAGATACTTCGTCGCGAAGCCGTCCTCCGGTCGGTTGAGACGCTCGGATTTTGCAAGCGTGCGCTCGCGGTGAGCGGAATTTTTCATCTTGCCGTCCGCCGCAACGGTTCCGTTCTCGAGCAGAATGACCCGCTTGTCATATGTGCGGACAAGATTGTGCTCGTGAGTGACCATAACGACCGTGGTGCCCTCTCGGTTGAGGCGCATGAGCAAATCGACTATCTCAAGGCTCATCTGCGGGTCAACGTTGCCCGTCGGCTCGTCCGCTATTATAAGGTCGGCGTTGTTCGCAAGGGCGCGGGCGAGAGCCACGCGCTGCTGCTCGCCGCCGGAGAGCTCGGTGGGATAGCAGTTCGTCTTGTCCGACAGCCCGACTATATCGAGCACAAACGGGACGCGCTTTTGAATTTTGTTCTCCTTCGAGCCGGTGACGCGCATGGCGAACGCCACATTGTCAAACACGGTCATCTTGGGAATCAGGCGAAAATCCTGGAATACTATGCCCAACCCGCGGCGAAAATAGGGTATTTCGCTGCGGGTAAGGTTGCTCAGATCTTGATTTTTGATTATAACTTTTCCATGCGAGGGCACTTCCTCACGCATCATAAGCTTGAGGAAGGTGCTTTTTCCGGCGCCGGACGCGCCGACGACAAAGACGAATTCGCCCTTGTTGATCTTGATGTTGACATGGTTTAGAGCATGTGTTCCGTTTTCGTAGGTCTTGGAAACATCTCTGAATTCAATCACGGTTTTCACTCCTATATAAAGCGGTATCCCCCTCGCTTGACTTTATACCGATCGATAATGCCGCAGATCAGTATTTCACAGGCTTGGCATCGAGATACTTCTTGACCATAAGAGCCACCTTGAAGACAATGGCGTCGTCAAACTCGCGCAGGTCAAGGCCGGTGAGCTTCTTGATCTTCTCGAGTCTGTAGACAAGAGTGTTGCGGTGGACAAAGAGCTTACGGGAGGTCTCGGAGACGTTGAGGTTGTTCTCGAAGAAGCGCTGAATGGTGAACAGCGTCTCCTGATCGAGGCTGTCTATCGAGCCGCGCTTGAACACCTCGCGCATGAACATATCGCACAGGGTCGTGGGAAGCTGATAGATAAGTCTTGCGATGCCGAGATTGTCGTAGCTGACTATGGTCTTTTCGGTGTCGAACACCTTACCGACCTCGAGGGCTATCTGAGCTTCCTTGAACGAACGGGCAAGCTCCTTGACGCCTGTGACGGTCGTGCCGATGCCGACATATGCGTGGATATAAAGGTCAGTTGTCAGAGAATCGGAAATGGAGCGCGCAAGCTTTTCGAGATCCTTTGTCTCGATATTGCTGCGGACCTCCTTGACGAGGGCTATCTCGTTTTCATTTATGTTGATGACGAAATCCTTGGTCTTGTCCGGGAACAGATTCTGGATAACGTCGAACGCCGCAGAGTCGTTGTGCTCGGTGATTCTTATCAGAAGAACGGTTCGAACCGCGTCGCTGTTGAAGCGGAGCTCCCGCGCCTTGATGGAGATATCGCCGGGAAGTATATTATCAAGAATGACGTTCTTGACAAAGTTGCCCCTGTCGAATTTTTCGTCATAGCACTGTTTGATATTATTGAGCGCCACGCAGCAGATATCCGCATATTTGCCCGCAAGCTCATCCTCGCCGTCGATAAAAACGGCATACTCGGCCTGCATGTGAGAGCCGAAGGAGCGGTAAGTGCAGCCGTTGATGATGCGGTCTGCGTCATCGGTAAAAATCTGCGAAGCGTTCGAGATGACCTCGCCTATCTTGCCGAGCTCACTGCAGGAGATAATGGTGCCCGTCTCATCAATAACGCCGATTGTTCTGTCAACAGCATCGCGCATCTGATGAATGACACCCTGAAAAAGCCTGTTTGACATAATATCTACCCCTATTCTGAATGATTTCAACTTCTGCCGTTTTAGACATTTTGACAACTGCGCTATAGACATTTTACACAATTATGCGCCCAATTGCAATACATAACAGGCTAAAAAATGTGTAAAATAAAGGATTTTTTTCATAATCGGGTAAAAAAGCACCTGTTTTTATCTATTTCCCACAATTTTTCCGATTTGCTTTTAGTGGATTTGATCTTTGTTCAATTTGTCCATAGAATTCCACATACATGGCTCGGAAAGCTTCTCTCGGCGCGTTTTTTATGGTATAATGAGCCGAAAAAGCGAAAAGGCGGCGCAAAAATGGAAGGCGGCATACTCAAAGCATACATCTCCGAAGGCATTGAAAAAGCTCAGAGAGAAAATATTCCGGCGGCGGTGTCGAAATTTCTCGATTCCGCCTCGCTCTGCATGGCGTCCGCCCTCGCCCGCTCGACTGCGGGCAGATTCATCTTCTGGGGCGGCTTCGAGGGCGCGGAGCGTGTAATCATGCTCAGCATCCCCGACTACATCGAAAGCGACGACCCGAACGAAATTTTTACAGTATATTCCGACGAATGTCCGCTGAGCGCCGTGAGAATAGAGAAAGACAAATTTTCAGATATCGGTCACAGGGACTATCTCGGCGCGGTGATGGGTCTCGGTCTTACGCGAGAGAGCGTCGGCGACATCTGCGTTCAGCCCGACGGCTGCGACATAGTCGCCCTGCCAAACGCCGCGAAATATATCGTTCAGAACCTGACCGGCGCGGGACGCGCAACGCTGAAAGCGAAGTTGATTCCGCTCGGCGAAGTCCGTGCGCCGCAGGTCAGCATAAAAGAAATTAGTATCACCGTCGCGTCGCCGAGGCTTGACGCGGTGGCAGGCGAGATATTCTCGCTCTCGCGCTCGGCGGCGGCGCAGGCGATAGCCTCTGGCGCGGTGACCGTAAACGACGAGCAGGTGTTGAAGCCCGACCGCCGCCTCTCCCCCAAGGACAAAATCGTCCTGCGCGGTAAAGGCAGAGCGATTCTCGGAGAAGAGTTCATGCAGACGAAAAAGGGCAGAGTCAGAATAGAGGTCAAAAAATCCGTGTAAATTGCTGAAAAGCATTTTATGATGCGGTTGTTCTGTTTTTTCTTTGCTTAATTGACGCTGTCGCAATAAATAAGAGGGACTGTTCCGTTGGCAAAAGCAGATATAACAGAAGATGCGGGCAGGAAAGAAGTGAAGCAAAATCGCCGTCGGAGCGGTGATAAATCCGCTTGCGGCGGCACAAAAAACCATGCAGAAAGGGGCGTCGCATTTAGATGCAGAAAGCGTTTTTTGCTCCGAAGCTGTACAAATGTACTTCGAGTGGGCAAAAAAGCACTTAAAAGAGCAAAAACAAACTTTTTTCTCTTTGATCTGCGCTAAATGCGACGCCCCGTTTTATTTCAGGTGAACCGTAAATTCTATCGTACCGCTGTCAGTAAGCTCGGCTTTTACCGAGCCGTTGTGCGCCTCGGCGATGCTCCGCGCTATCGAAAGCCCTATTCCAAAGCCGTTCGAGCCTCTTGATTTGTCTGCGCGGTAGAAGCGGTCAAACAGCTTCTTGGTGTCCTCCGAGTCAACATTCTCGCACCCGTTGGACGAGCGGATAACAACGCCTTTCCTGTCCCTTTCGAGTCTCAGCGTTATCGGCGAGTCGGGGGAAGCGTATTTCACGGCGTTGTCGAGCAATATTGAAGCCAGCTGCCGTACCGCGTATTCGTCCCCGTTATACCGTATATCCGGCGCGATGTCGGTTATGAGCCTGTGTCCCGCCGCTTCGGCTGACTCGTTGAAGGAATCCGCCGTTTCGCTTAACGCCGCGCTGATGTCAAAATCGGCGAACTTCAGCGGAGTTTCCTCCTCATCCATGCGCGAGAGCGTGACAAGCGAATTGACGAGCTCCTTGAGCTTCTCCGTCTGCGCCCGCGCCTTGTCTATCCATTTCTGCTGCCCGACCTCCAGCTCAAGCACCTTGAGGCTCGTGGCGATAACGGTTATCGGCGTTTTCAGCTCGTGGCTCGCGTCGGTTATGAACTGCTTCTGCCGCTCGACGCTCTTGACCACCGGGTCTATCGCCTTGCGCGAGAAGAGCACGACTATGACATAGACCAGCGCAATGCTTATCGCCATGGCGACAACCGAGAGTGCGGCGAGCGTTGCCATCGAGCGGACATCGCGGTAGCAGTCAAGGAAGATCGCCGTGTATCTGCCTTCTCCGTCATTTGTCACATAATATTTGTACCCCGATGTGTAACCGAAGCCCTCGCCGTGATTTAATGCTATCTGCACATATTCGCCCGTGTCATCCTGCGTGACGGCGGCGATATTGTCGAGATCGGCGCGGACAAGCTGCCCGTCGGAGGTAAATTTGAGAACAAAATAGCGCGTCGAATATGCCGTTTCCTGAGTAAACTGTCCGTCCTGCCTCGGCTTTTTTTCGCCGTCCGGCGGCTTATCCCCTCTCGGCATCGGCGGTAGCGAGCCCTGGTTCGACTGGATGACGCTGAGCATCTCGTTGAGCTGAGAGTTGACCGAGAGGAAGTTTGCGAGGTTGACTATTATGCACAGCAGAAGCAGCACGGAGGTGACGGCGAGCATCGCTATGCGGATGAATTTTTTTCTGAGCTGTTTAATCATCGCTTTCCTCCAGCGCATAGCCGAGCCCGCGCACTGCGCGAACAGTCACCCTCGAGCCTATCGAACGCAGCTTTTTGCGCAGATTCGAGATGTGCACCCAAATGACATTTATCTCCGCGTCGCTGTCCCAGCCCCAGACGCGCTCCATGATTTTGTCGGCGGAAAGCACGACGTTCGGCGAGCGCATAAACAGCTCCATAACCTGATATTCACGCCCGCTCAGGCGCACCGAGCGGTCGGCGCACGCGAGCAGACCCGTTGAGGGATCGAGAGTCACGTCGCCGAATTCGAGTGCGCTCGGGCGGTAGTTCTCGCTCCTGCGAAGCATCGCACGCACGCGGCAGATCAATTCATCCGGCTCAAACGGCTTGGGAAGATAGTCGTCCGCGCCGGCGTTGAAGCCCGTTATGCGGTCGTCCTTCATGCCCTTTGCCGTGAGCATCATGACCGGAGTTTTTATCCCCTCGGCGCGAAGTTTGCGCAAGACATCGAGTCCGTTCAGCTTCGGCATCATAACGTCGAGGATTATCGCGTCGTATTCGCCCGACGACGCATATTCATAGGCGTCCGCGCCGTCGTTTACCGCATCGACCGAAAAGTGATTCTTTTGAAAAAATACCGTCAGAGCCTCCGCAAGGTCAAGCTCGTCTTCGGCTATAAGCAAACGCATAAATATCACCCGTGTTTATTATAGCGCACATTTTTAAACATTTCAAACATCAAAGCGCGTCATCGGTGCTTACCCTGCCGCAGATTATGTTGAGATTGCCGTTGCGGCAGCGGATGTCGTCAATGAACGCCTTGGGCGGCTGCGCGGATTTGAGAACGATTCTGTATTGCAGCTCATAGAGCGTGCCCATATTCGAGGTTCTGACCTTGACAAGCTCGTGCGACTTTGTGTATTTCTCGAACAGGTCGTCAAAGAGTCCGTCGTAGTCGAGATTTTCGGGTATGGTTATCTTGAGCACGCGCTCGGAGTCGTGTATGTTGCCGAAATTCACTGCGGCAAGCAGGAGCATAACTGCGGCTATCACGACAAAGAACACCGCCGCCAGAACGACATAGCCCATGCCTGTCGCAAGACCTATAGCCATGGCGAGGAACACATAGCCTATTTCACGCGCACTGCCGGGAGCCGAGCGGAATCTGACGAGGCTGAACGCGCCCGCGACCGCGACGCCCGCTCCGATGTTGCCGTTGACGAGCATAATAACCACCTGAACTATTGCGGGCAGAACGGCAAGAGCCACGGCGAAGCTCTGCGAGCAGCGGTTTTTGAACATGCTGACGAGCGCGGTGCCGATACCGAGCACAAGCGACACCGCCGTGCATATTGCGAACACTGAAAGGGTTATCTCCGAACCGATTATTGAACTAAGCACTTAAACGCGCCTCCTTGTTTTCTTTGAGAATATTTTCACGGTAGCAGGTACCGTATTTTGAGAATGAAGTCGGGAAAATGAGATTTTCGGAAAGCACTCGGCTCAGCCACATCGGGCACACGCCGGGGATTTTTATTTCCATGAGTATCCGCCCGTCGTCGAGAAGCTGCTGACCGAAGTCACCGTCGCGCAGGTCGAGCTGTGCGGTGCGCCAGCGTATATTTTTGTCGAAGGTCACGCGCAGCTCCGAGTCCTCCGTTCCCGCAAACGCCGTGCGGTCGTATGCTATAAACACCTTCGGCTCGGCTCGGTAGAACCGCTGGAACTGCTGTATCTCCCTGCCGACCTGACCCGCGCACGGGTCGGATATCAGTCCGTAAAGAAACGGTTCAACGGAATATGCCGGCGCGGTCATACGCCGCTTGTAAACGATGCCGTCGAACTTTTTCTTGAGCTCGATAAACACATTCTGCTCATCCTCCGGTGTCCCGTAGCTGCGCACGCGGAGCTTCTCTTTATATAAAGGTTTGTCTATCGAAGCCCTTATCAGCCGCCAGTCGTCGGTGTCGTAATAGATATTGCAGATGGTGTACTGCCCGTAGTCGTCGGCCTTCATATGCTTTTCGAGCTCTTTGAGCATCGCGCCGTACTGCGCCTGATTAAGAAAGTATTTCTTTTCGTACCGCTCGAAGCTGTACTGGATTCCCTTTGCCATTGCTTGCGCCTCCTTTATGCTGCGATTATATACGGCGAACTTAAAGATAACCTAAAGATTTTCCTTTAGGTTACTTTTAGCTTGCGGCGGTAGAATACGGGCAGAAACCAAAAGGAGGTCTCGACATGAAAATGACAAAAAGGCTTTTATCACTGTTGCTCTGCGCGTGCCTTGTTGTAGGCACACTGTGCGCCTGCCGTAATAATAAAGATGACGGCGGCAGTACCTCGGAGGACACGCAGACGAGCAGCAACGAGGCGGTTCAGGCGGTGCTCAACCAGAGCGTCGCGGAGCCCGACCTGACGAACGCGACAAAAATAACGCTGTCCGATACCAATATAAATATAAGCGGCAGCGGAGCCGAGGAAACCGACGGCACGGTGACAATCACAGAGAGCGGCACATATGTTTTCAGCGGCACGCTCTCAGACGGAAGAATTGTTGTCAACGCACCCGACAAGGAAGTGACGGTAGTCTTGAACGGCGCGGACATAACCTGCTCATACAGCAGCCCGCTCTATGTCTATAAAGCGTCGTGCGCGACCGTCTATCTGCTCAAGGGCACGGAGAACAAGCTGACCGACGGCGGGAGCTACACCTATTCCGACAGCTACTCGTCCTCCGAGGACGAAGAGCCGAACGCCTGCCTCTATTCAAAGTCCGATCTTATTATTGCCGGAGCGGGCAGCCTGACGGTCAATGCAAACTTCAATAACGGCATCACGAGCAAGGATACGTTAAGGATTGATTCCGCGACAATAACCGTGACTGCTAAAAACCACGGCATAAACGGCAAGGATTATCTCACCCTCAAGAGCGCGAAGGTATCCGTCACAAGCGGCGGCGACGCCCTGCGCTCGACCAACGACAGCGACGAAACGCTCGGATATATAACCTGCGTCAACTCCGACTTGACCCTCGTCTCCGGTGAGGACGGTATGCAGGCCGAGACGGTCATGACGATAAGCGGCGGCAATATAAACATCAAATCCGGCGGCGGAAGCGGCGCAGCGATAAGCGACGACGCGAGCGCAAAGGGCATAAAGGCCGGAAAGAGCGTTGCCATACTCGACGGTACATTCACCCTTGACTGCTGCGACGATGCTGTTCATTCAAACGGCAGCACCGAGATATCCGGCGGCACATTCGCTGTATCGACCGGTGACGACGGCGTTCATGCAGATGAAAACCTGAAGATAAGCGGCGGCACGATAACCGTTTCAAAGAGCTATGAGGGACTTGAGGGCGCGACGATAGACATATCGGGCGGCAATATAACAATAACCGCGAGCGACGACGGAATCAACGCCGCAGGCGGAAACGATGAGAGCGGCTTTGGCGGCGGCATGGCAAGAGATACCTTCGGCGGCTCCTCGTCGTACTACATCAACATCTCGGGCGGCACGATAAACATTGACGCATCGGGCGACGGCATAGACTCAAACGGAAGTCTCACCGTCTCCGGCGGCGAAATATATATCAGCGGTCCGATAAGCGGCGGCGATTCCGCGCTCGACTATGACGGCACTGCGTCAATAACCGGCGGCACAGTGATAGCGGCAGGCTCGAACGGCATGGCGCAGAACTTCGGAGACAGCTCAACCCAGGGCAGCATCATGCTCACATATCAGACCGCCTCAAGCGGCAAGGTGAGCGTCGCGGATTCGAGCGGCAACGTGCTCGCCGAATACACGCCGAGCAAGAACTACAGCTGTGTTGTCGTCAGCTGCCCGGGGCTGACAAAGGGCGGCACATATACCGTGACCGCGTGCGGTCAGAGCCAGTCGGTGACGCTTGAAAGCATTATCTACGGCAGCGGCTCGATGGGCGGCGGACAGGGCGGACAGCCCGGACAGGATATGCAGCCCGGTCAAGGCGGACAGGGCGGCGAAAAGCCGGACGGAACGCCGCCAGACGGTGAAGGCGGTCAGCAGAGCGGCGACAGACCCACTCCGCCCGACGGCGACCCGCGCCAAGGCTCCTCGGGGCAGAACGGTCAGCAGTCGAGCTCACAAGGCGCAAATCAGAACAGTCAGACAGCATAATTAACCCCTTTGTGCGAAGATATTCTCCCCCGTGACAGACAGCGTTTTGTTCCGCAGTCTCACGGGGGAGCATAAATTTGCGAACTGAGGGCATCTATTTTTATGTTAAAATTTGTAAAAATATCGGCATATTCTCGAATTTGTCGAATTTTCATTGACTGATTATTGTAAATATGGTACAGTATTGTTTGAATAAAAACGGATTTTAGATATGAAATCCACAAAAATCGGAGGGATCATCAAAAATGGCAAAAAGGATTATGTCCACCCCGAGCGGCTGGGCGACCAAACCGAAGGAGAGACTGAGCTACTATCTCTACTTCTGCGGACAGAACGCGATATATAACCTTGTCGCCTCTTTCCTGACCACTTATCTCATGCTCTCTATCGGCGGACTTGTCAAAACCGCGGGAATCATGCTCGCGGTCAAGATATGGGACGCGGTAAATGACGCCATATTCGGCGTGCTGTTTGACAAGGTGAAATTCAAGAGCGGCAAGAAGTTCATTCCGTGGCTCAGAATATCGCTCGTCTTTATCCCGCTGACCACCGTGCTGCTCTTCGCCATTCCCAACAGCTTCAGCGAAAATGCGAAGCTTATCTGGCTCACCGTCGCATACATACTTTGGGACACCGCGTACACCCTCTGCGATGTGCCTATCTTCGGTGTCATCACCTCGATGAGCGAAAATGTTGACGAGAGAAACAGCATCATATCCTACAAGCAGATATGGTCGGGCGTCGGCTCGGGCGTTGCGCTCATCCTCGGCACCGTCCTCGTCGGCGAGAAGGTTAAGCTCAACTACACGGTAGTCGCGATAATCTGCGCCGTGTTCGCAATTCTCACGATGATCCCCGCCTGCTTCAACCTCGAAGAACGCTTCGGCGGCAAGGGCGAGGAGGATTTCACGCTCAAAAAGATGTTCACCTACCTCGTCCGAAACAAGTATCTGCTCATATATTACCTCGGTTACTTCTTCTATTCGAGCGCAAATGTCGCCGGCTCGCTGAACCTTTTCGTTTCGTTCTATCTCTTCAACAACTCTCAGTTCTCCCTCATCGTTCAGCTGCTGAGCCTTGTTCCTGCGGCGATTTTCTCCTTCCTCGTTCCTCACCTCGTCAGAAAATTTGACAAGATGAAGATATTCCGCACCTGCACCCTCGCCACGGTCGTTCTCAGCGTTATCATGTGGCTCATAGGCTATGATTCGATAATCGGCTTCATCATCATTTCGGTTATACGCAATGTGCCGATGGCTATTCTCGGCGTTATGCTCTTCATGTTCACGCCCGACTGCGCGGAGTTCGGCAAGTTCACCTCCGGCATTGAGGCAAAGGGTATCACCTTCGCCATACAGACCTTCATGGCAAAGCTCACCGCAGCCGTCTCCGGCGCACTCGGAATGTTCGTGCTCGGGCTTAAATCCACCGGCTGGGTCTCCGTTGAAGGCGCGGAGAACTTTGCGGATCTCCAGGGCTACGCGCAGACCGATCACGCCAAAGCCGTTCTGTGGTTCATCTATGTTATGTTCACCGCGATAGGCTACGCCGTCGCCTATGTTATCTGGACCCGCTACAAGCTCACCGACAAGGACGTTCAGACCATGGCGGACTGCAACAGCGGCAAGATAACCCGCGCCGAAGCCGACGCAAGACTCGGCGGAAGATACGACAAGAAGTCGAAGAAATAATCTGCGGCGCAGGCAAAACATCAAATAAAAAAGGTCACAGTTTGCAGACAATGCGGATTGTGACCTTTTGGTTTATTGTTTTGCGTTTTTAAACGCACTTTACCCGCTCTTATTTATTGAGCAAAGTCCAAATACTAAGCTCCATTAAATAGCTCGGGACAAAATATATTACCACATAATATAACTACGCGCTCTTGTGAGTGTCGGCGACCTCTCCGACCCGCTGCTGACGAAGTCCGCACAGAATAATAGTTTTTCCCATTTGTAATGACTCAAAAAAATACATTATCCGAAATCCGTGCCGCCGACGGCGGCATCGGTGCGTCGAGTCGCCGCACCCTACAGCGCAAAAAACTCCCCGCACACGGAGATGCGGGGAGTTTTTAATAAATATAATTAAAGCACAACTTCTCTGCCTGTCTTTGCGGACTCATAGACCGCGCAGAGGATTTTTATCATATCGATGCCCTGCTGGGGCTTGAAACACGGCTCGGCGCCCTCGATAACAACATCGTAGAAGTTTCTGAGGTTTCTCGCGTGCTCGTTGTCGGTTGAGTAATTCGTCGGGATAATATCGACGCACTTGCCGTATTCCTCGGTGTAGAATTCAACCTTGCCGTCCTGCCATTTGAGTCCCGCGTCCGTGCCGCGAAGCTCAACAAAGCGGGTCTCGTGCTTGACATTCGATGCCCAGCTGAACTCGATTTGAAGCTGTGCGCCGTTGTCAAAGCGTATAGTGCCCATCGCAAGGTCTTCAACATCGAAGGTGCCGTCCTCTTTCTTGTCGCCGAAGTCGGAGTTGACGGAGTCGCTGACATCGTTGTCGGCAAACTTGCAGTATGTGCTGCCGGTCACGGCAACGGGAGTCGGGCTGCCCATGAGCCATATCGCAAGGTCGATCATGTGCACGCCGAGATCGATGAGCGGACCGCCGCCGGACTGCGCCTTGGTGGTGAACCAGCCGCCCTTGCCGGGGATTCCGCGTCTTCTCTGCCAGCCGCAGCGGCCGCAGTATATCTCGCCCATTCTGCCGTCGTCAATGAACTTCTTCGCGAGCTTCGAAGCGTCGGAGAAGCGGTTGTTTCTCATTATCATGAGCGTCTTGCCCGCAGCTTTTGCCGCATCGTTCATCTTCATGACCTCTTCGACATTGACGGCGTCCGGCTTCTCGCAGAAGACATGCTTGCCCGCTTTGAACGCGGCGACCGCGATTATCGAGTGAAGATAGTTCGGGGTGCAGATATCAACAGAGTCTATCGTCTCATCCTTGAGCAGCTCGTTGAAATCGGTATAGACCTTTGCATCGGGGAAGAACTTGTCGCGGCATATTGCCGCTCTCTCTTCGATGATATCGCAAAGAGCAACGACCTCAAGGCGGTCGTCATTCAGATAGTGCTCGCGGTGAGCGCCGTTGAAGATTCCGCCGATGCCGATAATACCTACTCGCCATTTTTTCATAAAAAGACCTCCGGGAAAATATATTTCATACAAGTTGATTTTAACATACCGCAAAGAAAAACACAAGAGCGGTACAAAGCTGCAAGTGCCAAAAAAGAGGGTGAATTTTTAGTTGATTTCACGGCTTGATTTGCGCGATTTATATAATGTATAATAGTACCGACCAAAAACCGGAAAGGGAAAGGACAATGAGCAGAACAAGTATAGTCATTTTAATTTTTACCGTTATTTTCGCGGTCGCGGGGGTGCTGTTTTTCTTCCTGCGCGGCTATGCGACGGGCTACGAGGGCGTGGTCACTGCCGAGGGCGAGCCGCTTGAAAACGTCAGCGTCTCGGACGGACGCCATGTCGTCAAGACGGACGAGAACGGCAAATTCAAGCTCAAGGGCTATCGCAAGACGAGATTCATAACCGTCACCACACCCGCCGGCTACACTACAGAGAACTACTATATCTCCGCCGACAAACACAAAAAGACCGGCTATGACTTTGAGCTTCGGAAGTCCTCTATCGCGGCTGGCGAAGCGCACAGCTTTCTTCAGATATCCGACACCGAAATAGGCGAAAAGGGCGTCGGCGAATGGAAAGACTACATCAAAGATGTAATCGACGAGGAGCATCCCGCGTTTCTTATCCACACCGGCGACATCTGCTACGAAGCCGGACTCAAGAAACATATAGCAGATATGAACACCGAAAACATGGGCGTGCCCGTCAGATATATTATCGGCAACCACGACTATGTCAAGGGCAAATACGGCGAGGAGCTTTTTGAGAGCATCTACGGTCCCGTATGGTACTCGTTCGAGGTCGGCAACGTTCACTATGTCGTGACCTCGTTCCAGAACGGAAGCGACTACAAGTCGCGCTACAGCGCGGACGACCGCTGGCGCTGGCTCGAAAACGACCTTGCGAACACCGACGAAAACATGAAGGTCGTCATGTTCAACCACAACCGCCCTGTTTCAGAGGACTATGTTATCTCCTTCGACCGCAAGGAGCTCGATCTCAAAGAGCACAATCTCATCGCGTGGGTGTTCGGCCACTATCACTACAACTATGTGAAAGAGACCGACGGCGTGCTCGCTATCAGCACCGCACGCCCCGACTGCGGCGGCATCGATTCGTCGGTATCGGGCGCGAGAATGGTGAACATCGCCGAGGACGGCACTGTCACGACAAAGATGACATATTATAAATTCAACGGCAAAGCCCCGGATATAGAAGGCTCGGCATGGTCGACGAACATAAACGGCAACCCGCTCTTCTGCAACACCGTGAAATACGGCGACAAAATATATATCGCAACTGCCGACGAGGACTATCCGCGCACCTGCGGAGTCACCTGCCTCGACGCGCAGAGCGGCAAAAAAATATGGTTCTATGAGACCGGAAACTCCGTCAAGAACAATGTCGTTGTCGAAAAAGGATATGTCTACACCCAGGACTGCGACGGCACGGTATACTGCCTGAACGCCGAGGACGGCTCGCTCAAATGGAAGACTGCCGTCTCGCTCGGCAACGCGCTCTCGACGAGCAGCGGCGTCTGCCTCGCCGACGGAACGGTCTATGCGGGATGCGCCGCGGCGATAACCGCATTGAACGCCGAAAGCGGCGAGAAGATATGGGAGAACAGGCGCGGCAGCGGCGAGTCCTCCCCTGCCGAGTTCGTTGTCGCAGGCGACAAGCTCCTTGTCAGCTCGCACTGGGACGCGCTTCTTGCGCTCGACCGCAAGAACGGCAAGCAGCTTTGGGAGAACAATGACGGCGACATCCGCTTCCGCAGCTCGACTCCCGTTGTTATTGACGAAAACACTGCGGCGGTCGCCGACTCGGGCGCGATAATGATAGTCGATCTCTCAAACGGCAAGATAACCTCAAAAGTCTCCTGCGACGGCTACAACTTCTCTTCGAGCGCACAGCCGCTTGTAATCGGCAAAAAGCTCATTATCCCGACCGCAAACAGGGGCGTTGTCTGCTTCGATACGGAAACCTCGGCTATAACATGGTCGCTTGAAACAGGCAGCGCACTGATATACACTGCGCCCTACACCAACGGCACGGCGCAGACCGTTGAGGCTTCGCCCGTGCTCCTGCCGGACGGAAACATTCTTATAGCCGCTTCGAGCGGAAAGATTTTTGTCCTCTCCCCGAACGGAGAAATATTCAAGACAATCGACACCGGTGCGCCGATATTCGGCTCGCCGACAGTTGACAACGGAAAGATATATATATCCGATTTCAGCGGCAGAGTTTCCTGTATAGAGTATTGATACAGCGGATAAAATCACAAGAGCCGAGGCGGTTATTCCGTCCCGGCTCGTTTTGTCGGCGGAATCAAAAATCGGCACAATATTTAAATAATGCCGCAACCGACTCAGAGCATCGTAGACTGTTTGCCCATTCCGCGCAAAAGGAACGGCGGAACGCCGCATGGACGCTCCGCCGAATTTGATGTTATAAAACTGTTTTTCTGCGAGTTAACGCTTATTTCTTGAACGCGCCGAACCAGCTTGCAATTTTCACTCCTACCTTCACTATCGGGAGCATAAAGACGAGTGTCCTGAGTGCGCCGTCCGCAGAGGACGAAAGCACAATTGAAACAAGGAAGTTCACGGCTATTCTCTGAGCGAAGTTCATATCAAGAGCCTTGACCGCGGTCTTTATCGCTGCCGCGTTGCTCTCGGAGGTGAGCTCCGAATGGAGATATCTGAAAAGGACGACAAATGCGTCTGCCGCGTCTCCGTCAATGCTGACGAACCAGTTCCTGCCGCGTGCAATGCTCTCGTTTGCGGTATATACGCCGCAGCCGGAGAGATCCTTTACAGCCGCTGCGAACTTTTCCTTATCGAGGCTTATCGAAAGAGTTACTGCGGGAGAGGTCTCCTCGCCGTTCTCATCGACCTTTGCCGCCTGAAGCTCAATATTGGCAAGCTTCTCGGCAAGGATAGAGTAAACGCCGTCGGTAGTGAGGTCAACGCTTATGCTGTCGCCGAGACCCAGAGGAAGCTTATTGAGTATCTCATGAACCTGCGTGTCAACAATACCGGTGTCTATGGCATAAGCGGCCTTCGGGAGCAGCTTCAAAAGCTCCGTGAGCGGAGACTCTGCGGAAGCTACGGCATCAACGAGGTTGAACACGGGCACAAGGATTGCGCGGATGCGGCGATCCATCTTCTCGTTGGCGTTTGCGCCGGCGTTTACATACTCAGTATATTCGACAGAGGACATAATTCCGTCCGCACCGAGAACCTCAAGCACCGGAACGAGATCCTCATATATGCCGTAAGTGTAAACACCCTTCGAGGTATCCGCCTTGTTCTCAAAGCTTATGAGCGAAGCGATAAACGAAAGAGGTCTGAACAGCGACGCGACCGCATCGAGGAAGCCCTCTCTGTCGCCGTCCGCGAAGCCGAAGTCGCCGTCCGCGACGGTGAGATACTGCCACGCGTCAAGCTTTCCGACGGTCTTGCCGTCCTCACCGACGGTCTGAGCGGCAGTGTTAAGAGCGGCAATTGCGCCTGCGCAGGTATCCTCGTCCAGCTTGGACGCGAGATCCTTCGGTCCCATTGCAATGAGGCTGCTGAGTCCGCCGACGAGCGGGAAGAGCTTCTTTGCTACGAGGGCGACGGTATAGTTGGTGTAAACGCCCTCCTTGAGCATCTGAGAAAGTCCGCCGTCGGGAACGCTGAGAGCGGTGAAGAGAATATCCTCAACTCTGCTTATCGACTTGTTGACGGCCTTCTTGGATGCGCCGAAGGGATATTTGACTGCGGTGCTCTGCATTCTCTCGACATTCGGTCTCTCTCCGGTCGATTCGTCGGGAGCGATGCTTGCAAGGATATCCTTGTATTTTTCCATGGTCTCGGTCGGTATCTGAGACTGAAGAGACGACGGAACCTTTTCATAGGCGGCCTTTGCCGCTTCAATATCCGCACGGTCATAGGGCTCTTCGATATTCTCGATAACGACTACGAAATAATCGATGTATCTTACATTGCTGAGATCGACGCAGGCATCATAAAGCTTGGAGGTGCCGTAGGTCGCATAGCTCCAGCTTGTGCCCTTGTCAACGGCGACGGCATAAAGCGTGTAGCTGATATCGTCAAAGAACGCCTTTTCCGTGTCGCTCATCGCGTCGTGAGTCTTGACGGCTGCGGACACCTTGGAGGTGCCTGCACCTGAATCATATGCCGCTTTTGCGCTGCGCAGAGCCTTCGCCGACTCAACGGGAGCTTTGACTGCGGGCTCGACCGATGCGAGCCACTCAAGAGCCTCGATATAGAGATCGCCCTTGTGGTTATATTCGGCGGCGTAGCCCTCGTTGTATGCCTTGGCCTTTTCGAGCCATGCCGCAAAATCCGCGATATACTGAGGATCGTCCTCGCCCTGGGCATAGCTGCCTGCCTTCGGAGCAGAGCCGGGGCTCTTCGGCTTCGTCGGCGCGGGATTCGACTTGAGAAGATCGTTATAAATAACATCCGCCATGAGCTTAAAGCCGGTAAAGGCGTTGCCCTTTACAGAGCCGGAAATGACGGTATGTGAGCTCTTGTAGCCGCCCGCCATGACGCGGGTGTTGTAATCTGCGGCAGACCATGCCGCCTTCTTTTCGTCAACGGAAAGCTTGGAGTTTGCAAGGGTCTTTGCAAGCTCGACCGCTTTATCGATATAGGCGGGAACATAGCTGAGAGTAGTGACGGCTTGCGCCGCGCCGTTTATATAGTGGGTCTTGTTCGTGGCTGAAACCTTGGGATTGTTCTTGATGGAGATCTGACGCTCTCTCATCAAAACATCGTGATAGAACACATCGAAGACCATAACATCGATGCTTTCCTTGTCGGAGTCGCTGAGAGCCTTGTACTCGGCGACAAGCTTCTCATAAGCCTCGAGATCCTCAGCCGAAGGATCGGCTTTGGTGACATCGCCGGTGAAGGCGTTGACATTTGCCTCAAATCTCGTGACTGCCTCTGACTTCTCCTGCGCAAAAACATTCAGACCAATTGCCGTTGCAGACATAATCATGCACAGGCAGAGCATAACGCTCAGCGCTTTTTTAAATGTTTTCATACACTCTGTTCTCCTTTCAATTCTGCGAAAACATTTTACGGTCTGTATATCCTGTTTTTCGGTTCTCACTCCTCCTTGGACATTATTATTGTTCTGGTTATATATTCCACTTTCCCACATGGCAAATAAAATCGCGGGAACCTGAACACGGACGCCTGCCGTGCGGGAGCCGCCCGCAAAAAGCTCCCAACGGTAAAATTATATCACCGCGCATTACCTTTCGCAATGTACATTTTCGCCAAAAGCTACCGCTTTTTGTTGTGCATTTTGAACAGCCTGTGTGCAGAAATGCAGCACAATCATCGATATTGTGCCCAAATAAGTTTTTTATTATCTATTGCCGCAGCACCGATACCCGCAGCGAAATGCAACACAATCATTGACACTGTGTCAAAGCGAGTATATAATTTCAGTATCAAATATCGGAGGGAACAACATGGCAAAAGGACTGCCGGATTCAAAGAAACACATAAAAGAAAGACAGGCTCCCCTGCGCTTCGGCGCGGACGGAAAATTCCGTATCCTGCATCTGACGGATATCCACGAGGTCCACACCGGGGATAATCCGTCTGAAAAATGCCCGCAGTGCGGCAAACCGGCATCTGTATTCAAGAAGATGCAACTGTGACAGGAAGAAGAGCGGCTGCTGTGGTATAGCCGTTCGCTGCCTTCCTCACGGAGACGGACCCCCGCCGTGTCCCCGGTATTGCCTGTTTGCTCTTAAAACGCAGAAACGCCCGAAACCTGACACCGATGTATATTTGCGGTGTTGGGTTTCGGGTGTTTTCTTTCGATATGAGAGGCTTGTTTTTGGCAGAGGTATCCTTTCAAAGGACGCTGCTTGTCGCTTCGGTTAAAAAAGCGCCGTATTGCTGCGGCGCTTTTTTTGTCAGCCGGAGGTTGTAAGATTTAATTATTTGCAGTATTTGTTTATCATCCATTTGACCGTTGTGACGATAATGGTAACGACGGAGATGACTATCCTGGTGATCCACAAAGCAAGATTACTGCTGTCGCCTGTGTGCGGAGATGTGGCGTCATCCTTCAGTTTTTCAATGACGGTGTCGGCTTTTTGAATCTCCATTGTGCCGTCCATATCGCTGTAATACCTGTCGCAGCCGTCGCAGTACCAATATTCGATATTGCCCTCGGCTTCCTTCGTCGCCTCGTTTGCGGGGAAGTGCTGCAGGTTGGTGTGGTTATGCGGCTCAAGCGCGCCGTAAGCCGTCTTGCAGTCATCACAAACCGCCCTGTCTTTGCAAGTCGCATTGCCGCCGTGGCAGTCGGCTGTTTCGGTATGCTCGGAGTTAACCTTGCAGATGCG
>CAVDWM010000016.1:0-48134 GCA_963612725.1 Faecalibacterium prausnitzii | reverse complement strand
TGCACGCCACTAAAATTGCGTGAAGTTCGTGGGCGGATGATAGCCGCCCATATCGCATACTTTTTCGTTATTCACTTTTACTTATTACCTTGAGCGGAGCGAAACAACCCCTCAGTCTCGGCTTGCGCCGAGCCAGCTCCCCTACAGGGGAGCCTGATGGATTTCACGATAAATTCCAATTTTCTCTATACAAGCCCACCACAAAAATACAAGAACAGCCGCAACAGTGAAATCAATCCGTTGCGGCTGTGAGCTGTTAAATTACTGTCAGTCGGTGATATTCTCCCAGAAGAAGTCACGCTTTTCTTTGGTGTTGAGCAGGACGACGGGCTTAAGCTGGTTGAGGTTTGCGCCCTCGTTCTTCTTCATCTCGAGATACTTGCTGTATGTGCCTTTTTTCACGAAATGAAGCTCTGTCTTTCCAAGGGTTTTCTCGTGCCAAGCGTCGCTGATGAAGAGGTTCGAGGCACTGAGATTTTCGTCGAATACCTCAGCAAATTCCTGCCGCCTTGCGGGGTCGATCTCGTCGGCAGTCTCAATGAAGAGGACATAGTGACCGGGAGTGGTGGTCTCGGTGTCGGGATATACGCTGTGACCGACGGAAACTGTGCCGAAATGGTTGCACATCTGCTCGACTGCCCAGTCAACCATGTTCTGGTCGGTCTTTTCTCCGCCGATGTTAAGCACCTGATTGAGCCTGTATTTGAACATTACGGTCGGCGACTGCTTATAAAAGCCGGTAACTTCAACAACATCGTCTATCCGGTAGCGGTAGAGACCGGAGAGATTCGTGATGATTATCTCATATTCCTCTCCGGGCTTGACCTCGCTTATGGTAAGCGGGCGAGTGCCATCGGGAGCGCCGACGGGCAAAAACTCAAAGAAACCGTTGTGCGGGAGTATCACGCAGTCGTTGGAATTGAGTGCTATCGGCACGGCGACAAGATCCTCGGACGCGCCGTAGCCCATGTTATGAATCGGGAGATCTCCGGTATATTTGCCCAGTTTCTTGGAATATACCTCAAGCGAGCCCGCGCCCATTCCGAACATCCAGCAGCAGTTCTTCCAGATGCGGGGGACTATGGGAGTATCAAAGCCCTTTTCAAACTCACTGCGAAGCTCGGCAGCGCGGTCGGGCATGGGCTTGATGCGCTTCATAAGCTTTTCTTTTACCTGCGGCGGGCACGCGATACTCTCGTTTATCGTGCCGTGCTCGATGTCGTCGCAGAACATCTCCCAGTTGTCCTCGAGATAATGCATCATCGACTCAAGAACGGTTATTATCATTGTACTGAGGTAGCTTACATCTCTGTCCATCAAAGCGAAGCGCAGCTTGAAATACTGCATATTCGTTCTGCTCGCATCCTCCGGGAACATTATTTCCGGGGGCGAGGTGACGAACGAATTGACAATAGGCTTCAAGTACATCAGCGGAATACCCGAAAGGCAGCTGCAGGTCTTTCCGTTGGGGAGACGGTGAGGAGTTATCTCAAGCGTCAGCAGACCCTTCTGCGGAGGCAGACGCCTGCCGTGCGCGTGAAACCACTTGACGGCGCAGCCGACGGGAGCCGAAAAGCTGAAGCACTGGCAGTTCCACAGCGATCGGGCGGCGAGGGGGACGAGCTTCGGCTTGCCCACGCTGCCGGAGGATTCGGCATATCTGTGTATGCGGTATCTGGTTATCAGGTTTCTTTCTCCGGTCTCAACCATGCGGTCGATATATTCCTCATAATCTTTATATCGCGAGAGAGGAACCTTTGCCTGATAGTCCGCAACGGAGTGAACATCCTTGAAATTGTGCGCCTTGCCGTAGGCTGTGTTCTTGTTGTCGCGCATGAGCTTCTTGACTATGTGCTCCTGCACCTTGACGGCGTTCTTTGCGTAAATTCCGAGCTTGACATGCTCCGCAAGACCCAGGAAGCCGCCGAAGTCGGTCATAAGGCGGCTGAGCGGTTTGATTTTCATATTTTCTTTGCATCTCCATCCCATTGGCGGCGGCTGTCTTTTGCAGCCTGTCCCGCTTTCATATGTTGCTATTTTAGTATAAGCATAATCATATTTTGTTCTTTTGGTGAACTTAAGAAAGATTTAACAATAGAGAACGAAATGACCGTAAATACTGCGTCAAATACGCTTTTCATATTGAAAAGGTTTTGCTTATATGTTATCATCGTCTTGATTTTTACCGATACCTTGTAATGTTTATATCCGATTGCGGCACAGGGAAGAAAGTGTCGTTAAACGCAAACAGATGACGCAATGCTTGAAGCACCGTGGAGGGCGAAAAGGTGAAGAAAAAGAGCGATAATACGCTTGTCCAGTATCTGAAATTTATTGTTGTGGGCAGTATAAACGCGATGGTCAACTATGTTGCATACGCTGCCGTTATCTTTGTCGGGGGACACTATGTGCTTGCGAATATTGTGGGCTTTGTCCTCAGCGTGCTCTCGTCATATCTGCTCAACAGCAAGCTTGTCTTTAACCGCGAAGAAGGGGTAAAGGGCTGGCAGGTCTTGCTCAGGCTCTATATTGTATATGCTTTTTCGGGGCTGTTCCTGACCAATCTGCTGACATGGCTTTTCCTTGATGTGATGAAGCTCGAAGAGGGTGTTAGGATGCTTGGCGAGCAGCTCAGGCAGTCCGGAGTCGCAATAACCGACAGAAAGCTTGCGGAGTATATCGCTCCCTGTATAGTCGCGGTCATAGTAACGCCGATAAATTTTGTAACAAACAAGTTTTTTGCATATAAGAAGCTCGACAAGCCCTCAAGAACAAAAAAAACAGATTCCGAAACCGGATGCGACAGGTGAAGCCTATCCGTCCGGCTTTTTATTTTTGATATAATTATAAACTTTTTATAAACTAATATAAATATTTATTAATTTCCGTACGGTAAAAAATATTACAGTCCGATAATATAGAATTATACATTGACAGAACTCTGTAGGGGTACGGGGTTTGAAGCCAGAGAAAATAAAATATGAGGGAAGGAACCTGAAAAATGAAAAAAAAGTACAAGGATGTATTCTACGATGTGCCCGATGTCAAGACGATAAAAGAGCTTGTCATTCACGGCGTAGGAGAGGGAAAGGACCAGCCCCTTTTCATGTATGATTATGAGGGCGGCATCAAGACCAGCACCTTCAACGATGTCTGGCATGACATCAACTGCCTGGGTACTTATATGTTCGCTCACGGCATTAAAGATTGCAATGTTTCCATAATCGGCGAGAACTCGTATGAGTGGATAGTCGCATTTTTCGCAAACCTTCTGGGCAAGATAGTCAGCGTTCCGCTTGATCCCAAGCTTCCCGCAGAGGATTTGGCAGTTCAGCTCACCGAGGGCGAATGCAAGGCTATATTCTATTCCGAGCACTATGCCCCGACCGTCGAGAGGATAAAGGAGTGCGGCGCTCCCATGGACACCTTCTTTTATATCCCCGATTTCCCGAAGTATATAGCCGAGGGCGAGAAGCTTCTTGCGGACGGCTATACAGAATATAAGGATGTCGTTGTGACTCCCGACGATCTTGCGACGATAGTTTTCACCTCGGGTACCACCGGCAAGAGCAAGGGCGTTATGCTCACCCACGGCAACCTTGCTTCCGTTGTCACCTCCTCCTGCAGATGCTTCCAGGGCGGAAATTCCGTCGGCTTCCTGCCGCTTAACCACACCTTCTCATGGGTCGCAACTATCTTTGCGGCGTTTATTGTTATAACATACGGCTATATCTGCGTGGATATAAAGAATCTCGTCAAGGATTTCCAGACCCATCATCCTCAGAACTTCTCGGGCGTTCCGCTGGTCGTCGAGACTATCTACAAGCGCGTCTGGAAGACCGCGAGAAAAACCGGCAGAGAGGATGTTCTCAAGAAGGGCATCAAGATCAGCCGCTTCCTTCTCAAATTCGGCATCGATGTTCGCCGCAAGCTGTTTGCTCAGGTTCACGAGCAGCTTGGCGGCAAGCTTGAATTCATCGTTGTCGGCGGCGCTGCGCTCGATCCCGAGTATGAGCAGGGTCTCTATGACCTCGGCATTCAGGTTCTCAACGGCTACGGCATAACCGAGTGCTCGCCCGCAGTCACAACCAACACCATGAACAACCATAAGTCCGGCAGCGTCGGCAGACCGCTTCCGTGCAATGAGATAAAGATAAACGATCCCGACGAGGACGGCGTCGGCGAGATATATGTCCGCGGCTCCAACGTCATGAGGGGCTACTATAAGGATCCCGAGGCGACCGCCGCAGCATTCGACAACGGCTGGTTCAAGACCGGTGACTACGGCAGAATCGACGAGGACGGCTTCCTCTTCTTCGTCGGACGCAAGAAGAATCTTATCGTTACCAACAACGGCAAGAACGTCTCTCCCGAGGAGCTTGAGGATAAGCTTTCTCAGCGCTGCCACGCGATTCATGAGATACTTGTCAGCCAGGAGGGCAACAAGATAGTCGCTGAGGTCTATCCTTACTATGAGGATTACGGCAAGGAGGCAGATCAGCTCGTCAGAGACGCCGTTGACCAGTTCAACCGCGATATGCCCAGATGGAAGAACATCGACAGGCTTGATCTTCGTTCCGAGGAGTTCCCGAAGACCACGACTCTCAAGATCAGAAGAAACTACAAAGAGCTTGAAAAGGCGGGCAAGATCTGATTCTTTTCATCGAAATAACGCAAACGAGAGCTTCCGACATCGCGTTGGAGGCTCTTTTTTAATTTTTTTGTTGTCATTTCTTACAAACTTTTGATATCTATTTTGTAGGAAGTTCCAAAAATCTTTCGCTAATTCGTCATAATACACAATCTGACACGCCTTGATTGTGCAATATGCACATAAGATTTTAATGCAGTTAGAATCAATTATTCAAACTGGTCGGTTTATAAAAAGCTGTTTCTTTGGTGAAATTGCACAAATGAGAGCACGCTTGTTTGTGCAAAATTACTTGACAAACGGTGGAAAGTGAGTATAATAAAAGCATACCAAATGAAAGGACTGACAGATATGATGGATATGCAGTACTACAAGATGGAACAGGACCTGTTTGGTGAGATTGAGAAGGAGAAGAAATTCAGCTTCCACAAGCTTATGATGCTTCTCGCGCTTAGTTCCGTAGCAAGTAAAGCTGCTATGTAACTCAAGCGGCGGCTTCTCAGCCGCAGGAACTAAAACAAGCCCGAAAGGGTTCCAATATATCGGCACCGCACATTTTTGAGTGCGGCGCTGTTTTTTTTATATCCGTAGTGTTGTGTTTTTCGTCTTAAAATGATAAACTTAAGTCAGAACAGAAAACACAGGGAGGAAACGGTATGAACAAGCCTGTATTCAGACTCAAATATTCTCTTGCCGGCGCAGTCTATGAAACGGTCGGCTATTCGGGACCGCACTTTTCGGTCGTTACCGTCAACGATGAGGGCGGAGTGAAGCTGACTCTCATTCCCTCGCGCCCGATAACGCTGATCTCGGCGTCGCTCGAATTCTGGCACGAATATGAAAAGAACGAGAAATTTTTTGTCAACGGCTATCAGTCGTGGACGACGTCGGGTGAAATGTCCGCAGAGGACATCTATCCCACAACAACGCCGCTCGCAGGTATCACAAAATATACCAAAGATATGGCGATAACCTCGGGCGACTATGCGTTCACCCGCTATGAACCGCGTCCGGGCTTCTTTCACAGCTTTACCTATACCTATCTCCGCCGCGATGACGAGTTCGAGCTTTTCGGCTCGCTGAGCGAGAGAAACGGATACACCGTTTTTTATTCGGACATGGGTAAGCATCTGTTCTCAGTTGAAAAGGATGTCGAGGGGCTGACGGTAAGCGAGCCGTATGAGATGTTTGATGTCGTCCGCTTTGTCGGCGGTTACGATGAGGTGTTCGACAGGTATTTTGCCGCTATGGGTCTGCCCGCAAAGAAGCGCATCGACAGACTCACGGGATATACCTCTTGGTATAACTATTTCCAGAAGATAGATGAGAATATAATCCTGCGCGACCTCAAGGGGCTTTCAAGAGCGAGGGAGAGCGTCAACATCTTCCAGATTGACGACGGCTACGAGCCCTTTGTCGGCGACTGGCTCGATTATAACGGCAAAGACTTCCCCAACGGCATGAAAACAATAGCCGATGCCGTTCACAGGGAGGGCTATCTCGCCGGAATATGGTTTGCGCCGTTCAATGTTCAGCGCGGCAAATCGCGCATCTTGAAGGAGCATCCGGATTGGCTTATCCGCACTCCGAACGGCAAGCCCCAGCTCGGCTGTATTTCGTGGGGCGGCGCGTATACGCTCGATATATATAACCCCGAGGTGCGCGAGCATCTGAAAACCGTCTTTGACACCGTGCTCAACGACTGGGGCTATGATATGGTGAAGCTCGATTTCCTCTACAGTCAGTGCAGAACTCCGCGCAACAACAAGACACGCGGAACGATAATGTGCGAGGCGATGGACTTCCTGCGCGAGTGCGTCGGCGACAAGCTCATTCTCGGCTGCGGCGTACCGCTCGGTCCCGCATTCGGCATTGTCGATGCGTGCAGGATAAGCTGCGATGTCGATCTCGCTTACGGCGGCAAGTTCTATAATTCCATGTCGATAAACAACGAGCTGCCCAGCGCACAGAACGCCATAAACAACAGCATGTTCCGCCGCCATCTCAACGGCAGGGCGTTCCTAAACGATCCCGATGTATTCTTCCTGCGCGATCATAATTTGACATTCACCTGGGAGCAGAAGCTGCTGCTTGCAAAGATAAACAGCCTCTTCGGGCGCGTGCTCTTCGTCTCCGACGATGCCGGAGAATACAGCGACGCGGAGCTTGAAGTGCTCAAAGAGACTTTCAAAGAATCCGATGCAAATATCCTCGATGTCAAGTGCGTCGGCAGCCGTGCGGACGGAAACTATGAGATAAAATTCATCGAAAACGGCGAAGAAAAGCTTCTGTATTTCAATCTCTTTACGGGCGCGGGCAATATACTCGAAGTCAGATAAGCAAATACTCAATAACGGCACTCTGCATTTTTGCAGGGTGCTTTTTATATGCGTTTTTCTGTTCTACTCGGGGACAAGGCTTCATATTATTTAGAGAAACGGAGGCGGTATCATGCGGACGGCGGATTCCTTTGACAGCGCGGCAGACTTTCTCGACGGGCGGCTTCGCGCCGTTTTGCTCGGAGTTGACGACCGCGTCAAGGAGAGCGCATATGAAATTCGCCTGCGCGCCGCAAGACCCGTTGTTATAGTCACGCACGGCGGCTCGCTGTTCGTCTACGGGAGCGGCAGAACCGGCTCGGTCTATTCTTCGGGTGCGCTTGCGGCGACACCGGCGGAGCTTCAGGCGAGCTTTGTACGCATGTGCGGCTATTCCGTCCATTCAAACTCGGCTGCGTCGGCAAACGGCTTTATAAGCCTCGCGCACGGGCACAGGGCGGGAGTCTGCGGGACGGCGGTTATGGCGGGGAACGGGACGGTGAAGTCATTTCGCGATATCTCGTCCGTAAACCTGCGTATCGCCCGCGAGGTTCAGGGTGCTGCGGATAAAATATATCCGTCTCTATTTTCCTGCGGCATTGTGTCCGCGATTATCGCGGGACCCCCGCTCTCGGGCAAGACTACGCTTCTGCGTGACCTTGCACGCAGGCTGTCGGGTGTCTCCGGCGGAAGGTATTATCGTGTGGCGATCGTTGATGAGCGCGGGGAGATAGCAGCTTCAAGCGGCGGGTGTCCGCAGTGCGATGTCGGCTTTTCCGATGTCCTGACGGGCTATCCAAAAGACATTGGCATCCTGACCGCACTCAGAACCCTCTCGCCGCAGATAATCGTTTGCGACGAGATAGGCAGCCTCTCCGAGGCAAAGCGCATCTTGGAGGGTATGAACTCGGGCGTGGATTTTCTCGTCAGTGTCCATGTCGGCAAAAATGAAGATTTGCGTAACCGTCCCGCTGCGGCGGAGCTTCTTTCGTCCGGCGTGTTCTCGAAGCTTGTCATGCTCGGAGAAGCTTCGGGTGGGACAGTCGGAATATATAACCTGAAGGAGCATTTTTATGCGAATGATCGGAGCCGTTCTGACTGCGGCGGCACTGCTGCTTGCGGGCGGCTATGCGGCGCGTATGCTGAGCCTGCGCGTGAGCCTGCTTGAAAAGATATGCATTATGCTGCGCGTCGTGCGGACTCAGCTTGAATGCTGCTGCTGTCCGGTAGGCGATGTGCTCGAAATACTCGGCTCGACTGCGGAACTAAAAGAGCTCGTGTTTATCACGGAATGTATAAGACTGTGCGCTTTTGAGCCGTTTCCGCAGGCGTGGAGCGATGCGCTCTGCGTGCGGAAAAACACCGTGGGCTTGAGTCCGTCCGATGTCTCGCGGCTTGTCTCCTTCGGGCGTTCGCTCGGCGCTACCGCGCTCGAGGGTCAGATAGCAAACTGCGATATGTTCTGCGCGGATTTTGAGCTGCGGCTCTCGGAGGCGCGGGAGAAGAAAAAGAAATACGCAAAGATTATGCCGCCTCTCGGCGCGCTCGCGGGCGCAGTCATTGTGATAGCGGCACTCTGATAAATTCGGGAAAGGGACGGCATTTGCCGTGCATCGTCTATGGAAGCGGGAATAGTTGTAAAAATAGCAATGGTCGGCATAATCGTGGCGGTGCTCAGTCAGGTGCTCTCCCGCGCCGGACGGGATGATTATGCGCTGATAACCGTTCTTGCGGGTATAGCCGCCGTGCTTATTATGCTGCTGCCGTATATTTCTCAGCTTCTCGATGCCGTCAACGGTATGCTCGGTGGCTGATATGGCGGAGATACTGAGAATCGCCGCGCTCGCAGTGTCGGCGTGTGTGCTGTGCGCCGTGATAAAGCAGTACCGACCTGAATTTGCCCCGACAGTGCAGATAGCGGCAGTCGCCGTGACAGCGGCATCAGCCGTGCGTATTTTGCAGAATATCATCGCGGAGCTTGAATTTTTCTCCGATATGTCGGAGACGGGCGGCGAGTGCATATCCGTTTTGATAAAGGCACTCGGCGTTGCCGTTGCGGCGCAGATTGCCGGCGATATCTGCCGCGACAACGGAAATTCCGCCGTGGCGGGCGCGTCCGAGCTTGCGGCAAAGGCTGCAATAATCGCGCTCGCCTTGCCGCTGATAAAGTCGGCGGTCACGCTCGCAAGAGAACTGATAAATATTTGAGGGAAGTATATGAGATGCTTGAAAGTGATCGTGGCTTTGCTGATGCTGCTCGCACTCAATACCGCCGTGTGCTTCGCGCTCGAAGAGGAGACGACGGACAGTTATTCGTCCTTTTATGCGTCGAGCGGAGCGGACAGCCTCGACCGTTCCCTGCCGGAGGATGTGAAAGACACCCTCGACTCTGCGGGGATAGATATGTCTGATTGGCAGTCTATGCTCTCACCCTCGCCTAAAAAGCTTGTCTCCATGTTCATCGATATCGCACGCGGAAGCTTTGAAAAGCCAATAAAAGATATGGTTATAATCGCGGGCGTTGTTATTCTCGTCGGTCTTATCAAGGGCACTGCCGCCGCCGAAAACTTTTCCGAGCCGCTGAATACAGTCATAGGCTGTGCCGTTGCGATAACCGTCTTTTCCTCGTCCGCAGAAGTTATTTCGCAGGGTGTGAGTGCCGTTGAGGCGACCTCGAATTTTATGCTCGCACTCATTCCCGTGCTCGCGGGCATAATAACCGCCGCAGGGAATCCCACTCTCGCCCTGACTTACGGCTCTTTTGCCATGGCGGCGGCTCAGGCGGCGGCTCAGACGGCAGGGAATATAATAATGCCCCTGTGCGGTGCTTTTTCGGCGTTCGGTATATCTGCGTCGCTGAGTCCGGATTTGAAGCTCACGAAGCTCGCGGAGATGATAAAAAAGCTGGCTGTCGGCATTCTCTCTTTTATTGCGGCGGCATTCTCGGCTGTTCTGGGGCTCAAAAGCCTGCTCGCCGGCAGTGCGGACACTTTAGCCTCGAAAGGCATAAAGCTTGCGCTCAGCTCCGCCGTGCCGATAGTCGGCGGCGCACTCAGCGATGCTTATTCGTCGATAATCGGCAGCGTGTCTCTGCTCAAAAGCACGGTCGGCGTGTTCGGTGTTATAGCCGTTGTGATGACAGACCTGCCCGTTGTTTTTCAGCTGATGGCAAGAATTGTTTTGCTGAAGCTGCTCGGCGTGCTCTCCTCGTCTATGGGAGACGACACGACAGGCGAGGTGCTCGATACACTCTCGTCTGCGCTGACCGTGATAAATGCGGCGGTTATTTTTACGGCGGCTCTCTTTATTATCTCAACGGGGACAGTCATCTCCGTGAAAGCCGGTGCATAGCATGGAGGAACTGAAAAAATGGGCGCTCGGCGTGTGCGCTGCGGCAATATTCTCGTCGGTCATATATGCGCTCGTGCCGAAGGGGAATATGCAGAAAATAATGCGGTGCGTCGCTGCGCTGACCGTCATATGCGCACTCGTTTTCCCGCTTGCAAGTGTCCTGATGAAATCAAATTTTTTCGCATCCTTGACCGACACGGAGGCTATGATACCGAGCGAGCTGAATAACGAAGTGAACTATCGCCTGACCGCCGCATATGCCCGTCAGATGCAGGACGGCGTGCAGGAGATACTCGCGTTATACGGCTATCCCGACTGTGAAACAGACCTTTTGACGGATATTGATGAGAAGGGCAGCATATTTATTAAAAAGGCGAATATCATATTGCCGAACGGTGCGGTGCTGGGGGATGAGGCAGTCGAGCGGCTGCAAAGCCTGTTGGGGGACGCAGTGATAGATATAAGAACCGGGAGCACAAGCTGATGGATATCAAACACTTTTTTGAAAAAATAAAGTCCGTATTTACTTTTGACAAAAAACTTGCCGCGCTTTGTGCGATAGGCGTGCTCGGTGCGGTTTTGCTCATCATCTCCGAATTTATTCCTTCGGGCGAAAAGAAAGCGGAGAAAAAGGAGAGCGTCACTGCGGCGCAGAGCCGGGAAACCTATGCCGAGGACATAGAAAAGCGGCTTACCGAGATAGTCTCTTCGATAGACGGAGCGGGTAAAACCCGCGTCATGGTGACTCTTGAGAGCAGTGCCGAGCAGGTCTATGCGAAAAACGAAAAGATAAAAAGCGACACCTCCGGCGGTACGGCTCTCGAAAAAGAAAATTTTTCGGATGAAAAGGAGTATGTTCTTATAGAGACGGACGGGAACGAGGGCGGCATGATAATAAAGCTCATTCAGCCCAAAATTCGCGGCGTTGCAGTCGTCTGCGAGGGCGGCGGCTCGGACGCCGTGCGCCAGGAGATAACCCAGGCGATAACCGCCGTTCTCGATATCAGCGCGTCCCGCGTATATATCACGAAAATGTCGGCGTGACCGCGCCGTTCAAATAAAAGAAACCCGAAAGGATTGATATTTATGGTCGTCAGGAAAAGGCAGATAATCGCCGCGGCACTCGTCCTTGCCCTCGGCTCGGCAGTGTTTATAAACTGGTATTACAACCGCCCGTCGGTGCAGAGCACGAACACTAAGCCGTCAGTCGGGGAGGTCGAGAATACGGGCGGAAATCTCGGCGATGCGCAGCTTGTCAATTCGTCGGGAGTCTCGGAGAGCGCGGCGGCGACCGGCAAGAGCAGCGATTATTTCGCCTCCGCCAAGCTCAGAAGAAATTCCGCCCATGACGAAGCTGCGGAGACTCTCAATAAGGTTATAAAAGACAGCTCGTCCGATGCCTCCGCCGTCAAGGAGGCGACCGAGGCACTCAAGATTCTGTCGAACGCGATAAAGCTTGAGGGCGATATCGAGGCGCTGATAAAGGCAAAGACGGGCGGCGACTGCGTTGTGATAATCAACAACAACACCGCCGAGGTTATAGTCGCAAAAGGCACACTGAACGACACGGTTATCCTCCAAATAAAGGAGATAGTTCTCAAACAGACCGGTTTTTCAGCCGAAAATATAACAATTGTTGAATTAAGTAGTTGAGAATTTTCAAGTTTGTGTTATAATATAGGGCAGAAGGAGGAATGCCCTGTGGAAGAAAACAAAACTGTTGACAATATCGGCAACCTCGTAATATCGGAGGATGTCATTGCATCGATAGCTCTCAATGCCGCCAAGGACGTTGAAGGCGTGAGCAGCTTTGCCGCCAGGACTCCCGATGTACGTTCGATCTTCAAGCTCGGAGAGGGCGCGGCGAAGTCCGTGCGCGTCTTGTCGTCGGATAACGATGTCAAGATATATATCCATGTCAATATCGCGCCCGGAACAAAGATTCCGAAGGTCGCGGCGGATATTCAGAAGAATGTCAAGAATGCTGTCCAGAGCATGACCGGAAAGATGGTCTCGAAGGTCAATGTCTCGATAGCCGGTATGGATATTAAGCCCGAAAGCGAAAAGTAAATTTTCAAGCCCTCTCTTGCGGGAGGGCTCGATTCGGTTTTTATGCCGAGCAATGCTTACCGCCCGAGGGCGGAATTCTGAGGGGAGACACAGGAAAGCTTATGACAAGAAGTCAGTCGAGAGAGCAGGCGTTCGCCCTGCTGTTTGAAAAGTCCTTCAATCCCGAGACGGATATGGACGATATTATATCTCTCAGCCTTGAAAACGAGCTTATAGAGCCGGACGAGTTCGCGTCCATGCTTGCCCAGACTGCGTGGGACAAGCTGTTTTCCATCGATGATATTATCGAAAAATATTCAAAGAACTGGAAGAAGCACAGAATATCCCGAGTCGCTTTGTCCGCCATGAGATTGAGCATCTGCGAGCTTATATACATACCGGAGGTTCCGGTCGGCACCTCGATAAACGAGGCGGTCGAGCTGTGCAAAAAGTACGCTACGGCAGAGGATGCATCGTTCGTCAACGGCGTTCTCGGCTCTGTGGCGCGTGAAGAAAAGCTTGCCGACAGAAGCGGCTCCGACGCCCCGAAAGGGGAATAAGCCATGGCTGTTTATCTCGGCATAGACACAAGCAACTATACTACATCCGCCGCAGCCTTTGATGATGTGAGCGGATGTGTTTTTCAAAAGAAGATGCTTCTGCCCGTTAAAAGCGGCGAGCGCGGACTGCGTCAGAGCGACGCCGTGTTTCACCACACTCAGCAGCTATGGCAGGTTGTGAGTGCGGTTATCGATGAGTGCGGCAAGCCCGATTTTATCGGCGCGTCATATGCTCCGCGTGATGCAGAGGGCTCATATATGCCGTGCTTTACCGTCGGGCTCAATACCGCGAAGTGCCTTTCATCTGCTTTGAATGTGCCGCTTTATGAATTCTCGCATCAGGCGGGTCATGTCGCGGCGGCGGTCTGTTCAAGCGGGCATACGGAGCTTTTTGACCGCGAGTTTATCGCTTTCCATGTCTCCGGCGGAACGACGGAGGCGCTCCTGGTGCGCCCCGACAAAGAGAGGCTTCTCAATATCGACATTATCGGCAGAACGCTTGACCTCAACGCGGGACAGGCTGTTGACAGGGTGGGTGTCGCAATGGGACTCAAATTTCCGGCGGGTGCCGAGCTCGAAAAACTGGCTCTCAAAAGTCAAAAAATATTCAAGCCGAAGCCCTGCGTCAAGGGCACCGATTGCTGCCTTTCGGGGATTGAAAACAAGTGCCTCGATATGATAAAAAACGGCGGGGAAAAGTGCGATGTCGCGCTCTATTGCCTCGATTCCGTGGCGGCGGCTCTCGAAAAAATGACAAAGAATATACTCGAAAAATACGGCAGCCTCCCGCTCATTTTTGCGGGCGGCGTGATGTCCAATTCAATAATACGCCAAAGATTTACAGAGCAGTTCGGCGCATATTTTGCCGAGCCCGCATTTTCGGCGGACAATGCCGCCGGCACGGCGTATCTGACTTATCTCAGGGAGCGGAAAAATGCTTGAAACCGTCAGCGTAACAGTAAGTCAACTTAACAGATATATAAAATCCGTCATGGATTCGGACTATAACCTGCGAACGGTATTTGTCAGCGGGGAGATATCGAATTTTACAAATCATTACCGCACCGGGCATTTCTATATGACCCTCAAGGACGAGAAGGCGGCAGTGCGTGCGGTCATGTTCAAATCCGATAACGAACGCCTCGGCTTTATGCCCGAAAACGGCATGAAGGTTGTCGCCAAAGGGCGCGTCAGCGTCTTTGAGCGCGACGGTCAGTATCAGCTCTATATTGAAGATATGCAGCCCGACGGAGCGGGCGCTCTGATCATAGCTTTTGAACAGCTCAAGAAAAAGCTCGAAGCGGAGGGACTGTTTTCGCAGGAGCGCAAACGCCCGATACCGCGCTTTCCGAAGCGTGTCGGCGTTGTCACTTCTCCGACGGGTGCAGCGGTCAGGGATATTATAAATGTCATAACGCGCCGCAGCCCGTCAACGCAGATAGTCGTCTGTCCCGTGCAGGTGCAGGGCGCGGCGGCGGCGGGTCAGATATCCGATGCCATAAGGCGGTTCAACGCAGGGCGTTATGCCGATGTGCTCATAGTCGGGCGCGGCGGCGGCTCGGTTGAAGAGCTCTGGGCATTTAACGAGGAAAAAGTGGCTCGCGCTGTTGCGACGAGCGATATTCCAGTCATTTCGGCAGTCGGTCACGAGACGGATTTCACCATCTGCGATTTTGCGGCGGATCTCCGCGCACCGACCCCGTCTGCGGCGGCGGAGCTCGCCGTCAGCGACAGGGCGGAACAGCACGCATATATAAACCAACTCGGCGGACGCTGCGCCTCGGCACTGGATGCATATATTCGCTTTGGTTATAATGAGATAAAACGCATTTCCGCCGAGCTTTCGGCATACGGACCGACGCAGCAGATAATATCTCAACGGCAGACGCTCGATTCGCTTTTCTCCGATATGCAGTCGGCAGCTCTGCGGGTGCATGACAGGGATAAATCGAATCTCTCCGTCCTCGCGGGCAGGCTCGATGCGCTCAGCCCCCTGAGAATACTCTCCGGCGGCTATGCGGCGGTCGAACGCGGCGGGAAGCTGATATCAAAGACGAATGTCCCCAAGGAGGGCGACGACATAACCGTGACTGCGGCGGACATAAGGCTCACCGCCCGCGTCACTTCATCTGTTGAAAACGGAGGAACAGACAATGGCTAAGGAAACATACGAGGATTCGGTCAAAAGGCTTGAGGATATAGTTTCGGTGCTCGAGCGCGGCGACGCCTCTCTCGACGAGTCTTTGAAGCTCTTTGAAGAGGGTACGAAGCTCGTCTCATTCTGCAACGATTATCTCGACAAGGCTCAGACAAAGATAAAAGAACTGTCCGAGCTTGAAAAGGAGAATGAGGATGAGTAAAAAATATACCTCAGACGAGTATATCTCTATGATAAATAACGCGCTGACGGCGTATCTTTCGTCCGAACCGTCGGGCGCGGGTGAAGCAAAAATGCTCGAAGCGATGAGATACAGCGTCGAAAACGGCGGCAAGCGCATCCGCCCGATGCTGACCCTCGAGTTTTGCAGGATGTGCGGAGGCAGCGTCGAGGCGGCTCTGCCCCTTGCGTGCGCTATTGAGTTTATCCACACCTATTCGCTCATTCACGACGATCTGCCCTGTATGGACAATGACGATATGCGCCGCGGCAAGCCGTCGAGCCACATAAAATTCGGCGAGGCGAACGCGCTGCTTGCCGGCGATTCTCTGCTGACCTTCGCGTTTCAGACGGCGGGCGAGGCAAAGGATATCCCCGCCGATGCCGCTATAAAGGCGGTCTCGCTCCTTGCCCGTGCGGCGGGCTGCGCCGGAATGATAGCGGGTCAGGTGCAGGATCTTGAAAACGAGAACAAGACGGTTTGTGCCGAAGATCTTCACAGCGTCGATGTCCTCAAGACAAGCGCGCTTATAAGCTGCGCTTGCCGTCTCGGCTGCATCGCTGCCGGAGCCGATGACAGAAGAATTGAAGCGGCGGGAATATATGCCGAAAATCTCGGCATAGCGTTCCAGATAGTCGATGATATCCTCGACATCACGAGCGACGAGGCGACTCTCGGCAAGCCGATAGGCAGCGACGCCGAGAACTGCAAAAGCACCTATGTCTCGCTCCTGGGACTCGAAGAGGCGCAGAGAACAGCCTCAGAGCTTACCGATAGGGCGACAGACGCGCTTCGGATTTTCGGCGATGAAGCCGCATTTCTGATATCACTTTCCGAAGAGCTTCTCTCCAGAAATAAGTGACCGTCAATCCATTCTCAGTGAAAGGTTGAAGTCAAATGGCAACTGACAAGTACCTTAAAAATATACATTCTCCGGCGGACATCAAGGGCATGAGCTACGCGCAGTTAAATGAGCTCGCCGCCGAAATACGCGCCGTTCTCATCGACACGGTTTCAAAGAACGGCGGTCATCTCGCGTCCAACCTCGGCGTTGTGGAGCTGACCCTCGCCATGCACAGGGAATTCGACTCTCCGCACGATAAGTTCGTCTGGGATGTCGGACATCAGGCTTATACCCACAAGCTGCTCACGGGCAGATATGACCGCTTTCACACTCTTCGCCAAGAGGGAGGGCTTTCCGGCTTCTGCCGCCCCGAGGAGAGCGAGCATGATATGTTCTACAGCGGTCATTCCAGCACCGCCGCCTCGAGTGCGCTCGGACTCTCGACCGCGAACACCATGCGCGGCAGCAAAAATACCGTTGTTGCCGTCGTCGGAGACGGCTCGATGACCGGCGGAATGTTCTATGAGGCACTCAATAACGCCGGCAGAACGCACGACAGGCTCATAATCGTGCTCAACGACAATGAGATGTCTATCTCCGAAAATGTCGGCTCAATGGCGCGTTATCTCGCCGTCGTCAGGGCAAAGCCCGAATATTACCGCATGAAAGCGCACACCGAAAAGCTCCTGAAGCATGTTCCTTTTATCGGAAACGAGCTTTCGGATGCCGTGTTTGATATAAAGAGCGCGTTGAAGCGCGTAATCTACTCCGATTCGTGGTTCGAGGATCTCGGACTTCACTATATAGGCCCTATCGACGGGCACAATATCCAGCAGCTCTGCGAAGCGTTTGAAATGGCGAAAAAGTATGATAAGCCCGTGCTTCTCCATGTCAACACCCTCAAGGGCAAGGGCTATGATTTCGCCGAGCGTTCACCTGAGCAGTTCCACGGGATATCAAAGTTCGATATCAACACCGGCGAGCCGCTCTCGTCCGGCACGAGCTTTTCAAGCAATTTCGGCGATATCATGTGCCGCTTCGCATCCTGCGACGACCGCGTGTGCGCCATAACCGCCGCGATGTCCATCGGCACGGGACTTGAGAGGTTTTCGAGCGAACATAAGGACAGATTTTTCGATATCGGTATTGCGGAGGAGCACGCCGTGGCGTTCGCACTCGGTCTTGCAAAGAGCGGGTTTATTCCGGTTTTCGCTGTCTATTCAACCTTCCTGCAGCGCTGCTTCGATCAGCTTTTGCACGATGCCGCGCTTCAAAAGCAGAAGATGGTCATCGCCATCGACCGCGCAGGATTCGTCGGCGAGGACGGCGAGACTCACCAGGGCGTTTTCGATGTTTCGATGCTCAGAAGCGTGCCGGATATAACCGTCTACTCGCCCTCGTCCTATGAGGGACTCAAGCACGCAATGCAGCAGGCTCTCTATTCCGAGTCGAAGCTCGTCGCGGTCAGATATCCGCGCGGAGCTCAACGCGCCATACCCGAGAGTATAAAGCCGACCTTTGCGGATTTCGATGTGTTCGGCGACGAGGACGCCCAAAAGGCTGTTGTGACCTACGGCAGGACTTTTTCAGCCTGCGCGTTCGCATATGACAGGCTCGTGAATTCGGGCGAATCCGTAAAGCTTATAAAGCTCAACCGCATAATCCCCGCCTGCGAGGGCGCGGTGGAAGCGGCAAGAAACTGCGAGGATGTCTATTTCATTGAAGAGGGCATACGCCGCGGCGGAGCGGGCGAGGGCTTCCTGTTCGATCTCTCAAAAGCCGGATTCTCGGGGAAATATCATCTCAAAGCTATCGAAAACGGCTTTGTCAAGCAGGCGTCCGTTGAGTCGCTCCTGCATGAGTACGGCTTTGACGAAGAGGGCGTGCTCTCGTTCGTCGCCTCTGCGGAGGACTGACCGTGGAGGGGAACAGAAGGCGCATAGACGCTCTTATGGTTTCTTCGGGCATTGCGCCGTCACGCGAAAAAGCCAAGGAAATGATAAAGAGCGGGAATGTATATTTAAACGGCAAAGTTGTATCTAAAGCTGGACTTTTGGCTGACGACTGTGATATAATCGAATATAAAGGTAAGCAGGAACGCTATGTCAGCCGCGGCGGGCTCAAGCTTGAGAAAGCCGTTGCGGTTTTCAACCTCGATTTGAGCGGATATTTATGCATTGATATCGGCGCGTCAACCGGCGGATTTACCGACTGTATGCTCCAAAACGGCGCGAAAAAAGTCTACGCAGTCGATTCCGGCAGCGGTCAGCTTTCGCCGAAGCTTAAGTCCGATCCCCGCGTTGTCGATCGTGAAAAGACGAATTTCAGATACATAACGGAAAAAGAGATTCCCGAACGCGCCGATTTTGCGAGCGCGGATGTCTCGTTTATTTCTCTTAAATACATTTTGCCTGCGCTTTCGCCGCTTTTAAAAGACGGCGGCGGTGCCGTCTGCCTCATAAAGCCGCAGTTCGAGGCGGGGAGGGAGAATGTCGGCAAAAAAGGCGTGGTCAAAGACCCGCGTATGCATATAAAGGTCATCGAAAATGTCTGCTCCTATGCAGTGCAGGCAGGATTTTCGGTGTCGTCTCTCGATTTTTCACCGGTCAAGGGACCGGAGGGCAATATAGAATACCTCGTATATCTGAAAAAGGACGGAGCGCAGACCGTGTCGGCACCCGATGTTGCGGGAGTCGTCGGCGCGGCGCACACCTGTTTCAAAGCGGGAGAATAATTATGATGTTTGCAATAATTCCGAATCTTACTCGCAAAAACGCCGCGCAGGTGACAAGGCTCATCTGTGCGCGGCTCGACGAGCTCGGCGCGGCATATTCTCTGCCGCTCGTCACGGAAAAGGTGTTTTTTGACACAAAGGCTGAGTTTTTGCCCGAAAAGGAGCTGCTCGGCGGCTGCGAAGCGGTCATAACCGTCGGCGGAGACGGGACGATAATCCATTCCGCCAAGAAAGCCGCCGTCTATTCAAAGCCCGTCCTCGGCAT
Organism: Faecalibacterium prausnitzii; assembly: GCA_963612725.1. Lineage (GTDB taxonomy): Bacteria > Bacillota > Clostridia > Oscillospirales > Acutalibacteraceae > CAG-177. Next base: position 28,984 of record CAVDWM010000016.1, on the reverse strand, counting down.
CAACGCGGGTCGCCTCGCTTTTATGGCGGGTCTTGAGATACATGAGCTCGACCTGCTCGAAAAGCTCATAACCGGCGATTACAGCATGGATAAGCGTATGATGCTCAAAACCGTCGCTGCCGACGGAGACAGTGTGCAGAGCGGGTACAGCATGAACGACTCCACCGTCATGCGCCTGTCGAGACTGAGCAAAATATCAGAGATAAATGTCGATCTTGACGGCAGATATTTCAACCGCTATCTCGGCGACGGACTTATTCTCTCGACCCCGACGGGCTCAACGGCGTATTCCCTCTCTGCCGGAGGTCCCGTGGTCGATCCGAAGCTCGAGTGCATGATTCTCACTCCCATTTGCTCACACTCGGTGTTCACACGTTCACTCGTTCTGGGCGACGATGCGGTGCTGCGCATCTATTCCGATGACGGCGGTCCCCTCTGCGTTTCGTGCGACGGCGACGAGCCGTTCACCGTCTCCGCGCAGGGGAGCATAACCGTCGAAAAAGCGGACATCTGCGCAAGCTTTATCAGACTCAAGAACGACAGCTTTTTGGATATACTCAACAGGAAAATGATGAAGTGGAACAGCAGTTCTCACGATGAACGGGAGGTATAATCTTGAAAAAGAGAAGACAGGAAGCAATACTCGAGATAATTGAAAAATACGACTTGTCAACCCAGGACGAGCTTCTTCAAAAGCTCAAAGACAGCGGCTTTGACGCCACTCAGGCGACGGTTTCGCGTGACATAAAGGAGCTGCGCCTGGTCAAGACCATGGGCACGGGCGGTCAGTATAAATACGCCGTCACAACGACCGAATCGGACGAGCTGCTCTCGAAATTCCGCAGCATATTTTCCCAGTCCGTCGTCTCCGCCGACTATGCCGGCAACACGATTGTTATCCGCTGCTACACGGGTATGGCGCAGGCGGCGTGTGCGGCTTTCGATTCCATGCATTGGGACGGCCTTGTGGGAACTCTCGCGGGCGACGATACCATTTTCGCCCTTTGCAGAAACGAAAGCTATGCTTCGCAGATGAAGGATTCTATAAAACGACTTATCGAAAAATGAGGTTTAAGCTATGCTTCTCAGTCTGAAAATAGAGAATATAGCAATAATTGAGAGCGCCGACATCGAATTTGATTCGGGGCTCAACGTCCTCACGGGTGAAACCGGCGCGGGCAAGTCGATTATAATCGATTCCATAAACGCCGTGCTCGGCGAGCGCACATCGCGTGAGCTTATCAGAACCGGCGCGCAGTCCGCGAGCGTTACTGCGCTCTTTTCCGGCATTTCCGCCGACACTGCCGCGAGGCTCAAGGAATACGATATCGAGCCCGATGAGGACGGAAACATACTCCTTCGCCGCACCCTCGGTCTTGACGGCAAAAACACCTGCCGCATAAACGGTGTGCCCTCAAATGTCGCGTCGCTCAGGCAGGCGGGGCATGAGCTGATAAACATACACGGTCAGCATGACAATCAGGCGCTCATGGCGCCCGAAAAGCATTTCGAGTTCATCGACTGCATAGCGGGCGATGCCGAGCCGCTTGAAGAATACAGAGAAAAGTTCAGAGAGCTTTGTTCATATATCAGAGAGCGCGACTCCCTCAAAACCGATGAGTCGGAGAAGCTTCGCCGCCTTGATTTGCTTGACTATCAGATAAACGAGCTTGAGCAGGCGGATATAAGACCGGGTGAGCGCGACGAGCTCAACGAGCGAAAGACGCTTCTTCAAAACTGCGAACGTGTCACGGCGTCGCTCAGAGCGGCGTATGATATTCTTCGGGGCGCCGATGACAGCTTCGGCGTGATAAGCGCGGTGGACGACTGCGCCGGAAATGCGGAGGACGCCGCCCGATTTTATAAGGATGTCGAGCCCGCCGCAAAGACTCTTCGCAATGTCGGCTACGAGCTTGAGGACTGCGCGGGTGAGCTTCGCTCGGCTATGGAGGATTTCTCCTACGACCCGTCCGAGCTCGAGGAGATCGAAGCGAGACTCGATGAGCTTTTCCGCCTCTCCGTCAAATACGGCTCGACCGAGGAGGATATGCTCTCTTTTCTCGATTCCGCACGCGAGGAGCGCAATAAAATAGCCCTTTCGGATGAGCGGGTCAAAGAGCTTGATGCGCTCGTCAGCTCAACGAAAGCCGAGGTTCGCGCCCTTGCCGAAAAGCTTACCGCGGCGCGTGAAAAGGCGGCGCGTGAGTTTGAACGAGGAGTGACCGAACAGCTCGAATTTCTCGATATGCCGTCGGTCAGCTTCAAAGTAAACAGAGAAAAAACACCGTTTACGATAAACGGTGCGGATAATATAGAATTTCTCATCTCCGCAAACGCGGGCGAGACGCTCAAGCCCCTTGCGAAAATAGCCTCGGGCGGCGAGCTGTCGCGCATAATGCTCGCGATAAAGAGCGTTATCGCCGGCAGAGACGGACTTGATACGATGATTTTCGATGAGATAGACGCGGGTCTCAGCGGCAGAGCGGCGCAGAAGGTCGCCATGAAGCTCAAAGAGGTTTCACGCGGCAGGCAGGTCATATGCGTCACCCATTCCGCTCAGATAGCGGCGCAGGCGGACTGCCATATGCGAATCAGCAAATCCGTCTCGGACGGCAAGACCTATACAAAGGTCGAACGCCTCGACACCGAGGGCAGAAAATATGAAATAGCAAGGATAACCGGCGGACTCGATGTCACCGAGCTTCAGCTCAAATCGGCAGAAGAGATGCTCAAGAACGCCGGAAATCTGTAAAAACATATAAAGGGGAGACACTTATGTCAGATAAGGAAAAAGAAGTGCAGGGCGCTGCCGAAAATCAGAAGCTCAGCACAAAGGAAAATGTTCTTCAAACAATAAAATTTGCTCTGTTCTCAGCCTCGGCGGGAATAATTCAGATTGCGAGCTACACCCTGTTTTTTGAGGTGTGCCATTTTAAAGAGTGGATAGCTTATCTCATTTCGCTCGTCCTCTCCGTGCTCTGGAATTTCACATTTAACCGCAAGTTCACTTTCAAATCCGCAAACAATGTCCCGATAGCCATGCTCAAGGTCGCGGCTTATTACTGCGTTTTCACTCCGCTTTCGACTTGGTTCACGAATTACGCCACTACCGAGCTTGTGTGGAACAACTATCTTGTTGAGGCACTCTGCATGTTGACTAATTTCGTGACCGAGTTCCTGTATGACCGCTTTGTCGTGTTCCGCAACTCAATGAACACCAATGACATTGCAAAGAAGGACAAAAAGAAAGTCGAGAACAGGGCTCAGAATGATGAAATATCAAGTGAATTTTCAAAGGTATCCAAACTGAAACGGAATAAGCATGACTGAAGAAAAGAAATGCCCTCTATATAAAAAATGCGGCGGATGTCAGCTGCAGAATCTGAGCTACGCGGAGCAGCTGAAATTCAAGCAGCGCAAGGCGGAAAAGCTGCTCGGCGAGTTCGCCCGTGTCGAGCCGATAATCGGCATGGCTGAGCCGTATCATTATCGCAACAAGGTGCAGGCGGCGGTTGCCACGGCGAGAAACGGGAAGATAATTTCCGGCGTCTATCAGTCCGGCACGCACAGCATAGTCTGCGTCGATTCGTGCCTCACCGAGGACAGAAAAGCGGATGAGATAATCGTCTCGATCCGCAATATGCTGAAAAGCTTCAGAATACAGCCGTATGACGAGCGAAGCGGCTGCGGTACACTTCGCCATGTCCTCGTCAAGCGCGGATTCAAGACAAATCAGATAATGGTCGTGCTCGTTACATCGGGTCCGATATTCCCCGCGAAGAACAACTTCGTAAAAGCTCTTCGCAAGGAGCATCCCGACATAACGACGATAGTCCATAACATAAACCCGTATCAGACGAGCCTTGTGCTCGGCGAGCGTGAGAATGTGCTCTACGGTACGGGCAAAATCGAGGACGAGCTCTGTGGGCTGACTTTCAGAATATCCCCGCGCTCATTTTATCAGATAAACCCGGTGCAGACCGAGGTGCTTTATAACACAGCGATGGAATACGCCGGCATGACCGGGAACGAAAAAGTCATCGATGCCTATTGCGGCATCGGCACTATAGGGCTTGTCGCGTCGAAGCAGGCGGGCGAGGTGATAGGCGTTGAACTCAACCGCGACGCCGTCCATGATGCCATAGCCAACGCCAAACGCAACGGTATAAAGAACGTCCGCTTCTTCTGCGACGATGCAGGCGAGTTTATGCTCGGCATGGCGCAGGACGGGGAGAAAGCGGACATAGTTTTCATGGATCCGCCGCGCGCAGGGAGCGACGAATGCTTCCTGTCGTCGCTCGTGACCCTCGCGCCGAAAAAGGCAGTCTATATCTCATGCAACCCCGAGACCCAGCAGCGCGACCTGCGCTTTCTGACAAAGCGCGGCTATAAAGTCGAAAAGATCCAGCCTGTCGATATGTTCCCGCACACGAACCATGTGGAGACGGTATGTTTGTTGTCTCGAGCGATATGAATTTCCGGGACTTCGTGAGAACAGTTGGAGAGATGTCCGGCTTACCTATATGAAGGAGGAAAAATGATAGCATGGAAATCAAATTATACGAAGACAGATACAGGGACGATATGATTTTCATGGTTTTGCAGGCTAAGGACGCGCTCGAAAGAATACCGAGTATCAACGAAGACCTGCTCGATATCAAAAAGAATTACTTTGACCGTGGGGATATGTTTTGGATCGCGGCGGATGATAACGACAGGGTGATCGGCTACGGCGGGTATTCGAGGATCGAAGGAACGAATGAAGCGTTTATTCATCGGCTGTATATAAAGGCATCGGAAAAGCACAAGGGCGTTGGTTCGGCTCTGCTTGAAACGATAGAGGCGGGAATGCGCGGCAACGGCATTACGGCAGCGCGGGTGCATCTCGGCGATCCGCCGGAGCAGTGGTTCGAGTCCTATTCATTCTATCCGAAGCACGGATATGCCGAATACGAGCCACGGTATATGAGAAAGGCATTATAAAGACAAGTAGGAGTTTAAAGGGGAGAAAATATGAATAAAGCAGGAACGCAAAGAATAGAAACCGATAGATTGATACTTCGAAGATTTAGATTAGAGGATGCAGAGGATATGTATGCAAATTGGGCATCTGATCCCGAAGTTGCGAGATTCCTGACATGGCCGACGCATTCGAGTGTTGAAGTGACAAAGAGCCTTCTCGCCGATTGGATACCCAGATATGAAGATGGCGGATACTTTAATTGGGTTATGGAGTATAAAGAAACAGGAAAGGCTATTGGTAATATTTCTGTTGTAAAGCTTAATGAGGATACAAAGGCTGCCGATATGGGTTATTGTATGAGCCGGGCGTACTGGGGGCAGGGATTAATGCCTGAAGCATTAAATGCCGTGATGGATTATCTTCTTGATGTTGTCGGACTAAATCGTATTGCCGCCTGTCATGATGTAAACAATCCAAAATCAGGACGCGTTATGGAAAAAGCCGGAATGAAACGGGAAGGTATTCTTAGAGCTGCCGGAAAGAACAACCTCGGAATCTGTGACGAGGTGTGGTATGCGATGATCCGAAATGACAGGAAGAAATGAAGAATCGATTTTTTGTTACAGAAAAGCAATGAACAAAATCCGCTTTGCCGAGGCAATGAAGTCGATCCGAGAGCCCTGACTTAACCGCTCGACGGCATATACCTGACGCCGAGGGTTGTGCGGGCAGCGTAGATAACAGCATTTTTATTCACGCCATTGTCCCAAGGCATATTGAGACGGTGGTATCGCTTAGAAAAATTTGAAGATAATCCGCCGTTTGCCTTTCTGTTTCAAGCGGCGGATTTGAATTACCTGTCCGTTTTATCGTACACACATTGTGATATTATTATATCGTAGAGCAGTAATATCTTTCGGAGGTGTCAACGATGAATGAAAATACTAAAAATCAGTGGCAGAGGCTCAGTAAGCTGCGTCAGACCGATCCGCACATCTGCGGCGGATACTATACGAAAAATTTTCTCAAAACATACAGACCGGATTTCTACGCCGAGGGATATGACTTCTTTCCGGAATTTGTAAGGGTCGCGGAAAAGGACGGCGAAATTATCTGCCGTCTTGAAGAGGCAATTGTTCCGGATGAAGATGCGCCCATTGACAGCGACGAATGTGTGTTTGAAACCTCCCTCGGCACTTTTGTCTCTCACGACCACGGCGAGTTCGGAGGCGTGCTCGAAACGCCGGGAGGGGAGATAAACGGCAATTTCTGCGATGTCTTTGAGGCGGACGGAAAAATCTATGCCGTCGATTCATTGAGCCATCTCGGTTGGGCGGGCACAACGATTTATTCCTTTGACCGCGACTGCAAGCATCATAAAGTATTCAGTGCCGAAAATCTGGATTTTAAGGCTCGGTATGTGACCGAAGAGCGGGTATATATACTCGTTTCCCGCTGTGCCAACGCACTAACCGGCGAAAAAGGCAAATCAATTTTGCTCGAAATATCGGAAAACGGAATCTATACAAAGACAGAATTTGATTATGGCTTTTATTTTGTTTTCAATATGATTGTAAAGAACGGAAAAATGATTCTCGGCGCGGATAAGGCGGTTATGACCGTTGATCTGCAAACGAAGGAGATAAAAGCCTATACGCCGCTCGGCGTTGAAGCGGAAAAAAATATAAAGATATGGTCGGAATAAATCAGAAATACTTTTAGAAAGCATACAATACAAAAATACCTGCCCACAGGAGTGTGTTCCCTGCGGACGGGTATCTTTATTTGCCGTTTTCGATTCGTTCCGTCTCCTCCTCAATGAGCCGCACGAGCTCGCTTGGGGGAACATTGAACGCGGTTGATATTTTCCATATCGTCTCGAAATTCGCCTGTTTTTTGCCGCTTTCGATCATGGCGAGGTGGCTTCTCGCTATTCCCGCCAGACCGCTCAGAACCTCCTGCGATATCTTTTTTTCACAGCGAAGTTTTTTAACGGCCGCGCCGGTCGCATATTTATTGAACTGTGCCATCGGCACCCCTCCTATCAGTTCAAGTGTAAGAAATTTTTTGAGAAATGTGTCTATCAAAAGTGACATTTTATAAATTATTTGTCATTTTGGGCATTTATTTGGTGAAGAAGCATAATCAATTGTTATAAATTTGTTTTTTGGCTGTATTTTAGGCTAAAACATTGACATCGGGGAAAATTAAGAGTAAAATATCTGAGTAAATATTTTCGGCTGTGAAGAGCAGAGCCGTTTATTCCGCTCGCAGAGAGGTGCGCCGGCATTATGCCGCTGTGAGGTGCGCCGTGTCAGGAAGTACGGCAGCCGGCTCGGAGCCTCCCGCGTTGAACGGGCGTAGCCTGCGTTAAGGGCAGCAGAGGGGTGCAGTTTTGTGCAATCCGGGTGGTACCGCGGCTTTTGCCGTCCCGGGCAGAACGGCATCTATTTTTATTTTTAAGGAGTTGTTTGTTATGGAATGGACGGGACTCAATGAACTCAGAGAGAAGTATCTGAGCTTTTTCGAGAGCAAGGGTCATCTTCGTATGCCGAGCTTTTCGCTCGTGCCTCAGGGGGACAAAAGCCTGCTTCTCATCAATGCCGGCATGGCGCCGCTCAAGAAATATTTCACGGGCGAGCTGACCCCGCCGAGAACCCGCGTCACTACCTGCCAGAAGTGTATCAGAACGCCCGATATCGAGCGCGTCGGCATCACCGCACGCCACGGCACTTTCTTCGAGATGCTCGGCAATTTCTCATTCGGCGATTATTTCAAGCATGAGGCGACCGCATGGGCGTGGGAGTTCTGCACAAAGGTGCTTGAGATGCCCGCAGATAAAATATATATCAGCGTCTATCAGGACGATGACGAGGCATATGATATTTGGACGAAGGAGCTCGGAATTTCGCCCGACCATATGGTTCGCCTCGGCAAGGAGGACAACTTCTGGGAGCACGGCGCGGGTCCCTGCGGCCCCTGCTCCGAGCTTTATTTCGACCGCGGCGAGAAGTACGGCTGCGGCTCTCCGACCTGCGGCGTCGGCTGCGACTGCGACAGATATGTTGAGTTTTGGAACCTTGTTTTCACTCAGTTCGACAACGACGGCAACAACAATTATACCCGCCTCAAGAGCTGCAATATCGACACCGGCATGGGGCTTGAGCGCCTCGCCTGCATCATGCAGGGTGTGGACAACCTCTTTGAGGTCGATACCGTCCAGAATATCATGAAGCACATCATGCAGATAGCGGGCGTTAAGTACCACGAGGATGAGAAAAAGGATGTCTCCCTGCGCGTTATCACCGACCATATCAGAAGCACCACCTTCATGATAGGCGACGGCGTTATGCCCTCAAACGAGGGCAGAGGTTATGTCCTTCGCCGCCTGCTCAGAAGAGCTGCCCGCCACGGCAGACTTTTAGGTATAGACGGCACTTTCCTCTATAAAGTGTGCGAGACCGTCATCAAAGAGAACGCGACTGCTTATCCGAATCTCGTCGAGAAGCATGACCTTATTGTCAAGGTCATCAAGGCTGAGGAGGAGAGCTTCAATAAGACTATAGACACGGGTCTTAACCTGCTCGAGAATATTATCGCTCAGAGCGACTCCAAGGTGCTCAGCGGAGCCGATGCGTTCAAGCTTCAGGACACCTTCGGCTTCCCGATAGACCTTACAAAAGAGCTGCTCGAGGAGCGCGGCATGAGCGTTGATATCGACGAGTATGACCGCCTCTATGCTCAGAGCAGGGCGGCTGCGCGTGCGGCTCGTAAGGACGCGGGGGCTCAGGCGTGGAAAGACAGCAACATCTCTTTCAAGGACATCGGCGCGACCGAGTTTGTCGGTTATACCGACTGTTCCTGCGACGCGGAGATAAAGGCGATAGTCACAAACGGCGAGCGCGACGAGTTCGCAACCTCGGATTCGGAAGTCGTTGTTGTCCTCGATAAGACCCCGTTCTACGGCGAGAGCGGCGGACAGGCGGGCGACACCGGCGTTATCAAGACCGATAATGCAGCGCTTGAAGTTACCGCCACCGGCAAGACTCCCGACGGCGTAGTGCTCCACATTGCAAGATTTATAAGCGGCGACAGCATCGCTCTCGGCGATAAGGTTCACGCTCAGATAGATGTTGAAAAGCGCGAGGCGACCCGCCGCAACCATACTGCGGCGCACCTGCTCCAGGCGGCGCTCAGAAAGCATCTCGGCAGCCATGTCGAGCAGGCGGGTCAGCTTGTCAACAGCGAGGAAATGCGCTTTGACTTTACTCATTTCTCCGCGCTCTCGGGCGACGAGCTCAAGGCGATAGAGCGCGAGGTCAACGAGGTTATCCTCAAGGGTATTCCCGTTGAGACACGCGAGATGCCCATTGAAGAGGCGAAGAAGCTCGGCGCAATGGCTCTGTTCGGCGAGAAATACGGCGATGTCGTGCGTGTTGTCAGCGCGGGCGATTTCTCCGTTGAGCTGTGCGGCGGCACTCATGCGGACAACACTGCAAAGCTCGGTCTGTTCAAGATTGTGTCCGAGTCCTCCGTTGCTGCGGGAATCAGGCGTATAACCGCCGTCACCGGCTTCGGCGTGCTCAGACATATAGAGAACGACGAGCGCATCATGCACTCGGCAGCGGCGGCGATGAAGCTCGGCAATGTCGCGGAGCTTGATAAGCGTGCGGCGACTCTCTCCGCCGAAATAAAGCTCAAGGACAGAGAGCTTGCGGAGCTGCGCAGCGAGATATCCGCTCTCAAGGCAGGCAGCCTTATGGACGGCGCGAGGCAGGTCGGCGGTGTCAGACTCATCACTGCCGAGGTCGATGTTTCCAATCCCGGCGAGCTTCGTTCGATGTGCGATACCGCCCGTGATAACGGAGCCGATATCGTCGCAGTCTTTGCCGGCGTCAACAGGGAAAAGGGCACCTTGAACTTTGCCTGCGCCTGCGGTGCCGATGCAATAAAGCTCGGCGCTCATGCGGGCAATATCGTCCGCGAGACCGCAAGGATAGCAGGCGGCTCGGGCGGCGGCAAGCCGGACAGTGCAATGGCGGGCGCCAAGGACGCTTCCAAGGCGGACGAGGCTCTCAAGGCGGTTGACTCTATCGTCAGTGCCATGTTAAAATAAAATTGCAGCTCCGCCGGTCTTTCCGGTCGGCGGAACAGGCTTTTACGGTACGGAGGTTTTCTGAAAATGGATGACTGTATTTTTTGCAAAATAATCAAGGGCGAGATACCCTCAAAAAAAGTCTATGAGGACGACGATGTCCTCGCGTTCTACGACCTCGAGCCGCAGGCTCCGTTCCATATACTCATTATCCCGAAGCAGCATATAAAGAGCGCTGCCGAGATAACCGCGGAGAACAGCGCGGTCGTCTCAAAGGTGTTCGAGGCGGCGGCGAAGATAGCAAAGCAGTTTGACCTCAAGGACGGCTTCAGGATAGTCAACAACTGCGGCGACTGTGCGGGTCAGACAGTTAAGCACCTGCACTTCCATATGCTCGGCGGCAGGGATTTCGGCTGGCCGGCAGGCTGATAAAAGGATCATATTTAATATTCAGGAGATGTTTATTTTGGCAAAGACCTATACCATGGAGATCGCAGGCTTGAAGAGAGAGCTTCCCCTCTGTCCGGTCAGCGACAAGCTCGATATCGCAGCATTTATCCTCTTCGGTGATGTCGAAGTCACCGTTAAAGCGGCGGAGGAGCTGCTCAAGAGGTGCCCGGAGTTCGATTATATCCTCACTCCCGAGGCAAAGAGCATTCCGCTCGCCTATGAGATGGCAAGACAGAGCGGCAAGAAGTATTTTGTCGCCAGAAAGAAGCCGAAGGTCTATATGACTGATCCTGTCTGCGTCAGCGTGCGTTCGATAACCACCGACGCGGAGCAGACTCTTCTTCTCGGCAGAGAGGACGGAGACCAGCTTCGCGGCAAGAAGGTGCTTATCGTTGATGATGTTATCAGCACCGGCGAATCCCTTGCGGCTGTCGTTGCACTTGCCGAAAAATTCGAGGCGAACATAGTTTCAAAGGTGGCGGTTCTCGCCGAGGGAGACGCAGCGGAGCGCGACGATATCGTGTTCCTCGAAAAGCTTCCTCTCTTCTTCAAATAACGGAGAGCTGAGAAGTGGCGCGTCCGTTCACGGTCATCGGCTTTACAATTTTCTTCACGCTGACTCTTGTTTTTGAACTCGGTGAAAAGGCGGCAGTCGTTATCATTTCGGCAGCTGTTGCCGCCTTTATCTTTTCTCTGTTCTTCAGGAGTGTTCGGCGCGACTTTGTAATCCCGACCGCGTGTATCGCGGCGGTCGTCGCAGTCCTCCTGTCTTTTGCCGCGTCGCTCGTTCCGACCGAAGCGTCAGAGTGCTTCAACGGCGGTGCGCATACCGTGAAGGCGAGCGTTGTCTCGCTTGAGGAGCAGAGCGGCGAAAGATACTATACGGTAATTAAAACCTCCGAGATAGACGGCGAGGAATATAAGCTAAATATACGCCTTTCTTCAAAATCACGCCTTGGTTTCAAACCGTATGATATAGTTGAGGGCGATTTGCAGCTCTATGATATCGGCACGACCCGCAGCGCGAGAAATTACTATCTGTCCGAAAATGTCTTTATGGGCGGATATGCAAGCGGTGAAATAAACATATCTCAGCCGGAGCGCAAGCCGATAGGCTATTATCCGCTTGCAATGCGCGATTATATCAGGAATACGGTCTCGCGTCTTATCCCCGGTGAGCGCGGAGCACTCGCAACGGCGCTTTTGATAGGCGACAAGTCGGGACTGCCGAAGAGCGTTTCGGATTCGTTTTCCTCTGCGGGAATATCGCACCTGATAGCCGTTTCGGGGCTGCATCTCTCGATTTGGTGCCTGTTTATTCTGAAAATTTTCGATATTTTCAGACTCAGGCGCAGAGCGGGAGCGATAATCTCGGCGGTGTTCGTCGTTGTCTTTATGGCGGTCTCGGGCTTCACATATTCCGTTATGCGTTCGGGCTTTATGATGCTTGTTATGCTTCTCGGAACGCTGCTCTCAAAGCAGTCGGATTCGCTCAATTCTCTCGGTGTCGCGCTTGTTATCCTGTGCTTTGCCAATCCGTACTGCGTGATGAGCCTCGGGCTGCGCCTCTCGTTTCTCTCGACTCTCGGGATAATAGTAGGCTACGGCAATATCGCTTTCCCGCTGAATCCGTATATCGCACGTGTCAGAAATAAATATGCGAGGCGCGTCTGTGAGTTTATATTCGGCTCGGTCAGAAGCACCGTGCTCGCCTGTGCGTTCACTCTGCCCGTTATGATACTTAATCTCGGCGAGGTGTCGCTTATCGCGATACCGGCAAACCTTATTTCCGACCTTCCCGCCTCGGCGTGTATGATTCTCTCGGGGCTTGCCGCCCTCACCGCGAAAATTTCTTTTCTGCGCGTGATAACTGCGGGGCTTGCGGATTTGTCCGGAGTATGCGCATCTTTTCTAATCAATTCATCGAGGTCGCTCGCGGCAGTTCCTCATTCGTCTTTGAACGCCTCGTCTTTTCTGTTCTTGCTGTGGCTCATTCTGATTTTTATCGTCCTTGCGGCGGCTGCGCTCATTTATAAATTTCAAGGGCACAACACCATCCGTGCAGCGGTGCTTATATGCACACTGACTTTTGCGGGCGCGTGTATCGGTTCAACCGCACTTTCCCGTTCAGCAACCGTCATAACCGTGGCGGATGTCGGCAACGGCTCGGCTGTGGTCGTCAGCTCCGGCGGCAAAACCGCCCTGCTTGGCTGCGGAGGGGACAGCTATTATGCCCTCTCGAATATAGAGACCGCAATGGACAGCGTCGGTGCGGATAATCTTGATTTTCTTCTCATTCCGCGTGTATCCGAAAGCGAAAGCTCACTCGCGCTCGATGTTATCGACGCTTTTTCGCCCGACTATATTCTTGCGGGCGAAACCGATGCCGATCTTGATGAAATACTTAAAACGGAAAATTATAACCTCGCGCCTGCCGCGAATATAAATATAGGCAGCGCGGAATTAAAATATAAAACAACGAATAAAACGAGCACGGCGGTGCTCGGCATGAAGGGCGCCGATGCTGTAATTGTTTTCAGACCGTCCCATGCGCCCGACACAAAAGGGGATATTCTAATTTTGCGGGAGAATCTGCCGCAGGGCATTTCCCCGGGAAATTATAATTTGACCGTGCTCTCGGCGGATGCCGACAGAACGCCTGCGGTCATGGGCAAATTGCTGTCCCTCGGCGCAGACGCATACGCGACGGGAGGGCAGGGGAACATCAGAATCACTGTGTTCCCGTCGGGAAGAATTTTGACGGAAAGGATGGACTGAATGGCTGCTATTGGTGAAAAAGAAATAAAAGCGCTTATCAGAAGCGGAGATATCGGCGGCGCGTTCCTGTTCTTCGGAACGGAGAGCTATCTCAAGGATTTTTATTCCTCAAAGCTCAAGGATAAAGCCGTCAGTCCCGACTTTGCGGATTTCAATTATCATTTCTTTGACGGCGCGTCGTGCACCCTCGAGGATATTGAGCAGGCGGTCGAAGCTTTCCCGATGATGAGCAGTAACACCTGCGTGTTTGTCAAGGATATGGCGGTCGATTCGCTCGATGAGGATTCGTATAAAAAGCTCGAAAAAACAGTCGGCGATGTTCCGGATTACTGCACGCTGATTTTCTATATCGGCAGGGCGGATTCGCTTAAAAAGACCGCGAAGGCCAAAAAGGCGGTCGCGCTTTTTACGGAGCACGGCAATGCGGTCGAGCTCAATAAAAAGACCGCTTATGAGCTTGCAAAAATGCTCGTCGGCGCGGCGCAGAAGCGCGACTCTTCGCTCAGCCAACGAAACGCCGAATATCTCGTATCCTGCGTCGGAGACGATATGGTGACTCTTCTCAATGAGATCGACAAGCTCTCGGCATATGCCGAGGGACGCGAGATAACCCGTGCGGACATCGATTTGATGTGCGTCAAAACCATTGAGGCGAACGCGTTCGACCTGACAAAACATATAATCTCGGATAATTTCGACAAGGCGTATGAAACGCTCAATACGCTCTTCGCCCAGCGTGCGGATGTTATGATGATAATGGGAGCGGTGATATCCGTTTTTGCCGATATTTACCGCGTCAAGGTCAGCGTGTCTGCGGGCTACAGAGCTACTCAGCCGGCAGAGATATTCTCGAACTACCGGGGTCGCGAGTTCAGATTGACAAAGGTTTCGCGCCAGGCGTCAGCCCTGAGCGTGCGTGCTCTGCGTCAATGTCTCGATGAGCTGCACAGAGCCGATACACTTCTTAAAAGCTCTGCCGTTGATAACAGGATAGTTATGGAGGAGCTGCTTGTCAAGCTGTTTGTGGCAATACAATCACAAAAATAAACGCCGGACGGTGCTGTGATAAAATGATAAAGATAAAACAGGCGGTCATCGTCGAGGGAAAGTATGATAAGATAAAGCTCTCAACCGTCCTCGATGCCGTTATAATTCAGACCGACGGCTTCGGAATTTTCAAAGACAAGGAGAAGCAGAGGCTGATAAAACGCCTTGCGCAGACGCGCGGTATAGTCATATTGACCGACAGCGACTCTGCGGGCTTTAAGATTCGCTCGTTTATCGGAGGAAGCGTGCCCAGGGACAGCGTTGTTCACGCCTATATTCCCGATGTATTCGGCAAAGAGCGCAGAAAGGATGCGCCGTCCAGAGAGGGCAAAATAGGGGTCGAGGGAATCGACACCGAAATTCTGCTTGAGGCGCTCAACCGAGCCGGAGTCACCTGCGAGAGCACGCAGGAAAAGAGCCGAACCGTCACGGTTGCCGACCTCTATGAAGCCGGACTGAGCGGAAAGGCGGATTCGGCGGCTCTGCGCAAAAAATTCCTGCGCAGTCTGTCGCTTCCCGAGCGTCTTTCGACAGGTGCGCTTGTTGATATGATAAATATTTTCATGACATACGATGAATTTCAGGAAAGCATAAAAAATTTTTCAATCGGCGGAGATGATAATCAATGATAAGAATAGGCAGCGGATATGATGTGCATAAGCTTGTCGAGGGACGAAGGCTCATAATCGGCGGAGTCGATATACCCCACACCATGGGACTTCTCGGTCATTCAGATGCCGATGTCCTGCTCCACAGCATCAGCGACGCGCTGCTCGGCGCGGCGGCAATGGGGGATATAGGCTGCCTGTTTCCGGACAGCGATGAAAAATACAAGGGCGCGGACAGCCTTGAGCTTCTGCGCGAGGTCGTGCGCGTTATCGGCGCTCAGGGCTGGCATATAGTCAATATCGATTCCACCGTCGCTGCCCAGGCTCCGAAGCTGCGCCCGTATATAGATGAAATGCGCCGCAATATAGCCGACGCCTGCTCGCTCGATGTTTCGTGCGTCAGCGTCAAGGCCACCACGGAGGAGGGACTCGGCTTCACGGGTCGCCGCGAGGGCATAAGTGCCGATGCAGTCTGTCTTATTGAGAAGTAATTTGATTTCAGGCGCATTTTGTGGTATTATAGGAATTGAAGAGAGGTATGCCTATGTTTACTGAAAAGATCGCATCTCTCTGGGATCAGCTGAAGGTGGTATTTTCCGACTTTGCCTTCACGGATTTCCTGGATATCTGCCTTGTTGCGTTCATTCTTTACAGTGTTATCAAGCTCATCCGTGAGACGAAGGCCATTCAGCTTGCTAAGGGTCTTCTGCTTTTCGGAGTTGCTTATCTTGCCATTTACCTGCTCGATATGCAGGCAAGTGAGTTTATATTCAAAAAAGTTTTCGGCGAGATAATTATAGTCCTCGTCATTCTCTTTCAGCCCGAACTGCGCCATATGCTTGAATCCGTCGGCAGACGCAGCATAACGAAGCTCAATATTTTCGGCGTGCGCGATGAGGAGACGGAGCGCAATCAGAAGATAAAGGATTCTATCTATGCCGTGTGCAGAGCGTGTCAGAGCATGAGCGAGAGCAAGACGGGCTCGCTTATAGTCTTTGAGCATGATACGCTCCTCGGCGATATTATAAAGAGCGGAACTCCGGTCGATGCGATAGTGTCGCGTGAGCTGATAGGCAACATCTTTTATCACGGCGCACCGCTCCATGACGGAGCAGCTGTTATCCGCGACGGCAGGGTGGTTGCCGCGGGCTGCGTCCTTCCTCTGACTCAGAAAGAAAATCTCGACACTCAGCTCGGAACCCGCCACAGAGCCGCCATAGGCATGAGCGAGCAGGGCGACGCGATGATCGTCGTTACCTCCGAGGAGACGGGAACGATTTCCATCGCCTGCAAGGGTCAGCTTACAAGAAATCTCACCGATTCCGATTTGCGCGAGCATCTTGTGCGCTATCTGTGCGGAACGAATAACGAGAATAAAGCCGCCGTCAAGGGCATACGCAAGCTGTTCGGAGGTTTTAAGAAATGAAAAATAAAAAAATAAGCCTCAAAAATCTCATATATGACAACAGATTTGTTCTGACTCTTTCGGTAATCGCCGCAGTTATAATATGGATAGTTGTCGCCATTCAGGCGAGCCCCGAGGACGACCGCATAATAAAGGATGTGCCCGTTAAGATAGAGATATCGAACAATGTCTCAAATCTCGGACTTCAGATGTTCGGCAACACTGATTTCACTGTCGAGGTCAAGGTTCACGGCAAGCGCTACGAGGTCGCCGAAAGCGTGCTCACCAAAGATGACATCTCCGTTGTCGCAAAGACAAACTATGTCGATTCGACCGGCAGTCAGACGCTCAAGCTCGAAGTGACGGCAAAGGACCCGAGCAAGGCGAACTACGAGATAGTTTCGCTCTCGCAGGATTCGATAAACGTGTATTTCGATTACTACAAGGAGGGTGAATATACTCTCCAGACCGATGTTGTCTATGACGGCACATCGTATGTCACAAACGGGCTGATAGCCGAAACACCGGTGCTCTCCGCGAACACCGTGAAGCTGTCGGGTCCCGTGACCGAGATGGCGAAGATAAACAAGGTCGTTGCGCGTGTGACGCTGGACAAGAAGATAAGCGCTACTACAACGCTCGATGCCGAGATAATCCCGCTGAGCGAATACGGCGGGAAGCTCCAGTATATCACCGTCAACGACGGGCTCTCCGACATTACGATGACTCTTCCCGTCTATCAGAAAGCCGAATTACCGACTACGGTGACCTTCAAGAATGCGCCCGCCGCTTATGCGAGCAATCCGCCATCGTTTACATGCAGCCCCGCAAAGCTCAGCTTCACCATGGACGCGACAAAGCTTGCATCGATAAACGAGCTGTCGGTTGCCGATATTGATTTCTATATGCTCGGTGCAGGCAAAAACGAAATAACCGTAGATCTGACGACATTGAGCGGAGTTAAGGTTATGAGCGGAGAGACAACGCTCAAGGTGACGGTCGATATGAGCGGGGTGACATCCGAAAAGAGCTCGGTGAGTGCCAACAATATCTCGTTTATCAATGTTCCTGCCGGATATAAAGCAGTCGTGACACAGACGCAGATATCGTCGGTTGAGGTCGTCGGTCCGAAAGAAAGTCTTGAAAAGATAACCTCAGACCAGCTCTTTGCCGAGGTCGATCTGAGCAGCGCCGACCCCACCAAATCCCACGGCACTGCATATGCCCGCGCCTATGTCAAGGACAGCAACAACTGCTGGGTGCACAACAGATACACCGTCAGCTACAGGCTCGAAAAATCGGAATAATGATTATAAAACCCTCTGCACTCAGCGGAGGGTTTGCTTTTTGCTCAAATAAAAAGCGGAGCACCGTCCTTCAGTGCTCCGCCCTTTGTTTTGTGTTATGCTCTTTTCTGAAGCTCACGCTCAAGCCAGATAGAACCGATGTCTATTGCGCTGTAGAGACCTCTGCGCTCCGCCTTCTTGAGGATCCTGTCGCGAGGACGAAGATCTTCGTTTGTGCTGACGAGCTGCACGAGTATTTTATCCGAGAGCTCCGCGCCGTTTACATCCTTGGTCGAGGTTATCTGCATCATGATGATGCAGGGCTCATCCATGTATCCGTAATAAAGCGTGTTGTCTTTTCTGACAAGGGGCTTGCCCTTGTACATGAGAAGCTTCTTGTTCTCCGCCACTCAATGTCACTCCAATCGGGTTATAGTTGCACTTTATTTTTTGATTCCGAGATAATCCTCCACCATGCTCTGCAGCAGCTCGTCTCTGTCCAGCTTTCGCACAAGACTGCGGGCATTGTTGTGGGTGGTGATATATGTCGGATCCTCAGAAAGGATGTAGCCAACTATCTGGCTGACCGAATTGTACCCCTTTTCGTTAAGTGCTTTGTAAACCTCAAGGAGTATCTTCTTCATTTCTTCGTCGTTTTCGTTTTTAATTGAGAACTGAATAGTCTCGTCGGCCATGAGTAACCACCTCCATGGATTTTATTATATACCAAAGTCCGCAACAAAACAATGGTATTTTGAAAATTAACTCAAACTCTCAGCGAAACGCCTATAGCAGACAGCCTACGGAGTATCTCGTCTATCCAGCCCTGAACCTCTTCCATCTCAAGCGTGCGGTCGTGCGAGGAGAAGGTGAAGCGGAGCGTTATGCTCTTTGTGCCGAGCAGCTCGTATGTGTCGATGAGCTTGACGCTCTCGAGCTCTTCTATATTCATGCTCTTCCAGTTTTCGGAAAGCTCGTCATATGTGACGCCCTTCCTGAGCACGAGCGAGAGGTCGTAGTAGGTTGACTGCTTGGTCGAGGGCTCCTTGAATTCGATGTCATATGCCTTCGCGTCGCTGAACTGGTCTATATCCATCTCGATGCAGACTGCCGAACCTGTCTTGTCGAGCTTTGAGGCGTTCTGCGGATGAAGTGCACATACAAAGCCAACCTCCCTGCCGTCCGCGAGAACGGCGGCGGTGTTCTTCGGATGCTGCCATGCGTGGACGGGCGCTGTCTTTGCAAATTTCGGTGCGCAGTGCTTAATCTGCTCGAAGATGCAGTTGACGACCTCGATAGCCTTGTAGTAGAGATCGCGCTCGCTCTGCGCCTTCGAGAAGAGCACAACGCCGAGATGGCGGCGCTCGTTGCAGTAGCCGTTTTCAAGTGTTCCCTCGATAACTCTGCCTATCTCAAACATGCCGTAGCTGTCCGCAAAATCCTTGTTCTCATATGCCGCGACGAGCAGGGTGGGAAGCATGGAGTCGCGCAGAACGCCGTTGTCGGAGTTCTCGATGTTGAGAATCTTAACATTGTCCTCAACCTCGATGCCGAGCTTCTTGTATTTTTTTCTGTCGCACCAGATGTAGGAGTGAACCTCGTGCATGGAGTATTTCTTGACGAGGATGTCCTTTATCTCGTCGCCGACAAGCCTCTCCGGTGCGCTGTGAACGGGCTTGAGAGGACTGCGGGTCGTGGTAATTTCAAAGTTGTCGTAGCCGTATATTCTCGTTATCTCTTCGATGATGTCCGCCTTTATCGTGACATCCTTCGTGGCTCTCCAGGAGGGGACGGTGACGGTGAACACATCATCCCTTTCGTCAACGCCGAAGCCGAGCAGGGTCAGTGTGTGGATAATGCGCTCGTTGCTTATCTCGATTCCCGTGTATCTGTCAACATACGCCTTGTCGAAGGTGAGCGTTATCTGCGGATACTTCTTTGCATATTCGTCCGTCAGCTGCGAGTCGATGACCGCGCCGCTGTCGATATCCTTGACGAGCTTGACAAAGCGCTTTATGGCGACGAGAGTCAGCTCGGGGTCGAGCATCTTCTCGTATCTCGCGCTCGCGTCGGTGCGCAGACCGAGGCGGGAGGAGGACTTTCTGACGCAGATTCCGTCGAAGTTCGCGGATTCAAGCACAACGCTCGAGGTGTCGCCGACTATCTCGGAGTCGAGACCGCCCATAATACCGGCTATGGCGACCGGCTCGTCGTGGTTGTATATGAGCAGGGTGTTGGTGTCCGCTTTTCTCACCGTGCCGTCAAGGGTGGTGAAGTCAATTTCCTCCTTGGGCATATCGACCTTGATGTGGTCGATTTTTTTGGCGTCGAATGCGTGAGTCGGCTGACCTGTTTCAAGCATGATGTAGTTCGTGAGGTCTGCAAGCAGGTTTATCGGTCTCATGCCGCAGTAAAACAGTCTGATTCTTATCTCCATGGGGCTGACATGCTTCGTGATGTTCGCCATTCTCAGGCAGGAGTATCTGAAAACATGCTCTGTGTCGCCGATAGTCACGGGAACGATATTTTCGCTGTCGCTGTCGAGGTCGGCGAGGTCGAGTGGCTTCAATTCGCGGCCGGTGAGGGCTGCGAATTCACGCGCTATTCCGTAATGACCCCAGAGGTCGGGGCGGTTCGTGAGCGACTTGTTGTCAACCTCAAAGACGATATCGTCTATCGGGAACAGCTCTTTTATGTCGGTGCCGTTCTTGTATGAGGGGTCGAGCTCCATTATGCCGGAGTTCTCGTCGCTGATGCCGAGCTCTTTCTCAGAGCAGCACATACCCTCGGATTCATATCCGGCGACCGTTGCCTTGCCGATTTCGCCTGCGACGACTCTGCCGCCGGCGGTAGCAAAAGCGACCTTCTGACCGACTCTGACATTCGGTGCGCCGCATACGCAGTTTACTGTTTTGTCGCCGATATCAACCGTAAGCAGGTGAAGCTTCTTCGATTCGGGATGATTCTCAAGCGTCTTTATCTCGCCGACAACAACATTCCGCACGTCGCGACCCATATAATATATGTCCTCAACCTCAGCCGTGGCGAGGGTGAACTTGTTGATGAGTCCTTTTATATCGCATCCGTCAAGGTCAACATAGTCCCTGATCCAGTTTATTGAAACAAGCATGACTTTAAGCCTCCTCTTTCTTCGTGTCGTCGGGCACGGTGAACGATGAATTGGTGAACTGCGAGAGCGACTTGAGATTGCAGCTGTTGAACACTCGGATGTCCTTGACGCCGTATTTCATCATCGCAAGGCGCGTCAGTCCAAGACCGAAAGCGAAGCCCGAATATTTTTCGGGATCGATGCCGCCCGCCTTGAGGACGTTCGGATGTATCATGCCGCAGGGGCAGAGCTCAAGCCAGCCGGAATCCTTGCAGGAGGAGCAGCCCTCGCCGCCGCAGATAAGGCACTGAATATCAAGCTCGAAGCCGGGCTCAACGAACGGGAAGAAGCCGGGGCGCAGGCGCACCGTGACATCCTTCTGAAAGACCTCGGAGAGCATCGTCTTCATGAAATAGATGAGGTTTGAAATGGATATATCCCTGTCAACCATCATGCCCTCCATCTGGAAGAAGGTGTTCTCATGGCAGGCGTCTATCTTCTCGTTTCTGAAGCAGCGTCCGGGGAAGACGGCGCGAAGCGGAATACCTTTTTCGAGGTCGGCGGCGTATTTGCGGAGTATCGTGTTCTGCGCCGCGGAGGTGTGGGTCTTGAGCAGCTGACCGTTGCTCAGGTAATATGTGTCCTGCATGTCGCGCGCGGGATGGTGCTTCGGAATATTTAACGCCTCGAAGCAGTTGTAGTCGTCTGTGACCTCGGAGTAGTCCTCGATGGAGAAGCCCATGTTGAGGAATATCTCGTCAACCTCGCGCTGAACGAGCGTTATCGGGCTGTAAGAGCCGGGGTTCGTGTCGCAGGGGAAGGACTCGTCGTAGACCTCCGCGCTTTCAATCAGGCGCTGCTCTTCAAGAGCCTTGAGCTCCTGGAGACGCTCCTGCATGGAGGTCTCGATGAACTGCTTTATCGTGTTTATCTTCTGACCTGCCTCTTTCTTCTGATCGTTGGGCAGGGCACGAAGCTCGCTCATAAGATTTGCGATGTGACCCTTTTTGCCGAGGAACTCTATCCTCAGCTCCTCAAGCTCAGAGACCTTGCCCGCGTCGGCGGCTTTCTTTTTGAATAATTCTTTGAGCTTTTCGGCGTTTTCGTTCATACTTCTCATCCTTTCAAAAAGCATAATTTGCATCTTTTCTGCCGGCAGGGGAGGCAAAATAAAAAATCCTCCGTCCCACTGAGGGACGAAGGAAACTTCGCGGTACCACCCTGCGTTCGCGCCCATAGGACGCCTCAGCCTGTTCCGCTCGATGGCGGACAGCACCGTGTAACGGCGGTGACCCGTCTCAGCCTACAACATAAAGCTTCAGCCGAGCCGCTCCGGAGTGAACTTCGGCGTGCTCTGACACGGGATCCTTCCAGCCGAGTGACCCCTCTCTGCGGTGTTCGCCGCGCACCTACTCTCTCCATCTGTGCGTTATTTCATATCCTGTCTATGATAGCACATTGTTTTGATTCTTGCAAGTGCCGTGTGAAAAAATTTTTATTTCCTGTCATATTCGTCAAGAAAGCTGTGCTTTATTCCGTCTTTTTTGTAGGCGAGAACCGTGTCTATGTTGACATTTTCCACGCTGCTGAATATGCATTTTTCAACATCGGGGTTGCTCTTTTTAAGCTCGCGTATCAGCTCTTTCGTCTCCTGACGCTTTGAGTGATTCTGCCCGTCGTTGCAGGTCGTGCAGGTGTCGGTGAACTTGCAGGCGCACTGGATGAAGTGCAGCCCGTTGTAGTCGCGCCACGCCTTTATGTCGTCCTCGCGCACAAGGTAGAGCGGGCGAATCAGCTCCATGCCCGGATAGTTCGTGCTGTGGAGCTTGGGCATCATCGTCTGTATCTGCGCCCCGTGGAGCATCCCCATGAGTATAGTCTCGATAACATCGTCGTAGTGATGACCGAGAGCTATCTTGTTGCAGCCCAGCTCCTGCGCGAATTTATAAAGATATCCGCGCCGCATCCTCGCGCAGAGATAGCACGGCGATTTTTTGACATTGTAGACGGATTTGAATATGTCCGACTCAAATATGTTTATCGGAATGTTCAGTGCCCGCGCATTGTCCTCGATTATCTTGCGGTTCTCGGGGTTATATCCGGGATCCATGACGAGATATTTGACCTCGAAATTCACTTTGCTGTACCTTTTGAGCTCCTGAAAGAGCTTCGCCATGAGCATCGAGTCCTTGCCGCCGGATATGCAGACCGCGACCCGGTCGCCCTCGTTGACGAGCTTATATATCTTGAGCGCCTTCGTAAACGGACTCATTATCGAAACGCGGAATTTCTTTCTCAGGCTCTGCTCGACCTTCCGGCACAGCTCGCTGTCCTGCCGGTTCTGCATCTCATAGCGCATCCACGCGAGATATCCGCCCTCAAGGCTGTACGCCTCGTAGCCCTGCTCGCACAGCCTGTCCGCAATGTCTATGCTGAAAACTCCGTGTGCGCAGTAGATTATTATTTTTTTGTCCCTGTCGGCGGGCGGATTGCTTTCAAGCTCGTCGGCGGTTGTGTGTATCGAGTCGGGGATGAAACCGTATGCCCTGTCCGTCTCGCTTCTTATGTCATAGACGGCATATTCCCCGCAGTTGAGTTTTTTCAGCTGTTCTGCCGATATTTCCATTGCCTGCGCTCCAATGCTGATTTTTGCCGCAAGCGGCATTGCTATTATACCGCGAAACACAGCGGTTTGTCTATAATATTTTGTCTGTAATAAAGCGGGGAGACGGGCGGGAAAAAAACTGTTGCACGCTGTACATAGGTCATGAGCCGCAGGGGAGCTTGACTCTCTCTGCGGCTCATATCTATCTTCAGCCCTCGTTTTCCTCTGATATATGCGGCTCAGTCGCCGCCGTTGTAGTCTCCGGCAAAGGAGCGGGATTTTCGGTGGTGATTTCGGGCTGCGTAGTGGTCGGTTCGGCGGTCGTGGTTTCCGGCACCCTTGTCGTGCCTTCCGTTGCTTCGGTCGTGTTCTCCGTCGCAGTGTGTTTCGCCGTTGTCGGTACGGTCGGCTCTTCGGCGGTCGTGGCATCGTTCGCTATCGCGTCGTCGCTTTGCGTGACCTGAGAATTTGAAGGTGTGCCTATCGTGCCGTTGTTTGAAATGTTCGCCGTGCCGGAGTAAGTGCCCCATTTCGGCGTTATGGTGATTGCCGTGCCGGCGGGTTCATACACGGTGATTCTGAAGCTGCTGCCGACGGCGATTTGCTCGGTGTAGTAGGTCTTGTCTCCGATTTTTATGCTGCAATAGCCTGTTGCGCCGGAGGTGCTGTTTTTTGCGGTAGTCAGCGTTATGACGCAGCTTTCGCCTGTCATATTGTATGTCGTTTCGTCGGAGAGCGTCTTTGCCTCGTCTGCGTCAATTTGATATTGCAGCTCGTATGACGGGCTTTTGATTGTCTTTACTCCCGTTGAGCTTGACGCGGTGAACCATGCCCAGCTCGTGCCGCACAGGCACAGCGCACACATGGCGATGCCGATGATTGACGGAGCGAGAATATGATATATCGTGTCCGAGTGTTTTTCTTTCTCGGCGCGCTTTGACCTGCGGAAGAAAAAGCGGTAAACCTTTTTCACGTTGCGGCGGGTTACGAAAGGAATAAGGCGGAGATAGTGGCAGCGGAGCTCTCTGCGCCAGTAGTGATATTCGCCGGAGTCGGAGGCTCGGTCTATTTCGCTCACCAAATACCGCGTTTCGGCTTTGAATTTTGAGAAAAATATGGCGATTTTTGCAATGATCAGGGTCGCAAAACAAACGCCCAAAGCCAACCCGAGCAATATTGCGAGATTATCTGTTTTCATTTCGCTTTCGGCTCCTTTCTCGATTTTTGTTCGGGCAATCAAAAGATACAAACTGCGGCTTGCACCCTTTGATTGCCCCTCCACCCGAAGGTGGAGAGGACTTGAATTACACGAGAGACTTAATTGATTTAATGCTAATCGCAAACACAGCTTACTTAATGGTCAAAGCTGTATCGCTCTTAAGCTCCATATTGTCCTTAACTGCGTCTCCTGTCACCTCTGTGCCGTTCACGAAGAACTTGCAGCCGTCAAATGTAACAGTTGCGCCGGTTGCTCTTGCACTGAGGAGAGCCTCACTTGCAGTGCCCTGCTCATTTGCCTCAATGCGGCAATTCTTGAAGGTCAGAGTTGAGTTTTCAGCAGTATTAACGATAACAATTGCAGCGTAGTCATCAGTGCCACCGCTCCACTTGTTGTTACCAATCAGTGTGCAGTTTTCAAAGGTGGCATTTGTGTCGGCAGACCAAGTCTGGAATGCGCTGTAACCGGTCAGGGTCGAATTGCGAACTATAACCTTGGCATCGGTGTTATTGCTTGCTATATTGAGTGCATAGTGGTCTGCGGAGATGGAGCAGTTATCAACAACGATGGAAACACCCTCATTTCCGTATACCGAAACACCGCGCTCAATATCCGAACCGTCAATCTCAACACCTGAAAGGGTGAGGGTTACGGGCTCTGAATTATCGTTTACATTGATAACGCGAGTCTCGGCGGGAGCAGTGAGCTTAGCGGTGCCATTGCCGTAGATTGTCACATCACTGGTAACTTCAAGAGCTTCAGGCAGAGCAACATCGTTTGTCAGAACAACATCTTCACCGTTTGCAATAGCGGCAGCAAGTTCAGTTGCTGTAGCAACGGGTGTTGCATACTCGGCATTTGCATCATACTGGTTGTCGTAGCTGTCATACTCAACAGTATCCTGAGTTGCATAAACCGTGATTGCTATGCCGTCCATGGAAAGACCCTGATACTCGTTGCCGGCATCTTCCTTCATGTGACCCTTGATGGTCAGTTCCTCGGAGGTTGTTTCGCCGGCGAGAAGATGACCTTCTGTGTCAAGGTCAAGACCGTTGATTGTCCACTCGATAGCCTCGTTGAGCTTTGCATCGCCGTTGATGCCGCTGATGACTATCTTGTACTTAAGAGCAAGGTTGCCCTTGTTGACAATGCGAAGCTCGGGAAGCTCATAGGTGCAGCCCGGCTCCCAAAGGATTTCATCGTCCTCGTGACCTGCTGCCTTCTTGAACTCAAGGGTCTGACCCTCGGCGGAAACCCAATTGTCGCCGTCTTTCATTTCAAGAGCGATGTCAAGCGTACCTGCCTGAATCTTGTTTACAGCCGTCGAAGCGGTGTCTGTAAACCATGCGAATGTTGTACCAATGAGCATTGCCACGCACATAATGACCGCTATAGCGCTGGATACAAATGCTCTCTTGGTGCTTTTGCTGTTTGTCATTGTCTCTTACCTCCTTGTTTTAATTTTACCAATGACAATATGTGATTTCACGGTTGCCCGTGCTAACACCGATAATAATGCGGATTTCTCGGCTCTTTTGTGCAAAGGGAGCTGTCAGCGAAGCTGACTGAGAGATTGTTGTCTACCATAAAAGACAACCAATCTGTCACAGCTTTGCCTTGTCTTACACATGTGAGACTTTGTCGGTCTCGTCAGCGGTCGGCGCGGTCTGATTCCCTTGCCCCATCTGCGCCTTCAGCTGCTGCAGCTCCTGCATCATGCGCTGCGCCTCGGCGCGCTCCGCCTCGATTTTGTCACGCTCAGCCTGCAGCTCCGTCTGCTGTTCCTCTTTATACTTGCGGAACAGGCGAATGCAGCGTATGCCCTCCAACAAAATAAGAAGCAGGAACGGAATCAGAATGCAGACGATATAGCCGGGCGTGGTTTTGAGAAACTGAAAGAATTTGCCTACCTTCGGAATGCGGCTCTGATATTTGCCGAGCACATAGGGGTAGGTGACGACGGTCTCATCGTCTGTGTCGGTCGTTGTGCCGTAGGTTACAAAGCCCGGATTGCCGTTTGCGTCGGTGGTGCGCCTGCGAATCTTATGGGTCACGGTCTCTCCGTAGTTTGCGTCGTTCTGCGAGGTGTAGGCGATAATGTCGCCCTCCCGCAGCGTGGCGCAGTCCACCTCTTTGACGAGCACCAGGTCGCCCGCATCAAAGTCCGTTTTGCTCATGGAGTCGGACAGGACTATGAACGCCTTGTAGCCGAACAGGTTGCGGTCGGCGCGGTCAAAGGTCAAAACCGAAACAATGGTGAATATCATCATTCCGACGGCAAGAACCACCATCAGCCATGTAAAAATGGTTCTGATTATTTTCAGTGCTTTCATTAAGTATCTCCTTAATCGAACAGTCTGTTCGGATTATTCTTCGTCTGAGTTGCCTCGGCGCACAGGTTGAAGGTGAGGTCAAGGTTCTGCGTTTCGTTGCCGCTGATTTCGGGATAATGGAACACTATGGTCAAATCCCTTCTCTGTCCTATCTTTAGCGTATCGTCGGCAGCTATCACATTTTTCCTCGCCAGCTCGTTCGCCGTGCCGGAGTAGAGGATCCTGTCCCCGTCCTTTATCGTGATTTCGAGCACATCGGCAAGCCCGCCGGAAATGTTTTCGAGATATATGCGGTAGTAGACATCCCACGTGCTGTTGTTCTCAATAAAGAAGCTCTTCACAACGGTCATTCCGGGCTCAAAGATAAATTCGTGCTCCTGAATAACAGGCTGACCGTCGTTGAGATTTATCTTGACCTCGCCCGTGTGGAACAGGTTGTTCTCCACCGTCACCGTGGCGTAGACCAATGCAAAGGTCGTGATGCAAAGACAGATGGCAAGGACGATTATTGCGATGATGCCGCCCGTCAGCTTTTTAGAGGTTTTTGTTTCAGCCATCGGCTTCATCCTCCTTGCGCTTGCGTTTGCGGGTTATAATCAGGATAACGCCGGAGCAGACGGCGAGCACCGCCCACAGCAGTACACCGGGATCGTAGCCGGTATTCGGGAGACGGTCAAGATTGCCCGTTTCCTCAACCCACCAGCTGAAATCGGCGATAAGCTCCTTGTTCTGATAGGCATTGCCGACGCTCGTCTCCAAATAAGCCGTTATTTCGTAATACAGCTCTGCGGTGGTGCTTTCGGCAGACGCGAGCTTATATGTAACGCTTTCGGGCATGTCCCGCATCAAACCGTCATACATGATTTCGCCCGTGGTGAGCAACTTCATGCGCACCTTCAGCACCTCTGCCAGCTTTTCGTAACCGGGGCGCACAGTGGCTTTGTAATGCACGGTCACTCTGTCGTGATACGACACCAGCACTCGGAAATATTTAGTTTCGCTGTCACCGGGGAACATGTTGACAACGGTAAAGGGTGTGTTGTCCTTCGGCTGTTTGTTATATAGCCTGATGGTTGCCGCCTTTTTTTCGGAGGTCGTCCGCGTCGTGCCCGAAGCCTTCGTTTTGCTTGCACTGTCGGAGGCTGAGTTCTGCTTTGTCGTCCCGTCGTCTGCTCTGTCCGTACTTTCGCCGTCGGGAGCCGTCTCATCCGTCTCGGGTGTGATAAGGTTGTCCGGCACGACAACGGTGGTCTGCTTATCACTTGCAATTCTGTTGTAAATAAGCGTTCCGCCCAATGCGGCAAGGCTGATACCGAGCAGAACAGCCAGCACTACTATAATGGTATTTATCTTTTTGCCTTCCACCCACTTCACCCCTTCGTTCGGTCAATTTGTTATATGTCATCTTTTGCGCGACCCTCAACCGCCCGAAAGCGTTTTTTCCAATCTGCTTCGGGAGTTTCGTGTCCGCGATTACATTGTATTTTAAACTCAAACCTTTCGTAGAGTACGGCATTCTACGAGTAGACTGCTAAAAGAAGAATTATATCCGCAGCTGACGGGGGCTTTTTTTGGATTCCCGGAGATATTTTTCGGCTGTGAACAACACAAAAACGCGATATATTGACTTTTTAGCAAATTATAATTGATATTTTTCTGATTTTTGAAAATTCTCTTGCTTTTTTCGCAGACGCGTGTTAGAATACGAACATAAGGTGGTCGTCTGCGTTCGTAGAATGCCGTACTCTATGAAAACCTACGGGCGTTATATCTGTTACAGAAATATCAAAAATAATAAAGGTCATATTCACACGCTTAATACGGTGGAATATGACCTTTGCTTTTTATCTTGTTACCGACTTGCGGTATACCGCGGTACACATTAATGTATGTTACTAATATTTTTCACTTTTGCCGCTCAGCAGCACGGCAAGCTTGACCGTTACTACGTGGTTACTGCAGATTCCGCTTTCGGCAAGCCTGAATATAAAACAAAAAAGCCCCGAATCCGTTAAGAATCAAGGCTTTCCGTATGGTCGGAGTGACGGGATTCGAACCCATGGCCTCTTGGTCCCGAACCAAGCGC
>CAVDWM010000015.1:0-50690 GCA_963612725.1 Faecalibacterium prausnitzii | reverse complement strand
ATAACACAGTGCGCTCAAAAAATCAATATCTGCATAAAATAAAATCCGCCGTATCGCCGCCGATTCATTTGCTCGGACATCTCGGATAAAAAACCGTCACTCGGGCAAAAAATTTTAAAAAAAGGTTGACAGTGGGGCTGAGAGTGTGTATAATATTGACTCGCAGGTGAGAAAAACCTGTTCGGAGTTTGACATTGGGGAATTGTGTAACGGTAGCACGACAGACTCTGACTCTGTTTGTTGGGGTTCGAATCCCTATTCCCCAGCCAGAAAGAAGCACTTGCTTTTGCAGGTGCTTTTTTTATTGAGACGGGCTTATGCCGTAAAGCGCGGCGAGTCCTGATAGCCTGAGCCTGAAGCAATTTTTTAGGAGGTGTCCCCGTGAAGGCTGTTGTTTTCGATATGGACGGACTGATGTTTGATACCGAACGCCTTGCGATGGCGGCGTGGGACTATGCGGGCGAAAAGATGGGACTCGGCAAGGCGGGCTATATGGTCATGAAGACCCTCGGCGTGACTGCCGAGCGTGCGGACGAGATATGGCGCGATGAGTTCGGCGCCGATGTCGATACCGAGGCTATGCGCCGCTACGGCAGAGAATTTACAGATGACTTCTATGAGCACAATAAAGTCCCCGTGAAATACGGACTTTATGAACTGCTGAACCTTCTTAAATCTGCGGGGATAAAGACCGCAGTCGCCTCGTCCTCGACCCGCAGAGCCGTTCTGCGCAACCTCGAAAGTGCAGGTATAACGGACAAGTTTGATGTAATAGTCAGCGGCGAAACGGCGGCGCACTCAAAGCCCGCGCCCGACATATATCTCAAGGCGTGCGAGCTGCTCGGCGAAAGCCCGAAAGACTGCATAGCCCTCGAAGATTCGCGCAACGGTCTGTGGGCTGCACATAACGCCGGATGCCGCGTAATAATGGTGCCCGACCTCTGGCAGGCGGATGAGAAGACCGAAAAGATACTCTGGAAAAAATTCGCCAATCTGCTCGAAGTCAGAGACTTTCTGCGCGGAGACGAATAACAAAAGCGTAATTTTTAATTTGATAATATACCGAATCCTACCCACAGCTTCGTCGGGTAGGATTTTTGCATAGGTGCAGTGCGATGACGCGGCGACCCGACGCGCCGATTTTGATTTCGCTCGTCTTTTGCTCTGCGCACTCCGTCTTTGCCGTGTGCTTTTGCGGGCGTATAACGGCTGTGTGCCTATCCCGCGTAGAAGAAATCGTCTATCATTTCCTCCACATGGACGGGAGAGACCTCGTTTCTCTCAAGCATGGCGACAAAGTCCCTGAGCTTTTTCCTGCTGAAGGATATGTCGGGAAAGCTCACTGTCTCGCTGCGCCCGTTTTCCGTGACGGTCATCACTATGCCGTAGGAGATATGACCGCCCGGGGCGGTTGAGTCCTTTGTTGTTTCGCAAGCGCACTCCGCATCGGAAATTGCCGCATATCCGATGTCATCCGCTTCGCATTCCGACGGACGGTCGCCGCCGTCGGTGATTTTAAAGCTTACTTGCCGCATTTGTTCACCCCTCAGTTACAATGCCGAACGGAAACAATTATATGTGATATCAGTTCACTTTGCAATAGCTTTTGCAAAGAAATTTGATTTTTTGTGATTTTCTTATTGACCGTGTGCAATTTTCTGCGGAGTTCGACAAGAAGAAACAGGGAAGCGCGGCATTCGTCGGCTTCCCTGTCGGTTTTTCGGATTTCAGATGTCGAAAATGTTCAGTCCCGTCTGTTCGCTTGTGCGCCTGCCCATGTCGATGTCAAAAACCTTGATGAACATTTCGCAGGTCGCGCTTATCACCGCCTCGTTGAGATGACCGCCGACAACGGCGCCTTTTTCGTCCGCGAACGCGGCGTGGAGGTGGAGATAGGGCTCGCCGTCCTTGCGGCTGAGATTGCCGTTTAATGAAACAAGCTCAAGCGGCTGAGCAAATGTCAGGCTGTGGTATTTCTGTTCCTCGAGGTCGTAAAGCCCGAACACCGCGCGCCCTACCGCACCGATGGCGGATATCTCGGCAAAGCGGATATTTTCGTCCTCTGCTATTTTCAGCACCGAAGCGATTATCTCCTCACCCGGGTCGAGCCTTACCGCGAGGATGTCGCCTGTTTTCACATATTTCATGATATCCCTCCGTCAAATTTTATTCCCGCCGACTCGCGTATGCGCTGCATCGTACGGCTCACAGAGAGAGCCGTTTCGCGCAGCTCTCTGTATTTTTCTGCGGTATTTTCGGGGTCTGCTATCAGCTCATAAAACGCACGCGCCTCGTTGCCCATGAGCTCGTCCTTCGGCGTGTCGCCGCATATAATGCGGCTTGTCCCGTCGTTCATCACAATTTCAATATCCGTAAGCTTTGAAATCGAGCCTATTCTTATGCTTCCGCGCTCGCCGATTATCTGTGAGCCCGCGTGATCCTGACCCGTTTTGCAGCTCGTCATTGTTATCGCAGTGCCCTTGCAGAGCATCGAAGCTGCGGTTGCCGCGTCCGCTCCGCTTTCGAGAAACGACGATACCGCCGAGACGGCTTCGGGCTCGCCGAACAGCTCGACCGCCGGATAGACGCAGTATATGCCGAGATCCATGAGGCTGCCCGTCGCCAGGGCGGGGTTGAAGATATTCGGCAGCTTGCCGCGAAGATATGCGGGATATTTTGACGAATACTGCGAAAAATCAAAATGCGCCGCCCAAACCTTGCCGATATCCCCGAGCGCTTCTCTGAGTGCCGCCCGCACCGGCGAGTGCATATACATTATAGCTTCGATATATATGAGCTTATTCTTATCCGCGATTTCGCAAAGCTCCGAAAATTCGTCCGGCGTCACGGTTATCGGCTTTTCGCATATGACATGCTTCCCGCTTTCGAGCATCCTTTTGCTCTGCCGATAGTGCAGGGCGTTGGGGCTTGCGATATAGACGCACTCGGCAGGGGAGGCGGCAAGCTCGTCGAGCGAGGTGCAGACCGCGCTTATCCCGTTTTCCTTTGCGAATTTTTCGCCGCGCTCGCGAGATCGAGAATATACGGCAAAGAGCTCAATTTCGGGCGCAAATTTCAGCCCGTCGATAAAGCTCCTGACTATCCAGCCCGTGCCGATAACGGCTAATTTCATATTTTTTCCTGCTTTCTCAAATTTTACGCGCCATGACCGAGCAGACGCGCAGAGGGCATATAATATCGAATTTGTTCTTTTTATAGAAATTTATGGCGTTGATGTTGTATGAGTCAACGACCAGCATAATTCCCTTGCAGCCGAGCTCTCTGAGGTGCTCTGTCAGAGCCGCGAACAGGCGTGTGCCTATGCCGCAGTGCTGATAGCCGGGCTTTATGTTGATATGCATATGCGCGGGATAGCTTCTTGCGAATACTGCGGGACCGTTTACCGACGCCCACGCTTCGAGCACATCTCCCTTTTTGCAGCCCTTGACGCGGGGGAGATATTCAGCCTTGAATATCCGCTTATATTTTTTGTAGTCCGGCGCACAGAAGATGTAGCCGACCGCGCTGTCCGTGTCCTCGTCAACGGCGATAAAGCAGTGCTCCGCCTCGTTGTCTATGTAGTAGTCGCAGAAGGTCGCGAGCAAAAAGCGCATTGATTTCTCCTCGCGTGCGTTGCTGCCCGCCGTGTCAAGACAGATGTTGCGCACATCGTTTCGATATTTTTCGCTGTACTTCGTGATAATTATAGCCATATTCTACTCCTCAAAATCAATGTGGATATGGTTACCTTCGCCTTCCCATAGCTCGAACTCGCAGTCGCTGCCGTAGGTGAACCATGCTTTTTGCGGAACTGTTACATAGAAGTCCATCTCGCGCTCCGTTCTGACAAACGAGACGGCTATTTCGCCGCGCACCGTGGTGATGTGACCGCTCGCTCGGTTTAGCCCGTAGGGAATCCGCGGGGCGATGACGATATTTTCATAGCCTGCGGAATCCTTCTCCTGCGTGATGCCGAGAATGAACGAGAACAGGTATCGCGTCACCGCGCCGAACATCGGGTGGCTGTGCGAACGCTCGCCGTCCCAGTTTTCCCAAATGGTCGTCGCGCCCTGCTTTTTCATGTTATAGAACGAGCCCTTGCCCGTTGAAGTCAGCAGATGAAAAGCCGTGTCCGCGCAGCCGTGCTCAAACAGCACGCGGGTGAGAATATCCGTGCCGAAAATGCCGGTGTCAAAGGCGTCTGCGGCGTCGTATTTTTTCTTCATATTGCCGAAAGCCCGTTCGCCGCCGAGACCGATGTCAACGGCAAAGCTGTTCGCGCCCTGCGCGTCGCCGATAAGCGAGCCGGTCTGCGGGCTGTAATATGCGTTGAGAATAGCCTGCTTCTTTTCCTCTATGCGCTTTTCGAGCATGGCGGCAGTCTCGCTTTCGCCGATAGCCTGAGCAGCCTCTCTTGTCATCATCATCTGCTTGACATAGAGTGCGGTGTTGACAAACGGCTCGCATATTGTCATCTCTTCGGGCGGGCACCAGTCGCCGAGGCACCAGCCGCCCTCCTCCTCGCGGCAGACGAGACCGCCGGAGCTGCGCGAGTCGAGATAATCAAAATATCGAAGAATCTTCGGCAGATAACGGCGGAAGGTCTCCTTGTCGCCGTAGATTTTGTACATCTCATACGGCACAACGGCTATTGCGCCGCCCCAGCCTGCGGGCCCCCCGCCGCCGCCCATGAAAGGCGCGGTGTGCTGAACATGACCGTTTTCGATGCTCTGGCAGTCGGATATATCCTCGAGCCACTTTTCATAGAATTTCCGCGAATCCAAAAGCATCATCGCCGCCTCGCAGCAGAGCTGACCGTCGCCGGTGTAGCCGAGGCGCTCAATGTGCGGACAGTCGGACGGCACGCCCGAATGCATATTGCTCAGCTGTGTTCTGATATATGCGTCATAGAGCCAGTTTAACATCTCGCTGTCCGACTCGAACGATGAGGTCACGGCGCAGTCCGAGTGGACTACTTCACAGCGCACCGGCTCTGCATTGTTCGTCAGCTCGAAATACCGAAAGCCGTGCCAGGTAAACCAAGGCATACATTCCTCGCCCTTTTTTGCGTTGCGGTATTCGTCTTTCTGGATCTGCCCGGGGTCGCAGGAATCAAAATTCAGCGTGCCGTTCGGGTTTATTTCCTCGCTGCATCTGACCGTTATGTTCGCGCCGTCAGCCGCAGCCGCGACAACGGGGTAGCCCGAAATATTTTCGCCCATGTCATATATCGAAACGTCGCCGAGGTCAAAGAGCTTCGCGGGCTTTATTACGCGCTCAACCCTGTCCGCAGGGCAGTCCTGAACGAAGAATTGAGTCTCGTGAGAAGGGGCTTTGATAACCTTTTGAAAGCCGCTGTTTGCCGTCAGCTCGTCTGCAAGGCGCATATCGTGGGTCTCGCCGAAATATATGTTGTTTTCCGTTATGCGGCTCTGCCTCCACTCAAGACCTTCGTCGGAAACAAAAGTATATTTTTCGCCGTTCTTATCCTCGGCGTCGATTTTATAGCAGAGCTTTATGTCGCCGTATTTTGCGAACCCCTCAGTGCTGCGCTTCTGCTGGGCGAACCAGCCGCAGCCGAGAATGACGCGGATATCATTTTCGCCGCCGGCAACAAAATCCGATATGTCATATCTTACGGCATATGTGCGGTAAGACAGCTCGTCCAGTATAGGATATTCAAAGGCTGTCAGGTCGCGTTTGCAGTATTGGCTGTTGACGGGGACGAATTTGTCATCGGACACCTCGCGCCAGTTTATCCACAGGCGGAAGAAGCCGAGCCCGCAGATAGTTATCTCCGCTTTCTTCGGCTCCTCAACAAAGAAGCTGCCTTTTATTACGGGCGATGTGCAGACGCTCTCGCAGGTCACCCATTGAGCGTTTCCGAAAAGTTCGCTGAAGTTCATTATTATCCCTCTCTCTCAAGCTGAGTTCTTCTGTTTTCGAGCTCTTCCCATTGTGTCATAAGCTCGGTCTGCTCGCCGTTGAGCCTGTCGAGCGTTTCCGTCAGAGCCATAACGCGGGCATAGTCCGCCGCCGCTTCGGGCGTTGACATCTCTTCGTTCGTTTCGGCGATAAGCCCGTCGAGCTCGTTTATCCGCTCTTCGCACTTCTTTATCGCGGTTACGGTGCGGCGCAGCTCGCTCTCGCGCTCCTTGCGGCGCCTGTAGTCCTCGCCGCCCTTGCCAACGGTCTTTGCGCTTTTCGGCTTCTCCGCGCTCTGCTCGGCGATTTTTGCCGCGTAGTCGTCGTATCCGCCCTCGAAGCTCTCCGCGCCGTTCATACCTATTGACAGCACGCGGGTAGACAGCTTGTTAATAAAATATCTGTCGTGGGACACGACGAGCATCGTGCCGCCGAAATCGAGCAGAGCTGCCTCAAGTGCCTCACGCGAGGGGATATCAAGATGGTTCGTCGGCTCGTCAAGCAGCAGGACATTCGCGCCCGAGAGCATCAGCTTCAAAAGCGAAAGCCGCGCTTTTTCGCCGCCGCTCAGAGTCTCAATCCTCTTGAAAACATCGTCTGCGCAGAACAGGAACTGCCCGAGCAGTGTGCGAACCCGCGCCTCGGTGAAATCGCGGTGCAGATTCCAAATTTCGTCGAGGACTGTGTTATTGCCGTTGAGTGATGAGAGCGTCTGGTCGAAATAGCCGACACGAACGCCTGCGCCGAAAAGATATGAGCCGCAGTCGGCTTTCTCCCTGCCGATAAGTATCTTTAAAAGAGTCGTCTTTCCGCATCCGTTCGGACCGAGCAGAAAAGCGCGGTCGGATCGGCGAAGCTGAAACTCGACGCCGCTGAAAAGATTTTTGCTGCCGAATGACTTAGACAGCCCCCTGACATTCAGGACTTCGTTACCCGTCGGCTCGACCTCGCCGAACGAAAAGCCGAGAGTTCTCGCCGAGCGGTCGGGCGCGTCGATTTCCGCTAATTTTTTGTCGAGCATCTTCTGCTTGCTGTCTGCGGTTATGAAGTGCCGCCAGCGGCGCTGCTGCTCGATTATACCCTCAAGGCGGTGAACCTCGTCCATCTGCCGCTCATAGTGGCGGCGTTCGATCTCGTCGCGCTCTGCTTTCTGCTCAAGAAAGCGTGAGTAGCCGCCGTTGAACATCTCGATTCTGCCGTTTTCGAGCAGCATTGTTTTTGCCGTCACCTTGTCGAGAAAATAACGGTCATGGCTTATTATGACCGCGCTGCCGCGGTAGTCGTTGATAAAGCTTTCAAGCCATTCGAGGCTTGTTAGGTCGATGTGGTTCGTCGGCTCGTCGAGCAAAAGCAGGTCGGGCGCGCTCAAAAGCAGCTTGCCCAGCGCGAGCTTTGACCGCTGACCGCCCGAGAGCAGGGAGCAGGGGAGCGAAAAGTCGCTCTCGGAGAATCCGAGACCTGTGAGCGCCGAGCGCGTGCGGCTTTTGTAGGTCAGCCCGCCCCCGTCCTCAAACTCGGTGTGCAGTCTGTTTTGCTCGGCAATAAGCGCGTCAATGTCGCCGTGACCCGCTTCAATCAGGTCGGCAAGCTCCTCGAGCCGCTTCTCTTTTTCCATAAGAGGCTCGAACACGCTCTCCATCTCGTCATAGACCGTCCTTTGACTTCCCGCGCAGGCGTGCTGCTCGAGATAGCCTATCTTTATATTCTTGCCGGGATATACCCCGCCCGAGGTCGGCTCAAGCTCGCCGGTGATGAGCTTGAAGAGGGTCGTCTTGCCCGTGGCGTTCGAGCCGATGAAGCCTATCTTGTCGCGCTCGCCGACCTCAAAGCTCACGCCCGAAAACAGCGTGCGCTCGCCGAACTCCATATCAAGATTCTGTACGCTTAAAACTGCCATTTGTAATATCAGACCCTTGTTTCAAGGATCCTTGCTTCTCCGTTTATTTTGTAGTCGCCGCAGTTCGCGGGAATGAAAATACTGC
This sequence comes from Faecalibacterium prausnitzii, assembly GCA_963612725.1. Lineage (GTDB taxonomy): Bacteria > Bacillota > Clostridia > Oscillospirales > Acutalibacteraceae > CAG-177. The sequence goes on along the minus strand of CAVDWM010000015.1, from coordinate 42,783 downwards.
CGCCCTTTGAAAATTCGAGAGTCTCGTCCGCACATTCGAGCGAGCCGGAGCCGTCGAGGATAAGAAGCGACACGAATGATTTTTCGTCCGCCGTGCCGTCAAAAGAGCCGTCAATATCGAGAACGCGCTCGGTAAAGAACGGGCAAGAAACAAGACTTGTGACATTGCCGTCTTTTTTCGGCGTGCAGGGATTTTTGTATACGCCCGTGTGCGTGACATTCACCGCGTCCTCAACATGAAGCTCGCGCGGCTTGCCGTCGAGCCCCGGGCGACCGTAGTCGTATATTCTGTAGGTCGTGTCCGAATTTTGCTGAACCTCGGCGAGCAGGATGCCCTTGCATATCGCGTGGAGCGTGCCGGACTCGATAAAGAAGAAGTCGCCCTTTTTGACAGGTACTTTTTTGACATAGTCGGTCAGCGTGCCGTCGGTTATCGACTGCCTGAACTGCTCGCGGGTTATGTCCCTTTCAAAGCCGAGCAGAAGATAGGCGTTCGGCTCGCAGTCGAGGATATACCACGACTCGGTCTTTCCCGCGCCGCTGCCCTTTTTCAGGCAGTAGGCGTCGTCGGGATGAACCTGAACGGAGAGATCGGAAGCGGCGTCGATGAATTTTATCAACACCGGGAAATCAGAGAATCCCGCGCAGTTTGTGCCGCCGAGCTCGGGGTGGTCGAGATAGACCTCGCGAAGAGTTCTACCCGCAAATTCGCCGTTTGCGACTGTTGAGCTGCCGTTTTTGTGCGCGGACATGACCCACGCCTCGGCGGCGTTTCGCTTGTCTGTGACAACGGAATATTCTTCAATGAGCCTGCGCCCGCCCCAGACCGTTTCCGAGACGAAGGGCGTCAATATCATGGGATAAAGCTTCAAAACACATTCTCCTTTATATAAACATCCTATATATTTTTTGCATTCGGGCGAAAAATACCGTCCGACTGAATTATTTTATCATATTTGTCCCATAATTGCTATACAAATAGTAGCGGGAGGACGAAAAAATGGTTACTGCTTTCAAATATCTGCTCGGAGGAAAGCTCAAAAAGGCGGACGAAGCTCCGACAAGGGAGGAGCGGCTGCTCGTGGACATAAGAGCACTCAAAAAGGAGATGGACGCGGCATATCTGCGGTTTGAATACGGCGAGGACGACGACTCTGTGGAGGCCGCGATATATGAGCTCGAATCGCTCAAGCACCGCTATCACAGACTTCTGAAGCTCGCAAAGCAGGAGGGACTTGAAAGCAGCGACATAGCCGTCTGCTACAAACCGGAATGAGGGGATAGTCTTGTCAACGGGAATGAAAACGGTTCTTATAATATTTCTCGCTGCGGCGGTGCTTGCGATAGCGGTGTTCGCCGTGACGAACAGGCGCGGCTTTTCGGTGCTGATACTCAATGCGATAGGCGGCTTTTCTGCACTGTTCGCCGTCAATATTGCGGGGCTTGCGACGGGGATACAGCTCTCCGTCAACCGCTGGTCGCTCGGCGCGGGCGCACTGCTCGGCGTGCCCGGGGTGATATCGATGCTGGTGCTCGATATTATTTTTAAATAAATTTAAAATAAAGCCGTCCGCAGGGTGAAAAAGGAGCGATCCCGCAGACTGCAAAAAAGTCAATTTTTTTAAATTTATGCTTGACATTCGCACGGCGTTCATATATAATAGGCTCTGCTGAACGGGAAAGTCCGAAAAATTCAGCTCAAATGGACGCTTAGCTCAGCTGGTAGAGCATTCGCTTGACGTGCGAAGGGTCAGCGGTTCGAGTCCGTTAGCGTCCACCAGAAAACGCCTTTGATGAAATATCATCGAGGTGTTTTTTCATTTGCCGTGAAAACGCCGCCTGAGGAGAAACAGGCGGCGTTTTAGTGATTCTGTTTCGCTTTATAAAAATAAAGCTTCGCAACTCTTCTCTCCGTTATCTCAACATTTTTCGTGTCGATATTCAACAAAAAGCAGTTCACTCGAAACAAAAAGTGTGATATAATCAGCTCGGATAAAATCACCCGAAGGGAGAGCGATAATTATGAAAGAGCTTATCAACCCCTATGTTGAGGACAGATATGCGGAAAAAAACGAGTTTGTTTCCATGCGCCCCGATATGTCTCGGCTGCCGGATTTTGAAAAGGAGCGGGACAAGCTTCCCGAGCCCGTATGGGCGGGACACGACGATGAAATCGCCGCCTACTATAAGGCGTGGGAGATAGCGTTCCGCAACCTCGGCAGGCCGACGAAAGAGAGCGGCTTTGTTTCACCGTATATTGACGCGGCGTTCAACGGTCATATATTTATGTGGGATTCCTGCTTCATGCTCATGTTCGGCAAATACGGCGACAGCGTGCATTCGTTCCAGAAAACTCTCGATAACTTCTATTGCAAGCAGCACAGGGACGGCTTCATCTGCCGCGAGATAGACGAGGCGGACGGGCTTGACTGCTTCAGCCGCCATGACCCGACGAGCACGGGACCCGAGATAATGGCGTGGTGCGAGTGGCAGTATTACAAGAACTACGGCGACAAGGACAGGCTCGGAAAAGTATATTATCCTCTGCTCTCGTTCCATCATTGGCTCAGGAATTACCGCCGCTGGAAGGATGGGAGCTACTGGTCGAGCGGCTGGGGCTGCGGCATGGACAATCTGCCGCGCTGCGACCTTGAGCTTATCCCCGATTCGGAGGATTGGCGGGTCGAAACATTCCACCACAGCTATATGTCGTGGATAGACGCGACGCTTCAGGCGGCGATGAGCTGCGAATATCTCATCATGATGGCGGAGGAGCTCGGCATCTCCGACGATGTTGACGCGCTCAGAACCGAATATGAAACGCTCGTTGAGTTCGTCAATGAGAAGATGTGGAGCGACAGGGACGAGTTCTACTATGACTTAAAATCCGACGGCAGCCTCCTCGAGGTCAAGACCGCCGCCTCGTTCTGGGCGCTCATTTCAAGGATAGCACCGCCGGACAGGGTCGATGCGCTCTGCCGTCACCTTGAGGATAAAAATGAATTCAACCGACCGAACCGCGTTCCCGCGCTCTCTGCGGATCATCCGGACTACAAGGAGAACGGCGGCTACTGGAACGGCGGAGTTTGGGCGCCGACGAACTATATGGTGCTCTGCGGACTCTCCGCAAACGGAAAAGAGAAGCTCGCCGAGGATATAGCCGAGTGCTGCTATAAAAACGCCATGGAGGTCTACAGAAGGACCGGCACATTTTGGGAGAACTATGCGCCCGAGACGGCGTCGCCCGGCGAGCCCGCACGAAAAGACTTTATCGGCTGGACGGGCATATTCCCGATAACCGTTCTGATAGAGTATATCCTCGGCATCAGAGTTTCCGCCGAAAAATCGGAGATAGTCTGGCGCGTGAGCAAGCTCGAAAGGCACGGCATAAAGAGGCTGCCGACCGGCAGGGATTCATATGTCACGCTCATGTGCAAAGAGAGAAAAGACGAAAACGAGAAGCCTGAGATAACCGTTGAGAGCGACAGACCGATAAAGGTGAAGGTGATTTACGGCGGGGATAGGCAGCTCTCGTTTGATATTCAAACATATTAATTGCGATAAATAAAAATTTAACACAAAGAACGGTGCCGCCTGCGTGAAAATGCCGGCGGCAAAAATCTTTTACAAATTTTTCCTTGACACAGCGCAAATACTGTGCTACGCTATATACATAGAATGCCGATGTATAGAAGCTCTATGCTAAAAGGGAGGAATTTATATGAATATCCGAAAAGAACTGTCGAAGGGCAGCAGCTCGCTGCTCGTGCTGTCCGTCCTCGGAGCGGGGGATATGTACGGCTATCAGATTATCAAGGAGATCGAGCAGCGCAGCGAATTTGTGTTCTCGTTCAAGGAGGGCACGCTCTACCCGATACTCCACGGCTTCGAGCAGGAGGGACTGGTGAAATCCTATTGGCAGGACGGCGAGCGCGGCAAACGGCGCAAATATTATCACATCACCGACCGAGGTCTGAAAACGCTCAGCAAATCGACCGAGGACTGGCACTCGTATTCGACCGCCGTCGAAAATGTCATAAGGAGCGGCTTTGCACCCTCGGCGGTCTGAGGTAGAGAAAATGGACAGGAGAATAGAAAGCTACCTCGATTCTGTGATTCCCGAAAAGCTCTCGAAGAAGCGGCAAAAGCTTATCCGCGAGGAGCTGCGGGATCATATATCCGACCATATCGATTTTTATACCGAGATCGGCTACGGCGAGGATGAGAGCATTCAAAAAGCGCTGACCGACATGGGCGACGACGGAGGTGTGACGGCAATGGTGAAAAAGGATTTCGAGAACGTCTACGGCGAAAAAATCTGGATGCCGATTCTCGCGTTTGTGCTGACTGTCGGAATAGGCTCGCTGCTTTATCTTGCCGCATCGTTTCTTTTCGGCACATCATTTTCGGATGCGTGCAGTGCGCTTGTCGGGTTCGCGGCAATGCTCGGGGTGTCGCTCGTTATGTCGGCGGCATACCGAAAGGGCTTCAAAAAGACGGTGCTTGCAATGGGACTGTCCGGCGCGGTGTTCGGTTTGCCGCTTATTACTCCCGACCCGCAGCTGCCTTCTATGTATTCGGGCTTTGTTGACGCACTCTTCTATGACGGCTGTTATATATTGGAAAAAATAATGCCGATGTCATTATATCCGGTAGTTGATTTTTATGACGACGATATTTTCGCGGTGCTCGGCTCGGCGGCTTTCGGAGTCGGATTCGCAGTTGCGGCGGTAGTGCTCTATATACGCCTGAGAAAAGACGGACTGCCGAAAGAAAAAAGCAAAAAGAGCAAGGCGATAAAAATCAGCGTCGTGTGTGCCGCAGCAATAACGGTGGCGTTGACATGCCGCGGTGCGGAAAACTTTTTTAACTCCTATATATATGTTATGAACGGATGCAGATTCGAAGATTCAGACGGAATATGCAAGCAGAGCGAAGCAGTGTTCAATTCGATAGAGCTCGGTATGAGCTACGATGAAGCGAAGATGAAGCTGCGCGTTCAGGGCTATATGCCGTTTGACGAATATTGCGAAACGCAGAGCAGGGGAATGCGCAAGAGATTGAAATATTCGCTGAATGAACTCAAGCTTACCGTCACCGACGATGGCTATACGGTGTTTATCAATCCGAACGTTTTCTATGATTATGCCGGTACCAGCGGAAGAAATTACAGCAACGGGTTTATCTATCTCAGAGCCGACTCCGACGGATGCGTCGAATCAAAAGGCGTCGGCAGCGGAACGAAGCCGGGCGACGGGAGCTATTCCGCAACATTCTCGAGCGACGACAATTCGGACGGTATGACGGAGAGCATAGTCGAAAACTGCTCCGTATCTTCAAAGTTTTTCACGCTCAAGGACGGGGTTACAACGAGAAAATATGTTGTCACTCCGGGCAGACCGTATCGGATGGAGGATATGCTGTAACAAAATCTGTCCGCAGCGCCGGCGAAGCTATATAAGTCAAAACCTGCCTGAGTTTTACGCTCGGCAGGTTTTTTCGGTCGTCTTGCGGCGAGAACATAGTATTAGTTTCTGTCCCTCAGCCACTCCAGAGCATCCTCAAGAGGGGAGTCGGTGGCGACATCCGGCTCAATGGGCGTCTCTTCGAATATTTCGCCGGTGCGCGCCTTGTCGAACGCGGCGGTCAGATACATCTGTGCGCCGTCATACATATTGTAGAGCATATTTACGCTCGTGTATCCCGCAGTCGGTGCTCCGAAAGTCCGTGTGTTTTCAAGCCCTCTGAAGCAGAGCGTAAGAGCCTCGCCGGAGCTTGCGGTCATGCTGTCTTGAAGTATCGCGACCGGCACATTCAGCTTTTCTTCGGGATAGAGGCTCTTGCCGCCGGTGCCGGCGTTGCCGAGAACTCCGTTTTTGAGTGTGACCGGAATATCGCGGCTGCGATAGTGATAATAGATAAGCTCGCCGTCGGGGAGCAGCGGCGAGACGGCGGTTGCCATCGGTCCCATGTCGCCGCCGGTGTTGCCGCGCAGGTCGAGCACAACGCCCTTTATTTTGTCGCGGTTTTCGTGAATGAATTCCTCCGCGACCCTTGCGTATCTCTGCCCCGCTTCGGCTGTGCCGAGAAAGTCGGGAAGCTTTATTATCGCGATGTCCCCGTCGAGCGAAACGGTGGGCAGAACCTCGTCGTAGCTCTCCGCCGTGTCCTGCGATTCCTCTTTCGTCATGAGCATCGAGTGCTTGCCGCCGCCGACCGACAGAGCTTTCCTGACAGCGTCGTAGGTGTCCTCGTAGCTTTCTGCGTTTTCTATCATTTTCAGGCACTCGTCATAAGTGCTCCTCCACTCGTCGCTTCCGGCGAAGATTCCGTTTTTGTCTATGGCGGAGACGGCGTTCTTGCCGTAAGCCTCTGCCGACGGCGGGACAAGATAAAATCCGAAGGCGGGTCCGTATTTCATAACGGCTGCCAACGCAGCCGCGATAATTATCAGAGGGATGCATATTCCGAGCGCGATGCGCAGCCTCTTATTTTTATTCTTGCTTTTCATCAAATCGCCTCCTGTCATTATGATTATATCAAAAGCGCGGGCGGTTCTCAATAACAAAGCCCTATAATATAAGCCCCGCGTGAGCTTCGGCGAAAAAAGTTGAAAAAACCGTAAATTTGGTCTTTACAACCGATGAACAGTATGATATAGTATTCACGGCAAAGAAATCTTTAAGAGCGGTACAGAGATGCCGACAAGATGGTCATATTCAGTGCGGATAGGGTATATCTGCATGTTTTAGTGCGATTTTGTCGGTGCGGCAGGATCGTATTTTTTTATGCTTCGGGGTGAGCAAGTGGAGTTCAAGGCCTATATCATGGACAGCGCGGCGGTCAACCGTGCCCTCGCGAGGATATCGCACGAGATAATCGAGCGAAACGGCGATGCCGATGAGATATGCCTTGTCGGCATAATGAGAAGGGGCGCACCGCTTGCGGACATCCTCGCGTCAAAAATCGAGAGCCTCGGCGTGAAAACGCAGAAGGGCTATCTCGACATCACGCTCTACAGGGATGACCTGAGCGAGAGCACAAGTCAGCCGACGGTGAACTCCGGCAAGCTCGATTTCTCAGTTGAGGGCAAGACGGTCGTTATGGTCGATGATGTGCTCTATACCGGCAGAACGGCGCGCGCCGCGATGGACGCGATAATCGCCCTCGGCCGCCCTGCGAAGATACAGTTTGCAACGCTTGTTGACAGGGGACACAGGGAGCTTCCGATAGTCGCCGACTATGTCGGAAAGAATGTGCCGACCTCGCGCAGCGAGGTGGTCGTTGTGAAGATTCCGCCGTTCGACGATGAGACAAGCGTCTCGATATACGGCAGATAAGACTTTGGCGCGGGAGCGGCTCGCCGTGACCGTGTTGAGTATAGACAGGCAAAATTTGAGGAGGTCAACAGTATGAAATTGATTTACGACATCAAAGACAAGCCGAAGTTCGGCAAGCTTATTGTCTTTGCATTCCAGCAGCTGCTCGCAATTATGGCAGCGACCATCGCGGTTCCCATGATAACCTCGGGTGTGTATGACTGCGGCGATGTGCAGATGAGCACCGTCGCGGCGCTCTTCGGAGCCGGCGCAGGCACACTTGTTTATGTTCTTTTCACCAAGGCAAAGAGTCCCGTCTTCCTCGGCTCCTCCTTCGCCTTCCTCGGCTCAATGGCGGCCGCCTTTGCCGGTGCGACAACCGTTGCTCTCGGCTATCTCGGTCTTATCATCGGAGCTGTATTTGCGGGTCTCGTCTATGTCGTCATAGCGATAGCCGTCAAGATTTCGGGTGTCGGCTGGATAGATAAGCTTATGCCCGCAGCGGTCATAGGACCCACCGTCGCCATCATCGGACTTTCACTTGCGGGCAACGCCGTCAGCGACCTCCAGAAGGGTGCCTATGCGGTCAACGGCGAGCCGACCGCAAGCGTATATCTGGCTATTTTCTGCGGTCTTGTAACTCTTTTCGTGACAATGATCTGCTCCGTCTTCGGCAAGAAGATGGTCAAGCTTATCCCGTTCATCATCGGCATCCTCGCCGGCTACGCCGTTGCGGCTGTATTCACCGCCATCGGCATCAAGACCGGAAACGACGCTTTGAGAGTTATCGACTTCAGCGGCTTCTCCGCTCTCGTTGCGGGCGGCGTGGGCGTCAAGACCTTCTTCTCCGTGCCTGACTTTACTTTCTTTGAAGCATTCGGAGCCTTCGGCGAGCTCAGCGGTTCTTATGTAGCGGCGGTCGCCGTGGCATATGTCCCCGTTGCCTTCGTTGTCTTTGCGGAGCACATTGCCGACCACAAGAACATCTCCTCCATTGTCGAGAAGGATCTTCTTGTTGACCCCGGTCTCCACAGAACCCTGCTCGGAGACGGTATCGGCTCCATGGTCGGTGCTTTCTTCGGCGGCGCACCGAACACGACTTACGGCGAGTCGATAGCCTGCGTGGCTATATCCGGCAACGCCTCCGTCGCAACCATTACCTGCACCGCGGTGCTTGCGATAGTCATTGCCTTCCTCGCACCCTTTGCGACCTTCCTCGCATCCATTCCCTCGTGCGTTATGGGCGGCGTGTGCATTTCGCTCTACGGCTTCATCGCGGTCAGCGGTCTTAAAATGATTCAGAAGGTTGACCTTGAGGACAACAGAAATCTCTTCGTTGTCTCCGTTATCCTCATCGCCGGTATCGGCGGTCTGACCGTCTCCTTCGGCAAGGTCACGATAACCTCCATCGCCTGTGCGCTTATTCTCGGTATCCTGACGAATGTTGTGCTCGGCAACAGAGAGAAGAGCAAAAAGGCTGAATAAGCCGATATAAAACAGAATCGGGCGGTACGGATTTGTCTCTGTGCCGTCCGTTTTTTATATTCTCAGCTCTTCTCCGCAGGAAAATGTTTATACTGCGAAGTTTTGAGCTAAACAAATATACATCGTGTATCATTGATAGAGCGCGTGAAACGGAAAATCAACCGTGATAAAGCGTCTGTCATTCGTCAAATTGTACAGCTTTTGAGGTCAATTTTTGTGACACCGGACAGTGACTTTTATGGTATAATTATGTAATCAAAAAGGGACTCGATGTTTTTTGCGGAGGAATATATGCTTTACAAAAAGAATTATCTCAGTACTCTGTCCGATGAACTGTTCCGCTCGCCGACGAGCGAATACCGCGCCGCGCCGTTTTGGGCTTGGAATTGCAAGCTCGAAGAGAAGGAGCTTCTTCGGCAGATAGAAATTTTTCACGAGATGGGCTTCGGCGGCTTCCATATGCATGTCAGAACCGGCATGGATACGGAATATCTGAGCGACGAGTTCATGCACCTCATCCGCTCCTGCACCGACAAGGCGAAGAGCGAAAAAATGCTCGCGTGGCTCTACGATGAGGACAGATGGCCCTCAGGCGCTGCCGGCGGCATAGTAACAAAAGACAAGCGCTTTCGCGCACGCCACCTGCTCTTTACCGTCAGACCCTATGACGGCACTGCGGGCTTTACGGACGACTCCACCTCCCGCGGCGTGCGCTCCGAGGACGGCAAGCTGCTCGCCTGCTATGATATAGTTCTCGATTCCGACGGATATTTGAAGAGCTATAAGCGCGTCGGCGAAAATGACCCGATCGAGGGCACGAAGTGGTATGCCTATCTCGAAATAAGCGGCGCGAACCCGTGGTATAACGGTCAGGCTTATCTCAACACGCTCGATAAAAAAGCGGTCGAACGCTTTGTTGAGGTCACTCATGAGCGGTATAAAGAGGTCGTCGGCGACGAGTTCGATGAGACTGTCCCCGCGATTTTCACCGACGAGCCGCAGTTCACGCGCAAGACGCTCATGGACAACTCGACCGACACGGACGATCTCATCATGCCGTGGACGGACGATTTTGCAAAGACTTATTCTGACACATATTCTCAGGATATCATGGAGCTTCTGCCGGAGATATTCTGGGATCTGCCGGACGGGAAGGCATCCGCCGCCCGTTATCGCTATCACGATCATATTGCCGAGCGGTTTTCATCGGCGTTCGCCGACACGGTCGGCGGCTGGTGCCGCGAAAACGGCATCGCGCTGACGGGGCACATGATGGATGAGCCCACGCTCGAAAGTCAGACGGGCGCACTCGGCGAAGCGATGCGCTCATATCGCTCGTTCGGGCTGCCCGGCATTGATATGCTCTGCTCATGGAAGGAATACACGACCGCGAAGCAGGCTCAGTCCGCCGCACACCAGTTCGGCTGTGAGGGCGTGCTCTCCGAGCTTTACGGCGTCACCGACTGGGACTTTGATTTCAGAGGACATAAATTGAACGGCGACTGGCAGGCGGCTCTCGGCGTAACCGTGCGCGTGCCGCATCTGTCGTGGGTCTCCATGGCGGGCGAGGCGAAGAGGGATTATCCCGCCTCAATAAGCTATCAGTCTCCGTGGTATAAAAAATATTCCTGCGTCGAGGATCACTTCGCGAGAGTCGGCACGGCCATGACCCGCGGCATACCCGTTGTAAAGGTCGGCGTTATCCATCCGGTCGAGAGCTTCTGGCTTCACTGGGGACCCAATGACAAATCGGGACTTGTCCGCGAGGAGCTTGACAAGAATTTTCAGGATTTGACAAAGTGGCTGCTTTTCGGCAGCATAGATTTCGATTTCATCAGCGAGTCGCTGCTGCCCGAGCTCTGCCCTCATGCGGACGCGCCGCTGAGAGTCGGCGAGATGAAGTACGATGTGATAGTCGTGCCCGGATGCGAGACGCTCCGCTCGTCAACGCTTGACAGGCTTGAAAAATTCCGTGAGGACGGCGGCAGGGTGCTGTTTCTCGGCGAAGCCCCGACTCTTGAGGACGCGCAGCCGTCCGACAGGGGAGAGAGGCTCTTTAAAGAGAGCGAACACATTCCCTATCAGCGTGCGTCGCTCCTGACTGCGCTCGAGCGGTCGCGAACCGTCTGCATCCGCGATGACAACGGCTATCTCTCGGACGGACTGATATATCAGCTGCGCGAGGATACCGACAGCCTGTGGCTGTTTATCGCGCACGCCGTGGAGCCGTATGACTGCAATATAACCAAGCGTGACGACATAAAAATAACCGTAAAGGGCGAATATTCGCCCGTGATATACGATACCTTGAGCGGCGAGATAAAGCCTGCGGAGTTTGATTATCTCAACGGCAACACCGTGATAAGCGCACAGCTCTATGAATACGACAGTCTGCTGCTAAGGCTCTATGACGGTCGCTCCGAGGATCGGTACAGTGAGCCGAAGGAGCGCGAGGACAAGAAACTTGCAGTTCCCTGCGAGACGGAGTATGAGCTCGACGAGCCGAATGTCATGCTGCTCGATATGGCGTGTTTTGCGCTCGACGGCGACGGATTGAGCGGCGAAGAGGAGGAGCTTCTGAGGGCTGACAATATCTGCCGCGAAAAGCTCGGTTTTCCGCTTAGAAGCGGCGCGGTGATGCAGCCGTGGGTCATTCACGAGCCCGTGCCCGAGCATAAAATCAGGCTCAGATTTACTGTAGACAGCGCACTCGCGCTCGACGGCGTGTCCCTTGCGCTTGAGGATGCAGAGAAGGCCGAGATAACCTTCAACGGTCAGGCGGTCGATAACACCGTGACCGGCTGGTATGTTGACAAAGCAATAAAGACCGTTGACCTGCCGAGGATAGAGCAGGGGGAGAATATCCTTGATATCGTCCTCCCGTTCGGCAAGCGCACGAATGTCGAATGGTGCTATCTGCTCGGCGACTTCGGCGTCGAGGTGCGCGGCAGGCTCAAGAAGCTCGTAAAGCGCCCCGAAAAGCTCGCGTTCGGCAGTATAACGAATCAGGGACTGCCGTTCTACGGCGGCTGTGTGACCTACCGCTTCGGCGTTGACTGCCCCGACGTGGATATTAAAATTGCCGTTCCGCACTATGACGGTGCGCTGACCGATATATTTGTTGACGGCGTTCACGCGGGGGAGATAATCTTCCCGCCGTATGAGCTGGCACTCAAAAATGTCGGCGCAGGCAGGCACGAGATAGCGGTAAAGCTCTATACGAACCGCAGAAATGCGTTCGGCACGGTGCATCTCTATGAGCGCAAATGCCACTGGATAGGTCCGGATGCGTGGCGCACGAGAGGCAGCAAGTGGAGCTACGAATATGTTCTTCGTGATATAGGCGTGGAGTCCGCGCCTGTAATATACAGCTTGAAAAAATAAAAATAAAGGAGCAACAAAACGATGAAAAAAGCACTCAAATCGGCTCTTGCGGTCGTTCTGGCGCTGACGATGATAATGTCGTGCTCTTTCGCCGCCACTGCAAGCGCAGCGGGAGCGAACGCGGCGACGGCGAGCGTCTCCGTCTCGGACATTCCGCAGATTATTGCCGGCGTTGTGAAGGTCGGCATTGAAGTCGCCAAGAAAGCGTATGAGTACTACGACAAGTATGTCCCGGATTCGATGAAGGATATCAACTCGACCGTTGTCGAGGATACCGTCGGCGCGGTCAAGAATCTTGTCAAGGTTGAACCGCTCAAGGTCACTGTCGGCGGCACGGAGTATGATATCAGCACCCCGTGGGGTCTTATCAAGGCTCTTGCAAAGATGGAGACGGATCAGGAGAAGACCTGCATCCTTATGACCTATCTCGACTGCATCTTCACAAAGATAATCAGCTTCATTGCAGATATGGTTCCGCTGCCGAGCGGGCTGACAAAGCTCGAGGATTACAAGCCCGAAACGGAGAATTTCTACAAGGGCAGCACTGAATTTGTCAGCGAGGCTTCCGAAAACGCGAAGTGGCAGCTCGGCTACAGCCAGGCGAGTCTTGTTCCCGATGATGTTCTCAACGGACATTATTATCTTGCGGGCTACCTGCTTCAGAACTTCCCGTCGAACACCGTTGAGACCGTGCTCGACGATATGAAGGTCCGCACCGTTGTTGTTGACGACGGACGCGGCAAGGTCGTTTTCTCGACCATCGAGTGCATCGGCATTGCGAGCGAGGACATCAAGCAGATCCGCGACCGCGTTGCAAAGGAGCTCAAGGACGAGAATATAATCTCCGTCAACATCTTTGCGACACATTGCCACAGCTGCATCGACACGCAGGGACTTTGGAATCCCTTCTTCGCAAAGCTTGCGAAGAACATCGGCGTTACCCTCACCGGCAAGGGCGAATATTCCTCCGGCACAGACCCGGAGTATATGGAGTTCCTCTTTGACAAGACCACCGACACTATCGTTGAGGCGTGCAGGAATATGAAGTCCGGCGAGATGTATGAGGCTACCCTCGACCACCTCGGCGAGGACTATATCAACGACAAGCGCGGCGTGTTCGACGCTGTTGACAACCTCACGAGGCTCCGCTTCGTCCCCGATGACGGCAGCACCGAGACCTATATAGTCAATATGTCCGCCCATCCCTATATCACCGGTCTCAAGACCGACAACAGCAGCGGCAAGGAGCTCTCCGCCGATTATACATATTATATGGAGCAGATAATCAGCAGCGCGGAGAACAACAACACGAACTTCATGTTTATCAACGGTGCTCTGTGCGGAATCTATTCCGCCCGCGGAGTCACCAACGACGGCGTTGACACCGTCCGCAGAAGCGAAGAGGCTACCCGCTACGGCAACGAGCTCGGCAGAATGGTAGTTGCCCTGACCATGACCAAGGACGAGATAAAGCGTGCGGGCGACTGGCTCTCGAACGACAAGTTCTATGCGGACGCTGCCGAGGCGATAAAGAACAACACCGAGCTTACCGACGAAGAGAAGCAGAGGAAACTTGATGAGATAACCGTCTGGTATGAGAACTGGGAGCCCGTCGAGGAGACGAGAGTCGAGCCCATACTCAACATCAGACACAAGGAGGTTATGGTCGAGATAACCAACCCCGTCATCGAGGCGGTCGGCAAGGCGAGACTCGTCGGCAACAAGATTTATTATGATGAGAATGAGACTCTCTATACGACGACCGAGATAGGCTATCTTGAGATAGGCAAGAACATAAAGATAGCACTCCTGCCCGGCGAAGTATCGCCCGAGCTTATCGACGGAAAAGGCGCCTGCCTTGCCGAGAACGCTTACAGCGGCAAGGATTTCGGCTATCCGTCGCTCAACAGCATCGTCAGCGGCTATGCGGGCAAGGATGTTGAGCTCTATGTGTTCGGCGAGGCCAACGATGCGTGCGGATATGTCGTGCCCGACAATGACTACTGCATGATTTTCTTCGACGGCTCCGACCTGCTCGGCGACCACTATCAGGAGACCATCTCCTTCGGCAGAACGGTTGCTTCGACCCTCGTCAAGGCTTATGCCGAGATGATGGAGGAGCTCAAGGCCGGAAAATAACATCCGCCGATTCGGCACAGACAAAGTAGAAAACGAGCCGCAATTGACGGTCAATCCGTGAGTTGCGGCTCTTGCTTTATTTTGATTTTTGAAGGATTGTGATTGTTCAGCAGTGTCAGCCCTTTCGGCTGACCGCCGCCAAAGTAAATATTCCCATACGGATATAAAATGACCGCCTGAAGCTCAGACGGTCATTTGTGTATTTTACTTTACTTCCTCTGCTGTGCGGAAGCCTTTCTTGACAAGGAGGGCGTTTATCCTGTCCTTCGGGTCGAGAAGCTTGCTGACCGAGGTGTCGTGATTCAAGGTGTCGATGACATAGGAGATGTACTTTGACAGATCGACCTCGACATACCACTCGCGCTTTTTGAGCTCGGGAGCTCTGTATATGAGGTTGGTGGTGAACACCTTGTTGATAAGACCGTTTTCATATGCCTTGTCGAAAGCCTTAAGTCCGTTGCAGAACAGACCGAAGCAGGTGCAGACGAAAATTCTTCTTGCCTTGAGCTCCTTGAGCTTCGTTGCGACCTCGATCATCGACTCACCGGAGGATATCATGTCGTCAACAATAACAACATCCTTGCCCTCAACATTGTCGCCGAGGAACTCGTGGGCGATTATCGGGTTTCTGCCGTCAACAACTATTGAGTAGTCGCGCCTTTTGTAGAACATGCCGAGGTCAACGCCGAGGACGGTCGAATAGTAGATGCAGCGGCTCATGCCGCCCTCATCGGGGGAAATTATCATCAAATGGTCATTGTCAATCTTGAGATCGGGAACATTTTTGACGAGTGCCTTTATCATCTGATAAGCGGGCTGAATATTTTCAAAGCCGTGGTTCGGGATAGCGTTCTGAACTCGTGCGTCATGCGCGTCAAAGGTGATGAGGTTGTCCACTCCGAGAGCACTCAGCTCCTGAAGAGCCATGGCGCAGTCGAGGGACTCTCTGCTTGAACGCTTGTGCTGCCTTCCTTCGTAGAGCATGGGCATGATAACGGTGATGCGCCTTGCCTTGCCGCCGATCGCGCTGATGGCGCGCTTGAGGTTCGCATAGTGGTCGTCGGGGCTCATCATATTGTCCTTGCCGTACATCTTATAGGTCAGACCGTAGTTGAACATATCGCAGACGATGAAGATATCGTAGCCGCGAACGGACTGCTGAATGTGGCATTTCGACTCGCCCGAGCCGAAACGCGGGAATACCGCCTTGATGAGGTAGGAGTCACGCTGATAGCCCGAGAATGCGATGGTCGTTTTGTGCTCGCTCTCGCGGATCTCACGCCATGTTTTGAGATAGGCATCGATCTTTGCGGCAAGCTCCTCGCAGCCGGGCAGTGCGATAAGCGCAAGCGGTCCTACCGGAATGGTTGAAAAATCCGGTGCAGTTAATGCTTCTGACATAATAATTCCCTCCGCTGATTAAATTGTCTTTTTTACCTTCGTCTAACATTATATAATAAAAAGCGTCCGATTGATAGTCAAAAAGAACTTTTTCGGAAAAAATCTACCGCAGATAACAGGGCGTTTTTTGTATATTATGACAATTGCGGCACTGCACCCGACAGGGACAAATCGGTTTTGAAGCGAGTGCGCCTCGTTCCCCGTCGCCAAACGCTTTATGGGTGTTGAGCGGAAGCGCTTATAAGCTTGAAACATGTACGTCGAGCTGATTGAAGGGAATATTTATTCCGTTTTCGTCAAATGCTATTTTGACATCCTCCTGCAGCTTGTAGTAGGCGGTCAGATAGTCCGAGGACGAGCACCACGCCATAAGCAGAAGGTCGATACTGCTTGCCGACTGCTGCTTGACGACCACATCGGGCTCGGGATTTTTGTAGATAAGCGAGTTTTTGAGTGCCTGTGCGCGGAGCACCTGCTTTGCGAGGGCTATGTCGTCGGAGTAAGAGACGGAGAAGGTCAGGTCGAGCCTCCTGTTATTCTCGGCAGTATAGTTGATTATGTTATTGCTCGTGATGTGCGAGTTCGGGACGATAACACGCTTGTTGTCAATGGTCGTAAAGACCGTGTACATCAGCTTTATTTCGTGGACGACTCCGCTTATGTTCTCAAGCTCAACAAAATCTCCGCTTTTGAAGGGCTTATTGACGAGTATCTGCAGTCCGCTGGCAATTTGGGCGATACTGTTTTGCAGACCTATGCCCGCAGTCAGCCCCGCCGCGCCGAGGGCGGCAATGAATGAGTTGAGGTTGACGCCGAGGGTCGAGAAAGCCGAGAGTATGACCGCAAGCCTCAGCAGCCAGACCACGATGCTGCGCAGAAAAGAGTGAACAGACGCGTCAACGCCCTTTCTGGTCAGCCATTTTATGAGCAGCTTTCCTATCAGCGAGCTTATCCAGAAGCCGAGCGCAAGCATCAACGCAACTCCGATGAGCTTGGGCAGCGCATCGACGAGCTTTGCGATAAAGGTCTCAAAGTCAAATGCAGAAAGTTTTTCAGTCATATCTTTTTCCTCCGTTTCAAGTGTTGCAGAGCGATGCCTTATTATACCAAATGCGCCGCGGGTTTACAACCTTTTGGACAATTGCGCCGGAGTGTGCAACTTTGAGACAACCGGCGAAGGTTGGGTATTTAATCACGCTTTGCAGTGTGATAAACTTACCGGTAAAGTAGTACCCTGTAACACCTAAAACTTTACAAGCATTGCGTCGTCTGATTGCGTTTAACTGCGTCTTCAAACTTGACAGGCGGTAGCCTGCCTGCGTTTTCATCCTTGTTCACCACAATCATACTTGCAACCAGATGTAAACTTTTAGGCGTTACAGGGTAGTAGGAATATATAGATATATATATTATAGATAAAAGTTTATTTATTTGTGCTTTTTGTTCATTTTCTCGCCGTATTTTTGTGGTATAATAACAAAAAATGCGATTGAAGAATATGATTATCGAAGAGAGGAGCGTGTTTCTATGGCGTCAGAGATGCTTTCAAGGGTGCTTGATGCCGAAAATTCGGACAGGGAGGCGCAGAGAGCGGCGCACGAACAGGCGCAGAAAACCGTCGATGCGGCGGTTGAAGCGGGTGAGGGCGCAGTTGCGAGAAGGAAGGCTGAAGCCGCCGAGAAGGCGGAGGAAATTCTTGCGAGAGCACGCGAACAGGCGCGTGCAAACGAGGAAAAAGCCGAAAAAGCGGCAGAAAAACGCAGGCGCGAAGTGCTTGCGGCTGCCGAAGCGCACAGAGCCGAGGCAATCAGAGCGGTCATGGAGACGGTGTTCCGATGAAAAAGCTCGGAAATTACGGAAAAGTCAGGAGGTATCGGGTTGGCAAAGCTTAAAATGAAGTGCATCGAGCTGCTCGCTCCGCTTGAACAGAGCAAGGAGATAATCGACTGCCTTCAGCGCATGGGAACTGTCGAGCTGACCGACTGCGAAGAGAGCGAGTCGCTCTGCAAGCTGTCCACGGGCGTCACCGTTTCGACCTTTGAGCGGTATATTGCGGCTCAGGAGAGCGCACAGAAAACGCTCGAAAAATACGCTCCGCAGAGAAAGAGTCTGATACACAGCCTCCTGTCGTCCTTCGACGGCAGAAAGGAGCTTGAGGTCTCGGAATATCTGAAAAAGGCAGATGAGGCGGACGAAATACTCCGCAAGTGCTACAAAATAAATTCGCTCGAAGCGGATATACGCGAATATGCGGCGGATAATGTCCGATGCCGCACTGCGATGGACGCGCTTGAGCCGTGGCTGAGCCTCGATATCCCGATGAAATGCAAGGGCACGGATTCGACTGCGGTGTTTATCGGCTCGTTTCCGATGCAGTATGACGCGCAGTCGCTGCTTGAAGCGATAGCGGTGGAGAAGCCGGAGATAAGCGAGGTCGATGCGCAGATAATCTCGGCGAGCAGCGAGCGCACATGCGCCGTTGTGCTGTGCCACAGGGAATGCGAAAAAGAGATTTTCGAGGCACTGAGAACGCTCAATTTCGCTTATCCGTCCGACCCGACGAAGCATCCGCCGCGAGTGAGATACGAGCGGCTCCAAAAGCAGATCGGACAGAATGACAAGGATTCCGAAACCGCACGGGGCGAGATAGCGAAGCTTGCGGACTGCTATGACGACATCAGCTTCATCATTGATTATTTTGCGATAAAGAAAGAAAAATACGCGGCTCTTGAGCGCATAGCCATGACGAACCGTATTTTCGTCCTCACGGGATATATTCCCGAGAAGCGGGTTCCCAAGGTTATTGACGCGCTCGAAAAGAAATACACGGTCGCTATTGAAATCACCGACCCGGACGGGGATGCCGATGTGCCGGTGCTGCTCGAGAACAACGCTTTTGTAGCGCCCGTCGAGCCGATAACAGAAATGTATTCCATGCCCAACCGCGACGATGTCGATCCGAACCCCGTTATGGCGTTCTTCTACTATGTGTTCTTCGGCATTATGCTTTCGGACGCGGGCTACGGAGTTGTAATGGTCATCGCCATGCTCATAGCCAAGGCGAAGCTCAGGCTCGAGCCGAAGATGAAAAAGACAGTCGATATGTTCCTCTATTGCGGAATTTCGACCGTCTTCTGGGGAACGCTGTTCGGCAGCTGGTTCGGCGACGCGCCGCAGGTCATAGCACGCGAGTTCTTCGGCAGGGAGATAGCTTCGACTGCGGTCTGGTTCGAGCCGGTCAACGACCCGATGAAGCTGCTGCTCTATTCGTTCCTGTTCGGCATAATCCACCTGTTCGCAGGTCTTGCGGTCAGGTTTTATATGCTCTGGAAGGACGGCAAGAAGCTTGACGCATTCTGCGATGTCGTTCCCGTCTATCTGCTCGTCGCGGGTATCGCACCGCTGGGTGCGGGAATCATAATCGACGTGCCGCAGACGCTGACGGCAATAGGCAAATATGTTGCCCTTGCCGGCGCGGTGCTGACCGTTCTGACGAGCGGGCGGAGCGCCAAGAATATTGCAGGCAAGCTCGGCGGCGGGCTCTACGGGCTGTATAACACGGCGTCCGGATATCTCGGAGATATCCTATCCTATTCGCGCCTGCTTGCGCTCGGGCTTTCGACCGGTGTTATAGCGACTGTCATAAATCTGCTCGGCACGATGCCCGGTAACAAGGTCGCAAAGCTGATACTGTTTGTTATAGTATTCCTGCTCGGACATACGGCGAACATCGCGATAAACCTTATCGGCACATATGTCCACACGAACAGGCTTCAATACGTTGAATTTTTCTCAAAATTTTATGAGGGCGGAGGACGCTCCTTCACCCCCTTAAAAGCAGATACAAAACACTTCAGATTCAAGGAGGAAATACAGTAATGTCTATTTTTTCAAGTCTCGGAACATCAATAGCCGTCCTCGGCGCCGCTCTTGCGGCTATTCTCTCCGGCATGGGCTCCGCAAAGGGAGTCGGTCTTGTCGGTCAGGCGGGAGCGGGTGTTATTACGGAAGATCCCTCGAAGTTCGGTAAGGTGCTTATCCTTCAGATTCTCCCCGGCACTCAGGGACTCTACGGCTTTTTGACCGCGTTCCTCGCGCTCAACAGAATGGGCGTTATCGGCAGCGGCTTCGAGCCTCTCTCAATAGAAAAGGGTCTTATGATGTTTGCGGCGTGTATGCCCATAGCGATAGTCGGTTACTTTTCCGCAATTGCTCAGGGCAAGACTGCGGCGGCAGGCGTCGGCATAATAGCCAAGAAGCCCGACCAGAACGGTAAGGCCATAACCATGGCGGCTATGGTCGAGACCTACGCCGTTATCGCTCTGCTCGTTTCCATCCTTTCGATATTCAGCGTCAGCGGACTCAATATCTGATTGCCTAAAAAAACGGCGCATATGCACCGACGAAAGGGATGAAATGATGAGCGGACTTGACAGAATAATTGAAAAAATAAATGCCGATTCGTTAGCGAGCTGCCGCGAGATAGCGGATCAGGCGCAGAAAAGGGCGCAGGATATCGCAGAAGATATGAACGGACGCGCCGAAAGAGCTTCTTCGGATATCATAGCGGATGCCGGGAAAAGGGCGCAGTCGATACTGAATATGTCCGAAGCGAATATACGCGGCATTGCCCGCAGAGCGGAGCTTTCGGCGAAGGTCGAAGCAGTCGATGCGGCGATAGAGGCGGCATATGACGCGATGTGCAATATGAGCGCGGACGATTATTTCGCGGCGCTCGAAAAGCTCGCCGTCAAAAATGCCTGCAAGGGCGAGGGGGAGCTGCGACTCTCGAAAGCCGACCTTGACCGCGTGCCGTCAGACTTTGTTGAAAAAATCAATGCCGAACTCAAGGACGGCTCGGTGACACTCGCGGCGCAGGGCGCGGATATTGAAAACGGATTTATCCTCGTCTACGGCGACATCGAGATAAACTGCACCTTCAGGGCACTCATAAACGAACAGAAGGACACCCTCCGCGAAAAAGTCTGCGGCGTGATATTTTAAACGGCGGTGAGAGATATGCATGAAAATGAATATGCCTACGCCGTAGCGCGAATCAGAGCGAACGAAGTGAATCTGCTCACCCCCGCCGAGACGGAACAGCTGATATCGGCTGAGAGCTATGACGCGGCGCTGAGGCTGCTCGGCGACAAGGGCTGGCGGACCGACGGCGTCGGTCACGACTATGCGCCGATGCTCGAAGAGCATGTGAACGCCGCATGGCGGCTGCTTAAAGAGAGCGCACCGGACGCTTCGCTTCTCGATGCGCTCGTGATAAACAACGATTTCTTCAATCTCAAAGCGGCGCTCAAGGCGAAATTCTCCGACCTCGACCCGTCCGACTATGTTTTAAGACCGAGCGTGTGGGATCCGGCGGAGATAATCGGGTGCGTCGAGCGAAACGAGCTCGGCTCCTTACCCGAGTGTATGCGTGACTGTGCGCAGACGGCTTATGACGCGATAGTCAGGCTCGAGAGCGGCAGACTTGCGGACACCGCGATAGACACGGCGGCTCTGAAAACGAGAAAGCAGCTCGCCGAAAAGAGCGGAAGCTCTCTTTTGATGAAGGAGGTCGAGCTCTCGTGCGCTGCCGCAGATATAAAGACGGCACTGCGCTGCGCCTCGGCAGGCAGAACGGCGCAATATATCAAAAATGCGCTGTGTCCGTGCGAAAGCCTCGATTCAGACGAGCTGATCCACGCGGTGTTCGAGGGCGTTGACGCAGTTGCGGATATGCTTGCAAATACTGATTTAAGCTCCCTTGCGGACAGCCTTAGGGAAGGGCTTACGGCTTTTGAAAAGAAGTGCGATGAGCTCTCGGCGCAGCAGATGACCGAAGCCAAATACACGGCGTTCGGTCCCGACCCGCTCGCGGCTTATTATAACGCTGTCGAGACGGAGACGAAAAATGTCAGAGTTATACTCTCTGCGAAGCTCAACGGATTTTCCGCAGAGACAATAAGAGCGAGAGTGAGGGAAGTCTATGCATAAGATAGCCGTTATGGGCGACAGAGACAGCATCTTCGGCTTTGCGTCCCTCGGAATGCACATCTT
Source organism: Faecalibacterium prausnitzii (assembly GCA_963612725.1). GTDB lineage: Bacteria > Bacillota > Clostridia > Oscillospirales > Acutalibacteraceae > CAG-177. Next base: position 21,002 of record CAVDWM010000015.1, on the reverse strand, counting down.
CCCCGTTGACGACCCCGCAGAGGCGGCGCCGATGCTCCATAAAATGGCGGAGAGCGGTTATGCGGTGATATTTATAACCGAGGCTCTTGCCTCCGGGCTCGAAAGCGAGCTCGAACGCTACCGCACGCGGTCTCTGCCCGCAATAGTGCCCATTCCCGGAGTCAGAGGGAACACGGGCATGGGGATGAAGAATGTCAGCAGATCCGTCCAAAAGGCGGTCGGCTCGGACATACTGGACAAATAATGACGCTCAACCGAAAGGCGTGATAACAGATATGACTACAGGAAAGATTTCAAAGATAGCCGGTCCGCTCGTTGTCGCAACGGGTATGCGCGAGGCGAATATGTTCGATGTCGTGCGCGTCAGTGACAGCAAGCTTATCGGCGAGATAATAGAGATGCACGGCGACAGAGCCTCCATTCAGGTCTATGAGGAGACCTCCGGACTCGGCACGGGTGAGCCCGTCGAGTCAACGGGCGAGCCGCTGAGCGTCGAGCTCGGTCCCGGACTTATCGAGGGCATTTTCGACGGCATTCAGCGCCCGCTCGAAAAGATACGCGAGCTCGTCGGCAACAGCCTCGTCAGAGGCGTTGAGGTGCCCGCTCTCGACAGGGAGAAGAAGTGGCATTTCGTGCCGAAGGTGAAGACGGGCGACAAGGTCGTCGGCGGAGATATCCTCGGCACCGTGCAGGAGACCGAGATAGTCGAACACAGAATAATGGTGAAGCCCGGCATTGTCGGAACTGTCAAATCCATAGCAGAGGGCGATTACACCGTAACCGAGCAGATAGGCTCGATAGAGACCGCAAACGGCGAGGAGCTGCCCGTAACGCTTATGCAGAAGTGGCCCGTGCGCCGCGGCAGACCGTTTGAAAAGAAGCTCGCGCCCAATGTCCCGCTCGTCACCGGTCAGCGCGTCGTCGATACGCTGTTCCCGATAGCCAAGGGCGGCGTCGCGGCGATACCCGGACCGTTCGGAAGCGGCAAGACCGTCACCCAGCATCAGCTTGCAAAGTGGGCTGAGGCGGATATAGTCGTCTATATCGGCTGCGGCGAGCGCGGCAACGAGATGACCGATGTCTTAAACGAGTTCCCCGAGCTTATCGACCCGCACACGGGAAAGTCGCTCATGGAGCGCACCGTGCTTATAGCAAACACCTCGGATATGCCCGTTGCGGCGCGTGAAGCGTCGATATACACGGGCATCACGATAGCGGAATATTTCAGAGATATGGGCTATTCCGTCGCCCTCATGGCGGACTCGACCTCCCGCTGGGCTGAGGCTCTGCGCGAGATGTCCGGCAGACTTGAGGAGATGCCCGGCGAGGAGGGCTATCCCGCCTATCTCGGCAGCAGACTTGCCCAGTTCTATGAGCGTGCGGGACGCGTTGTTTCCCTCGGCTCGGACGGACGCGAGGGTGCTCTCTCGGTAATCGGCGCGGTTTCGCCTCCCGGCGGCGATATATCGGAGCCCGTCTCCCAGGCGACTCTCAGAATAGTCAAGGTGTTCTGGGGACTTGACTCTGCGCTCGCATATAAGCGCCACTTTCCGGCGATAAACTGGCTGACGAGCTACTCGCTCTATGCCGATTCGCTCGGAAGCTGGTTCAACGAAAACGTCTCGGAGGAGTGGACCTCGCTTCGCGCAAGGCTCATGGCTCTGCTCTCCGATGAAGCGTCTCTCGATGAGATAGTCAAGCTCGTCGGTATGGACGCCCTCTCTCCAAGCGACAGGCTTAAAATGGAGACCGCCCGCTCGATACGCGAGGACTTTTTGCATCAGCTCGCCTTCCACGAGGTGGACACCTATTCGTCCCTTCGCAAGCAGTATCTGATGATGAAGCTCGTCCTGCGCTTCTATGACGGCTCGCTCAACGCGCTCAAAAAAGGCGCGGATATTGAAAAGCTCGTCTCGATACCCTCGCGAGAGAGCATCGGACGCTTCAAATATGTTCCCGAAAAGGACATTGAGGACACATATCAAACAGTCTGCGCGGCGATAGATTCCGAGATAAAAGCCGTTGTTGACGCAAGGGAGGAATACTGATGCCCAAGGAATACAGAACTATTCAGGAGGTTTCGGGACCTCTTATGCTCGTGCGCGAGGTCGAGGGGGTCAAGTATAACGAGCTCGGCGAGATAGAGCTGGCAAACGGCGAGACCCGCCGCTGCCGCGTGCTCGAAATTGACGGCACAAACGCGCTCGTTCAGCTGTTTGAAAACTCCGCCGGAATCAACCTCGCCAACAGCAAGGTGCGCTTCTCCGGCAGGCAGATGGAATTGGGCGTTTCGCCTGATATGCTCGGCCGCGTCTTTGACGGACTCGGCAGACCTATCGACGGCGGCCCCGAGATAATCCCCGAGAAGAGAATGGATGTCAACGGTCTGCCGATGAATCCCGCAGCCAGAAGCTACCCCCAGGAATTTATTCAGACCGGTATCTCCGCCATTGACGGACTCAACACCCTCGTCAGAGGCCAGAAGCTGCCGATATTCTCGGCGTCCGGTCTGCCCCACGCAAGCCTCGCGGCGCAGATAGCGCGGCAGGCGAAGGTGCTCGGCGACAACGAGCAGTTCGCCGTTGTCTTTGCGGCAATGGGTATCACCTTCGAGGAGTCGAACTACTTCGTCGAGAGCTTCAGAAGCACCGGTGCGCTCGACAGAACCGTTATGTTCTCGAACCTCGCAAACGACCCCGCCATCGAGCGTATCGCAACGCCGAAGATGGCTCTGACCGCCGCGGAATATCTCGCCTTCGACCGTGGGATGCACGTTCTTGTTATCCTGACCGATATCACGAACTACGCCGACGCGCTGCGTGAGGTTTCGGCGGCGCGTAAGGAGGTTCCCGGTCGCCGAGGATATCCCGGATATATGTACACCGACCTCGCTTCTATATACGAACGCGCAGGCAGGCAGAAGGGCAAGCCCGGCAGCATAACGATGATACCCATACTCACCATGCCCGAGGACGACAAGACCCACCCCATTCCCGACCTCACGGGATATATCACCGAGGGTCAGATAATCCTCAGCCGCGAGCTTTACAGAAAGAGCACCAACCCGCCTATCGACGTTCTGCCGTCCCTGTCCCGACTCAAGGATAAGGGTATCGGCGAGGGCAAGACGAGAGCCGACCACTCCAACACGATGAACCAGCTGTTCTCCGCATATGCACGCGGCAAGGACGCAAAGGAGCTGATGGTCGTCCTCGGCGAGGATGCGCTGACGGATATGGATAAGCTCTATGCAAAGTTTGCGGACGAATTTGAGAGAGATTATGTTTCGCAGGGCTTCGACACCGACAGGAGCATCGAGGAGACGCTCAACATCGGCTGGAGATTGCTCTCGATTCTGCCGCGCAGCGAGCTAAAGCGCGTCAGCGACGAGTTCCTCGACAAGTATTACGGCAAGTGCTGAATCCATATGGGAAGAAGTGATAGACAATGGCGGTAATGAATGTGAATCCCACGCGCATGGAGCTGACAAACCTCAAGCGCAAGCTTGTGACTGCACGCAGGGGACACAAGCTGCTCAAGGACAAGCGCGATGAGCTCATGCGCCGCTTCCTCGATCTCGTAAAAGAGAATAAGGCTCTTCGCATCCGTGTGGAGGAGGGGATAAAGCGGGCGAATGTCAACATGGAAATCGCGAGAAGCGCCATGGACGACAAGAGCCTGAGCGTCGCGATGATGCTCCCCACGCAGGAGATGAGCCTCGAAAGCTCGGAGAAAAATGTGATGAGCGTTATGCTTCCGGTTTTCGATGTTCGGTATAAAACTGCCGACAAGAACGATATTTATTCATACGGAACGGCGTTTACCTCGGCGGAGCTTGACAATGCGGTCAGTGCGCTGTCGGAGATAATGCCGGATATGCTCAGGCTCGCAGAGGTCGAGAAATCGTGCCAGCTGCTCGCGGGCGAGATAGAAAAAACGCGCCGCAGGGTAAACGCCCTCGAGCATGTTATGATCCCTCAGTATGAGGAGACGATAAAGTATATCTCGATGAAGTTAGACGAAAACGAGCGCAGCACAACAACACGCCTGATGAAGGTCAAGGACATGATGCTCGAACAGGCGCACCACTACGACGACCCGCTCGGAATGGAAGCGTGAAGAGCACAAATTTGTTGACAAACATCGGATAATACAATATAATAATACCGCCGGAAAGGCCTCCGGCGGTTATTTATGTGCGGGCGTGGCGAAATCGGCAGACGCAAGGGACTTAAAATCCCTCGGTGGTGACACCGTACCGGTTCAAGTCCGGTCGCCCGCACCATGAAAAAAGCACGCTTATGCGTGCTTTTTTCAGTGAAATTCGTTCCTTGCGGAACGAGTGAAATATCTTCGATGTGAAATATTTGCTTCGCAAATGTGAAATACGCCTGCGGCGTGTGAAGGAACGAATTTTATTTCACATTGCGACGAAGGAACAATATTTCACGTTTGCCGCAAGGCAAACATTTCACATCCCGCGCCGGCGGGATATTTCACAGGAGTTATATTTTTAAAATGCAAGCAAAGCGGTTTTTGGACATTGTAGAAATTATAAACAGCATTTTTGCACAGGACTGCGTGTTTTTTTTCAGTGAAATTCGTTCCTTTGAAACGAGTGAAAAATCTTTAATGTGAACTCTCTGCGGCGGGCAGGGAGTTTTTTACACGTCGGACTTATCTTTTATACTTCGCCAGCAGACTCTCAAGGTTTCGGTGGAGTATTTTTTCTCTGTCCTCGTCGCTCAGCGGCAGGGACATGAAGGTTTCAATCTCCTGCTTGACGTTCCACATCGGGTAGTCCGAGCCGAAGAAAATTTTGTCCGTGCCGAAGATGTGTATCATCTCCATTATTCTCTCCGGACTCATCGCGTAGAAGCTGCTCGATGAATCGACATATACTCCCGCGTCGGAGAGCTCCTTTGAGCCGTAGCCCCATTCCGACCATGCGCCGAAATGCGCCGCGATTATGTCGAGCTTCGGAAATTTTTCGAGAACTTTTATTATCTTCGTCGGCTTTGAATATTGCGTGCGGTAGTCGCCGGTGTGAAAGAGTATCGGCAGCCTGCCCTCGAGCACCTCGTACATGCGCATCGCCTCGGGCGCGTCGATGTCGAATTTCTGAAAATCGGGGTGCAGCTTTATTCCCGAAAGACCGAGTGCTATCGCCTCGTCAACAATTTCCGGTATTTCGTCGCCGCATCCGGGGTGGAGCGTTGCAAAGCCGATGAAGCGGTCGGGGTGCTCCGATACGCTCTTTGCGATGAACGAGTTTATCGAGCGTACCTGATGCGGAGTTGTCGCGACCGAGTGAACGAGAAATTTGTCAACCCCCGCATCGTCGCCGACCTTGAGAAGCATATCGACCGTGCCGTCGAGGTTCATGTCTATGTCGTAGAAGTCGCCGATGCTCCGCGCCGCCTTTACGGCGAGCTTGTCCGGATATATGTGTGCATGGCTGTCTATTATCATTTTTTTACATCTCCAGTGTGTTGAAGCTTATTTTATGCGCGTCAGCTTGCCCCTCACCGCGTGATAGTTTATCTCTCCGAGCGCGAATATCGGCGCGTCGCTTTTAAGAGAATCCGAAAAAACCTTTTCAAATTCGGCGTCGGGCAGGGCTTCTTTTATCCTTGAGACCTTCTCGAGGTTCTTGCAGTTGAGCCCGTCTATTTTGCCCGTGTGCGGGTCAAGGCGCGTGGCGATGAGCGTATGCACCTTGTATTTTTCGCATATCGGGCGCAGCAGAAATTCGGGTGACGCCGAGCAGACGACTGCGGGGAGATCGCGGTTCTCCGGACGGAAGAACGGATACATTCTTTTTTCGTTCTTCTCCCAGAATTTTTGCACCATCTTTTCCGTGTTGACAAAGCGCAGGAAACAGAAAAATCTGCCCTTCATCCTGTCGCGGTCGATTTTCAGAAAGAAGCACGCAAGGCAGAAAAGCTGATAGGGAAGAATGACTATCAGCCACGGGTGTCTGACAAGGCAGAAGAGATAAAACACGCTCTCCGAATCAACGGGAAAAACGGTTTTGTCAAAGTCATAGAGGTCGAATTTCATTTTATAACTCCTTAAAGCGTGACTGTGAGCGTGTTTCCGTCAAGCTCGTGTACGGTCTCTTTGCCGCCGTATACTATATTCGCCCTGCCCTTGCCGGTGAGGGAATATGAGGTCAGCCTGCCGCCGCTCCAGGTCATATCGACCTTTATGCTGCCCTTTGCGAGCAGACCGCGAACGCTGCCCTCGCCCCACCTGTCGGGGAGAGCGGGCAGGAGGTATATCTTCCCGTCGAAGCAGTCGAGCAGCATCTCGCAAACTCCGCTGACCGCGCCGAAGTTGCCGTCTATCTGGAAAGGCGGGTGTGCGTCAAAGAGATTTTCGTATGTGCCGCCGCCGTGGGAGTAAGCCGCTACGGAGGAGGATTTGAATCTCAGCTGCTGATCAAAGAGCTTCAGGGCGTGGTTGCCGTCGCGCAGACGCGCCCAGAAGTTTATCTTCCAGCCGAGGCTCCAGCCCGTGCCGTCGTCGCCCCTTATTTCGAGCGAACGCCTGCAAGCGTCCGCCAGCTCGGGCGTGCCGTCGGCGGTTATCAGATGCGCGGGGTGCAGACCGTAGAGCATCGAGCAGTGGCGGTGGTGCATCTCCGATTCTCTCTCTTCGTTGTACCATTCGAGCAGCTGACCCTTTTTGCCGATTTTAAACGGCAGCATATGATTGAGCTTGTCTTTGAGAATTTCTGCAAACTCCTTATCCTCGCCGAGAATATTCGAAGCCTTAATGCAGTTTTCAAACAGCTCGCGGATAATGCTCATCGTCATGGTCGTCGTCTGCGAAACGGCGCAGTCGCTGCCCCTCAAAATAAAGTTGTTCTCGGGCGAGGTCGAGGGCGCGGCGATGAGATAGCCGTCCTTGTCCTCAACAAGATAATCGCAGTAGAATTCCGCGCTTTTTTTCATTATCGGATAGGCTGTCTCACGCAGATATTTTTCGTCCATGGTATATTCATAGTGGGCAAAAATATGCTCGCAGAACCAGCCGGGCGACATCGGCCAGAATGCCCATACGGCATTTCCGTCAACCGGGGTCGTCATTCTCCATATGTCAACATTGTGGTGTGCGACAAAGCCGCGCATACCGTACATCTCTTTTGCCGTGCGCTCGCCCGCGACGGACAGGTCGCGCACCATCTCAATCAGCGGCTCGTTGACCTCCGGCATATCGCAGGGGAGAACGGGCCAGTAGTTCATTTCGGTATTTATGTTTACCGTGTAGTTCGAGTGCCACGGCGGGCAGAGCTTCTCGTTCCAGATGCCCTGGAGCGTCGAGGGCTGAGAGCCGGGACGCGACGAGGATATCGCGAGATATCGCCCGAAGTTGAACAGCAGGGTGTAGAGCGCGATGTCGTTCTTGTCTTTTTTAAAATTGCGCAGGCGTCTGCCGGTCGGTATGCCGTCCTTGCCGTTAGAGCCTATGTCGAGCTCGACTCTTGAATAGAGTGCGCGGTAGTCGGCGATGTGCGCGGCTTTGACCGCCTCATAGTCAAAATCCTTCGAGAGCCTTTCAATGCAGGGCTCAAGATGCGGCTTGCCGTTCGTGAAGGCGTTGTTCTGCCAGCCGTTGAAGCTCGTCTCGGCGGTGAGATAAAGCGTGGCGACAGTCGCGTCGGTTATCTCGATTCCCTTGCCGGTTATATGCTTTTTGCCGTCGGTGTCGGCTTTAACGGCGCAGGTGAAGAGCATACCGCGCTCGCTGTCATTCTTTGAATAGCTCTGCCTGCAGGAGCTTCCGCCCGTATTGTTCTCGCTCGGCGCTTCGCCGCTCATGACGAGCAGACCGCTCTGTGCCCTGACCTTGTGATGAAGCTGGCATTTGAGACTCGCCGTGACATCAAATTTGCCGTTTTCGCAAACGAGACGGACGGCGATGACCTTCTGCGGATATGACGCGAACCCCTCGCGGCGCATGACGCGCTTGCCCTGCCTGTAGCTGACCGAAGCTATTGCGGTGTCAAGGTCGAGCGAGCGGATGTAGTCCGACTTGCGCTCCGAGCCGTCAAAGGTCAGAACGAGGTCGCCCAGGGGCATATATGCCTGGCTCCACGTGCTCATAAAGTCGGACTCGATAACATCCTGCGACTCGCGCAGCTTTCCGTCGAGCGCGAGTGTACGGGCTTTCTTAAAAGCCTCGAGTGCGCCGGGGCGAACGGTATCCTTCGGGTGTCCCGTCCAGAGCTCGTCGTGGTTTAAAGAGACGGTCTCTTCTTTTACCTTGCCGTATATCATGCCGCCGAGCGTACCGTTGCCTATCGGCAGTGCCTGAGTCCAGACCTCGGCGGGCTTGTCGTACCAGAGAAATGATGAATCCTTCATTTTTAAGCTCCCTGTTTAAGAAGTAATAGACTAATAGATTATAGAGAAAATCGGGCTTTAAGTCAATGCTTTTAAGAAAATGCAGGAAACCCTGCAATTTTTGCTCTGCCGTCTTGCATTTTTGTGCGCCGGTATGCTAAAATCATATTAGTGTTGTCCCCATCGTACACAGCGCTATACGCAAACGGAATAAGGTGAATATCCAATATGACAAAGCAGCTGCTTTCAAAAATAGAGGGCTGTTACTCTTCCATGTCCAAGGGGCATAGGCGGATAGCCGACTACATAACCGAAAATTACGACAAGGCGGCGTTCATGACTGCGGCAAGGCTCGGCAGCACGGTCGGCGTGAGCGAGTCAACGGTTGTCAGATTTGCGTCGGAGCTTGGCTTTTCGGGCTATCCTCAGCTCCAGAAGACTTTGCAGGAGGTAGTCAAGAGCAGGCTGACGAGCGTCCAGCGCATGGAGGCGGCGGGCGGCGAGGATATGCTCGAACACGCATTTTCTTCCGACATCGAGACAATAAAGGCGACCCGCGAGAGCATCTCACGCGAGGCGTTCAACGCGAGCGTCGAGGCGATAAACCGTGCGAGGCATATATATGTCCTCGGCGTGCGCAGTGCGGCTTCGCTTGCAAGCTTTGCGGCGTTCTATCTCAATTTTGTCTATGACGGTGTGACCCTTATCGAGCCAGCAGGAACGGGCGAGGCGTTCGATCAGGCGTTTCGCATCAACAGGGACGATGTCTGCATCGCGATAAGCTTTCCGAGATATTCGCAGCAGACGATAAATATGCTGCGCTTTATCTCCGACAGGGGAGCGACGGTGATCTCCGTCACCGACAGCGAAAATTCGCCCATAGCGCAGTTCGCGACCCATCTTCTTTTAGCGCGCAGCAGCATGGTCTCGTTTGTCGATTCCCTCGTTGCTCCGCTGAGCCTTATCAATGCGCTGATAGCGGCGGCGGCGAGCGAAAAGAGCGGTGAGGTCTATAACAATCTCAGCTCGCTCGAAAATATATGGGACGAGTATCAGATCTACCAGACCCACGGGGACGAGTAATTTTTTAAAGAGGTAAATTATGCCTGAGGTGCTTGTAATAGGCGGCGGGGCGGCGGGGCTTATGGCAGCCGTGACCGCGGCAAAAAGCGGCGGCAAAGCGGTTTTGCTCGAACGCAACGAAAAGGTCGGCCGCAAGATAATGATAACGGGAAAGGGCAGATGCAACGTCACGAACGACTGCGCCGATCTCAACGCCCTTATCTCATCCGTGCCGGTCAACGGCAGATTTCTGTACAGTGCGTTTTCGCGCTTCATGCCCGCCGATACAATGAATTTTTTTGAATCCGAACGCGTGCCGCTCAAGACCGAGCGCGGCAACCGCGTTTTTCCCGAGTCGGACAGAGCGTCCGATATAGTCGATGCGCTCTTCTTTGCGGCGAAGCATGCGGGCGTCGATATAGTGACCGGCAGGGCGAAGGAGCTTATAATCGAGTCCGGCAAAGTCCGCGGCGCGATACTTCATTCCGGCGAGCGGATATATGCCGACAGGGTAATAGTCGCCACCGGCGGCAGGTCTTATCCCCAGACGGGTTCAACCGGCGACGGATATGAGCTTGCAGGACAGGTCGGACACACCGTGACCCCGATAAAGCCGTCGCTCGTTCCGCTTGAAGCGCATGAGGGCTTTTGCTCGCGGCTTCAGGGGCTGTCGCTGAGAAATGTCTCGATAACCGTTGAGGACACAAAAACGGGAAAGCACATCTATTCGGACTTCGGCGAGATGCTGTTTACCCATTTCGGCGTGTCGGGTCCGATGATACTCTCGGCGAGCTCGCATATGCGGCAGATGGAGCGGGGGAGATATAAAATAGTTATCGACCTCAAGCCCGCGCTTTCGGAGCAGCAGCTCGACGCACGCGTCCTGCGCGACTTCGGCGAGAACAGCAACCGCAACTTTATAAACGCGCTCAACTTCCTGCTGCCCAAAAAGCTCGTTCCCGTCATAGTCTCTCTCTCGGGCATACCCATGGACACGAAGGTCAATTCCGTCACCCGCGAGCAGCGTGCGAAGCTCGTTTATCTGCTCAAGCATTTTACCGTCACAATAACGGACTTTCGCCCGATAGAGGAGGCGGTCGTCACCTCAGGCGGCGTAAAAACCTCGGAGATAGACCCGAAGACGATGCAGTCGAAGCTCATAGAGGGGCTGTATTTTGCGGGCGAGGTCATAGATGTCGATGCCTATACGGGCGGATTCAATTTGCAGATAGCGTTCTCTACAGGACATCTTGCCGGAGAGAGCGCGGCTCAATAAAGAAAGCACGAAGGAGAGGTTTTGTATGTCAATAAATGTTGCGATAGACGGTCCTGCGGGAGCGGGCAAGAGCACTATATCACGCAGCGTTGCGCGGGCACTCGGCTTTATCTATGTCGATACCGGCGCACTTTACCGCACGGTCGGACTCAATGCGCTGCGAAGCGGCGTCGATCTTGAAAGCCCCGAGGCGATAGAGGGGAGCGTCAAGGGCATATCCGTTGAGCTCAAATACGAAAACGGCGAGCAGGCAGTGTTTTTAAACGGAGAGAATGTCTCGGCGTTTATAAGAACCCCCGAAGCGTCGATGGCGGCGTCAAGGGTCTCGGCAGTGCCCGCAGTCCGCGAATTCCTTTTCGGTCTCCAGCAGGATATCGCCGCCGAAAACGACTGCGTTATGGACGGGCGCGATATCGGAACCGTCGTTCTGCCGCATGCGCAGGTCAAGATATTCCTCACAGCCTCCGCCGAGGAGCGTGCGCGCCGCCGCTATAAAGAGCTCACGGAAAAGGGCGAAAAGGTCGAATATGAAAACGTGCTTGCAGAAATGAAGCAAAGGGATTATAATGATTCCAATCGGGCTATCGCTCCGCTCAGAGCCGCGCCCGATGCCGTAACGGTCGATACGACCGAGCTTTCGCTCGACGAGTCGATAGAGAAAATAAAAAATGTTATTAAGGAGAAGCTTTGATGGAACCGAAGATCAAGGGTAAAGCGTTTGACTACAACGATACCAGAGACAGGAAATTTTACGATGTTTTTGTTTGGATGTTTCATCCGCTCGCAAAGATAATCTTCAAGACGCAGTATATCGGGCGCGAAAACGTGCCGAAAACAGGCAGCCTCATAATTGCCTCGAACCATCGCAATTCATATGACCCCGGACTCATCGTTGCGGCAAGAACCCGCAAGATTCACTATATGGCGAAGCTTGAGCTGTTCAATCTCAACAAGCTCGCCTCGTGGATGCTGCGCCACCTCAACGCGTTCCCGATAAGCCGCGGAACGGGCGACCAGCGCTCGCTCAACTATGCTATACGCCTTGTCGAGGAGGGCAAGGTTCTCGGCATATTCCCCGAGGGCACACGCTCGAAGGATCCCGACGGCAAGATGCTGCCGCCCAAGGCGGGCATTGCGCTCATAGCCAAAGCCACCCACGCCGACATTCTGCCCGCGTGCATCTATTTCGAGGGCAAGAGCAAGTTCCGCAAGAAGATGACCATCCGCTTCGGCGAGGTCATTCCCTATGAGGAGCTCGGGCTTTCCGACGAATCAAATATGAGTGAGATAAAGGAAGCCTCCAGGCTCGTCATGGGCAAGATAGGGGAGCTGCTTGAAAAGGGCCATGAAAAGGATTGAGGTTGCAAAAACGGCGGGCTTCTGCTTCGGCGTCAACCGTGCGGTCGAGATGACATATAAGCTCGTCGAGAGCGGGAAAAAAGTCGCCACCTTCGGACCTCTTATACATAATCCGGTCGTTATCGAGGATCTGGAGAGAAGGGGCGTTCGGGTGATAACCTCGCCCGCGGAGGCGTCTGCCGAGACCACCGTCGTCATCCGCACTCACGGAGTCGGCGCGAGCGTCTGCCGCAGCCTTGAGGCGACGGGAGCCGACATCTGCGATGCGACCTGCCCGTTCGTCAAAAAAATACACAGGATAGTCGATGAAAATTCATCGCCGGATATCCCCGTGCTCATTGCCGGAGACAGCGGTCATCCCGAAGTTATAGGCATTATGGGTCATTGCCACGGCGAATGCTTCCCCTTCCGCAACGCCGAAGAACTCCGCAAAATTTTTGAAAATCGTCCGGAATATTCTGATAAAAAACTAACTATTATCTCCCAGACAACTTTCAGCGTAAAAGAGTGGCAGGAATCCCTAAAAATAGTAAAAATACTATGTACAAATGCAAATGTTTTTGATACAATATGTAATGCCACGCAGGATAGGCAGAAGGAGGCTTCCGAGCTGTCGCAGCGCGTTGATATGATGATTATTATCGGCGGCTCGCAGAGCTCAAACACGGCGAAGCTCAAGGGAGTCTGCGAAAAAAACTGCCCGACTTATCTTGTGGAGCGCGCAGCGGATGTCAAAAATATCGATTTCTCCGCCAGCGATGTTGTCGGCGTTACTGCGGGGGCATCAACCCCTGCGTGCATAATAAAGGAGGTACTTTGTAACATGTCCGAAATTCTTAACGAACAATCCAAAGAGCTTGAGGAAGGCGCAGTCGAGCGTAAGACCGATGTCGCTGAGGCGGCTGCCGGTGAGCTCGAGGAGAGCGCAGCTTCCGCACAGCCGGCGGAGGAGGTGCCTTCCGAAGAAACAGACGAGCAGGACTTCTCCAAGGCTCTTGAGGAGTCTCTGAGCAGCATGAACAACGACCAGAAGGTCACCGGTATCGTCATGGGCTTCTCGCCCACGGAGATCCAGGTTGACATCGGCAGAAAGCATGCCGGCTATGTCCCCATGGACGAGTACAGCGCAGATCCCGATGCCGACCCGAAGCAGGAGCTCAAGATAGGCGACGAGATCGGTCTTATCATCATGAAAACCAACGATGCAGAGGGCACCGTTATGCTTTCCAAGCGCCGCTATGACGCTATGCAGGCATGGCGCGATATCGTTGACGCGGCTGAGAGCGACAAGATATTCGAAGGCGTTGTCACCGATGTTGTCAAGGGCGGCGTTATCGCCGTTACCGACGGAGTTCGCGTTTTCGTCCCCGGCTCTCTTGCAACCGCATCCCGCAGCGAGGCTCTTGACGGTCTCCTGAGAAAGAACGTCAAGTTCCGCATCATCGAGGTCAACAACTACAAGAGAAGAGCCGTCGGCTCCATCCGTGCCGTTCTCAAGGAGGAGAAAAAGGCCGCCGAGGAAGCTTTCTGGGCGCAGGCTGAGGTCGGTCAGAAGTATACCGGCACCGTCAAGTCTCTGACAAATTACGGCGCATTTGTCGATATCGGCGGCGTGGACGGAATGGTTCACATCTCCGAGCTCTCCTGGAAGCGCATCAAGCATCCGTCGGATGTCCTGAAGGTCGGCGATGTCATCGATGTCTACATAAAGGCTCTTGATTCCGAGAAGAAAAAGATTTCTCTGGGCTACAGAAAAGACGAGGACAATCCGTGGGAGATCCTTCGCAAGAACTATCCCGAGGGAACCGTTATCGACGCTGAGATAGTCAGCCTCACCGATTTCGGCGCTTTCGCAAGAGTTATCCCCGGCATTGACGGTCTTATCCATATTTCTCAGATAGCGGATCGCCGCATCGAGAAGCCCTCCGACGTTCTCAAGGTCGGCGACAAGGTTCAGGCGAAGATCATCGGCATCGACTTCGATAAGAAGCGCGTCAGCCTTTCGATAAGAGCTCTGCTTGAGCCCGCCGCAGCGGACGAGGCTGAGCAGACCGAGCCCGAGACCGAGACCGAAGAGCCCGAGGAGACAGAGGCTGAGTAATCGGTTCTGATTTCACTATCCGGTTTCTGCCGTTTGGCAGGAGCCGGATTTTTTTCTCCGCGAGACTGTATTTGCATAAATTTTGCACAAAACGCGCCGCGCCCCGCAATATCTTTTCTATCTCCGCAGGCGGAAAATATGTTGTGCCGTGGGTCAAAGAGTGGTATAATGTTTTTTATAATTGAAGGGAGGCTAATCGATGAAACGCATAACGCTCGTCTGCGGTCATTACGGCAGCGGAAAAACTAATTTTGCGCTCAACCTCGCAGTCAATGCGGCAAAGCGCGGCGAGAAGATAACGCTCGTCGATCTCGATATAGTCAATCCCTATTTCCGCACGGCGGACTACAAAGACGAGCTTGAGGCGGCGGGAGTCAGTGTTATTGCCCAGAATCTTGAGGGCACTACCCTCGACGCACCCGCGCTGACCGCGAGGATGTTCTCGATTTTTGAGGAGAGCATGGGCAGAGTTATAGTCGATGTCGGCGGCGACGATGCGGGCGCTACCGCGCTCGGACGCTTTTCGCGCCGGCTCAATGAGTCGGGCTATGAAATGCTCTGCGTCGTCAATAAATTCCGCAAATTTATCTCAAGCCCCGATGAGGCGGTCGGGCTGCTCGGGGAGATAGAGGCGGCGTGCCGTCTGAAGGCGACGGGGTTGGTCAACAACTCCCACTTGGGGGCGCAGACGAGAGCGCAGGACATTCTTTCGTCCGTCCCTTATGCCGAGAAAACGGCTGAGCTTGCGGGTCTGCCGCTCGTATATACGACCGCGCCGCGAAGCATTTCGGGCGAGCTCGAGGGGAGGATAGACAATCTCTATCCCGTCGATGTGCTCGTGAAGCTCCCGTGGTGAAATTTTGACCGATACCGCTTCCGAGGCGAAGCGGCTGATATATAAGTTCGGTATTCTTGATTAGGAGGAACAGATATGGCAAAAGTCACGATTAACGAAAACACCTGCAAGGGCTGTGAGCTTTGCACGACGGCATGTCCGAAGCATATTATCAGCCTTGCTAAGGATAAGCTGAACCTAAAAGGTTATCATCCGGCGTGTGTCACTGCTCCCGACGAGTGCATCGGGTGTGCGGCGTGCGCTGTTATGTGTCCCGATTGTGCAATAACTGTTGAGAGATAAGAAAGAAGAGGTGTTGAAAGTGTCAGAAAGAGTTCTTATGAAAGGAAACGAAGCTCTGGCAGAAGCCGCTATCCGTGCCGGCTGCCGCCACTTCTTCGGTTATCCCATCACCCCGCAGACGGAGCTTGCGGCATATATGTCAAAGGTCATGCCTAAAATAGGCGGTACATATCTTCAGGCGGAGAGCGAAATCGCCGCCGTCAATATGGTTCTCGGCGCGGCGTCGGCAGGCGTGCGTGCGATGACCTCCTCGTCCTCGCCCGGAATCAGCCTCAAGACCGAGGGCATATCCTACATGGCAGGCTCGGATCTTCCGGCGGTCATCATCAATGTCCAGCGCGGCGGTCCCGGACTCGGCGGGATCCAGCCCTCTCAGTCGGATTACTGGCAGGCGACAAGAGCGCCCGGTCACGGCGATCTGCATATCCTCGTTTTCGCGCCCAGCTCCGTCCAGGAGATGGTCGATCTCGTCGGCAGAGCCTTTGACAAGGCTGATGAGTACCGTATGCCCGCAATGATTCTTGCCGACGGTATGCTCGGTCAGATGATGGAGCCCGTTGAGATAGGCGAGGGCAGCGGCGGCTCGAATGTCGAGAAGCCCTGGGCGGCATGCGGTCACAACGGCGGACGCAAGCACAATATAGTCAATTCCCTCTATCTCCAGGCGGCAGACCTTGAGCGTCTCGTCAGAGAGAGGTTCGCAAGATATGCGGTTATCGAAGAAAAAGAGCCCATGAGCGAGAGCTACATGGTCGATGACGCCGATTATGTCGTCGTCGCTTACGGCGCATCGGCGCGTGTCGCAAAGGCAGCTGTCCGCGAAGCGAGAGAGCAGGGCATAAAGGCGGGACTCATCCGCCCGATAACCCTCTGGCCGTTCCCGAAGCAGGCTATGCGCGACGCGGCGGAGCACGCAAAGGCTTTCCTCTGCGTCGAGATGAGCATGGGTCAGATGATCGACGATGTAAAGCTCGCTATCGACTGCACAAAACCCGTTGAATTCTTCGGACGCACCGGCGGAATAATCCCGACCCCCGCCGAGGTTCTCGAAAACATCAAAAAACTTGCAGGAGGCGAAAAATAATGGCAATCGTATTCCAGAGACCCAAGGCGCTTCTCGATGTGCCTACCCATTATTGCCCCGGCTGCACTCACGGTATAATCCACCGCCTCGTTGCGGAGTGCATTGACGAGCTCGGTGTAGAGGGCAAGACCGTCGGCATCGCGCCCGTCGGATGCGCCGTTATGGCATATAATTATTTCGGCTGTGATATGATAGAGGCTCCCCACGGACGCGCTCCGGCTGTTGCGACAGGCGTCAAGCGTGCAAAGCCCGAGGATGTCGTTTTCACCTATCAGGGCGACGGCGACCTCGCCGCTATCGGTACTGCCGAAACCGTTCATTCAGCGACCCGCGGCGAGAATATAACCGTTATCTTCGTCAACAACGCGATTTACGGCATGACAGGCGGTCAGATGGCTCCCACCTCGCTGCCCGGGCAGGTCACTCAGACCACGCCCTACGGCAGAGATATTAAGACTGCGGGCTATCCCGTCAGAGTCTGCGAGATGCTCTCCACCCTCGACGGCACCGCCTATGCGGAGCGCGTTTCGGTCGATTGCGTCAAGAACATAAACAAGGCGAAAAGGGCTATCAAAAAGGCTTTCGAGACTCAGATAGCCGGCAAGGGCTTCTCGATAGTTGAAGTCATTTCGGCTTGCCCCACCAACTGGGGACTCTCGCCCGTCGATGCGCTCGGCTGGCTCAGAGAGAATATGCTTCCTTATTATCCGCTCGGCGTTTATAAGGACAAGACAGCAGAGGAGGAAGCAAAATGAAGGATATGAACGCACTTCTCGCCGGCTTCGGCGGTCAGGGTATACTTTTCATGGGCAAGGTCATCGCCTATGCGGGTCTCACCGACGGCAAGGAAGTTTCATGGCTTCCGTCCTACGGTCCCGAGATGCGAGGCGGCACGGCAAACTGCAGCGTCTGCATCTCGTCAGACCCCATCTGCTCGCCCCTCGTTGTCACTCCGAACGTGTTCGTCGCGATGAACGGTCCGTCTTATGACAAGTTTATTGACAGCGTCGTTCCCGGCGGAATAGTTATTCTTGACAGCACGCTCGTTGAGCGCGAGGTCAGGAGAGACGATATCACCGTCTGCCTCGTCCCCGCTACACAGCTGGCGGAGGAGCGCGGACTCAAGGGACTTGCAAACATTATTCTTATCGGCAAGCTCATGGAGCAGACCGGCTTCTGCAACCTCGACACCATGTCGAAGGCTATAGCCAAGGTAGTCCCCGCAAGAAAGCAGCATCTTGTTCCCAAGAATGTCGAAGCTATCGAGCTGGGCATGAACTACAAGGGCTGACAAGTGGGAACTGCCGCATTTGGCGCAGACCTGTTTTGCAGTATTTTATAGTATTTTACAGCGCAAATAAATCGCCGCCCCGCCCGAATTTCTCGGACAAGGCGGCGGATTTGTTTATTTTTTTACATCAGCGATCTGTAAAGCTCTGCAAGCTCCGCAACGCTTGTGTCGCGCGGGTTGCCGGGGCGGCAGGCGTCGTCATATGCGGACTGCGCAAGGAACTCGACATCCTCGGGCTTGACGATTTCCTTGAGGTCGGCGGGGATTCCGACATCCTGTGCCAGCTGCCTTACTGCGTCAACAGCCGCCTTGCGGTATTCGTCAACGCTCATATTTTCCGTGCCCTCAACGCCCATAGCCTTCGCTATGTCGCGGTATTTCTCGCCGGTTGCGGGTGCGTTGTATTCCATGACGGTCGGCAGGATTATGGCGTTCGCCACGCCGTGCGGGGTGTCATAGAGCGCGCCGAGCGGATGAGCCATAGAGTGGACTATGCCGAGACCGACATTCGAGAAGCCCATGCCCGCGACATACTGACCCAGAGCCATGCCCTCGCGACCGTCGGGGGTGTTTTCGACCGCGCCGCGAAGCGACTTCGAGATTATCTCGATCGCCTTGAGATGGAACATATCGCTCATCGCCCATGCGCCCTTGGTGATGTAGCCCTCGATAGCGTGGGTCAGAGCGTCCATGCCCGTCGCGGCGGTCAGCCCCTTGGGCATGGTGGACATCATGTCGGGATCGACAACGGCGACCACCGGGATGTCGTGAACATCGACGCAGACCATCTTGCGGTTCTTTTCGGTGTCGGTGATAACATAGTTTATCGTGACCTCGGCGGCAGTGCCCGCAGTGGTCGGAACGGCGATTATCGGCACGCACTTGTTCTTTGTCGGCGCAACGCCCTCAAGGCTCCTGACGTCGGCGAACTCCGGATTTTCGATAATTATGCCTATAGCCTTCGCGGTGTCCATCGAGGAGCCGCCGCCGATAGCCACGATGCAGTCCGCGCCGCTCGCCCTGAACGCCTCAACGCCGGACTGAACATTTTGAATTGTCGGGTTGGGCTTGATTTCGCTGAACATCTCGTATGCGATGCCCGCGCCGTCGAGAACATCGGTGACTTTCTTTGACACGCCGAACTTAACAAGGTCGGGGTCGGATGCGACGAAGGCTTTCCTGAAGCCTCTTGCGGTTATCTCCTCGGCAACCGCCTTGACCGCGCCCGCGCCGTGATATGAAGTTTCATTGAGAACGAATCTGTTGAACATAATTTTACCCTCCCGGATTTTTTGATAAAGCCGTATTGATAACACTTTATCTTTTCCTTTATATTATCACCGATTTTTAAGCTTATTTTAAAGCGGATTTGAATAAATTATGAACACGCCGAACGCCTGCGGCGAAGCTCTTGTGCGGAAATATATCCCGAAAGCGGTTCTCAACTCCATTCAGCGCGAGGAGCAGGAGCACGGCAAGAGGATATATGACTATATGTCCGCAAATAATATGTATGCATGACAAAAAGACTGTCCCGAGAGAGCGGTCAGTTAAAAAAATATTTTAAAATTTGACAGTTTTTCCCGAAAACCGCTTGAAAAATTGTGAAAATTACGCTACACTGTGCATATATATCAGTAGGATAAAATCCTTTCGCCCGAAAACAGAGAGGAAGGAATTGACTGTGACAGGATGCAGCTGCGACAATTTATCGGCTCGATTCGGCTTGCCCCGATTCGGCGGGAGCATGGCGGTCTTTTTTCGGTATGTAAAGTCGTATCTCATAAAAATTTCAAAAGCATTATTGCCGGAGTCCGGGCTTTTTGCGCCCGGCCTTCGGCTTTTTTTGTATTCGGAGGGCGGTGATGCCATGATAGACTTTAGCTTTTAGCTTGCAGATGTTAGACCGGCGGAAAATTAAAGGCTGCATTTTCCTGTAACATCATCTGAAATCTTCTGTCTCCCGTCTGACATCTATCTGCGCCTCGACCCGGGAGCTTTTGACTGAAAGCCTTAAGTTAACGACACCGGCTTCGGGCAACGCCTGAACGGGCAAAAACGATTCCGCTCGGTGCGTCCGCTTCCGACGGAAAAAATAAGCGGACAAATCCATAATATTGGAGGAAAGAAGATGACAAAGAAAATATTAAGCGTTTTTCTTGCGATTCTTATGACAATCGTCGTTATGCCGACTGTTACCTTTGCCGAGGACGACCACATCCACTGCGTCTGCGGCGGCGAAAACAGCGTCGGCGACCATGCCATGCATACAGCCGTCCCATGGACGGGCATTTCCGACCTCAGCGAAATTACCAAAGCGGGTAACTATTACCTCAAGAACGATGTGACCCTCAGCGGCAAATGGGAATGTGAAATTGACGGCGTCAACCTCTGTCTCAATGGCAAAACCGTCACCGGCGCGGACGACAAATTTGTTATCGGGGTCAACACCGGCGCGAGCCTTGTTATCACCGACTGCCGCGAAACGGTGGGCAAAATCACCCACAAAAGCGACGATCGTGGTCACGGTGTCCAAAATCGTGGCACACTGACCCTCTATAACGGTAGCATCACCGGTAACATCATGGCCTTCTTCGACAACGCCGGCGGCGTAGACAACAGCGGCACGTTCACCATGAACGGAGGCAGCATTGTAGATAACTGGACATTGAGTAGCGGCTGCGGCGTGAGAAACGAAGGCACGTTCATCATGAACGGCGGCAGCATTGAAAACAACATTTCCGGCGCCTCCTGCGGCGGCGTATGGAACAAAGGCGGCTGCACGTTCACCATGAACGGCGGCAGCATTAAAAATAACGAGGGCGGTGGCGTAGGCAACAGCGGCACCTTCATCATGAACGGCGGCAGCATTACGGATAACGACTTGTACGGTGTGGATGCTTTCGGTCCCTTCACTGTCTCCGGCGATGTGAACATCAGCGGTAATGTTGGCGAGAACGATGACTCATGCAATGTCTTGCTCTTCAACGAAAATACTGTCGTCACGGTCGAGAGCGGCAAGCCCCTTGCCCCCACGGCAAAGGTCGGCATTAGAGCGCGGAACCCCGCAGACAGCCTCACCGTCGTGCGCGGCACGACGAGCGTCAGGGGCTTTTACAGCGATGATGCGGACTATAGCATAATATCGAACGGCAGCGGCGGCTTGATGCTGACGACCGACCACATCCACTGCCTCTGTGGCAATGAAAACAGCGTCGGCGACCACACAACGCATACAGCCGTCCCATGGACAGGCATTTCAGCCCTCAGCGAAATCACCGCAGCGGGCAACTACTACCTAAAGAACGATGTGACCCTCAGCGACTACTGGGATTGCAAT
>CAVDWM010000014.1:0-52249 GCA_963612725.1 Faecalibacterium prausnitzii | reverse complement strand
TACGGACACGAAAGGAAAACGAAAATGGATTATCTGAGCGAATCACTCAAGCTGCACTATGAGCTGCGCGGCAAGCTGGAGATACAGCCGAGAGCCGGAGTCGGCAACAAGGACGAGCTGTCCCTTGCCTATACCCCCGGAGTCGCGGCGGCGTGCCTTGAGATAAAGGACGATGTGAGCAAGAGCTATGACCTGACCCGCCGATGGAACTCCGTCGCCGTCGTCACGGACGGCACCGCAGTGCTCGGTCTGGGGGACATAGGTCCCGAGGCGGGTATGCCCGTTATGGAGGGCAAATGCGTGCTCTTCAAGGCGTTCGGCGGAGTTGACGCGATACCGCTGTGCGTGCGCTCAAAGGAGGTTGACGATATAGTCAACACCGTCGCCCTGCTCGCAGGCTCGTTTGGCGGAGTGAATCTTGAGGATATTTCGGCTCCGCGCTGCTTTGAGATCGAGCGCAAGCTCAAGGAGCGCACGGATATACCGATTTTCCACGACGATCAGCACGGCACTGCGGTCGTCTGCCTTGCGGCTGTCGTCAACGCGCTCAAGATAGTCAAAAAACAGCTCTCCGACTGTACCGTCGTTTTCAGCGGCTCGGGTGCTGCGGGCGTTGCGATAGCGAGGCTGTTCGACTCCATGGGTGCGGGCGAGATAATCATGTGCGACCGCAGGGGTATAATCTGCGAGGGCGGCGACCTGACCCCCGCAAAGGCGGAAATTGCCGCGTTCACAAACAAAAATCACCGCACCGGCACGCTTGCCGACGCGATGATGGGTGCTGATATATTTGTCGGCGTCTCCGCTCCCGGAATCGTGACGAAGGAGATGGCGGCGTCGATGGCTGAAAATGCGATAATTATGGCAATGGCAAACCCCGTGCCCGAGATAATGCCCGACCTTGCAAAGGCGGCGGGCGCGGCGGTAGTCGGCACGGGCAGAAGCGATTTCCCGAACCAGATAAACAATGTTCTCGCGTTCCCCGGAATTTTTCGCGGTGCGCTCGATGTCCGCGCAAGCGACATAAACGAGGAGATGAAAATTGCCGCTGCAAAGGCGATAGCCTCGCTCGTCGGCGATGACGAGCTGACAGGTGATTATATCCTGCCCGCGGCGTTCGATGAGCGCGTGGGCAAGGCGGTCGCCGAAGCGGTCGCACAGGCGGCGAGGGACAGCGGCGTTGCAAGAATATGATTATAATTTCGTGATATAGCGGGCATCGAGGCTTATCCCGTTTTCTTCACATGTCGAGGCAACGAAGCTCTGCGTTCTGTCTATGACGGTCTTGAAGCACAGCGGTATCTTGGCGGGTGTGCGGCGAGGTGAGAGACTGCCCTGCGTTATCAGCCCGTTTTCGATGCAGTCGAGTATGCACAGATAGGAAGGCTCGTTCAGCTTTTCTATGTTGGGTACCCAATCATTCGGCAGGCAGCCCTTGGCGGTCTCCGCGATTATGATGCGATACATCATGAGGCTGTATATCCTGTGCAGGGCATCGACTGCTGAACTGCCCTCCTGCGGAAAGGACAGAAAATTTCTGAGCTTTCCGGCGACGCGGAATATAGTCAGTGTATTGAGCTCCGAGTCAGAGGGCAGGTCGCCCTTTATGCCGAACGCGCCCTCAAAGCCGCGCTTCGATTCGCTCAGCCCCAGCAGGTAGTCCGCGGTTACATTGTAGTAATCCGCCGCACGGCAGAGAAAATCAAGCCCGCATTCGCGTATGCCGTTTTCGTAGTGGGAGAGCAGTGCCTGCGAGACTCCGAGTCCTGCGGCGGCCTCCTTTTGGCTCAGCCCCTTTTCTTTCCTGAGCGACGATAAGCGTGCGGTTATATTTGTTGCCATAACGACACCTCTTTTATACAGTCTGTATAATTATTATATCAGAGATTTGAGATTTTTCAATCATACAGTTCAACAAAATACTCAGCGTATTTTTGGAGGAAATATGAAAAGCTATATAGTATATATCATAAGAAGCGGCGCGACGAAGGAGGAGACCGAGGGAAAATATATCGGTCACACCGACGTCGAGCTCAGCGAAGAGGGCAGAAAGCAGCTCGAGAATATGCGCTCGGAGCTCGTCTATCCGCCCGTCGGCGCGGTTATATCAAGCCCGCTCAAGCGCTGCACCGACACTGCGGCGATACTCTATCCCGACAACAAGTGTATCACTATAGATTCGCTCATAGAGTGCAACTTCGGAGAGTTTGAGGGCAAGGACGCGGAGGAGCTGAAGGATTATCCGATGTTCCCGCGCTGGCTCGCCGGCGAGCAGGGCGTCGAGCCGCCGTTCGGCGAGAGCAACGAGGCATTCGCAAAGCGCGTGTGCGAGGGCTTCATAAAAATAATCGACGGTCTGATAAAGACGGGAACCGACCGTGCGGCGATAGTTACCCACGGCGGCGTGATGATGGCACTGCTGACGAATTTCGGCCTGCCGCAGCTGCCGATGCACGAGTGGATAACCCCGAACGGCTGCGGCTACACTCTGCGCATAACTCCGTCGCTGTGGATGCGAGGGCACAAGCTGGAGGTCGTCTACGAGTTCCCGTATGAGAAGAACGACGGGGACGGCGAAGAGGAATAAAATTGACGGGAGGCGGCAAGATTGCAGTACAGAACCATAAGAGCGGCGGCGAGTGCCGAATTCGTTGAAAAGCGTTCGCGGTTCATCGGCTATATATCGCCCGTCACGACTCAGCAGGACGCTATAGCGTTCATTGATTCGATAAGGTCGAAGCACTGGGACGCGACGCACAATGTTCCGGCATATATAATCAGAGAAGGAAACATCTGCCGCTTTTCGGATGACGGCGAGCCGCAGGGGACTGCGGGAATGCCGGCACTCAATGTCCTTAAAAAAGAGGAGCTGACCGACTGCGTTTTGGTTGTCACCCGATATTTCGGCGGAATACTGCTCGGCGGCGGGGGACTCGTCAGAGCTTATTCGCACGCGGCGAAAATCGCGGTTGATGCGGGCGGCATAGTGACCCGTGCGGAGTGCAGTATAGTTAAAATCCGCTGCGACTACACATTTTACGGGCGGCTTGCCTCGCTCATTCCGGAGCAGGGCGGCATAGTCGAGGACACGGCGTTCGAGGACGCGGTGACGGTAAAGATGAGAATACCGCAGGAGCTTGAAACGGCGTTTGAAGCGCGGCTTGTCGATCTGAGCAACGGTGCCTGCCGCGGAGAAATTACGGACACGGTTTTTGCGGATATAGATTGAGGACAAAGATGAAGATACTTTTTCAGGGCGATTCGATAACGGAGGCAACAGATACAAAGGGCTCGAACGCCGCCGCGATCTCAACCATCAGATAGGGCACAGCTACACATTTATTGTCAGCACTATGAGAATGATAATATGCAAAAAGATACTGAGAGGACGGATTTTTTGAAAAAATACGGACTCACAGTGATTCGCATCCCCAATAATGAAATCAATGAAAACTTTCAGGGCGTTTGCGAATATATTGACTCTGCGGTAAAACAATCCCTCCGTCAGCCTGACGGCTGACAGCTACCTTTACACAAGGGAGCCATAAAAAATGCGACGAATTATTTTCAAACCGAATAAAAATTCTCCGTATAAATTCATACGAAGGATATAGTCTGTCGAAAAAGTATATCATTGCACAGTCCCAAGGCTCCACTGTGTAAGGGGAGCTGTCACGGCGAAGCCGTGACTGAGGGGTTGTTATGATGCAAGTTCGAAATACCCGACATTTTTTAAAATTGCAGCTTATTCGAAACAATCCGTTCGACGCTTTGCGCCGTCTCCCTTTATATAAAGAGAGACTTTAAAATCCAATCCAAACAAAAAATCCTCCGCATGAATCCATACGGAGGATAACTTTTTGCTTTGATTATTTCTCGGCGGCCGCGGCGGTTCTTCTTTCCCGAAGCGCGTCGGATATCTCCTGCTTCTTTTTGCCGACGATATCGTATTTGAATATCGGGACAGCGGAGAGCAGGGAGAGAATGCCGGGGACAACGGCGTAGGCAAAGAACACGATATCCTTGGTCTTTGTCTCGAATCCGGCGGCGGTGCCGGCGGCAATTTCGCGCACGGTGTCAGAATAGCCGGAGACCTGAACGAACACAAGACCGAGCGCCGTGCCGAGCGCAAGGCATATTTTTATTGTCAGCGTTAGCACCGAATACGCCGTGCCCTCCATGCGCTTGCCTGTCTCATACTCATAGTAGTCAACGCAGTCGGCGGTCATTATCATGGGCATGAGGTTGACGGACGCGAACTGAAGACCCATGAGGAACAGCGAGAAGTAGAAGAGGACTGTGAGCACCGTGCTGTCAGGATTAGTGAACCAGAAGTGAGCTGTCACGAACGAGAGCACGGACGCGATGAAGCCGTATATTGAAAGTCCGATAAAGACCTTTTTCTCGTCGAGCTTCTTTATGAGGAACGGGCAGGCGGCCATGCTTATCATCGTGCCTATCGCGGTCGAGATGCCGAGCACGGCGACGAGGTTCTGCGAGCCGAGAAGAATGTTTGCCGCCTGAACCTGAATGCCCATTGCCATCTGGCGACCGAAGCCGAGAAAATACGAAATTATGACGAGCATGAACGGCTTATTCGATTTGAGCGCACCCACCATGTCCTTAAAGGATATCTTGTCGCTCGCGGTGTAAGGGACACGCTCCTTGTTGAGAAGCGGAATAAGCCCGAACAGCACGCAGCCGAAAACGGCTGTGAGCACTGCGGTGAACAGATACTCGTTTGCTATCATGGGCAGGTCGGTCTCGCCGCTCTTGACGAGCACCTTGGAGCCGCCCGGGATTATGAGGCAGGCGATGGGTACTATCACGACGCAGGCGGAGAAGCCTATCTGCTTGAAGGTGTTCGATATTGAGACGACATTTGTGCGCTCCGTCGGGTCGGGAGTGAGGACGGAGGCGATGCCCTGCGAGGGCACGTCGCCGAGGGTCATCGCGAAGCTCCAGAGAAGATAGGTCGCGAAAATCCATATGTAAGTTGCCGCTTTGTTCGTCTTGAACGGCACATCGATGAATACGACCGCGGACATGACGAGCAGGGGCAAAATCGACTTTGCAATCATCGATTTGAATTTGCCTTTTTTGCTCTTCGAGCGGTCTATCATGTTGCCGACGAACGGATCGAAAGCTGCGGAGAGTATTTTAGCCACGAGCACGAGAATACCGACGACTGCGATATCCGCGCCGAGAATCGAAGCGTCAAACTCCGCCTGATATGAATTCAGGAGACCGACTATCGCCTGAAAGCCGAAAAGACCGAGCGAATAGGCGGCGATCTCTTTGAAATTCATATACTTTGATTTTGATGAGCCCATTGTCATACCCCTTTCAGCAAGCCTCGCTTTAGCTTTTGCGGCAGGTTCAAGGCTTTACTGTACTAAATTAATTTTATTATAAGCTGTGAATTTGCCCGTGTCAATATAAGCCGTATAATTTTTGCTGTCGGATTCGCTTTTGCCTTACGGATATGCCGTTCGGCTTGACACTCTTCTGTATTAAATGTATAATTCATTATGGGTCAGTATAACAGCAGGAGGATAAAGTCAATGATTTCAAAGAAGCTTTTCGGCACTCTTTCCGACGGCAGAGAGGTCGATATATATGAGCTTAAAAACGCAAACGGCGTCAGCGCGTCCGTCATTACATACGGTGCAACATGGCAGTCACTTTTTGCGCCCGACAGGAACGGCAATTTTGAGGATATTCTCATCGGCTTCGACGATCTCAAGGGACATGTCGAGCGTTCGGACTATCAGGGCCAGATTGTCGGCAGATACGCGAACCGTATCTGCGGCGGGCATTTTACCGTTAACGGCAAAGAATTTGATGTTATAAAGAACGAGAGGGGCAAGACCTGCCTGCACGGCGGCGGCGAGTTTTCGCACGCTGTCTGGGCGGCAAAAATCGAGGGCGAGAGCCTTGTGCTCGAATATAAGAGCGGCGATGGCTCGAACGGATTCCCCGGAGAGATGAGCGCAAGGGTGACTTATACTCTTGATGCCGGCAATGAGCTTTCGATTGCTTATGAGGCTGTCTGCACGGAGGACACGCCGATAAATATGACGAACCACGCTTATTTCAATCTCGGCTCGTATAAGCGTCCGAACGTGCTCTCTCAGGAGCTTCGCCTGTCCGCGTCGCACTACACTCCAATTGACGGGGACAGCATACCGACCGGCGAGATAAGAGATGTCACCGGCACGGCGTTCGATTTCAGACAGATGAAGGCCATCGGCAGGGATATAAATCAGGACGATGAGCAGCTCATCATCGGATGCAGCGGCTACGACCACAATTTCTGCATTGACGAGGGCACGCAGGGCGCGTTCGCGACTGCATACGACCCCGAGAGCGGGCGCGTTATGGAGGTTACTACGGATATGCCCGGCGTTCAGCTCTACACCGGCAACTTCCTCGACAATATACCCGGCAAGGGCGGCACGCTGATGAACAAGTATGCCGGCTTCTGCCTTGAAACTCAGTTTTATCCCGATTCTCCGAACCGACCGAACTTCCCGTCCTGCATTTTCAAGGCGGGCGAAAAGTTTGAAAGCCGCACGAGCTTCAAATTCTCGGTAAAATAAATTTTTCAGAGGCGTGTTTATGAATTCAACGGGTGCGCGGGCACTGATAGATGTGCTGCTCGAACAGGGAGTCGATACGGTTTTCGGCTATCCCGGCAGCGCGGTGCTCGATATCTACGATGAACTTTACAAATGCGATAAAATTCGCCATATACTCACCTGCCACGAGCAGGCGGCGGCTCACGCGGCGGACGGCTACGCCCGTGCGACGGGCAGAACGGGCGTCGTTATTGCGACCTCGGGTCCGGGTGCTACTAACCTCGTGACGGGCGTCGCTGCGGCATACATGGATTCGAGCCCCGTTGTGGCTATAACGGGGAACGTCAAAACCTCGCTCCTCGGCAGCGACTCGTTTCAGGAGGTCGATATCGCGGGCGTTACGATGCCGGTGACGAAATATTCGTTTATAGCATCGGGCGAGCGCGGAGTGGCGCAGGATGTCCGCGAGGCGTTCTCGATAGCGCAGTCCGGCAGAAAAGGTCCTGTTTTAGTCGATATACCTGCGGATATCGCGGCGCAGAGCGAGGAATATGAACGCGCACCGAAGAGCGAACCCGCCCCCGCAAAGGAGCCGAAGAAAGCAGAGCTTGAACGTGCGGCGCAGATGATATCCGAGTCAAAAAGACCGCTTATCTATGTCGGCGGCGGGGCGATAAGCTCCGGAGCGTCCGACGCGCTGAAAATATTTGCCCGGAAGCTGAATATTCCCGTCGCGTGCTCAATGATGGGGCTCGGCGCTTATCCGTGCTCGGCGGAGCTGTTTTTGGGGCTCGTCGGTATGCACGGAAATCCGGCGGCAAATATGGCGGCATTGAACTGCGATCTGCTCATTGCCGCAGGCGCGAGATTTTCAAACCGCGTCGCCGCGAGCAAGGAGAGCTTCGCTCCGAAGGCGAAAATAATACATATTGATATAGACGCGGCGGAGTTCGACAAAAACATAATTTCCGACGCTCACATTCTCGGCGACCTCGGGGAGACGCTCGAAAAGCTCGGCGCCATGCTGCCGCCCGCCGAAAACTCCGCATGGCTCGGCGAGATAGCAGAGTTCAAAAGGCGGATCCCGCGCCCGAAGCCCTATGCCCCGTACACGGTTCTGCACACTCTGAGCGAGCTGACGAAGGGCGAGGCGAACATAGTGACCGATGTCGGGCAGAACCAGATGTGGACGGCGCAGTACTATGACTTTGAACGCCCGCGTTCACTGATAACCTCGGGCGGACTGGGTGCCATGGGCTTCGGCATGGGGGCGGCGATAGGCGCGGCTCTCGGTGTGCCGGAGCGAAAGACCGTTTTGATAACCGGTGACGGCGGATTCCATATGAGCCTGAGCGAGCTTGCGACGCTCAGCAGATATAATATCCCCGTTGTTGTTATCGTGATGAACAACGGCGTGCTCGGCATGGTGCGCCAGTGGCAGAGAGTGTTCTATGACGGACGCTTTTCCGCAACTCAGCCGGAGCGCGGGACAAATATAGCCGCCGTTGCAAGGGCGTTCGGCGTCAAGGGCATGAAAATAAAGAGTCCGTCGCAGGCAAAGCGCGTTTTCAAAAAGGCACTCTCAACGGACAAGCCGGTGGTTATCGACTGCCGCATCGACCCCGACTGCGCGGTGCTCCCAATGATACCGCCCGGCGGCGACATCACGACGGCTATCTACAAATAAGGAGAAATTATTATGACTCAGAAGCTGACCGTTTCGGCACTTGTCAGAAACCGCTCGGGCGTTCTGCTCAGGGTGGCGGGACTTTTTGCGCGCCGCGGATATAATATACGAAGCCTTACGGTCTCCGAGACCGAGCATCCCGAGTTCTCGCGAATGACGGTCGTCTCCGAGGTCGAGCCGGAGCAGGTAAAACAGGTCGAGGCTCAGCTGTGGAAGCTTGAGGATGTCATAAAGGTGGCTCATCTCGAGGAGGGGAAGCTCGTTTCAAGCGAGCTTTTGCTGATAAAGGTCCACTGCCTGAACAAAGACAGACCCCAGGTATTAAAGACCGTTATAGCCTACGGCGCGAGGGTCAAGGATATCGGTCACACGATGCTTACGGCGGAGCTGACGGGCGAGCCGGAGCGGATAGACGCGTTTATCGCGGACATGAGCGTCCACGGAATAGCCGAGCTTTCGCGTTCGGGAATAACCGCTCTTGAGAGCGGTGACACGGTCATAAACGACTGACACGGGAGGGAGAGAGTTGAAAAAAATAGAACTGCTCGATTCGACCCTGCGCGACGGCGCTCAGGGCGAGGGAATATCCTTTTCCGTCAACGACAGGCTGGAGATAGTTCGGGTGTTGGACGAGCTCGGCATTCCTCTTATTGAGGCGGGCAACCCGACCTCCAATCCGCGTGAGCTTGAATTTTTCGAGCGGGCGAGCAGACTGTGGCTCAAGAACTCCCGTCTGTGTGCATTCGGCTCAACGCGGCGCAAGGACGAGAGCGTTGAGGAGGACGCGGCATGCGCCGCCCTGCTCAAGGCGGGAACTCCGTGCGTGTCGATAGTCGGCAAAAGCAGAAAAATTCAGGTCGAGGGTATTTTGCAGACGAGTCCCGAAGAGAATCTCTCTATGATAGAGGAGACCTGCCGCTTTTTCAAAAGCCACGGCAAATATGTTATTTTCGACGCAGAGCACTTCTTTGACGGCATGTCGGACAACGACGGCTACGCGCTCGAAAGCCTGCGTGCGGCTCTGCGCGGCGGCGCGGACTGCCTGACGCTCTGCGACACGAACGGCGGATCGTTCCCCGATTATATCGAAAAAATTACCGGCGAGGTCGTAAGGGCTTTTTCGGGTACCGATATAGGAATCCACACCCACAACGATTCGGACATGGCGTGCGCCGGTGCGCTCATGGCGGTCAGAGCGGGCGCAAAGCATGTTCAGGGCACTTTTATCGGCTTCGGCGAGCGCTGCGGAAACGCGAGCCTGACTTCGATAATACCTAATTTGCAGATAAAGTCCGATTACGAGTGCATCCCGCAGGAGAATCTCAAAAATCTGACCTCCTCGGCGATAAAAATAGCGTCGATAGCGAATGTCACTCTGCACAAGAACGTACCGTTTGTCGGGCGCAGCGCATTTGCTCATAAAGCGGGAATGCACGCCGACGGCGTTTTGAAATTCAGCGAATCGTTCGAGCATATCGACCCCGAATCCGTCGGCAACCGCAGGAGGTTCCTGCTTTCGGAAGTAACAGGCAAGGCGGCGGTGCTCAAGAAGATACAGAAGCTCTATCCCGATTTCGACAGGGATTCGCCGCAGGTCGCGGAGCTGCTCGATATCTTAAAGCAGAAAGAATACGAGGGCTATCAGTATGAGGGCGCGGATTCGTCCTTCGAGCTGATAGTTCACCGCCTCGTCAGAAAATACAAGCCGTTCTTTGATCTCATCAGCTACAAGGTGCTCGACGAGCTGCCCTATGACAACGACCACAGCGCGACGGCGACGATAAAGCTCAGCGTTGACGGCAGGGTCAGAATAGCGGCGTCGGACGGCGACGGTCCCGTCAATGCGCTCGACCGCGCCTTGCGTGAAGCTCTTGAGGTGTTCTACCCGTGTCTCAGAAAATTAAGGCTCATCGACTACAAGGTTCGCGTCATGGAGCCCAAGGACGCCACGGCGGCGAGCGTCCGCGTTCTTATAACATCGTCCGACGGCGAGGATATCTGGACAACGGTCGGTGTGTCGCAGGACGTTATCAACGCGAGCTGGATAGCACTCGTCGATTCCATCGAGCACAAGCTCGTGAGCATGGGCGGGGATCTGCACAGGTAGTACCCCATAGCACCTAAAACTTTACAAGCATTCTTGCCATCGGATGGAAACTTTTAGATGTTGCAGGGTAGTAAAAATACGAAATTTTGTAACAAAATGTTATTCCGCCATTCACACAAACTTTTTTGAATGGTTTATAATAATTATAACGGGTTCGTTCAAAACAAAGGAGAGGTACTTATGGCTAACGAAAAAATACTTGTCGTTGACGACGACGTTAATATCTGCGAACTGCTGCGCCTCTATCTTGAAAAAGAGGGCTACACGGTAAGCATAGTAAACGACGGCGAAAGCGCCGTGAAGAGCTTCGGCGAGATTCAGCCGGATCTGATGCTGCTTGACATAATGCTGCCCCGCCTTGACGGCTGGCAGGTCTGCCGTGAGGTCAGAAAATTCTCGGACAAGCCGATAATCATGCTCACCGCAAAGGGGGAGACCTTTGACAAGGTTCTCGGTCTTGAGCTCGGCGCGGACGACTATGTCGTCAAGCCCTTCGATGCAAAGGAGGTCGTGGCGCGTGTCAAGGCGGTTCTCAGACGCAGCGCGGGCGCTCCGGCGGCGGACATAAAGCAGGTCGAATATGACAAGCTCAAGATAAATCTGACGAACTACGAGCTCTGGGTTGACGGCAAGCGCATCGACACCCCGCCTAAAGAGCTGGAGCTCATATATCACCTTGCCAGCAACCCGAACAGAGTGTTCACCCGCGATCAGCTGCTCGATGAGGTCTGGGGCTTCGACTATTACGGCGATTCGAGAACGGTCGATGTCCATGTCAAGAGGCTCAGAGAGAAGCTCGAGGGCGTGTCCGACAAGTGGGAGCTCAAGACCGTCTGGAGCGTCGGCTACAAGTTTGAGACCAAGGATTGATGTGCATGAAAAAAGCACGCAAAAAGCTTGAATTTAAGGATATGAAGAACGCAGGCTCGAGAACAAAACGCTCGGGTCTGTTTCACCGTTACTTCTATGTGACGGTGCTGATACTGTTTATAAGCTTTGCCATTCTCGGCTCGTCATTATTGATATTTATCGCGCGCTATCAGTCCGAGGAAAAGACGGCGCTTTTGAAGCAGAACGCTAAGAATGTCTCGCAGACTGCCGCCGCCCTTATCCAAAAAGGCTATTCGTTCGAAGACGGCAACAAGGACTCTACCTTGCTCATGAGTGTTTCAACCGCTCAGCTTTCGCAGGCAATAGACGCGGACATTTATATATGTAACACCGACGGCAAGATAATCTGCTGCAAGGACATATGGCAGTCCGATCTGGTGATGT
The DNA here is from genome assembly GCA_963612725.1 of Faecalibacterium prausnitzii. Taxonomy (GTDB): domain Bacteria; phylum Bacillota; class Clostridia; order Oscillospirales; family Acutalibacteraceae; genus CAG-177. The sequence goes on along the minus strand of CAVDWM010000014.1, from coordinate 40,599 downwards.
ACATGGGCGAGTGCATAGTCCACAGCAAATACACCGTTCCGGCATCGGTTCTGTCAAAGCTCAGCGACGGCGGATATACCGAAACCGGCACGCTCGGCGGAATGTACAAGAGCTCGCATTTTATAAGTGCCGAGCCGATAATAGCCTCCGGCAAGGTCTGCGGAGCGGTTATAGCCGCGCAGGATACCGACTCGCTGCACGAGCCTGTCAGGGCGGTGCTCAAGATGTTCCTTTTTTCGGCACTTCTTGCGCTTGCGATAGCGTTCGTTGCCACATATGTGCTGACTTATCAGATGACCAAGCCCCTGCGCGAGATGTCGGCGGCGGCAAAGCAGTATGCAAAGGGCGATTTCAGCAACCGCATTTCGGTGCCGTACAACAAGGTGCTGAGCGGAGACGATGACGAGGTGGGGGAGCTTGTGACCGCGTTCAACTCGATGGCGAACGCGCTTTCGGCTATCGAGACCTCAAGGCGCAATTTCGTTGCAAATGTTTCGCATGAGTTAAAGACCCCGATGACCACCATCGGCGGGTTCATAGACGGTATACTCGACGGCACGATAGACTCGTCGAAGAGCACATATTATCTGAGGATAGTCTCCGACGAAGTAAAGCGTCTTTCGCGCCTTGTCACGGGTATGCTCAATATGTCGAAGATAGAGGCGGGTCAGCTCAAAATTCAGCCCAAGGAATTTGATATTTCGGCAATGACCTTCAAAACGATGCTCGGCTTCGAGCGCGTGATCGACGAAAAGAAAATTGAGATACGCGGGCTCGATAAGGTTGAGCCGCTCAATATCTGCGCCGACGAGGATATGATAAATCAGGTCATATATAATCTTATTGACAACGCCGCAAAGTTCACAAACGAGGGCGGATATATCGAGGTCGCGATAAAGTCGGACAGCGAGAAGATGATATTCTCCGTCAAAAACAGCGGCAAGGGCATCTCCCGCGAGGAGGCGGGCAAGGTCTTTGAACGCTTCTATAAGACGGACAAGTCGCGCAGCTACGATGTCAAGGGCGCGGGTCTCGGCTTGTATATAGTCAAGACCATAGTTGATATGCACGGCGGTCAGATAACCGTCAACAGCGAGCCGGGCGAGTATACGCAGTTTGTGTTCTGGCTTCCGCTGAGGTGAATTTTTTCGGAAAAAAGTTGAATAAAAATCCAAAGGTTATTTACCTGCCGTTCAAGAAATCTTAATATTGGGAGTTCATAATAGTGTCAAAAGATGAAGGATATCCCGAAGGCAATTGATGGAGGTAAATTCAGGTTATGTACAACGATGATTATGTGAACAACTTCGGCAGCTCCGGCGAGACACCGCCGGAGGACAACTCGGCAGACACCGCACAGCAGTCCGCGCCGCTTGAACCGGATCAGGTTTATTCCGCTCCGCAGCAGCCCGGGCAGGAAAGCTACGGCAGCAGCGGCTCGTATAATTCCGGCAGCTATATGCCGCCTCAGCCGGAGAAAAAGAAGAAAAAGATGAGCGCGAAGAAAAAGGGCGTTGCGGTTTTTGCCGCGATTCTCGCGGTCGTTATTGCAGTCTCGGCGACCGTCACCGTGCTTACAAACAAAAACAACAGCAGCAGCTCCGGCAACAGCTCCGTGTCAAGCGGAACGGTCGAGGGTGACGCTCAGCTCAATATCGCAGAGACACCGAAGGCGACGACGACATCAAAGACGGACGGCGTGCTCACCTCGGCTCAGATATATGAAAAGGTCTCGGCGAGCAATGTCGGCATAGTCGTATACAGCCAGTCGTCAAGCTCGGCGTCCGGCGAAGGCTCCGGCATAGTCATGGGCGAGAACAGCGACCACACATATACCTATATCATCACCTGCGCCCATGTTATTAGCGGCGACGGCGTCAAGGCGGTTGTCCAGCTCCATGACGGCACCCAGTATGATGCCGAGATAGTCGGCTATGACTCACGCACCGATATCGGCGTGCTGAAGGTCAAGGCCACGGGCTTCACCGCCGCAGAGTTCGGCGATTCGACGAAGCTCACGGTCGGCGAGACGGTCTATGCAATAGGCAACCCCGGCGGCACTGAGTTCTTCGGCTCGTTCACGAACGGCATGGTCTCGGCAATTTCGAGAACGGTCAGCAGCCAGATTGGCTATTCCATGGAGTGCATCCAGCATACGGCTGCCATAAGCCCCGGCAACTCCGGCGGTGCGCTGATAAACGAGTACGGTCAGGTGGTCGGCATCAATTCGCTCAAGATAAGCGACAGCAGCTATGAGCTTATGGGCTTCGCCATTCCTATTTCGTCGGCGAAGGAGATAGTTGACGACCTTATCGCTTACGGCAGAGTGCCGAACCGTCCGAAGCTCGGCATCAGCTATTATTCCAACACATCGAGCCAGCAGTACAATATGATAGTGCAGATAAAGGGCCTGCCGGCGGGCTCGCTCATTATCGCGGATATCAACGCGGACAGCGACCTTGTCAACAGCGACGCCCAGGTCGGAGATCTCATAACGGCGGTCAACGGCAAGGAGCTGAGTACCTCCGAGGTTCTGCTCGAAGCGATTGAAAATTCCAAGGTCGGAGACACGCTTACCCTGACTCTGTGCAGGATATCGAGCAACTATCAGACGAAGGAATTCAATGTCAAGGTAAAGCTCGTCGAGGACACCGGAGACACGACCTCGGCATCCTCTCAGCAGCAACAGCAGCAGGAGCAGACAACTCAGCAGGATAACAGATCGTACTACTACAACCCCTTTAATTAATTGATATATCACCTTTCTGACGAAAAACGCGGGAGCAGATAAAACTGTGCCCGCGCTTTTTTGTTGCAAGGAGAGAACTGCTGTGATATAATTATCTCAAATATTGCGGAGGATAATTAAATATGATCTATGTTCTGGCAGCCGCGCTGTTTGTATTTTTATGCGGCGCAAAGTTCGTCAAATCCGATGAGTTCAATTCCGACTATATGTCAAAAGATACGACCGGCGCGGTAAACGGGATCTTCGTGCTGCTTGTTTTCATGTGCCACATCAGCGGATATATGCAGCTCGGCGGCTCGTCCGACACGGTGTGGCTTGACCTGAAAAGCTGGCTCGGTCAGCTCGTTGTCGTGACATTCCTGTTCTATTCGGGCTACGGTATGATGTGCTCGATAATGAAGAAGGGCACGCCGTATGTCAAGGGTATCTTCAGACGCAGATTCCTGAGCCTTTTTGCGCATTTCGATATCGCGGTTCTTCTGTTCCTGCTGATGAACCTTGCGCTCGGAATAAAGGCAACGGCAAGAACGACTCTGCTCGCGTTCACCACATGGGAGAGTATAGGCAACTCGAACTGGTATATCACCGCCGTTCTCTGCCTCTATCTGATTCTTATAGCCGCGTTCCTTATCTTCCGCAAACACATTCCGGGGGGGCTTATAGCAACAACAGTGCTCACCGTCGGGCTTGCCTTTTTGCTTATAAAGGTCGGAAAGCCCGCTTGGTATTATAACACGCTGATACTTTTCCCGCTGGGTATGTGGTATGCGTATCTCAAGAAGTATATAGACAAATTCGTGATGAAAAACAATTATATCTATATGCTCTGCGTTACGGCAGCGGTCGCAGTTTTTGCAGTCGGACATAAATATCGCTCGGCGGGGCTTTTAGTATATTGGGCGTGGGCAAGTGCGTTTATGCTCATCGTTGTGCTTTCTTCGATGAAGATAAAAATAGGCAATCCCGCGCTTGCGATGCTCGGCAGGCATGTTTTCAGCGTCTATATTCTCCAGCGCATCCCGATGACTATATTCAAGAGGCTCGGTCTTGTCAACAACAATCTGAACTATTTCATCCTCTGCTTCGCCGCTACGCTGCTCATGGCGATAGTGTTCGACGCGCTGATGAAAAAGCTTGACGCAAAGGTTTTCACCCCGAAAGCGAAGGCATAAAAAAATACAGCAAAGCACCCGACCGGAAATTTCTCCCGATCGGGTGTCTTTTTATGTGCTTGATTATTTCTTGAGTCTCTTGTCCGTCTTTGTTGCAAGATGGGTGCCGACGCTCTGGAAAAGCTGGACGAGTGCTATGAGCAGAATGACCGCAAAGAGCATAACAAGGTATTTGTAGCGGTAGTAGCCGTAGTTTATGGCTATTTTGCCGAGTCCGCCGCCGCCGATTATTCCGCTCATTGCGGAGTAGCCGAGGATGGTGGTTATCGCTATCGTGAAGTTTGAGAGCAGGGAGGGCACGCTCTCGGGAATCATAACTTTGACAATTATCTGCATGGGCGATGCGCCCATGCTTTGCGCGGCCTCGATTATGTTCGGGTTTACTTCGCGCAGGCTGCTTTCGACGAGGCGCGCCACGAACGGGAACGATGCGATGACGAGCGGGACTATCGAAGCAACCGTACCGACCGCCGTGCCGACGATAAGACGGGTCAGCGGGAAGACGAGAATCATCAGGATAAGAAACGGCACCGAGCGCAGAAGGTTTATAAAAACATTGAGAACCTTCATCAAAGCGTTCGGCAGGGGGAGAACTCCGCCCTTTTCGCCCGCGACGAGCAGCACGCCGAGAGGCAGACCGATGACTATTGCAAACAGAGTGGAGAGCAGGGTGACATATATCGTCTCCCAGATAGCCAGCGGAAATTCGGTTTTCAGTATTTCGAGGGCTTCGGTCAACGCCTCGGAAGTGAATGCATTGTCAAACATCTTTTAAACCTCCTCAACAAGAATATCCGGCATACTTTGCAGATATTTCGACGCACGTTCAAGCTCGTTGTCCCCGCCGGGGATGCCGAGGAGCATATTGCCGTAAACCTTGTCGCCGATGCAGCGCGTGGAGGCGGCGAGGATGTTCGCCGCTATTCCCTCGTCCATAGCCATTTTTGTTATCAGCGGGGTGTTGGTCGCAAACGCACCGTTAAAGACGACTCTTATCCTGTGCTCGTCCGAGGCGGGAGCGAAGATGTCGTCGGAAGCGTCGGGGAACACGAGGCGTTTTGCCGCCGCTGACTGCGGATGGGCGAAAACGGCGCTGACCTCGCCCTGCTCAACGACCGTGCCGTTGTCAAGAATGGCGACGCGGTTGCAGGTCTCTTCGACAACGCTCATCTGGTGAGTGATTATGATGACCGTTATGCCGAGCTTTTTATTTATATCTCTTATGAGGTTGAGAATGGAATGAGTGGTGTTCGGATCGAGTGCGCTTGTCGCCTCGTCGCAGAGCAGAACCTTCGGGTTCGTCGCGAGCGCACGGGCTATGGCGATTCTCTGCTGCTGACCGCCGGAGAGCTGGGCGGGATAAGCCTTCGCCTTGTCGGGCAGACCGACTGTATCGAGCAGCTCGAGCGCACGCTTCTTCGCGTCCTCTTTCCTCATGCCCTCAAGCTCAAGCGGAAAGCAGATGTTTTTCAGGCAGTTGCGCTGCATGAGCAGGTTAAAGCCCTGAAATATCATTGTTATATTGCGGCGGGCGTCCCTGAGCTGCCTGCTCGAAAGCGAACCCATATCCACTCCGTCGATGAGTATCTGACCCTCGGTCGGGCGTTCGAGCATATTTATGCACCGCACGAGCGTGCTTTTTCCCGCGCCGCTCATGCCGATGACGCCGTAAATATCGCCGTCGTTTATCGTCAGAGAAACATCCTTCAGAGCGTCGAGAGAGCCGTCAGCGGTCTTGAAGGTTTTTGACAGATTTCTGATCTCGATCATTTTATGCCTCCGAACTTCTGGATAAAAAGATAATGCCGGAAAGCAGCCCGATTAAGAGCAACTTAGCCCGGCATTATATTCTATAACATTTACTTCACTGCGTCAAGAGTGGTCTGCTTGCCGCCGTAGAGAGCCATGGGCTCGACATGGACATAGCAAACGGTGACGATGTTCGTTTTGTTCTGCTTGTTGAAATCGTCGAGGTAGGGCTCATGCTGGAAGTAGTTGGCGTCAACCTCGCCGGACTCGACAACGTTGTTGGGCTGGACATAATCGGTGAATTCCTTTATGTCGAGAGTCACGCCCTTAGCGGCGAGGATATCCTTTGCAACGGCGAGTATCTCGGCGTGCGGTGTGGGGGAGGCAGCAACGGTTATCGTCTGACCCTTGAGTGCATCGTAGTTGACGGAGGAGTCGTATCCGTCACCGGGATTCTCGACAACGCTGATGACCGCGCCCTCATATTTTGAGGAGATGAAATCGGCAACCTGCTTGCTCTGGAGAGCGGCGGAAAGAGCCTTTATCTTGTCGGAGGTCTCGTTGCCCTTCTTGGTTGCGAGGATATTTGAATATGCGCTTGAGGAGCCCTCTATAGCGAGGTTGTCCTTGACGGGGTTAAGTCCTGCGGAGATGGCGTAGTTCGAGTTGATGACGGCATAGTCAACATCCTTGAGGACATTGGGAAGCTGAGCGGCCTCGACCTCTTTGAAGGTGATGTTCTTGGGGTTGTCTTCAATGTCTCTTATTGTTGCGGTGATGCCTGCGCCGTCCTTGAGCTTGATGATTCCCTGCTCCTGAAGAAGAAGGAGCGCACGGGCCTCGTTGGTCGCGTCGTTGGGAACGGCAATGGTGATGCCCTTGCTGCCCGAAGAGCAGGCGGCAAAGCCGAGGATGCAGCTCAGCGCGAGAACTGCCGCGAGAACGATGGATATTGTCTTTTTCATGGTGATTATCTCCTTTGTATTTTATTTTATAAGGTATCGGTTCGAGAATTCTTATTCACTTCATGCGCCTTTCGGCACATTCGCCAATGCCTTATATCAAAGGGCGAGAACAAATTCAGATACTGCACTTTTCTTCCTCCTCAATGCAAATAAAAAACGGGAAACTCCTCACGAAGCTCCCCGAATCTCTGCATATATCAGACTTATTCGTTTGACGGAAGCTCGTCAGAAAAAGGCATGCACATGCACATGCGCATGGAGAACATGCACATTTCCATCATCATAGCGGTGCTGTTAAGCTTTTTCATGACGCTTCCTCCCTGTTCAGTATCTATGAGCGTATTATAGCCTCTTATGCCTACGCTGTCAATAGGCTTTTACAAAAAATTCCCGATTTGTCCCGATGCACAAAAAAGCAGGCAAAAATACGCCTGCTTTTGAACCGGTTGACTTAAAAATCGCGCTTATATGTCGCGGCTGCGCCTGAAATTGCGCTCCGCCTTGCGGCGTGCGGCGGTCTTTCTCTCCTCGGCGAGCTTCTTTTCGTGGACTTTTTTGCGCACGGACGGGCGGTTCGGATTCTTCGTGCCCGTCACCGTCTTTTTCTTTTTATCCTTTGGCTCGTGCAGCTCCGGATTCTCCTTGAAGAATATCAGACTGCCGCCGACGACCTGAACGACCTCGGACTGCGTTCTTGCCGCTATTTCCTCGGCGATCTCGCGCGGGGGCTTGGGTGCCGTTTCGAGCAGAACCTTGAGCTTGAGCAGCTCGCGGGAGCGGAATGCGTCGAGCGTCTGAGCTATCAGCGCGTCATTGACGCCGCCCTTGCCGACCTGAAAAAGCGGCTCGAGCGAATTTGCCTGCGCACGAAGCGCGGCTCTCTCTTTGCTTGTCATATAGTTTCCTCCAGTTTTTTCGCAAGGAGCCTCAATGCCCTGCCTCTGTGGCTGATGCTGTCTTTTTCTTCTGCGGTGAGCTGAGCCATAGTCCTGCAGGGGAACCCGTCGGGCAAAAACAGCGGATCGTAGCCGAAGCCGCCATCACCCGCAGGCTCAAAGGCGATTTTACCCTCGCACTCGCCGCGCACGGTCATGTGTCTGCCGTCCGGAAAACAGCAGCAGACGGTCGAAACGAATCGTGCAGTGCGCTTGTCCATAGGGACATCGGACAGCTTTTCGAGCAGAAGCCCGTTATTCTTTTCGTCGTTTCCGTGCTCGCCCGCGTATCTTGCGGAATATACTCCCGGCGCACCGCCGAGCGCGTCAACGGCAAGTCCCGAGTCGTCGGCGATGCAGGGCATGCCGCTCTCTTTGCAGCCGCTGTCGGCCTTTAAAAATGCGTTCTCCTCAAAGGTGACGCCCGTCTCCTCAACATCGGTAAGCTCGATTCCCGCCTCCTCCGCGAGCAGAACGCGCACGCCGATGGGCTTCAATATACGCTCAAGCTCGGCGCGTTTTTTCATGTTGTGCGTAGCTATGAGAAAATCCATTATTCGTCCTCTTTTTCCTCTTTCTCTGCTTCCTCAAGCTCATCATCGTCCTCTGTCGGCTCTGCGTCAAACAGCCCCTCGGCGAATGCGCGGGCGTTAAATGGGCGGAGGTCGTCCACCTTTTCGCCGACGCCGATAAATTTGACCGGCACGCCGAGCTCGTTTTTGATGTTTAATACGACGCCGCCCTTTGCGGTGCCGTCAAGCTTGGTCAGAATGATGCCGGTTATTTCCGCGACATTCTTGAATTCCTTCGCCTGGTTGACTGCGTTCTGACCCGTAGTCGCGTCGAGCACGAGCAGGCTCTCGCGGTCGCTGTAGGGCAGCTCGCGGTCAATAACGCGGTAAATTTTCGCCAATTCTTCCATGAGGTTTTTCTTGTTGTGAAGTCTGCCGGCGGTGTCGCAGATTATTATGTCGGCGTTTCTCGCCTTGCCCGCCTGAATGGTGTCATATATAACAGCCGCCGGGTCTGCGCCCTCGCGGTGCTTGACTATCTCGACTCCCGCACGGTCAGCCCACTCCTCAAGCTGCTCGATGGCGGCGGCTCTGAAGGTGTCCGCTGCGGCGAGGATAACTTTTTTGCCCTCGTTTTTGTACATTGCGGCGAGCTTGCCTATAGAAGTCGTCTTGCCCACGCCGTTGACGCCGATAACGAGAATGACGGAGGGGAGGGTGATGAGGCTCATTTCCTCGCCGCCCTCGAGCATCTCGGCGACTATCTCTTTTATCTCGTTTTTGACGGCTTCCGGCTTGCGCAGATGCTTTTTCGTCACGCGCTCGCGGAGCTGCTCGACTATCTCCGACGCGGTCAGACAGCCGACATCGCCCATGACAAGTATCTCTTCAAGCTCGTCATAAAAGTCGTCATCGATTTCTGCCTTGCCGTGGAGCATCGAGTCGATAGCCCCCGACATATTCTCGCGGGTCTTTTTGAGTCCCTTGTTTATTCTTGAAAAAATGCCCATTTTTATCCTCCGTGCGGTCTTAACTCAGACCGTTTTTTATTCTTTCAACTGCTTCGAGCGTGCGCTTCGGCTCGGCGAATGCGGTCAGGCGAAAATATCCCTCACCCATCGTGCCGAAGCCCGAGCCCGGTGTGCCGACCACCTGAACGGTGTTCAGAAGCCTGTCGAACATCTGCCGTGAGGTCAGCCCGTTCGGCACTTCAAACCAGATATACGGCGAATTTTTGCCGCCGAAGCAGCGGATATTTATGCTTTCAAGTCCGTCCGTTATCGTTTTTGCGTTGCCGAGATAGCAGCTTATGTTTTCTTTTATCTGCCGCCTGCCCTCGTCGGAATAGACGGCTTCGGCGGCGCGCTGGGTGGTATATGACACGCCGTTGAACCGCGTCGCCTGCCTGCGCGCCCACAGCGCATTAAGACTTACGCCGCTGCGTGAAAGCTCGTGCGGTATGACCGTATATGCGCAGCGAACGCCTGTAAAGCCGGCGGTCTTTGAAAAGCTTCTGAACTCAATGGCGCATTCCTTTGCGCCTTCAAGCTCGAAGATGCTGTGCGGAATGTCGCTCTCTGTAATAAACGCCTCGTATGCGGCGTCGAAGAGAAGGACGCTGCCGTGTTCATTCGCCCAATCGACCCACTGTCGGAGCTGCTTTTTGTTCATCGCCGCCCCTGTGGGATTGTTGGGGGAGCAGAGATATATTATATCGACATTTTGCTCCGGCGGGAGAGGAATAAATCCGTTCTCCGCGGTGCAGTCGAGATAAGCAATATTTGAAAATCTGCCGTTTTCGAGCGGCTCGCCGCCCCTGCCCGACATGATGTTGGAGTCCATATAGACCGGGTAGACGGGGTCGCAGACGGCAACCTTGCACTCGGGCGAAAATATATCGCCGATGCTGCCGGTGTCGCTCTTTGCGCCGTCACTTATAAAAATCTCGTCTCTTGCGAGCGTTATTCCGCGAGCGGCGAAATCATATTTCAATATTTTATCGATAAGAAAATCGTATCCGTGCTCGGGCGGGTAGCCCCTGAATGTGGCGGCGTCCGCCATTTCATTTACTGCCGAGTGCATGGCTTTTATGCACGCCTCGGGCAGGGGACGCGAAACATCGCCGATGCCGAGATTGATTATATCCGCCTCAGGGTGAGCGGCTTTGTATTCTTTAATTTTTCGGCTCATCGAAGAAAAAAGATAGTTGCTGCGGAGAAGCGAAAAGCTTTCGTTTATCTTCATTTCGCGCCTCCGTCAAAGGCAACTTCGCCCGTAAAGACGGTCTGCGCAGAACCTGTCAGATACACAAATCCGTCGGCGCTCCAGTTTACCGAAAGCTCGCCGCCGCGAAGCGAGACGGTAATATCCGTGCCGCGCTTGCAGTATCCGTTCAATATGCAGGCGACCGCCGCCGCGCACGCGCCCGTGCCGCAGGAGAGAGTCTCGCCCGCGCCGCGCTCCCAAACACGCATTTTTATATGCGAAGCTGAAATCGGCTGAACGAATTCCGTATTTATCCTGTCCGGAAATGCAGGGTGATTTTCAAATTCGGCGCCGATTTTTTGAATATTTACAGAATCAGTATTTTTAGAAAAAACCACGCAGTGCGGGTTGCCCATCGAGAGGCAGGTGACGGAATAAACCCTTCCGCCGACCTCGAGCGGATGGGAAATCACGGTGTCCGATTCGATAAGCACGGGGATATCCCTGCTTTTCAGTATCGGCGAGCCCATGTTTACCTGCGCCGAAGTAACTTTTCCGCATTCTTTATATACATTAATATATCTTATCCCGCCGAGAGTCTCCAAAGATATCACCTCTTTGTCGGTCATTTTGCTGTCGCAGACATATTTTGCGACGCAGCGTGCGGCGTTTCCGCACATCTTCGCCCGTGACCCGTCGGAATTGTAGATATCCATTCTGAAATCCGCTATGTCGGACGGCAGGATAAGCACAAGCCCGTCTGAGCCGATGCCGAAATGGCGGTCGCTCAAAATTTTCGCCGCAGCGGGAGGGCCGTCTATCGACTCATCGAAACAGTTTACATATATGTAGTCGTTGCCCGTGCCCTGCATTTTGGCGAATTTCATTCACAAGACCCTTTTCATTTATATATTGGCGAGCTCGCTGAGCAGGTGCCGTGCGGTGGCTGATATGGAACTGCTCTCGTTCATGCTCCTCCTTCTAATATATGCGTATGCGTCCTCCTCGGACACACCGTTTACCTTCATATATAAATGCTTTGCCTTGTCGATTATCTCCTGATCCGCCGTGTTGCGCTGACCGCCCGAGCGTATGCGCGACTCGGACGAGGAGCGGAGCAGCTTTTCTATCATATTGCGAAACTCCGGCCGCGAGAGCGGCAGGGTCATGCACTGCACATTGCTCATGCCGAACAGCGGGGACTGGGCGGAGGATATGAGCAGCACCATATCGACGCCCGACGGGAGCAGACGGAGCATGGCGGCGGGCGCCATATCGGTCAGACGGTGGCAGATTATTATAGCCGAGGGGAGACGCTGAGTGAAATCAAGGGTCTGCGAAGCAGAGCGGCACTCGATGACGCCCATTATTCCCATGTCCGCAACGAACCCGCGCAGCTGCGCACGCACCTTGTCGGACGACGATGCTATAATAATATCGCGCACCATCTATCCCTCCCCCGCGGTGCGTCAGTCTGTCGGAAAATCAGTTCTCCTGCACGTTTTTGATGATATCGTTGATAGTCGTTCTGAGCGTCGAGTCGGTGTCGCTCTCTTTCTTTATCTCGTCGAGGGCGTAGAGCACCGTCGAATAGTGCCTGCCGCCGAACTCCGCGCCGATAGCCTTTGCGGAGAGCCCCGTGACCTCGCGCACGATGTACATCGATATCTGACGGTACTTTGAAGTCTGCGCGTCCTTCTTCTTTGAGCGCAGATCCTCGGGATTCGCGCCGTAGGTGCGTGCAACCTCGGTTATTATCTTGTCCACAACGACGGGAATGGGCTTGTTGTCGCTGAGAATATCCCTTATCGCCTGCTGAGCGGTGGCGGTGTTGACATGCGCACCCTGTATCTGGACATAGGCCTGCATCTTCTTGACCGCACTCTCGAGCTGGCGGATGTTATTTTTGAGCTTCTGCGCTATGTATTCGATAACATCGTCGCTGATATCAAAATTGAGTGCGTCCGCCTTGCGCTTGACTATGAGCATACGGGTCTCAAGATCCGGCGGCTGAACATCCGCGAGCAGCCCCCACTCAAAGCGGGTGCGCATTCTGTCCTCAAGCTGAGGCATATCCTTGGGCGGTCGGTCGGACGAGAGGACTATTTGCTTGCGATCCTGCGTCAGGGCGTTGAAGGTGTGGAAAAATTCCTCCTGCGTGCGCTCCTTGCTCGCGATGAACTGAACGTCGTCCATCAAAAGAACATCGACCTTGCGGTATTTGTTCTGAAATTCGGTCGTCGTGCGGTGGTTGAGTGCTTCTATAAATTCGTTGGTGAATTCCTCGCCGTCGGTGAGGACTATCTTCATCGACGGGTCGTTTCTTTTTATCTCGTGGCATATGGCGTTGAGCAGATGCGTCTTGCCCAGCCCCGAGTTGCCGTAGATGAACAGCGGGTTATACGCCTTGCCGGGGTTCGCCGCGACTGCCTGCGCCGCCGCGTGAGCGAACTTGTTTGACGCGCCGACAACGAAGGTATCAAAGGTGTTTTCAAAGTAGTTCGAGGCGCGTGTGCTGCCGTCTATCTCCGACGAGCCCGCCGCAGAGCCCGGGGAGCCGGACTGCGAATATCCCTCGCCGGGCGCTATGAATTCGACATCGACATCAAGACCGAGCGCGTTCAGGAATGCGCTGTGAAGCGTGCCGCCGAACTTCTGCGCGAGGATGCGGCGCTTGAATTCCGCCGTTGTCATGAGCACGGCGCGGCTGCCGTCAAAGCTTATAGGCTCAAGCTCGCTGAACCAGACGTTGTAGATAGATTCTGAGTTTGTCTGCCTGAGATAGTCGGAAACTACCTGCCAAAGCTCGTTGAAAGAATCCATTAGTGAACTTCCCCCATCATAATACTCTATAATAGGATAGAGTATATCATAAAACCCCTTTTTTTTCAACAACCACTTTGCACAAGAACACGAAAAAATGATTGACATTGATGTGAAGTATGATATATAATAGTAGCTTGCAAGGGTAGGCGAAAGCGCTGTACCCGCATCTGCACATAAGTTCACGGCGGTACGAGTGCCACCAAAGCGCCCGCCGGTGACTAATATCCTGTGAAACGGAGGTTACCGCAAATGAAAAGAACTTACCAGCCCAAGAAGCTGCACCGTAAGAAGGAGCACGGCTTCCGCAAGAGAATGTCCGACAGAAACGGACGCAAGGTTCTTTCCCGCCGCAGAGCGAAGGGAAGAAAGCAGCTCACCTATTGACAGACCCTTTTAACGGTCTTTTGACAGGTCGAGCGGATTATTGCCACGGATGGATTGATTGCTTTGGCAGAATATCAGACGCTCAAGCTTAACAGCGATTTTCGCAGGACTTACGGGCGCGGCAAATCGGTCGCTGACCCGGTGCTTGTCACATATGCGCTCAGGAACCGTTACGGTGTCGTGCGCATCGGGATAACCACCGGCAAAAAGCTCGGAAATGCGGTGGAGCGCAACCGGTGCCGCCGGATAATCCGTGCGGCCTTCCGACAGCTCGAAGGCGAGTGCTGCGGGGGATGGGACATTGTATTTGTCGCCCGTCATAAGACGGTCTCCCGCAAGAGCACCGATATCGAGCGTTCAATGCGCAGACAGCTGGAAGCCTTGGGTGTTATCGGTATACCTGCGGGAGCGAAAGTTGTGAAGTGAAAATGAAGGACATACTGATAAAGCTCATTCAGTTTTACAGAAAGCATATCTCACCGCAGCTGCCCGATATGTGCAGGTATTATCCGACCTGCTCCCAGTATGCGATAGAGGCTCTCGAAATACACGGAGCGTTCAAAGGCTCTCTGCTGACTGTTGCCAGACTTCTTCGCTGCAATATCCTATTCCCCGGCGGTTATGATCCCGTCCCTCCCAAGAGGGACAAAAAATCCAACCGGAGGACTCACAAATAATGGAAGCCATTTACGAAATACTGGGTATCCCGTTCGGATATGTTCTCAGGTTCATATTCGAAGCCGTTGACAATTACGGTCTTGCACTCATCCTCTTCACCCTCTTCGCAAGACTTCTTATGATCCCCACTTCTATCTACCAGACTAAGGGTACCGTCAAGACGCAGCGCCTTCAGCCCAAAATCCGCAGAATAAACGCCAAGTACAAGGGCGATCAGAAAAAGATTCAGGAAGAGACCCAGGCTCTCTATCAGCGCGAGGGACACAATCCCATGAACATGGGCTGCCTGCCGCTCGCCATTCAATTCGTCATCATCTTCGGTCTTATCGGCGTTATCTATCACCCCCTCAAGTGGGCACTCGCCATACCCGATACAACAATCACATCGCTGACAGAAATAGCAAAAGGGCTCGCCGAATATAACGCAAAGACGGATCAGCGAACCGTTGAGCTTTTTATTATCAACCATATCAATGAAATAAGACAGCTCGCTTTGGAAAAAGGCATTTCTCAGAGCGTTATCGACAGCATCTCAAACTTCCACTTCACCTTCCTCAAAATACCGCTGGGTGAGATACCGTCGATAAAGGAGCCGGGAAAGCTTTGGGTGGTTCCCATTCTTTCGGGAATCACTTCTCTGGGCACAAGCCTTTTTTCGATGCTTCAGCAGCGCAAGACCAACCCCGAAATTGCAAAGAATCCGTCCATGGGCTGCATGACCTTCGGCATGCCCCTGTTCTCGCTCTATTTCACCTTCCAGTTCCCCGCCGGTATCGGTATTTACTGGATCGCGTCGAACGTTTTTGCGCTCATTCAGACTGTCGTTCTTTCGTTTACTCACAGCCCGAAGAAAATGATTGCAAAGGCTATGGTCGATGAGACGGTCGAGCGCCGTTCGAGAGAAGAGAATCTCAAGCGCGCACTCGCGCATAAAAAAGAAGAAAAATAAATTTCCAGGTGGTGAATACAAGATGTTAAAAGAAGCTATCGGCACCGGCACGACGGTTGAGCTTGCAAAAGCGGACGCCATCGCACAGCTCGGTATATCAGCCGATTCGGATGTTACTATCGAAGTCCTCGAAATGCCCGCAAAAAAGATTTTCGGTCTGCTCGGAACAACTCCGGCAAAGGTCAAGGTGAGCTACGATGCTCCGTCCGCAGTCGGCGCGAAGGAATATCTTGAAAAAATTCTTGCAAACCTCGGCATCGAGGGTGCGGAGATAAAAATCAAAGAGACTGACGAAGAGGTCAGCATCGCGGTCGAATATGACGGCGACTACGGCGCGGCTATCGGCCGCAGGGGAGAGACGCTCGACGCTATCCAGTATCTTGTCCGCCTTGTTGTCAACAGGGGCGCGGACAAGTCGAGAAGAGTCTCGCTCAATATCGGCAACTACCGCGAGAAGCGCGAGGCTACCCTGCGCACGCTCGCTCAGAAGAGTGCGGCAAAGGTCAGAAAGTACGGCAGAAATGTTGTGCTCGACCCCATGAATCCCTATGAGAGACGCATTATCCACACGGCTCTCCAGGAGGTCGAGGGCGTGACCTCTCATTCCGTCGGCTCTGAGAATGACCGCAAGGTCGTTATCACTCTCGAGGAGGGTGTGAAGCCCCTCAACGGCGGCTCCAGACCGCCCCGCGGAAACGGACGCGGCGGATATCAGAACCGCGACAGAGGCGGCAGAGGCAGAAATGACCGCCCGCACAGCGACCGTCCCGCAGCTCCCTCCCGTCCGCCCAGATCAGACGCGGCTTCCGCGTCGAGATACGGCAGGATCGAGCCTGCCGCAAAGCAGAGCAGCGAAGACTGATAAAAAAGATGCACGGTGTGTCAAGAGATGCACCGTGCTTTTTCTGCCCGTAAAAACACCCCGCAGACCTGAGCCTGCGGGGTGCTGTACTGCCTTGATTTTATTCCTTGCCGAACATAGCTTTGACGTTCGAGCCCTTGCAGATGAATATCTCTCTGAAGATTACCATGCTCACGAAGGCTATCGTGCCGCCCATGAGAACGTCGCTGAAGAAGTGTGCGCCGACGATTATGCGGCTGACCGCGACCATACCGGTGTATGTGACGGAGGCTACCCAGCTGATAACTCTCTTGCCCTTGCTCTTGACATTGAAGACATCGAGGAGCATAAGCAGGCAGTAGACCATGCCGGCGGAGCAGGTGTGTCCGCTCGGGAATGACTTGAGCGCGTCGGTCGTGCCGAAGAGTGCTCTCATCTCGTCCTTGGTGAGGTGCTGACCGTTGGCGACATACCAGCGGGTGAAGTTTTCGAATCCGCCGATCGACTGACCGCCCTCGCAGTTCATTGCGCGGTAACGCATACGGCCGACAGGCTTCTTGACCAGGGCGACGATGCCGTTTGAAAGCGCGGCAACGCAGAGCACTGCAATCGCGAACATGACCATCTTATTGACCGACTCCTCGGAGTAGTTCCTGATGGCGAAGGTCGCGAAGAAGGTCATAAGACCCGCGAAGAACAGCGAAATTCCCTTGAGGAAGCTGGCATCCTTGAATGCTTCTGCCTCGGGTCCGATGTGTTGAAGCGCATATTTGACGGCGTCGTCGAACAGTACGAAATAGGATATCGTGCCCGCGACGAGCAGGAGTATCGCAAGAAGCTCTTTCCACGGATGCTTTTTCATCTTGCGCATGACCTGCCAGAAAAGTATCTGGAAGCTGAATGCGAGCATGAGATAGACGGGCGATGAGCCGACCGCCTCGAGTACAACGCCGTATACAGTCTCGTTTGTGTAGTAGGTGTGGGCGGCGAGTGCCTTTGCCGTGAGGATTTGGCTGACCTGAAGGTCAGTGAAGGTCGCGGTCACGAGCAGGGCGCCGAACACTGCGATGAAAAGCAGCACTGCGACCCATGATCTTGTTTTTTTTGTCACTGTTAACTCTCCTTTATGTAATTTAGTGTTGTACCCGATAGGGGCGAACCGCCGAAAACAGCTCGTTTTCCGCCGCCTTGCACTCTCGGAGCTTTTGACGCGGACAAAGCGAAAGGATCTGCTTCAAAACCGATTTGTCACTATCGGGTGCAACACTACAGCTTAATTATAGCAAATTGCATATTTTTGTCAATCTTTATTTGCTGTCCTTGTTGCACTTTATATCATATAATGTAGCGGGCGGGCACTTTGTGCGTGGATGGGAAAAAGCTTTGCGCGCAGTCTTGCCGCAATCCGCTCAAATATATTGCAAGTCCGGTGATTATGTTGTATAATACAGAATGTATAAGTATAATTGGGAATCGTGCGGTTTGGAGTGATTTTTCTTATGACGGCGTATCTTGACAACAGCGCCACGACACCCGTGTGCAGTGAGGCTGTTGAAGCGATAAAAACCGCTGTGACAGAGCTTTGGGGCAACCCGTCATCCCTGCATCAAAAGGGGATAGAGGCTGACGAAATGCTCGAAAGTGCGCGCTCGAAGGTGGCGCGCAGGCTCTTTTGCCGGAATGACGAGGTGTATTTCACCTCCGGCGGAACGGAGAGCAACAATCTTGCCGTTCAGGGCGCGGCTCACGCCATGCGCCGGCGCGGCAGACGGATAGTGACGACGAGCGTCGAGCATCCGAGCGTAGAAGAGACGGTCAAGCATCTCGAAAACGAAGGCTTTGAGGTCATACGCCTCGGCGTTGACAAAAACGGGCGCATCAGCGAGCGCGAGCTTTTTGATGCCGTGACTCCCGACACGGTACTTGTCAGCATCATGGCGGTCAACAACGAGACGGGCACTGTTCAGCCGGTCGAAGCGGCGAGGACTGCGGTGACGCGTGCGAAGTCGCCCGCGCTTATTCATTGCGACGCGGTGCAGGCCTTCGGCAAGCTGCCGCTCAAGCCCGCGGCTATGGGCGTTGACCTGATGACGGTCAGCTCCCACAAGATACACGGACCCAAGGGCGTCGGCGCACTCTATGTCAAAAAGGGCGTGCGGCTGTCGCAGATAGTTTTCGGCGGCTCGCAGGAGGAAAAGCTTCGCCCAGGCACTCAGCCCATGCCCGCGATAGCCGGCTTCGGCGCGGCGGCAGCGGCTCTGCCGAATCTTGCGGCGGAGCTCAAAGAAGTCACGGAGCTTCGCGACTATATGCGGGACAGACTTTTGGCTCTCGGCGGAGTTGTCATAAACTCGCCCGAGGACGCACTGCCGTATGTGACCAATATTTCGGTGCTCGGCATAAATTCGGAGCCGATGCTCAATTTTCTCTCCTCTCGCGGCGTATATGTCTCAAGCGGCTCTGCCTGCTCGAAGGGGCATCAAAGCTCGGTGCTCAGGAATATGGGGCTGAGCGACGAAGTGCGAAAAAGTCCGCTCAGGATAAGCTTCTCGCGCTTTACCACAAAAGAGGAGATAGATATGCTCATCGACGGCATTGCCGAGGGGCAGGAAACGATAAGAAAAAATAAGTAAAACAGGCAAAAGGAATCAAAATATGAAGGAAGTTATTCTCGTAAAAAACGGTGAGCTTGCACTAAAGGGACTCAACAGGCGCACCTTTGAAGATATGCTTATGGCGAATATCCGCCGCAGACTCGCATCGCTCGGCAAGTTTACCTGCACTCCCGCGCAGTCAACGGTAATAGTCGAAGGACCCGAGGACGCCGATTTGGACGAAGCGACCGAAAGACTTCTCAAGGTCTTCGGTATAGCGGGACTCTCGCGTGCCGCCGCAGTCGAAAAGGATATGGATATTATTCTTGACACCTGCGTTGAATATACGGCTCCCCTGCTCAACGCCGCAGCGACCTTCAAGGTCGAGGCCAAGCGTGCGGACAAGAAGTTTCCGCTCAATTCTCCCGCAATATGCAGAGAGGTCGGCGGAAGGATACTCTCGAAATTCCATCACCTGAAGGTCGATGTTCATAATCCCGATGTTATAATAAATGTCGAGGTGCGCGACAAGTGCGCCTTTATCCACGGCAACCAGCTCAAGGGCGCGGGCGGTATGCCCTCGGGCTCTGCGGGAAAGGCGGCTCTGCTCGTCTCCGGCGGAATAGACAGCCCCGTAGCAGGCTGGATGATGGCAAAGCGCGGCGTGGAGCTGATAGCGATTCACTTCGCCTCCCCGCCCTATACGAGCCAACGCGCCGAGCAGAAGGTGCATTCGCTTCTGCGCCAGGTCGCGAAATACAGCGGGCGCATCATGCTCTTTGTCGTCCCGTTCACGGAGATTCAGGAGCTCATAAAAGACAACTGCCCCGAAGAGGTGTTCACGCTTATCATGCGCCGCATGATGATGCGCATCTCGCAGGAGATAGCGGTAAAAGAGGGTTGCGAAGCACTGATAACAGGCGAGAGCGTCGGTCAGGTAGCGAGCCAGACCATGCCCGCAATAGCCTGCACGGATGCCGTGACCTCAATGCCCGTGTTCCGCCCGCTTATCGGTATGGACAAGGACGAGGTCATCGCGATATCGAGAAAGATTGAGACCTTTGATATATCCATCCAGCCCTATGAGGACTGCTGCACGGTATTCACCCCGAAGCATCCGCGCACCCATCCGACGATAGCCGGAGTCGAAAAGGCGGAGCGCGGCACCGAATGGGACGAGCCCATAAAGCGTGCGGTCGAGGGCACCAAGGTTACGGTTATAAAAGCTTTTTCAAAAGGTGAGTAGCAATGGCAGTGTGTGAAATTCTCTGTGTCGGAACCGAGCTGCTGCTCGGCGATATCCTCAACACCAATGAGCAGTTTCTTTCAAGGGAGCTCGCGGCGATGGGCATATCCGTCCTGCACCGCAGCTCTGTCGGGGACAATCCCGAGCGCCTCGCGCAGGAGCTGAAAACCGCTCTCGGGCGCAGCGATATCGTCATCACCTCCGGCGGTCTCGGACCCACGGACGACGATCTGACAAAAGAGGTCTGCTGTGAGGTTATGGTCTTTGAGCTCAGAGAGGACGAAGGCACGGCGGAGCGCATACGCGCATATTTCAGGTCAAAGGGCTGCGATATGCCGAAAAACAACCTCAAGCAGGCGATGCTGCCAGTCGGCGGTGTTGTGTTTGAGAACAATCACGGCACTGCGCCCGGCGCGGCGCTCGAAAGGGACGGCAAGTGCGTTATTATCCTGCCCGGTCCCCCCGGCGAGCTTGTCCCGATGTTCAACGAGAGCGTGCGCGGGTACTTAAAAAAATATTCCGACGGTGCGATAGTTTCGCACACGGTCAATATAATCGGCATGGGCGAGAGCTCGGTCGCCGAAGAAATAGGGGATATGTTTGACGCGGCGAACCCGACCGTCGCACCGTATGCCAAAAGCGGTGAAGTGCGGCTGAGAATAACCGCGAAAGCGTCTGCCGCAGACGGGGCGGACAGGCTGTGCGCTCCCGTGGTCAAAGAAATTTGCAGCAGGCTCGGCGATGTCGTATACGGCACCGACATGAACAGCATTGAAGAGCGCGTTGTCGCCCTGCTCAAAGAAAAGGGCAAAAAGATAGCGACTGCCGAATCCTGCACGGCGGGATATATACCGAAAAGGCTGACTGATATCCCCGGCGCGTCCGAGGTCTTTGAGTGCGGAATCGTCAGCTATTCCAATGATGTAAAGATGAAGCTCCTCGGCGTTTCGCCTGAGACGCTCGATACCTACGGCGCCGTAAGCGAACAGACGGCGAGAGAGATGGCACTCGGCGCAAGGCGTGTGAGCGGCGCGGATATAGCCATATCCACAACCGGTCTTGCGGGACCCGGAGGCGACGGTGTTCTGCCCGGCGGGCTGAGCTTTGCGGCGGTTACTGACGGCGAGCGCACGGTTGTTGAAAGGATAGTCACAGGTCACGAAAATGACCGTGAATATAACAGATACGTCACGGCGTCGAGGGCGCTTAACCTCGCACGCCTGATGCTGGAAGAGAAAATAAAGTAAACCTGTATCGGAGGAAAAAGTATGTCTGACAAGAACGGAAAAGACGGCGAGCTTTCGCTGCCCGATATGAGGGAGATGTTTGAGCACTACACATCGGCTGAGGACGATAAACCTGCTGCGCGGCGCAGCGAAATGGAAGATCTCGCGCACAGATATCTTGACTGCGGCGACGGCGAAAATCAGGCGGAATCACGGCAGGAAAGCGGCACCGTGAATGAAGAAAAAGAGCCGGAATTTATATCCGAGCCCGAATCCGAGCCGGAGGAAAAAACGACGGCAGAGCCTGAAAAGGAGAAGCCCGCCGAGCCTAAAAAGGACAATTTGTATAGGTTTATCCCGCCCGACGATCTCAGCGGCGAGGATATTCCGAAGGCGACCGAGCCGGAATACCCGACCGAGCAGGCACTCGATGATTTCGATATGCCGACCGATTCCGTTTTTGCAGTCAATCTCAGCGAGCGCGACCGCAGCTCACTGCGCGAATATGAGCGCGAGGTCAGCGAAAGCGAGAGGAATAACGGGCGCGAAAAGGGCTTCAAAAAATTTATAAAAGGCATAATCCCGATGAAGGGCGACACCGTCTCGGAGATAGTGCGCAAGATAGTTTTTATGGCGGCAATAATCACGGTGTTCGTCAGCGCGGGAATGCTGATAAACACATATTTCGTTCAGCCCAACATCGTTGACAACGACATAAAGGATGTCAAGCCCAGCGAGGAGCTTAGCTGGGACGAGATAAAGGCGAAATATCCGAATGTCAAGTTCCCCGAGGGTATGCAGCTAAAGTACGCCGAGGCGTATGCGCAGAACACCGACCTCGTCGGCTGGCTGAAGATAGACAAGCTCAAGATGGACTTCCCCATTCTCCAGACCGACAACGACTCGTATTATCTCAAGCGAAGCTTCACCCACAGATACACGGATCTCGGAAACCCGTTTTTGGCTCATGCGAATTCAATCGAGCCGCTTGACCGCAACAGCATAATCTACGGTCACAGCACCCGCAGCTCGGACAAGATATTCAGCAAGCTTTTCGATTACCGCACCACTCGCGGCTTCATAAACAATCCGATAATCGAGTTCAACACCATCTATCACGACTACAAGTGGAAGGTCTACGCGGTGTTTATCACAAATGCGACCACCGCCGAGGACAACGGGTATTTCTTCAACTATGTCTGGACGAATATAAGCGAGGCGAGCTTTGAGCAGTATATTGCGGAGCTTGATTCGAGAAAGCTCTACACAACGGGCGTCGATATCAAGCCGACCGACAAGATTCTCACTCTTTCGACCTGTCTCTATGAGTTTGACAACGCCCGCCTTGTCGTTGTGGCGCGAATGGTGCGCGACGGCGAGAGCGAGGAGGTTGACACCTCGCTCGTCAAGACCAACTCAAACCCGAGATATCCTCAGGCCTGGTACGATAAGGAAAACAAACAAAACCCCTACAAAAACGCAAACAGATGGTATCCCAACTAATGAGGTGATATTTTGAAAAATAAGATCTCGCTCCTGGCTTTTGTCAATCAGCCCCTCCCGCGCAGGGCGATGGCGGAATATGAGTCCGTCTTCACTTCTGTGTTCGGAGAGTGCCGCTTTGAGCAGTTCACGGACAGCCGCGAGCTGGTTTCCGCCCTTGCCGGAGCGTTCGGAGATACGGAGACTGTGGTGCTCGCCGCAGCAGAGCGGCACTATATCGAGATAAAAAAGCTGCTTTTTGACGCGCTCAGGACAAAGACCGCATTCTCCGACAGGGTAGCCGAGGCACTCGAAACGGCGGATGAGGATCAGTGCCTTATGCCCGCCGACGCACGGATACTCGTGACGGACGACGGAAAATACAGCGGCTTTATCGAAAAAAGCGGCGGACAGAGGCTGATTTTTCTTCCCCTCTCAGACGGCAGATGCGCCAAGGTTGCCGAAGAACTCAAGGAGATATTTATGCCCGTTGCGGAAAACAGCGAAAGCGTAAAGACGCCCGAAGCCGAGGCGAACGGCGCCGACGGCGAGTCGGGCGCAGAGGAGAGATGCGACCCCGAAGAAATCGTCATGCTTTTGAAGGAGCGCGGACTTTCTGCGGCGGTTGCTTCGAGCAAAAACAGTCCGTTCGTGTTTTCGGTTCTGCCCTATGACGAGGCATCTGATTTTGAAGATGTAATATTCTCTCAGCCGGTCGATATCGAGCGGCGGGAGGATGAGAGCCACAGCGAATATACAGCCGCCATGGCGGGATATGCCAGAGCAAAGAGCGGCGCGTCAGTCGGAGCGGCGATATCGAATGTGTTCCGCAATGACGATGAGAACAGCAAGTATTTTATGCTCATCTGCGTAGCGGACGAGAGCAGGGCGCGTGTGTTCAGGGTTTTCAGCCGAAAGGGCGAGAGTACGCAGGAGTTTATCTATGCCTGCGTGCACAGACTGTATTCCGCGCTCGCCGACTATGCGCGCAACGGCTTTGTCATGCACGATATCGGCGACGGAGCGTCAATAATAATCGCAGACGGCGAACATCCGTCTCACCGTAAATCGGCTCCGGTGCGCACCGGCAAAAAGCTTGCGCTTATAGTGGCGTCGATTATTCTTCTCGCCGTGCTCATCGGCACCGCCGTTACATTTCTCGTCAAGGGCTACGGCTCGCAGTCCGGCGCGTCGCTTCTCAGCGCACGCACCTCCGACACGACCGAGAGCGGGACGGGCGATATAATAGATGTAGATGTTATGGATGAAATTATTGTCGCCGATGTCGAAGCCCCGAACGGCGACACAACCGCCGAACAGAGCTCGGACGGCACCGACGCGCAGAGCACCGATTCCGAAAAAACCACGGACGGGCAGACCCGCGCTGTAGTGCCGGATTCAATAACCGAGGGCTCGGCCGTTCTGACGACGGTCATAACCACAAAAACCGTGACGGATAAGAGCACAACGGAAAAGCAGACCGTCAAGCCCACCGAGAAACCGACGGAGACGACGGCAAAGAACAGCTCTTCGAATACGGGCACCTTCGTGTTTACCGTCTACGGCTACGGTCACGGGGTCGGCATGAGCCAGGACGGCGCGTCGGAATATGCGCGCCGCGGCTGGAGCTACAAGCAGATCCTGCTCCACTATTACAACCATGACGGCATCAGCCTCGTCAAGGATTCGAGCCTGCCGAGCACGGTTACATATAACGGCAAGAGCTATCCGCTCGCCGAATATCTCGGCAAGACGGCATATGCGGAGATAGGTCCCTCCGCGCCGCTTGAGTCTATAAAGGCGCAGATGGTCGCGATATATACCTACGCAAAGCGTCAGAACTTTAAGCTTACGACCTCGAACCATGCGTTCCGCGAGAGCTACGCCGGCACGAGCTCGTCTATCGAAAGTGCGATAAAAGCGACGCTCGGCGAATATCTTGCCTACTACGGCTCACCGGCGTTCACCCCGTATTTTTCAAAGGCGGCGGGCACGACCGCTTCAAGCTCAAATGTCTGGGGCGGCAGCCAGAGCAGCTATCCTTATCTTGCGGGCGGCAGAACAAGCCCCGAGGGCGATGTCAAGCGCACGCTGACAATTTCGAGCGAGGAGCTTCGCAAGAAGGTCGAGGCGTATAACGCGAAGGTCGATTCGTCAAAGCGCATAACGCTCCAGAGCGATCCGGCGCAGTGGATAAAGATACTCGAGCACGACAGCGCGCGCGGCAGCAGCTGCGGATATATTTCAAGCATGAAGATAGGCAATCAGACGATGCGCGGCAACGCATTCAGGCTCAATATAATGGGCGCGGCGGTGCTCCGCTCTCATTGCTTCACCTTCACATATACACCGGACTGATATAAATTAAAGAGGCTGCCCGTTGCGGCAGCCTTTTTAAATAAAGGATATTTTTATGGACAAACAGGAAATATATGCTTTTCTTACAGGCAGGGGAACAGAATACGAAGTAACCGAGCACGGCGCGGTGTTCAATATGGTGCTTCACCTTTACCTATACACCGGACTGATATAAAATAAAGAGGCTGCCCGATGCGGCAGCCTTTTTAAATAAAGGATATTTTTATGGATAAACAGGAAGTATACGATTTTCTTACAGGCAGGGGCACAGAATACGAAGTGACCGAGCACGGCGCGGTGTTCAATATGGAGGAAATGTCGCATATTGAGCTGCCGCACCCCGAGGCGGACGCCAAGAATCTCTTTGTCAGAGACGACAAGAAGCGCAATTACTATCTCATAACCGTCAGGGGCGACAAACGCGTTGACCTGAAAAAATTCAGAAAGGAGCACGGCACGCGCCCGCTGAGCTTTGCGTCGGAAAATGATCTGATGAGCCTGCTCGGCTTGATCCCCGGTGCGGTGACGCCGCTCGGAATACTCAACGACAGTGAGAGAAAAGTGAAGCTTTTTCTCGACGGGGAGCTTGTCAACGGCGGTCTTATCGGCGTCCACCCGAACGACAACACCGCAACGGTGTGGCTGAAGACGACCGACCTTATAGCTTTGATAAAGGAACACGGAAATGAAGTTGAAATAGTCAGAATATGACTGCAAAAATAAAAATCATTTGCAATAACAGCAGTTTCAACTCATGCAATTTTGAACTTTAGTGAAATCGCTCGCGCTGCTCGCGGTGAAATAATTTACTTCGTAAATTGTGAAATTTGATGCTGCACATCAAGTGAAATAAAATTCGTTCCTTTATATGCTACAGGCATATTTCACTCGTTTAAAAGGAACGAATTTCGTTGAAAAAAGCACCTGCTTTTGCAAGTGCTTTTTTCATGGTGGAGATGGCGGTAATCGAAACCGCGTCCGAAAAGGGCTCCCCACAGCTTTCTACGGGCATAGCCTGTCTTTTAAGCTTCCCTCGCCGGAGCGCCGTCAGGCAGGCTCACCGGTTCGGTAGTTCCGTTGTTCATGACGGGTTACGGAGCACTCACCCATGCACGTTCACTGCTAATCGACGCCTTATACCGAGCCGCAGTACTCCCGGCAAAGACGGCTGCTGTTTAAGCAGCTTGTAAAACTGTTTTGTTGTCGTTTATTATTTAAACGTATGGGTTTTATAGCGGTCCCACACCGCTGCCCGCTTACCGAAGTTCAACCTCCCCGTCGAAATCCTTTCATCCCCATATATCAACGGCTTTTGCCGATTGAATCAGAAGCTTTTCATGCTGCGCTCAATGTTGCGTGCGGCATCTTTCTTTGCGGCCGTTTCACGCTTGTCATAGAGCTTTTTGCCCTTGCACAGCCCGACCTCGACCTTTGCTCGCCCCTTGACGAAATATACGCTCAGCGGCACGAGCGTCAGGCCCTCCTGCTTCGTCTGACCGAGCAGACGCATTATCTCGCGCTTATGCATCAGCAGGCGGCGCACCCTCAGCGGGTCGCGGTTGAAGATATTGCCGTGCTCATAGGGACTTATATGCATTCCGTTGACGAATAATTCGCCGTCAACTATCGAGCACCACGAGTCCTTGAGATTGAGCTTGCCCTGGCGGATGGACTTGACCTCCGTGCCGCAAAGCTCGATTCCCGCCTCGTATCTGTCGAGCACGAAATAGTCGTGAAAAGCCTTCTTATTCTGGGCGGCAATTTTTTTTTGTTCTGTGCCCATGGCTTTCACTTCCTTTCCGCACGGGCAGTTTTCGGAAGGATATTATAACGCCCGACGGAAATTTTGTCAAGGTAATCGATTTTATTCGCGCTATATCCTGTTTTTAAGCCTTATCGCGTCAACGAGCAGGGAATATTTTTTGCTCCTGAGCAGCGAAAATTTTAAATTTTCCGGCTTCGAGGAGTATTTGTCAGCCCTGCGGTCGGTGCACAGCTTATAGATGCCGAGAGCTTCGCTTTTCTTTATCAGCTCAACGGTCTCCTTTTTCGGCAGGGAGACGGCGTTGGGATAGAGAAAATTGCGGTAGATCATCCTCGCGAGGGAGCATATGAGTTCCTCGCACTCGCCGTCGAGGCAGCCGTCGGACGATATCATCTGCCTTATCTCCTCCGTTGCTCGGGAGGACATAACGAGATTTTCAAACGAATATGTCCGCGTAAGAGAGGATGCCGAGGTGCGGTAGTTGTAAAGTGCCTCGGGCAGGTAACAGAAGGAGTCGAGCCGGCTCAGCATATGCGCCGAGACGAGCCTGTCCTCGCCGCGGCTGTAGCCTTTGTAATAAGCCGCGTCTATATCATAGTCGAATTTATCGCGCCTTATGCACTTGCACCAAAGCGAGTTGAATTTTGAGCGCAGCAGCAGCTCCCAAAGCTCTTTTTTGCCGTCCTTATTGAACATGCGCTCGCCGTCGAGGGTCTTTTCGTGCGTGACCTTTTCGTCGTTTATTTTATTGTAATCAAAGAATACCATATCGGGCGCACACTGTTCTATCTTTTCGCTCAAGCGTGAAAACAGCTCGGATGAGACGGTATCGTCCGAATCGAAGACAATGAAATAGTCCCCGCACGCGTTCTCGAACGCGGCTTTTCTCGCGAGCAATACCCCTTGATTCTTTGTGTGAATGACGCGCACTCGGCTGTCTTTTTCCGCGTATTCGTCGCAGATTTTTCCGCTTTCGTCCGTCGAGCCGTCGTCGATTATAAGCAGCTCAAAATTTTCATAGCTCTGCGCGAGAACGGAATCCAGACATTCGCGAAGATACTTTTCGGTGTTGTATACGCATACTGCGGCGGTAAAAAATACAGACATATTATCGCTCCGTCAGATGTCCGCGCAGCAGCATTTCGAGCGGCGCTTCTGTTCGCTGTGCTCGTCGTGCAGCGTGCTGTCTATGGCTATTCTGCGTATGATGTCCTTGACGGTTCTGTCAAGCCCGCTGTTTTCGGAGTAGTCCGCCGCAAAGGCGAAGTCAACGCGGTTGTGGTAGAGCAGGTCGCTCACGCCCTCGAGCTGGCGCGGCTCGTTGTTATGAACGGCTATCGAGCATCCTCCGTAGGCCTTGACCATCTTCATGCACGGGACATCCGAGAGACCGTCGCCGATATACAGCATATTCGAAAACGGCACGCGGCGCTTATTGTCCGGCGTTGAGCGGTTGAGATCCCTGTCGTTCGACACATCGGGCACGCCCTTGTTTATGCGGTAGACGAACTGGGTCTTTGCGGTGTAGTTGACGGCGGTCTTGGGCCATACCGCCTCGCCGTTCTCGCCGTAAAGGAACTCGCAGGCGAAAATCTCTTTGAAGCACTTGCCTATCCCCGACCCCTCGATTATTTCCTTGAGCCCCGACGAGAGGACATAGTGCTCGACGGTCACGCCGTTCTCGTCGCCGAAGCGGTTGAGGCGGTCGAACCAGTCGGGCAGACCCTTATACAGCTCTATCGCGCGTCCGCACTCCACGACGCTTTTTCTCGTCAGCGGGATCCCGCACTCCTGCGATTTTTTTATCATAATGTACATATAGGACAGAATTTTGTCCATATGCTCCTCCTCGGCGTAGCTGTTGGCGAGCCCCCAGAAATCCGCAGGCTCCATGCCGACGCTCGGAATGAATTGATATTCCTGCATGTCCTTTGTGCAAAGCGTGCGGTCGAAGTCATAGAGTATCGCCGCAACAGGTCTTTTTCCGTCCAATTGAAACACCTCCGCAACAGTTATACATATATATCGGAATGGCACACTATGAGTGTATCAAATTTTCAAAGAAAATGCAACATATATGTATCGCGGCGGTAATATGCACAGTATTTTGTGGTAATCTTTGTGCAACTTTTCAGGATGTTTTTGATGACAATGGTGCTTTCATGGTATATAATATATTCCACCGGAGGCGGAAAAACCGCTTTTCTCCGTCTCGATTTTACGGCCTGAAAGGGGTATCGGTATGCGTATCAGAGGACTTCAAAAACTTACACTGCTCGACTTCCCCGGCAAGACGGGCTGCACCGTGTTCCTCGGCGGCTGCAATTTCCGCTGCCCGTTCTGCCAAAATTCGGAGCTGATTCTCCCCGGCGGAGATGAATATGAGATAGCACAGGAGGACTTCTTTTCATTTCTAAAAAAGCGTCAGGGTATGCTCGACGGCGTGTGCATAACAGGCGGCGAGCCGCTCGTGAACAACGGCGTTGACGAGTTCGCAAGGCGCATAAAGGATATGGGCTATCTCGTCAAGCTCGACACCAACGGAACCTTTCCCGACAAGCTGCGGTCGCTTATAGACGCAGGACTTGTTGACTATGTGGCGATGGACATCAAAAATTCGCCCGAAAAATATGCCGAGACGGTCGGTCTGGAAAAAATTGATATGGAGCCTATATATGAGAGCGTGCGCCTGCTCATGGGCGGAAAGACCGATTTTGAATTCCGCACGACCGTTGTGCGCGAGCTGCACAGCGCGGAGGATTTTGAAAAAATAGGCGAGTGGCTCAGGGGCGACGAGAAGTATTTTCTGCAAAGCTTCACCGATTCCGAGTTCGTTTTGCAGAAGGGTCTCGGCGCGCACAGCCGCGAAACGCTGCGCTCTTTTGCGGATATAGTCCGTAAAAATGTCCCGAGGGTTGAAATAAGGGGAATATGAAAAGCTCTGAATTTTAGAACATCTTGGGGTATAAAAATAAATTCTACACAATATATTGTATTTTACTGTTGACATTTGCCATGGCTGCATCTATAATTGTAGACAGACGGCGCAGCTGAAGCGCATATTTGAAAAAGTAAAGAAAATGGAGGCATGATGATGTACAGGGTTATTAAAAGAGACGGCGCGGTCGCCGATTTTGATATAGCCAAGATATCTGCGGCTATATCGAAGGCCTTTGACGCGCTCGACAAGGAAACGCATCCGACGGTCATTGACCTGCTCGCACTCAAGGTCACCTCGGACTTCGAGAGCAAAATTAAGGACGGGCTTATCGCCGTTGAGGATATTCAGGACAGCGTTGAGTCGGTGCTCAGCCAGGCGGGTTATTCCGATGTCGCGAAGGCTTATATTCTCTACAGAAAGCAGCGCGAGAAAGTCAGAAACATGAAATCGACCATTCTTGACTACAAAGAGCTGGTTGACAGCTATGTCAAGGTCTCCGACTGGCGCGTCAAGGAAAATTCGACCGTCACATATTCCGTCGGCGGACTTATCCTCAGCAACTCCGGCGCAATCACCGCGAATTACTGGCTCTCCGAGGTCTATGACGAGGAGATAGCAAACGCCCACAGAAACGGCGATATCCATCTCCACGACCTCTCCATGCTCACGGGCTACTGCGCGGGCTGGTCTTTAAAGCAGCTCATTCAGGAGGGGCTCGGCGGCGTTCCGGGAAAGATAACATCCTCTCCCGCGAGCCACCTTGCGACCCTCTGCAACCAGATGGTCAACTTCCTCGGCATTATGCAGAACGAGTGGGCGGGCGCTCAGGCGTTCTCCTCGTTCGACACATATCTTGCTCCGTTCGTCAAGGCGGACAACCTCTCTTACCGCGAGGTCAAGAAGTGCATCGAGTCGTTCATCTTCGGCGTCAACACACCCAGCCGCTGGGGAACTCAGGCTCCCTTCTCGAATATAACCCTTGACTGGACCGTTCCCAACGACCTTGCCGAGCTCAACGCCATTGTCGGCGGCAAGGAGATGCCCTTCAAATACAAGGACTGCAAGAAAGAGATGGATATGGTCAACAAGGCGTTCATCGAGACCATGATCGAGGGCGACGCCAACGGACGCGGCTTCCAGTATCCCATCCCGACCTATTCCATAACCCGCGACTTTGACTGGTCTGACACCGAGAACAACAAGCTTCTCTTCGAGATGACCGCGAAGTACGGCACTCCTTATTTCTCGAACTACATCAACAGCGATATGGAGCCGAGCGATATCCGCTCCATGTGCTGCAGACTGCGCCTTGACCTGCGCGAGCTTCGAAAGAAGTCCGGCGGCTTCTTCGGCAGCGGCGAGAGCACCGGTTCAATAGGCGTTGTTACGATAAATATGCCGAGAATCGCATATCTTGCAGAGAATGAGGCGGACTTCTACCGCAGACTCGACAGGCTCATGGATATCTCAGCCCGTTCGCTCAGCGTCAAGCGCACCGTTATCACGAAGCTTCTCAACGAGGGTCTTTACCCTTACACCAGACGCTACCTCGGCACCTTCGAGAACCACTTCTCGACCATCGGTCTTATCGGCATGAACGAGGTCGGTCTCAACGCCAAGTGGCTCAGAGCGGATATGACCCACGAAAAGACCCAGCAGTTCACCAAGGAAGTCCTCGACCATATGCGCGAGCGCCTCTCCGATTATCAGGAGGAGTACGGCGATCTCTACAACCTTGAGGCAACTCCCGCAGAGTCCACCACTTATCGCTTTGCAAAGCATGATGTCGCTCAGTTTCCGGATATCATCACCGCAGCGAAGGACGGCGGCACGCCCTATTACACCAACAGCTCGCACCTCCCCGTTTCATTCTCGGAGGACATTTTTGAGGCACTCGACATTCAGGACGACCTTCAGACGAGATACACCTCCGGCACCGTTTTCCACGCCTTCCTCGGCGAGAAGATGCCCGACTGGACCTCGACTGCTTCCCTTGTGCGCAAGATAGCCGAGAACTACAGGCTGCCCTATTATACCATTTCCCCGACCTACTCCGTGTGCAAGGATCACGGATATATCGTGGGCGAGCACTTCACCTGCCCCGAGTGCGGCGGTCAGACCGAGGTCTACAGCCGTATCACCGGTTACTACCGCCCCGTCCAGAACTGGAACG
Organism: Faecalibacterium prausnitzii; assembly: GCA_963612725.1. Taxonomy (GTDB): domain Bacteria; phylum Bacillota; class Clostridia; order Oscillospirales; family Acutalibacteraceae; genus CAG-177. Next base: position 8,849 of record CAVDWM010000014.1, on the reverse strand, counting down.
ACGGCAAGGCGCAGGAGTTCAAGGACAGAACCGTCTATAACCTCGGCGCGTCCCATCTCAAGAACGAGCGCACCGTCAGCCACACCGTGGAGGACGGCAAGCATGAGGATGCTCCCAAAGCTTCGGGCGGCTCAAGGGTCATGCTCTTCACCACAAAGACCTGCCCCAACTGCAAGATAGCCTATACGCTGCTGGACAAGGCGAATATCGGCTATGAGAAGATAGATGCGGAGGCTCAGGAGGATCTGACGATGAAATACGGCATCAGACAGGCTCCGACTCTTATCGTCACCGACGGCGACGGATATGAGAGCTTCGTCAATCTTTCAAACATCAAAAAGTTCATTGAGCAGTGCTGATGCACTGATAGAAAGCGGAAGATCGGGTGGAGTATGCTTCACCCGGTTTTCGGCGCATTAAAGAAATTTTGCCATATTCAGAGGGAAAAGAAATGCAGCAATTTGATATCGTTATCGTCGGTGCCGGCACTGCCGGACTCACGGCGGCAATCTATGCGCTCAGAGCGGGAAAAACCGTGCTCGTGACCGAGGGCGAGTCCTTCGGCGGTCAGATAACCTCTTCGCCGAGAGTTGAAAATTATCCGGGAATATCGCAGATAAGCGGAAGCGAATTTGCGGACAACCTTGTCTCGCAGGCGATGGAGCTCGGCGCGGATGTCGAGCTGGAGAGGGTCATAAAGATAGTTGACGGAAAGATAAAGACCGTCATAACCGATTCGAACAGCTACCGGTGCAAGTGCGTTATAATCGCCACGGGAGCGCGCCACAGACCGCTCGGCGCGGACGGCGAAAACGATCTCGCGGGCAGGGGAGTGTCCTACTGCGCGGTGTGCGACGGAGCCTTCTATAAGGGCAGGAATGTCGCCGTTGTCGGCGGCGGAGACAGTGCGCTCCAGTCCGCGCTCTTCCTCGCGTCTTACTGCAGGAGCGTCACTCTCATTCACAGACGCCATGAATTCAGAGGCGAAAAGGCTCTTGTCAAAAAGCTCGGCGAGAAGGACAATATCAAGCTTCTCATGAACACTAAGGTAGTCAAGCTTATCGGCAGCGACGAGCTCGACGGCATAAAGATAGCAACAGGTGACGAGGAGCCCCATTCCATTCCGATGGACGGACTTTTCGTTGCTGTCGGTCAGATGCCGAACAACGAGAGCTTCAGGGATGTTGCCGACCTCGATGACTACGGCTATATCGTTGCGGACGAGAGCTGCGAAATAAGAACCCCCGGAGTTTTCACTGCGGGCGATTGCCGCACAAAGCAGGTGCGCCAGCTGACCACTGCGGCAGCGGACGGCTCCGTGGCGGCACTTGCGGCTTGCAGCTACATAGACAATATGGAATAAACTCAGAACAGCATAAAAATATCTGCGAAACAAAAAGCCAAGCTGAACAAAGGCAGCTTGGCTTGGTTCTCTCGAATGAGCAGATTGTTATTTTTACAGCATACAAACGCCCTGCGCTCTGAACGCATTGACTGTTTCCTGCGGCCAAACGGACGCCTGGACTTCGCCGATATGCGCCTTTCTCAGGAAGAACATACACATGCGGGACTGACCGATGCCGCCGCCCATGGTCAGCGGAAGATTTCCGTTGAGCAGGTCGCGCTGGAACGGGAGCTCGGCGCGCTCGGGGCAGCCTCTCTCCTCAAGCTGAGCCGCGAGTGACTCGGCGTTGACTCTGATACCCATGCTCGACAGCTCATATGACATATCGAGCAAAGGATAATATACCACGATATCGCCGTTGAGGCTCCAGTCGTCATAGTCCGGAGCGCGTCCGTCATGGATGTCTCCGGAGCGGAGCTTGCCGCCGATCTGCATGATGAACACTGCGCCCTTGTCGCGGGCAATTTCGGTCTCACGCTGCTTTGGAGTCAGGTCGGGATACATATCCTCAAGCTCCTGCGTGGTGATGAACGATATCTCATCGGGCAGAAACTTGCCGATGAAGTCATATTCCTCGGCGATATAAGTCTCGGTGTGGCGCAGGCTCCTGTAGATGGCGCGGACGGCTCTCTTGAGGGTGTCAACATTGCGCTGCTCGGGAGTTATTATCTTCTCCCAGTCCCACTGATCGACAAAGACGGAGTGGAGATTGTCGGTATCCTCGTCGCGGCGTATGGCGTTCATATCCGCATAGAGACCCTCGCCCGCCTTGAAGCCGTAGTCCCTGAGGGCGCGGCGCTTCCATTTTGCGAGTGACTGGACGATTTCAACATCATTGTCCATGTCCTTTATGTCGAACGCGACGGGGCGCTCGACGCCGTTCAAGGTATCGTTGAGTCCGGAGTCCGAGCGCACGAAAAGCGGCGCGGAGACGCGGGTAAGATTGAGCTGGATAGCGAGATCCCTCTCGAAAAAATCCTTGACCTTTTTGATGGCCACCTGAGTCTGCCTGATATCGAGCAGGGGCTTGTATCCTGCCGGAAGATAGCTTGAATCCATATAATCACATCCCAAAGCAAAAAACTAATATATATAATAACATCATATCGCGACTTGTGCAATAAAAATTTTGCACATTAAAGTCAAAAGGGGCTGCCGCATTTAGCGCAGTCCCCTATGTATTTCAGATTCAGATATCAAGCCCGGGTACATTGCCCGTCAGGAAGCGCACCAGCTGCCAAACGACCGTGCCGAACACATTGCCGAAGCTCTGACGGTAGAAGTTATAGTCCACGCCGGGGGTCAGGATGACCGGCTCGGTATTCTCTCCGAGTCCGAGGCTTTTGAGCAGAACGAGCATATGCCTTGCAAGCTCGACATTGCCCTTGGCGTTCGGGTGCACGCAGTCGTCCGCCAAAAGCTCGGTGTTGTGCGAAATGACCGCGCTCGTGTTGAATATAACAACATCGTCATGCTTTGCGGCGAATTTGTTGAGCATGGCGTTTATGCGCGAAACCGCCTTGATAAACGGAATATGTCCGAGTCCCTTCCACGCGCAGTAGATATTGTCGAATATCAGCGTCGCGTCGGGGTTTATCTCGCGGATGAGCGCATAGATGGTGTTGAAGTCGTCATAGATTCCGTAGGCTATCTCATCGAGCTTCTTGTCGTTTGTTCCGAACAGTGCGCCAATGGTTATCCAAACGACATCCTTGCTTGCAAGGTAGTTGTTCGAGCCGATGCAGATATTTATGATATCCGCCCACGCGATGCTCTCGCGGAACTCGTCAACGGTCTCGATTTTTTCAATTAGATCCTGCGTATCGTTGGCGACCTGAGCGAGGTTGCGGTAATTGTAGCCGTTGGTGTCGGCAACTATCCTGCCGTAAGCCGCGTCTTCACAGTTCTCAACGCCGTAGCCCTGGGCTATCGAATCGCCGAGCACGAGGAAATTGAGCTTGTCGTTCTCCTGCGGTGCGGCAAAGGCGAGGCATTGGAGCGATGCCGCTATCATAACAACGCAGAGCAGAACCGCCGCAATTTTTTTGAATTTCTTCATTCTTATCACCTTCAAAGGAAAATAAAACATTAACACAGAGAATACAGCTTTCGGCAGAAAAAGTCAAGAGCTTCAAGGCACGAAGGAAAATTTTTCGGATAAAAAGACGGACGGCGCAAAATGCAAAATCGACAAAAACAAAATCCTACCCCGTGAAGCCGTGGGTAGGATTTAGCTGTATGATGCTTTGCGGTAGATCCGATTCGTTACGGAATTTTATACGCCCGAATAGGCGGAGAAGCCGCCGTCAACGGGTAGGATAACTCCGGTTATGAAGCCTGATTGGCTCTCGTCGCAGAGGAACAGCAGAGCGCCCGTCAGATCCTCCGGCACGCCGAAGCGGCGCAGGGGAGTGTGAGAGATTATTTTGTCAGAGCGTGCGGTGAGCGAGCCGTCCTCGTTGAAGAGCAAGGTCTTGTTTTGATTTGTCGAGAAGAAGCCGGGCGCTATCGCGTTGACTCTGATGCCGACGTCGGCAAAATGAACCGCCATGAACTGGGTGAAGTTCGAGACAGCCGCCTTTGCCGCCGAGTATGCGGGGATCCTCGTGAGCGGTCTGTAGGCGTTCATGGAGGAGATGTTGAGAATAGTCGCGCTCTCCTTGCCTATCATGTCCTTTGCAAAGCACTGCGTGGTGAGCAGCGTGCCGAGGAAGTTGAGATTGAAAACGAACTCAATGCCCTTGGGATCGAGGTCGAAGAAGGTCTTGACTCCCTCCGCCTTGTGGGCTATGTCCTCAAGCTCGAGTGTGTCTTTGGTCGTCGTGCCGAGCGGAGAGTTGCCGCCTGCGCCGTTGACAAGTATATCGCACGAGCCGAGCGCGGCGTTTATTTTCTCGCGTGCCGCCTCAAGGCTCTCACTCTCGAGCACGTTGCAGCCGACCGCAAGAGCCTCGCCGCCCGCCGCTTTTATCTCGTCCGCGACCTTCCGAGCCGCCTCCTCGCGCAGGTCGAGTATCGCGACCTTGACGCCCTGAGCCGCGAGATCCTTCGCAAATCCGCTGCAGAGAACTCCGCCGCCGCCGGTTATGACCGCAACGCGGCCGTTAAGATTTTCGTGTACCATGGTTATCTTCCTTCCCTTTCGGACTTTGAAACAGCTTCCCAGAGTCCGTTTATATATGCCGCTCCGAGCGCACGGTCATACAGACCGTAGCCGGGGCGGGCTTTTTCGCCCCACAGCATTCTGCCGTGATCGGGGCGGATATAGCCGTCAAATCCGCTTTCGTAGAGAGCCTTGACTATCTCGTACATATCGAGCGAGCCGTCCGAGGACAGGTGAGAGGTCTCGTTGAACCAGCCGTCGCGCCTGAGGACGTTTCTCAGATGCGCGAAATATATCCTGTCGCCGAATTTTCTTATCATCGCGGGCAGGTCGTTGTCCTTCGATGCGCCGAGCGAGCCGGTGCAGAAGGTGATGCCGTTTATGTCGCTGTCAACGAGCGAGAGCAGGCGTTCGAGATCCGCGGTATTCTTGATTATCCTCGGCAGACCGAAAATGCCCCACGGCGGATCGTCCGGATGAATCGCCATTTTGATTCCGCAGTCCTCGCAGACGGGAGCTATGCGGCGCAGGAAGTGACGGAGATTCTCAACAAGATCGTCCTCGGTTATGCCCTTGTATTTTTGGAAAAGCTCCTTTATCTCGCCCATGCGCTCGGTTTCCCAGCCGGGCATCGCGTAGCCGTTCGAGTTTTCGTCAATCTCGCGGAACATATCCTCGGGACTTTTGCCCTCGATCTGTGCGCCGTTATATGACAGGCAGGTCGCGCCGTTGCCCATATCCATGGCGAGGTCGGTGCGCGTCCAGTCGAAAACGGGCATAAAATTGTAGCATATCACCCTGACGCCCGCCTTGCCGAGATTGCGGACGGATTCGATATAGTTGTCGATATATTTGTCTGCGTTTTCGTTGCCGAGCTTGATATCCTCGTGGACATTGACGCTCTCGATGCACTCCATCGTAAGACCTGCCGTCTCGATTTCGTGCTTCATGTCCATGACCGCATCGAGCGGCCATGCTTCGCCTGCGGGCAGGGTGTGCAGCGCGGGGACAACGCCCCTGATGCCGGGGATCTGCCTTATCTGTTCGAGCGATACCGTGTCCTTGGTGTCGCCGAACCAGCGAAAAGTCATCTGCATTTTAATCTTCCCTTTCTTCTTTTATAGCTCTATGCGTTCGCCTGTCTCGGCGCTCTTATAAACGGCGAGCAGGAGCTCGACGGCTTTGCCGCCCTCCTGCGCGTCTATCGCAAACGGGCGGTTGTTTTTAACCGCGTCGTAGAAATCGCGTATCAGCGCACCGTGTCCGCTGCCCCAGCAGAGCTTGCCATGGTTGTCGAACCTGTCCGCAGCGAGCACGGGGGTGAGTTTATCGCCCCTGAGTTCAAACACGCTGTCGCCCTCGATGCGTACCGAGCGGTCGGCGAAGCTTGCTTCGAGTATTATTGGCGAGGTGACGGCGTTTGCGGTGGTCGCGAAGAAAACTCCGCGAAAGCCCTGAGAAAATTCGGCAAATATGCTCACCGTGTCCTCAACCTCTATTATGCCCTTGAGGTGGTCGTTTGAAGCATGGGCGGTCACGGCTTTTACATTTCCGCCGAGCATATTCATCAGATCGAGCGTGTGCAGAGCCTGATTTATCAGCACTCCGCCGCCCTCGGCAGCCTTTTTGCCGCGCCAGTCACCGCTCGCGTAATAGTCCGCGTCGCGCTTCCAGGTGACAAAAGCCCTCATGCCGATAAGTTCTCCGTACAGTCCAGAGTCAATGATATCCTTGAGATACTGAACCGAGCGGTTGTATCTGTTTTGAAAGCAGACTCCGAACTGCCGCCCTGTCCTGCGCTGACATTCGCGCAGCCTTTCAAGCTGATCTTTCGTTATGGCGCAGGGCTTCTCACACAGCACATCGACCCCGCGCTCCATTGCGTAAACCGCCATGGGAACATGGAGATTGTGCGGGGTGCAGATGTGTAGGATATCGGGCTTCTCGGACGCGAGCATATCCTCAAGGCTCGTGTATGCCTTCGCGCCGCAAAGACTTGCCGCCGCTTCGGCGCGTTCGGGGATGCAGTCCGCAACGCTGATTATCCGAGCGTCGGATATGTCGCGGACGGCTCCGATGTGGGTGCGGCTTATTCCGCCGCAGCCCACGACAGATATCTTCATATTCTACCTCTGTTTTTTCGATTATGAGCCGTAGGTCGAGGACATATCCTCAACGACAACTTCCTTGACGGGCTCCTTCTTGCCGGAGGACGAGGCTATTTTCTTCTGAAGCTCGGCATAGAACAGATCCTCGTCTATCGGGAGAGAGACCTTTTTTCCGAGCCATGACGACAGATGCGCCGCGTTCGATATGGTCAGACCGTTGATGCCCTCTTCGCCGCGAGCGGTGAGCGGAGTGCCGTGCAGGATATGCGCTGCGAAAGCGTTTGTGACTGCGACATGCTGCTCCGTGTCCGTGTCAGTATATTCGATATCCTCCCAGTGACCGTCGGGCTTCGCGAAGCCCTCCTCGGCGGTTTTGCTGAACTCGGTCATTGATTGGTCGAGGACATAAGCTCTTATTTTGTCATTTTCGCAGACTATCTTTGCTCGGTCGAGCGTTATTTCAAGTCTGTTCGTGCCGGGCGCGTCGCCGGTGGTCGTGATAAACACGCCGGTCGCACCGTTGGGATATTCGGCGTATATGGTCACATCGTCCTCAACCTCGATATTGTGCCATTTGCCGACGGAGCACTGCGCCTGGATGGAGGCGGGCATACCGGTTATCCACTGCCACAGATCGAGCTGATGCGGGCACTGGTTGAGCAGGACGCCGCCGCCCTCGCCGCTCCAGGTCGCACGCCATCCGCCGGAATTATAATATGCCTGCGTGCGGTACCAGTCGGTGATGAGCCAGTTGAAGCGGTGCAGCTCGCCGTATTCGCCGCTCTGCACGACCTCGCGCAGCTTGATATACATGGGATTCGTCCTCTGATTGAACATCAGCGCGAACACCTTATCGCTCTTTGAAGCGACCTCGTTCATCTCGCGAACCTGCTTTGTATAGACACCCGCGGGCTTTTCGCTGAGCACATGGACGCCGTGAGTCAGACCGTATTCGACTATCGGCGGGTGGGAGTAGTGAGGCGTCGCGACTATAACGGCATCGACCTCGCCAGAATCAATGAGAGCCTCGGCTGAGTCGAAGCATTTTATCTCGCAGCTTCTGTCGCGGCATTTTTTCTCGGCACGCTCAAGCTTTGCGGGATCGATATCCGCTATCGCGGTGAGAACCATCTCGGGGATGAGTCCGTCGAGATAATAGCCGAGGTGCGCAGAACCCATGTTGCCCACGCCGATTATGCCGTAGCGCAGGGTCTTGACCCTCGCAAGAACCTCCTTTATGCCGCCCACTGCGGCGGCAAAGGAAGCGTTGTTGTCGGGATAAGTGAACTTGTCCATCTTTATCGAAAGGCTGTCGTCGCGCTCGATGGTCTTGAGAGCGTCAAACACCTTGAGGTGCGGCTCGACGGAGAGAAATCTCTCGCCCTCTTTTTTGTTGAAGCGGCGGATGAGCTCGTCAAAATGAGCGTCGCCCTGACCTGCGGGAACGACCGTCTCCTCTGCGCCTATCGCGTCTTTTACGTGCATATAGGTGATATACGGCTCAAGCAAATCGTATGCGGGGAGAATGTCCACGCCGTTGAGAATATAGTTCGCGGGGTCGAAAATCCCGCCAATCACATCGCCCAGCTCCCTGTGGAGATCGAGACATCTCTCGGGGATATCGCCGTAAATACCGCGCTCGTTTTCGTGGCAGCAGAGGACGCCGCGCTCCTTTGAATATTCAGCCATGGCTCTGACTCTGCGCATGACCTCCGAGCGGTACTCGTCGTAGCTCTCGCCCTTTGTGAAATAGAAGCTGAACATGCGGATATACTTCGTCTCAAGTATCTTCGCCACCTCGACGGTGTTCTTGAAGCCCTCGAAATGGGGCTCGAAATCGTCGGTTATTTCAATCTTTCCGTAGTAAGAGCCTATGGAGGAGACCTTCATGCCGCTCGCGTCAAGCTTTTCCTTGAGTGCCTTCGCCTCGTCAACGGTGAACTCGGAGATGTTCTTGCCGTCAACGCCGCGCAGCTCCATGTGAGTCACGCCGTTTGCCTTGCAGGCGGCTATCTGACCGTCGATGCCGTCTGCGGCTTCGTCGGAGAAAGCGGAATATAGAAATCTTGCCATCTTTGCACGACCTTTCCTGTTGCGCTGTATCCAAAGGATGCAGCCCTTGATTTACAGTATTATTTTATACATTCTTTACGCCTATTTCAAGCCCGAATAAGTAGGATTTACAAATATTTAACCCGTCAATTCAGAAAAAACAGCCGACCGCGAAACACAT
>CAVDWM010000013.1:0-56265 GCA_963612725.1 Faecalibacterium prausnitzii | reverse complement strand
AGTGTCGCTGCTTCTGGCTATCGTGCTCGTTGCAGCCGTCATGATTCCTGCCGCCGGTGTGCTTGCGGAAAACATTGATGACGGCACTTATCGCTACGCTGCGAAGTCGATAACCACGCTCGATGAACTGCATACATACATCAACCGTGCGTCCGACGCGACATTATATTCCGCAGAGAAACCTCTCCTTCTGAGAATCGACGCGGATATCGAGATCCCGCTGTTCTACGGCACCCGCGTCAATGTATCGTACAACAAAATAGGCCTGGGCGGCAGGTTCTATCTTGGCTACGCTGCGGGTGATTACCGTGTAGACGGCGTTGCGGCGAGCTACGATAACACAGTCATCACGATTCCCGACGGCGCTTATGTCTCGATTGACCTTAACGGTCATTCGATAAAGATGAGCGATGATTATAAGACCCGCGGAAGCGGTCTTGACGGAAATATACCGAACCCCGAGGATAAAAGCAAATCTTACACTAATTCGGTTTCCGGCGCAGCAGCTGAGCACTCATTTAACGAGGGCGGCAAGTTCGACGGCAACCAGATGGCTTCCGTCTTCACCGTCAAGGGCTTCTTGACAATTAAGGATACCTCTGCGGCTCAGACCGGTTCTATCTCCGGCGGTACCGGAAATGTCCTTGATAAGCTTGCCAACGGCGGCATGGACACAAGAACCGATTCAAACGGCAATTCCGTTTATTACTTCAAGACTCTTGCTACAAAATACGCAAATGCGAGAACCGAAGCCCGCGACAATCTCCAGACCACGACTGTCTCCGGCGGCGGTATTCTTGTTACCGGCTCCAACGCAGTTCTGAATCTTGAGGGCGGCAATATCCATGACAACTTCGTCTGGACCGGCCTTCAGTACGAGCTCATGTACAATAACAGCCCCAGCCGTTACTCGAAGGGCGGCGGCGTTGCTGTTGAAAACGGCGCAACCTTCAATATGTCCGGCGGTAAGATTTACCACAATGTCTGCCGTTCCTATAACACTGATGCTAACGGTACTCACGCTTTCGGCGGCGGCGTCTATGTCGGCAGCAACTCTGTCATGAATTTCACCGGCGGCGTTATCGAAAACAACTCTACTTATGCAAGACAGAATGCAAATGGTAGCAACACAAAGATTCCCATGAGTGAGGGCGGCGGCGTTTATGTTGATGCCGAAGGTGTACTCAATATGTGCGGTCCTGACAACATTCAGGACATGGACGATCTGAGTAAGTTCCCGACCATCGCGAACAACACAGTCGGTCTTTACAGCTCGGGCGGTTATGCTTACGCAGAGGGCGCAGGTCTCTATGTTGCAGGTTATGCAAACCTCAGACACGCAGTTGTCACAGGCAACTCCTTCTCGAGATTCACCAGCTCTAATTATACAGACGAGCCTTCTTTCATTATCGAGACTGTTGTCCGCGATTCCCAAACCGGTAAGGTTGTCTACTGCAACCCGAACAACACCAGCGAAACCGTAAATCCGAGCACCGGTAAAGCCTATGAGGCGAACGACGAGGTAAACGGCGCAAGAGTCGTTCCGCAGACCGCAACCAACACCAGCACCAACAATACATGGCTCTATGCTGTTTATTCGGGTGACAGTAGCGGTAAGTGCTCAACCAATGGTGCCGGTATTTCGGTTGACTCAATCAATAAAAACACAACGCTTAATGTAGGCGACCAGGTCTGGGTTTACGATAACTGGGATCTCGTCTCTACAAAATTTACCTCCAGAAACATCAGCGCCGATGATGTTTATCTGACAAAGAATGCTGTCGGAAAGGCAAAGGACTCCTTCATTTCTCTTGCAGCTCCTGCGCATGAATCTAAGATTGGCATTAACATAGTGCAAGGTCAGAACGGCAGGACGGTCTGCGTAAAGGCTGATGTTCCCACCAAGGACACCATTGCCTACAAGGGCTTTATGAGTGTGTTCAGCGACTATCACGGCACTTATTATCCTCAGCAGACCGATGTCCAGTTCTTCTGGGATAACGGCTCAAACGCAGGATCTACGAACAACCCCGCACCCGAATATCCGGTTATTTTCAGCCCCACCTCTCAGACTGTCATTGGCAGCAAAGGAACAGAGTATGTAACTCCGACATATCTGCTCTTCGGTGCAAAGACCGATGCATATGAGAACGGTCTTTACAAAGGCTATGTTCTGAAGAACTACAACGAAGCGGATATTCACTACTATGCAACGTTCGATACCAGCACATCATACAGGAGCATAACCTGGAGCCTTACGCGTAATGCAAATCCGCTTACCTTTGACTCGCTGGATGAGATCCCGCTTGTTGCTACTCTTAACAGACCCAACTACGACCTGTACAAGAGCGGCTGGACATCTTCACTCAAGAACAAGAGTGGCAATTCCATAGCAACTGCCGGTGAAGTTTCCGTCGCTTACGACTCCGAGACCGGCGAAGAGGATACCGATCTTTACTTCAAGGGTTGGGAGTTCTATGCACCCTATGGTCACAGAACCATTCCTTATCTTAACTTCATGAATGCCAAGACTTTGGGCGACGCTGAATACGATGAGACCGATCCCACGGTTTTCACTCACAGCTTCACTGCCAAGGATCTTCTGACATGGAATGACAACGAGCTCCATCAGTCTGTTCCGGCGTACACCGCTATGTGGTATTCCCAGTCGGAGCTTGCCGAAGCAAGACAGGATATCTCCGTCACAAAGGGTGCTCTCCTTATAAATGAGGACGGCAAGGTCTATATCCGCGTCGCGGCGCTTCTCGGTGGCTATCAGGTCGGTCTTGAAGACCTTCAGCCCACTGCTCACACTGCGGATGACGGCACCGAGCTTTATTTCAACAAGCCCACCTTCGTCGCGTCTTATACAAACGCCACCCCCACTCTTGAGGGCGGCTATAAGACCACAACTCAGAACGGCACTCCGTTTGAGGCTCGCGTAGCGAAGAAGCTTGTCAGCAACGGCACAAACAAGAAGGTCACTCTTGATACCTGGAACTATGTCCCCGGCAACAATGCCAAGTTCTCAACCGATGCGTGGACTCAGTGGAACAACGGCAAGAATCACCACAACAAGAACGGCGATTCCAGCTTCCTCGGCATCATGTGGGTCGATATCGACACCGGCATCACTTATGATTCAGCAACCAGCTTTACGGGCGACACCTCCAAGGTCATCTATGTGACTCCCTGCGTCGAGGTTACCGACAAGTCCGGCAATACCCACTACAGCTACTATTACGGTGAGTCAAGAGCTTACAGCGTTGCTCAGCTTCTCGAAGCTGACGGCGGTTCGATCAATTAAGAGGGGGAGATTGTAATGAACAATAGAAATTATGAAAAGCCCCTTGCAGAGCTTGTTTGCTTTGACCTCGCTGCTGTCAGAATGGGAATCGGACTCGATTCCAAGCATATTGACACGGATCAGCAGGTTCAAAATGCGAAAAAAGGAAACGAAGATTTTGGCGATCTGGACAGCTAAGAAAGGAGCAGAATGAGATGAAAACATTTAAAAGAGTTCTTGCGGTTATTCTTGTGCTTGCACTTGCCTTGACCGCGCTCGCAACTGTTGCTTCCGCTGCTCCCGCAGCCGACAAGGCAGAGTCTGCAAGCATAGGCAGCACAATCGGCAACTTCTTCAAGAAGATTGCAAATGCAATTAAGAGCATTATCGACAAGATTACCGGCGGCAGCAAGCCCGACCCGGAGCCGGAAACAACGGCTCCCGCCGAGACTGAAGCTGCGGACGCAGATGCGGACTTTGAGTTCGTCAAGGATTCCGGTAAGCTCGATCATGTAGGCGATTTCCACTAATGGATTTCACTGCAAAAATTGCAGATTTAACGGTAGGTATCTCCTGCACGCATACTCTCGTGAGGGATATGTGTGCGGAGTACCTCACCGATGAAGCACCTATGCTCAGCGTAAGTGCTTCCGAAGAACACAAAGAGAAGCTCAGGAGGTATTTTCTGGGCTTCTCTGAAGTCTTTTCCGACGATTATCTTGAGTCGGTCGCTATAAGCGAATGTATTTCCAATGAGGTTTTCAATTATGACGCCGCCTTTTTTCACGCCGCACTCATTTCCTTTGACGGCTGCGGCGTTGCGTTCGCCGCGCCCAGCGGCACGGGAAAAAGCACGCACATAAAGCTTTGGCGCCGCCTGTTCGGCAGCAGGGTCGAGTGCATCAACGGCGACAAGCCGCTTTTCCTCTTCCGTGGCGGAATTTTTTTCGGCGCGGGCACACCATGGTGCGGAAAAGAAAATTGGGGCTGCAACAAAACAGTTCCCCTCAGAGCCGTTTGCTTCATCGAAAGAGCGGACAGTAACCGTATAGAAAAAATCCATGACAACGGCGAAAAAATGCGCCGTATGTTCAATCAGCTCCTGGTCCCGGAGAACAGGGACAACCTGATGCTGAAATATCTTGATTTCGCAAATAAGCTGATAAACACCGTCCCGTTCTATCTTCTGCGCTGCAACATGGAGCTTGATGCCGCGCAGACCGCGCACGACGGTATTTTCAGCATAGAACAATGAGGGCTTACTTATGAAAATAAAAAACGGATTCTATATGACGGAGATCGGCACCGATTTTGTGGTGATTGCCAGCTCTCCGGAGGCAAAAAACATTTTCAGCGGCATGCTGCGTCTGAACGAGACGGGCGCGTTCCTCTGGAAAAAGCTCATTGACGGCGCAGACGAGGAGCAGCTCGTTGCGGCGGTTTCTGAGGAATACGGCGTGTCGCGGGAAATCGCCGCGAATGACACTGCGGAGTTTCTCGCCACCGTCCGCTCCGCCGGCTTTATCGAGGAATAATTATGGGCAGCCCTATTCCGTATGAGACTGTTATTGCCGCTGCGGGCAGCGTTGTTATAGAGCCGCTCGGCGTCAGTATGCTCCCTTTTTTAAAAGAGGGCAGGGACTCCGTGCGCCTTGTCCGCCCAACCGCCGACCCGCGCAAATATGACATTGTGCTCTACCGCGTGCGGGACGAATATGTGCTCCATCGCATTATAGGCTTTGACGGCGACAATTATATAATCTGCGGCGACAACTGCCGCGGCTGGGAGCGCGGTCACGGGCGAGGGGATATAATCGCCGTCGTCGATGAGATTTACAGAAACGGCAAGCCCGAAAAGCCGCACTGCCTCAAAAATCAAATCTATGAGCGACTCTGGTGCTCGTCCATATTTAAAAGAATAGTGATGAAGCTGAAAGCGCAAAAATAAATGCCGGAAATTAAAAATCCGGCATTTTTGTTTTTTAATTCCGTTACAAGCGTACTTTTTTATATACTTCCTATATAATGTGAGGTGTGGAGCATTTTTTTGTGCACAATAAAAGGCAATCAGGAGGTAGAAAATGAAAAAGGTATTAAAGTCTGCTGTGGCACTTTTGCTGACTCTGACGCTCGTCTTTTCGGCGTTCGCACTCGGCGGTGTTTTTGCCGAGGAAGCCGAGCCGCTGAGCAGCTTCGCCGTTTCGGCAAAGGGAAGCGGAGAAAATTCATCCGAGCTCGGAACCGTCTCGTGGTGGAAGAGCGATGTTGACGGCAAGTATTATATGTTTATGCCGTCAAAATCGGATCTGTCCTCGATAACTGTTTGGTTCACCGCATCCGGTGACGTGATGTGCGGCGATGTCAAGCTCGAAAACGGCGCGGCAACGACTGCTTTCGCAAACGGCGGCGAATTTGTCCTCACGGTCGGGGGAAAGAGCTACACTGTTGTGTTCCTCAACTCAAGCAAGCTCCCGACAATGTTTATAAACACTCCCGAGGGCGGTCTTGACAGGATTCACGCCGACAAGGAGTACAAGGAAAAGGGCTGCACGATGCTCGCCATCAACTCAAAGGGCAATGTGGATTACAATGCCGAGCTCGCTTCGATGAAGGGCAGAGGCAACTCGACCTGGAACGCTCCCAAAAAGCCGTATAACATCAAGCTTGACAAGAAAACGAAGCTTTTCGGCATGGAAAAAGCGAAGAGCTGGTGCCTTATCGCAAACTACGGTGAAAATACCCATGTGAGAAACAGGCTCGTCTATACCACGGGAGCCTTGGCAGGTATGACTGAGACTCCGGACTGCACGAATATCGATCTCTATGTCAACGGAGAATACATGGGCGTTTATCTCATAACCGAAAAGGTCGAAATAAACAGCAATCGAGTCGATATTTTTGACTTGGAGGAGGCAACGGAAGAAGCAAACGAGGGCGTCGATTTGTCAACGCTTTCACCTCTCGGCGTCCGAGGTAAATTCAGCGGATATCTTGAAAATACACAGAAATGGTATGACATTCCCAACAATCCGGAGGATATTACAGGCGGATACCTCCTTGAGCTTGACTTCAGCGAGAGATATGAGGCTGAGGCAAGCGGTTTTGTGACTGAAAATTCACAGAGCGTTGTTATCAAATCACCGGAGTATGCCTCGGAAGCACAGGTGAGTTATATCAGCCGGTATTGGCAGGAGTTTGAGGACGCGCTGTATAGCGGCGACGGATATAATGCGCAGGGAAAAACCATATCGGACTATATCGACATGACCTCCTTCGCAAGGGCGTATTTAGTTCAGGAATGGTCGAGCAACTGGGATGTCGGTCTGTCGAGCACATATTTCTACAAGGATCTCGGCGGCAAGCTGGTCGCAGGTCCGCTTTGGGATTTTGACGAGTCCCTCGGCAATGCCCGCGGCGCAAGAGACGGAGTTGATTTGACGGACCCCAAAAATATCCACGCAAGGACAAGAAATCTGTTCTACGATTCGCTTATGGGCAGCAATGACGTCAAGGCTACGCCAAACATTTTTGCCCTTGCTTACAGGCATGCGGATTTTGCTCAGACCGTTGAGGAGCAGATGCAGGAAAGCCTTTTGCCGGCGGTAAAGGAGCTGATGGAAAGCAGGTTTGATTCTTATGTGGAAAGTGTGTGTGCCTCGGCAATAATGAATGCAATACGCTGGAACACATATGAGACAACCGACATTGAGACAATTGAAGCGAAGTATAATGAAGAGGTGGAGTCGGTTCGCAGCTTTATAAACATAAGAACTCCGTTCCTGGCAGAGACTCTCACTCTCAAGAACGAGGGCTTCACAATTGCCCACATTCCGTCGCAGAAGCGCACGGGCTCTGAAATAACCCCCGAAGTCACCGTCAAGTGCCTCGACAGAGTGTTGACCGAAGGCGTGGACTACACCGTCGCTTTCTCAGACAATGTCGCCAAGGGTACGGCAACAGTCACCGTCACCGGTATGGGCGACTACGAGGGTGTGACCGCGACGACCACCTTCAAGATAATCAACATCTCCGATCCGCTTGATTGGACAGGCGGTTCGGGCGAGGAGAGAGCGAAAGAAAATCTCAACAAGATGGGCGCTCGCTTCGTCGATGGTGTTGAATTGCTTCTCTATTACATAGTCAAGCCGTTCAAAAAATAACAACAAAAATGATCCGCTGTGGTTTTTCACGGCGGATCTTCTCTTTTTATAAGAACAATGTACACCCCGACTGACGGAAGTGCTCAATCATCTCGTGCGCCCTTTCGATGTTTATCCCGAAATAATCGCACAGGCACTCGATGCACATGCATTCCTTCGCGCCGCGGTTGACCATCTTGCGGTGGAAGCCGATATCGTCATTTGTCAGCAGCTTTGAGCATTTTATGCAATATGTCATTTCTTTAATTTGCAGATGAAGCAGGCGCAGTCATGCGCCTCAAGATGCAGCTGCATGAACTCTTTTTTGACCCCGATGCTCTCGCCCGTGAATGCGTCGGTCATTTCAAGCCCGTAGCCGGAGGCGGCGGTTATACCTATATTTTCAAAATAGAACGGAACACCGCACTTGCCCTCGCTGAAATTGACAAAAAGAAGGGCGATTTCATTGTTTGAAAGAAGCTTTGCAAAGACTATCTTGTCGTTCCAGCTCCTTGTTGCGACGAATGCCGGACGGGATTCCTCATCCTGATTGATTCTGATGAGCCGCTCGTTCTTTACGAGGCTGAGGCAGAAGTCGTTCATATTTCTCAGGTCGCCGCCGAGCATAAGCGGGGAAGAGAACATGCACCAGAGGGCGAACTGCGTTTTGTAGTCGGTGTCCGAGCAGCCGATCGAGCCGACATTGCCCTTGCCGTACATGCCGACGGTGAGCATATCGATATCATTGAAGCACCCGGGCGCGGAATAGGCGAGCTTGTCTGTCTGACTCAGCGCGATGTCGGCAAACGAGCGGAAATTGTCGTTTATGTCGCCGGTCGAGCGGTACATATGCGCACCCGCCGAGCGAATCCAGCTGCCGACCTCGTCATTGCCCCAGTTGCAGGCGGAGAAGAGGATCTCGCGTCCGCAGGCTCTGAGTGCCATGCCCATTTTTCTGTAGAGCAGGGGACCGTTCGCGCTGTCCGGCTTATAGCAGAAGTCATATTTCAGGAAATCCGCGCCGTATTCGGCAAAGGTCTCAGCGTCGAGATATTCATGGTCAAAGCTGCCCGGATAGTCGGCACATGTGCGCGTTCCGGCGCAGGAATACATGCCGAATTTCAGCCCCTTGCCGTGAACATAATCGCTGACCGCCTTCATTCCGTTGGGGAACTTCTTCTCGTCGGGGACTATCTTGCCCGTCTGCGGGTCGCGCTCGCGCTTGCTCCAGCAGTCATCGATGACAAGATACTCGTATCCGCAGTCGCGCAGACCGAGCTCGACCATCTTGTCGGCAGTCTCTTTAATGAGCTGTTCGTTGATATTTTCGCCAAATGTGTTCCATGTATTGAAACCCATAGGCGGAGTTTTTGAAAGCATTCGATCACTCCTCGGTGAAGTTTTTTTCAACACTTATCTTATCATAAGCCTTCATCAAAGGCAATAAAAATCTGCCGCACCCACAAAGGACACGGCAGATTTTTAATTCACTTTGTTAAGCTGCTCCGAAAAGCTTGAGGATGAGCCGGAAAACAGCGTCAACTATCTGCTTGCTCAGCCCGTGCTCCTCAAGGAATCTGAGGATGTCGCCGACAAACTTCAAAAAAGCCTGAAACAGCTCCATTGCACCCTGACCTCCGGTCTGGATCTTCGTGAAAATTTCGATAATCTGATTGATAAGCGCGGTAATAAATTCCATGATATTGTGCCTCCCTTTTTTGTATTCATATGAATTAACAAAATATTAACATATTTTATCCGCAAAAGCAATAGACAAATCAGAAAAAACACCCTCCGTGCAGCCCGATTTTTCGTCACTTTGCTCATGCATAAAAATATTTATGACGAAAAATATCAAAGCCTGTCGGCGTAAAAGACAAAACAGACAGCGGTTAAGCTGCCTGTTTTGCCAAAAAGGAGTCAATTTTCAAAAAAGAAGTCAATCGATAATTGTCTTTTGCGTAGCTGCCTTATTTGATAAGACCGAGGATAGCATCAAAGATAGCCTTGACGATAGCCTGCGCATCAATAGAAGAGCCGGCGATCTCGAGGATCTTCTCAATCATCTCGAAAATAGTTGCTAACATGTGCGGTGTCCTCCCTTCTCCCTTTATAAGACAATTGCTTGTCCCTTACATTTAAATTATAACACCATAAATTCAATTGTCAAAAGGGAAAAGCGGTTTTCGGCGGGATTATTTGACATTTTTTACTGTATGATAAACCGTTTATAAACAAGATTTATAAAAATAACACAAATTTTTTCTCAATATATATTTTAGCTTGCCCGACCGCTGAATATCGTCGCCCTAAGCAGGCGATTGTCCAAATGTCTTGACAAAACAGACGGCGGTTGATACAATGAACAGGTCGATTTTAAGTATTGTGAGGATGTCTGTAATGATTTTTTATCGTTTGTTTTATATAATAATCTGGCCGCTGTTCAAGCTGCTCTACCACCCGCGTGTGCTCGGCAGGGAGAATATCCCCAAGGACGGCGCTGTTATCCTCGCCGGCAACCACACGAGCAATCTCGACTGCGTTCTGGTGGCGACGAGCATATGGCGACAGGTTCATTTTATGGCGAAGGATGAGCTTTTTCACGGTGGATTGAGATTTTTCTTCCGCGGACTCGGCACTATTCCCGTCAACAGGCGTATCCGCGACGCCTCCGCGCTGAGCGAGGCGCAGGGCGTGCTTGACAAAGGCGAAATTATCGGAATATTCCCGGAGGGCACGATAAACAAGACGGATGCGACTCTTTTGCCCTTTAAGCCCGGAGCTGCGCGGATGGCTGCGAGAAGCCATGCGGTTATTGTTCCGTTTACGATAAGGGGCGGCTACAATATAGTCGGAAAGCGCGTGGAGATAAAGTTTTATCCGGCAATCGACACTGCGGGCAAGGATGCCCTGTCCGTGGGTCACGAGCTTGAAAATGCAGTAAGAGGGGGACTTGAAAATGGAAGAAAATAAAGAGACGGGCTTTAGGGTGATAACTGCCTTTATAAAGCCCGCGATGAGATTGCATTTTTTGCCCAAGGTAGTCGGGGCTGAAAATATTCCGGAGGAAGGCGCAATAGTTATCGCCGGCAATCATAAAAATATCCGCGATCAGTTTCTTGTGTTTCTCGCAACGAACCGAGTTATCAGATATATGGCGAAGCGTGAGTACTTTGACGGTGCGCTCGCCCCGATATTCAGGTGGGCGGGGTGCATCCCCGTCAACCGCGACGGGTTTGATGCCGCAGCGGTCAGAAGCGCGATAAAGGTGCTCAAACGCGGCGGCGCGGTAGGGATATTCCCGGAGGGCACGCGCAACAGGACGCAGGCGCAGCTGCTTGAGTTCAAGCCCGGAGCCGTGGCGATAGCACAGAGGGGCGATGCGCTGATAGTGCCGTTCGCAATAAGCGGAGAGTACAAAATAAACGGAAAGCTCAGAATTTCATTCGGCGAGCCGTTTTCGCCGAAGGCAATGAGTGTTGAAGAGGCGACCGAAAAATTGTACGGCGCGGTATCTGATTTGCTGAATAATAACTAAAACACCCCGAATCGAACAAAAAACGACCGATTTCAAAAAATTTTTGGCATTTTGCATTGAATTTTTATTGCTGCTGTTCTCCAATTTGTTGTGGTTTTTCCGTTGACTTTTGGCATATATTGTGATACAATCCAATCGTAGGAGATTATACCCTGCGCGAATTGGCGCGAATCTTCAAAAAAAATCGAACATTTGTGTTGACAAACCGAATATTTGTGCTATAATTAGAGACAGAAAGAACAAATGTTCCGATTTTTTGTAAGGAGGAAGCAAAAATGACAAGTACATTCATAATCGTTTCGATTCTCGAAGTTGCCGCCGTGGCTCTTATAATAACAGGCTTTGTGTTTGAGAAAAAGCTGATTAATTTTGAGGAGAAGCTTGAGACAGCTCTTGCAAAAAAGATCGCTCATTTCCTCTGCACCAACAGGTATACCAAGGCTTATTTTGTCAAGGATAAGAAGACCGCTCAGCGCCGCAGCGCAGCCAAGACTGCCCTTGAGCCTGAGACTGTCTCTCCGACGCCCGGCAGAAAGGGCAACAGAGTTGCCTGATTCTTTTCGAAAATCGCATAGGTTTGACCGCCCTGCCGTTTCGGTAAGGCGGTCTTTTTCACTTTAGCGGTCTTATGGAATGTCAGCAGCCACAGCCGTTGTTGCAGCCACAGCCGCAGTCCGAAGCTCTGGAAACGCCATTATTGCAGCCGCAGCCCGTGTCACAGAGCAGAAGGATGATGATAAGGAATATGCACCAATTGTTTGAGCAACCCATCGTTTTGCCTCCTCTTCAGTTACTGAGAAAGAGTGCCGCGGTTTTGACTCGAGCACCGCTTTCATCAACATATTATGAAGCGCCGCATTTTGCGGTTACACTTTTTGCACTCAAACATAATTTTCTTTTCTCCGGCATAAACTAACAAGAAGCCGGAGGTGTTCTGTATGCTGTTTGACAAAAACGGAGAAGTGGTGAGCTACGACGAGTCGGATATCTTCTGCGACGAGCTCATGTGCGCGGATGAGCATATCGACCCGTCTTATTATATTGACCGAGTCGGAGTGCGGAGCGGAAAATCGAAGAAAACAGGAGATAGACGCAGCAAATCAAAGCGCGGGCGAGATAATTAAAAGCAGCTTGCGGCAGGGGCGATTTCTGACCTTTCCTGACTTTTGACTGCCGCTCCCGGAGGGCTTATAATTAAACAAAGGTCAAAGAAAGTCAAAGACAGAAAAGAGGTGCCGACAATGAGTCTCAGCAGTCAGATAACGGGTATGATACTCGAAATGCTCGGCAGCAGCGGGACTGTCGAAATACAGCGCAACGAGCTCGCGCAGACGGTTGGGTGCGTCCCGAGCCAGATAAACTATGTTATCGCGTCTCGTTTCACGCCGGAACAGGGCTATATTGTCGAGAGCCGCAGGGGCGGCGGAGGATATATAAGAATAAGGCGTGCGGCGATGGAGCCCGATCAGAAGGTCATGCACGCGGTCAATGCCGTGGGCGATAAGCTCGATGAGCGAACCGCCCGTGCGCATCTGGCGGAGCTTGTCGGCACGGGCGTTGTTGATAAGCACGCCGCCATGCTGATGCTCAGCGCCGTGTCGGACAACTCCCTGCGCCCCGCCTCCGCTCGGGACAGGGACGCCGTCAGGGCATCGGTATTCAAACAGCTGCTGCTCGTTGAAATGGGCAGAAACGGATAAAGGAGGAAAGATATATGCTTTGTCAGAACTGTGGAAAAAATGAAGCAACAACCCACATAAAACAGGTCATAAACGGCGACACCGCCGAACGCCATCTCTGCTCCGAATGTGCCGAGCATCTCGGCTACGGCGATGCATTTTCGGGCTTCGGCTTCGATGTTGCCGGACTTTTCGGGAATTTCTTCGGCGATGCCGTCCATTCGCTCGGTGCGCCGCGAAAGGTCGTGCGTTGTCCGAAATGCGGCTTTTCGTTCAACGATATCGTGCGCGAGGGCAGAGTCGGCTGCGCGGAGTGCTACAAGGTGTTTTATAATGAGCTCAAGCCCTCGCTCCAGCGCATACACGGTCAGATTCGCCATAGCGGCAAGATAGCATCGACCGCCGAGCCGGTCAGCGAGGAGGAAGTAAAATCCGACGAAAAAGAGGAGCTCAAAAAGCAGATGGACGAAGCGGTCGCCGCGCAGAACTTCGAGCTTGCGGCGCAGCTTCGCGACAGGATAAAAGAGCTTGAGGGAGGGGACGGAAATGAGTAAATGGTATGTCGATAAGGGCGAGCAGGGCGATATAGTCCTGAGCACCCGCGTGCGTCTTGCACGCAACCTTGAGGAGTTTCCTTTTCCGTGCCGCCTCGATACGGCAAGCAAAATAAAGGTCAACGAAAAAGTCCGCGACGCACTGTTTTCGTGCGTGCCCGAGCTTGGGCTTCACTATGTCACGATGGATTCACTCAGCCGCGAGCAGGCGATATCTCTCGCCGAACGCCATCTGATAAGTCCTGAGTTTGCCTCCGTCCGCGAGGGTAGGGCGCTTATGCTCACCGAGGACGAGACGGTCGGTATCATGCTCTGCGAGGAGGATCATATCCGCGTCCAGGTCATGAAAGCGGGGCTTGCTCTCATGGATTGCTATGTCCTTGCCGATAAAATAGACTCCGCGCTCGACAGGAAGCTGGATTTTGCATTTGACGAAAGACTCGGCTATCTGACCCAGTGCCCGACGAATCTCGGCACAGCCATGCGTGCGTCCGTCATGCTGCATCTGCCCGCACTCAGAAGGAGCGGACAGCTCGCAGTTCTCAGCTCGACCATATCCAAGCTCGGGCTTACTCTGCGCGGCGCATACGGCGAGGGTCGGGAGTCACGCGGCGACATCTATCAGCTGAGCAATCAGATAACCCTCGGCATAACCGAGCAGGCGGCGATAGAAAACCTCCAGTCGATAACCCGCCAGCTCGTCACCCAGGAGCGTGCGGCGGCGGAGCGCATGTGCGCCGATGTGGCGATGCAGGATAAAATATACAGGGCTCTCGGAATTTTGCAGAGTGCGCGTGTGCTGACCTGCGATGAGATGATGGATCTTATTTCTCTCGTGCGTCTCGGCTCGGCAAGGGGAATCCTTGACATACCGACGGAAAAGCTCAACGAACTGCTCGTCAGTATGCAGCCAGCAACCATAAGCGCGGCGAACGGCAGGCATATCGATGCGCGGCAGAGAGACTGCCTCAGAGCGGACGCAGTGCGCGGGGCGTTGTCCTAAAATACCGCCGATAAACATATATAAAAACATATGTCTTTCGATTTGACGGCAATTTTCCGGCAATAATCTTTATTGTACGGTTCGCCGCGGAAAGGAATGATGATATGTATAAGTTTACCGGCTTTACGCAGAAAGCAAACGGCGTGCTCAACGCAGCCATTGAATATGCGGAGAATATGGGTCACACCTATGTCGGCAGCGAGCATCTTCTGCTCGGTCTGCTGACCCAAAACGGCGGGATAGCCTACACCGTTCTGATAAACAAAAAACTCACCGCCGGCAAGGTCGAGGACGCCGTCAGAAACAGCATCGGCTTCGGCGTGCCGACGGTGCTGACTCCTGGCGATTTCACGCCTAGGTGCAAAAATATTATCGAGAGTGCGATGCTTCAGGCGCGGGATATGGGTCACACATATGTCGGCACGGAGCATCTTCTTATCGCCATGATAAAAGAGGGCTCGAGCGCGGCAACCGCCGTTATGACCCGCCTCGGCGTGTCGCCGCAGGAGATATTGCAGGAGCTTCTCAAGGCGTTCGGTTCGGCGGCGGGCAAGGATACCGGAAAGCCGGAGACGATAAAGAAGACCGGCGGCAGAACGGATACGCCTACCCTGAATCAGTACGGGCGCGATCTGACATCATTTGCCGCAGCGGGCAGGATAGATCCCGTTATCGGCAGGCAGAAGGAGATAGAGCGCGTCATTCAGATTCTCTCGCGCAGAACGAAGAATAACCCCTGTCTGGTAGGCGAGCCGGGTGTCGGCAAGACAGCGATTGCAGAAGGACTCGCGTTGAAAATAGCCACGGGCGAGGTGCCCGAGCTGCTCAAGGGCAAGCGCATAGTCTCGCTCGACCTCACGGGCATGGTTGCCGGCACAAAATACAGGGGCGACTTTGAAGAGCGCGTCAAGTCCGCTATTGAAGAGGTTTCAAAGGCGGGGGATGTCATCCTGTTTATCGACGAGCTGCACACGCTTATCGGCGCAGGCTCGGCGGAGGGCTCGGTTGATGCCGCGAATATTTTGAAGCCCGCGCTTGCCCGCGGCGAGATGCAGGTCATCGGCGCAACCACGCTCGAGGAATACCGCAAGCATATCGAAAAGGATGCCGCGCTCGAGCGCCGCTTTCAGCCGGTCACGGTCGGCGAGCCGAGCGAGGACGAGGCGGTCGCAATACTCATGGGCATCAGAGACAAATACGAGGCGCACCACAAGGTCAGAATAACCGACGGGGCGATAAAGGCGGCGGTGAGAATGTCGGTGCGATATATCGGCGACAGATATCTGCCCGACAAGGCGATAGATTTAATAGACGAGGCGGCGTCGCGTGTCAGACTCAGCGCATTTACGGCGCCGCCCGATCTCAGGGATATGGAGGACAGACTCCGTGCCCTCGCCGAGGAAAAGGACTCGGCGGTGAATTCTCAGGAATTTGAGCACGCCGCGCAGATACGCGACGAGCAGAGGAGGCTGAGCGACGAGCTCGAACGTGCAAAGCACAGCTGGCGCGAGGAATCGAGCAAGAGGATAGGCGAGGTCACAGCCGACAATATTGCCGAAATAGTCTGCGCGTGGACGGGGATACCCGTCTCGCAGCTGACTCAGGCGGAGAGTGAACGCCTGCTCCGTCTCGAAGATGAGCTGCACCGCAGAATAGTCGGTCAGGATGAGGCTGTCGGCGCGGTCGCGAGGGCGATAAGGCGCGGCAGAGTCGGGCTCAAAGACCCCAAACGCCCGACTGGCTCATTTATTTTCCTCGGTCCTACAGGCGTCGGTAAAACTGAGCTCTGCAAGGCACTCGCCGATTTGCTCTTCGGCGATGAGAACGCGATGATAAGGCTCGATATGTCCGAATATATGGAGAAGCACACGGTCTCGAGGCTTGTCGGCTCGCCGCCGGGATATATCGGCTATGACGAGGGCGGTCAGCTGACCGAAAAGGTTCGCCGCAAACCGTACAGCGTCATTCTTTTTGACGAGATAGAAAAAGCGCACCCCGATGTTTTCAATATGCTTTTACAGATACTTGATGACGGCATCTTAACCGATTCCCAGGGGCGCAGAGCCGATTTCAAAAACTGCATTGTTATAATGACCTCGAATGTCGGCGCGAAGCTTATTTCGGGCAGCGGAAAGTCGCTTGGATTCTCTTCGGAGCGCAGCAATGTCCTGAGCTATGACCGCGTGCGCGAGCTTGTGATGAAGGAACTCAAGAACACATTCAGACCGGAATTTTTAAACCGCGTTGACGATATCATAGTTTTCCGTTCGCTCGAAAAGCAGGATATATTTGAAATCGCACGCAGGATGCTCGATGCGCTCTCAAGGCGCGTGGCGCATCTGGATATAACCCTGACCTTTGACGAATCGGCGGTGGAAAAGACGGCGGACGCGGGCTTTGACCCCGTCTACGGCGCGAGACCGCTCAAGCGTGTTATACGGCAGAAGATTGAAGATAAGCTCTCGGAGCAGATGCTTGAGGGCAGGTTGACGGTCGGCAGAAAGTATATCTGTAAAGCCGAAAACGGCGAATTTGTTTTTGCGGAGCAGACGGCGAAAACAGAGCCGGAAGCCGAATGAAATCACCCCGAAGGCACAGACCTTCGGGGCATCTTTATGTGGACTCTTGCGGGATTTTCTGCTATACTTAGAAAAACGACAGGAGGCGCACAATGGACAGGACGGAAAAGATAATACAGTATCTTGTCGATAAGTATTCGCCGTCGGTGCTGATATCCTACGGCTCGTTTGCCGACGGCTCGGCGAACGCGGGCAGCGACTATGACGCGCTTTTAGTCTATGACGGGTGCGAATGCCACGACGGCTCAATTATTGACGGCACACCGCTCGATGTGTTCTGCTGTCCGGCGGACTTTTTTTCGGGCGACTACGACCCGGAGAAATATCTTGCCGCGTTCGACGGAAAGATAATTATTGACACCGACTCCCTCGGACAGAGCATAAAAAACAGAGTGCGCGACTTTATTGAAAACGCCCCGAAGAAGGACAGAGATGAGCTGCGGCACGAGGTCGAGTGGTGCAGAAAAATGCTCATAAGAAGCGGGCGGAACGACGCCGAGGGCTTCTTCAGATGGCACTGGGTGCTCACGGACAGCCTTGAAATTTATTTTGACATCATCGGCAGATACTATTACGGACCGAAGAAGTCGCTTCGCTGTCTCGGTGAGACCGACAAAAAGGGTTTCGCCCTCTATGAAGCCGCTCTGCGCGAATTCACACCCGAAGCACTCGAAAAATGGATAGCTCATCTTGAGCTGATATTCAATGAACGGTACGAAAAATAAAACATCCTCCGTGTGGCAACTCATACGGAGGATGTTAGCTTTTAGTTTAATTACTCAGCCATCGCAATGAATCTCTTGAGATTCTCAAGCCCGATTTCGATGCCCGTGAGCGACTGCTCGATGCCCTCAAATTCGATGCTGACATATTTGTCGTAGCCCGCACGCTTGAGAATGCCTATGCACTGAGCCACCGGGATGTTGCCGTGACCTATCACCGCACCGCGCAGATAGTTTCCGGCTCTGCTGCGGAAGAAGCCGCGCCCGGGATCGGGCTGCGAGCCGCTCTTGATGTGAAAATCCTTGGCGTGAACAAGCTTTGCGTATTTTGCGACCCTGCCGACCGCCTTGTCCGAAGGGTCGTCGGCACAGGCGAAGTTGCCCATGTCAACGAGCAGACCGAAGTTCGGGTTTGCGACTCCCGTGACGAGCTTTTCTACGCGGTCGCTGTCCTGCGCAAAATATCCGTGATTCTCGACCATAGTCGAGATACCTTTTTCTGCGGCATATTCGGTCACTCTGCGGCAGCCCTCGATGAGTGTGGGCAGCGCCTGATCGAAGCCGCAGTATGCGCTCTGCGGTGCGTTGAAGCCGCCTGTCGCGTCGTGGCGCATACCCGACGCGCCGAGTATCTCCGCGATATCGACTTGTTTGAACAGGCGCTCGCATTCCTCATCGAGCGGGCGGTTGAGAAGCTCCGCGCCGATGGTGTAGTTGACTATCGGCAGGTTGTTTCTCTCGCTCTCGTCGCGCAGACGCTTGGCGTATTCCTCGGCGGACATTCCGTCTTCGGGCATAAGGTCGATAAATTCGATTCCGTCAAAGCCCATCTCTTTGACCTTGCCTATGAGCCGGAGCTGAGTCAGCTCTCCGCTCAAAAGCATCGGCTGAAAGCTGTAGCTGCTGACGCAGGTTTTCATTTTGTTCACCTCAGTCCATGTATCCCTTAAGGAAGCTTACTGCGTTTCCGATATCCTTTTCGGGGTCGTCGCCGACCTCACGCTCTATCGTCAGGAAGCCCCTGTAGCCTATGTCATCGAGCGCGGCGAGATATTCCTCCCACCTGACGCTGCCCTCGCCGAGCGGCACCTCTTTAAACGAATCGCCCGTGACGAGCGGGTCTTTTTTTATACCGTAGACTATCTCGGGATCCTTGTAGAACATCCTAACGCCGTCCTTGGCGTGGGTGTGAACTATGTAGTCGCGCAGGTTATAGACCGCCTTGGCGGGGTCGTCGCCCGTGACCATAACAAGGTTTGCGGGATCGAGGTTGACCGCGACGCCCGTCGAGCCGAGTGAGTCGAGGAACTTCTTCAGCGTTGCCGAGGTCTCGGGACCCGTCTCAATCGCAAAGTGCGCGTCGAGGCTGTCCGCAAAGCGGGAGAGCTCGAAGCACGCCTCCTGCATTATCTTGTATCTCTCATGATTGCTGTCCTCGGGTACAACTCCGATGTGGGTCGTGACGATATCCGTGCCGAGCTCTTTTGCAAGCTCGATGATTCTCTTTGACTTCTCGACTCGCCACGGATTTTCGTCCCTGTTGCCGAAGCCGCCGCCGAGGTCACCACAGAGAGCGGAAATGACGAGTCCGCTGTCCTCAACGAGCCTGCGGAAATCCGCACGCTTGGAGCCGACAAGCTCCTCGGGTGACATCTCGCCGCTGGTGGCATAGACCTGGATGCCCTGTGCGCCGACCTTGGCGGCTTTTTTGACCGCCGTCGGGATATCCGTGCGGAAGCTGTCGATAATAACGCCTATTGGAAATTTCATGGTAGCACCGTCCTTAAATGTATTTTTACAAGGCAATGATAACAAAAAAACGGGGGATATTCAAGAGAAAAAGCTTTAATTTAAAACTTATTTATATCTTTAACGAATTAAAAATATCTTTTAATAGACTATAATATTGAAAGGTAAATAATTATGATATAATAAAAATGAAGGCGAGATGTGAGAATGATGAAAAAGGTCGGGATAATTACATGGCATTATTGCAATAATTATGGAAGTTTTTTTCAGGTTTTCGCGCTTCAGAGCTTTGTCGAAAGCCTCGGGTATGAGACAGAGATAATAAATTACAGAAAACCCGGAAATTCGTTGGTGAAAAGGGCTGTTAAGAGAGCTGTATATTTGTCCGAAAAGCTGACGCCGAGCGGACTTGTCGCCGTGCTGCGTAAAATCTTTGGCTCAAGTGAGATTTTCGGCTTCAAATTCTGGTCGGCTCGCAACAGAATGCTCAGAAGAACAAAACTCACATTTGATAAAGAAAAGCTCAACAAAAAGGCGAGGAACTATTACGCCGTTATCTGCGGCAGCGATCAGATATGGGCACCGCGCGGGCTCGACACAGCCTATATGCTTGATTTTGTGCCGGACGGCGTGAGAAGAATATCCTACGCCGCGAGCATCGGATTCAATTATATTCCCGATGAGCTGAAGGATACATATAAAAAATATATTTCTCGCTTGGACAGCGTGTCTGTCAGGGAGGAGACCGGCGTGCGGCTTCTCGCAGAATGCTGCGGAATTTGCGCTGAGGATGTGCTCGACCCGACTTTTCTTATTGAACGCAGCACTTGGGAAAGCCTCGCGACAGAAACGCTTGGCGAAGAAGATTTTATATTCTGCTATTTTCTCAATCCTGCTCACAAGTATAAATCCGCAGTGACTGCCGCCGCAGGTCAGCTCGGATGCAGCATAATGGGCGTCAGTGCCAACGGCAAGGATGCCGAATGGCTCGAGCTCAACAACGACATAACGCCTGAGGCTTTTCTGGAGCGGATCAAAAAGGCAAGAGCAGTATTCACCGATTCTTTTCACGGAACGGCTCTGTCGCTGATACTGAACAAGGATTTCTATGTTTTTGAAAGGTTTGAGAGCTCTGATCCCGTCAATCAGAATTCAAGGATATATTCCGTCCTGAAAAAAGCGAGACTTTCGGACAGAATAGTCAATGTGAACGGAAACGCCGACCTTTCACAGAAGATAGACTATTTTCGGACAAATCGTCTGATCGGGGCTGAAAGGCAGAAGTCGGCGGCGTTTTTGAAAAAAGCTTTGGGTGATGCAAATGACGATTGATATCCTTGAAAGGGAAAAGTGTACCGGCTGCGGGGCGTGCGTCGCGTCGTGTTCGGTCGGATGTATGTCCATGCTCGCCGACGAAAACGGTTTTGAATATCCGCAGGCGTCGGAGAAATGCATAGACTGCGGAAAATGCTCGCGAATCTGCCCTGCTTTGAACGGTAGACCGAAGCTTAAAAATGCAGTTGAGCATAAGGCGTATGCACTCTGCTCGAGAGATGCCGATATTTATGTGCAGAGTGCGTCCGGCGGTGCTTTTTCGGAGATATGCTCGGCGTTTGCGGATGACGGCACGGTTATTTTCGGCGCGGTGTTTGACGGATTTAGGGTTATACATACCGGCGTTGACGGAGTGAAGAACATAGCACCGCTTCGCAAATCAAAATATGTCGCCGCCGAATCCGGGGACTGCTTCAGGCAGACAAAGGAGCTGCTTGAGCAGGGACACAGGGTCATCTGGAGCTCGACTCCCTGTCGCATAAGCGGACTGCGCAGCTTCCTCGGAAAGGAATATGACAATCTGCTCTGTGTTGATTTTATCTGCCATGGAGTCGGCAGCCCAAAGGTTTTTGAGGATTTCATAAGCTACACGCAGGAGCGTTACGGTGAAAAGCTGAAGAAATATACATTCAGAAGCAAGCGCAGATGCGATAGAAATGTTTCGCGGCATATGTCGGAGTATGAGTTTGAATCCGGCAGAAAAATGTATGTCGATATGGACGAATATTCGCAGATATTTATAAATCAGCTTTGCCTGCGGGATTGCTGCGAGGGCAACTGCGACTATCAGACTGAGGAGCGCGTCAGCGATATCACCATAGCGGATTTCAACAGCCGTCACAAGGCGCTGCCGGAAATTGCGTGGGACTACAGGGCATATTCGACCCTTGTAATCAACACGGAAAAAGGGCAGAAGGTCTTTGAAAAAATGCGCGGCAATGTTGATTGCAAACAGTGCGCTGTCGAGGAGATAAAGAAATATAATTTCCTCTTTTGCAGAAAAGCGCCGGGAAATCCGAAGTATAAGCAGTTTTTTGAGGATTACAAAAATAACGGATTTTCTGCGGTGATAAACAAATATGCCGAACCGAAAAAAGAGAGCAAAGCGAAGCTTTTCACAAACAGGCTGATTTTGAAGTATTATGTAATCGAGCTTGTAAAAATAGTTTATTCGCGGCTGAAAAGACTTATTAAAAAGCAGCAAAGGGGACAGCGAGTTTAATGCTTGCAGTCCCTTTTGCTTTGCTGCATTCAGCCGACGACTGACATGATAAAAAACGATATCGGCAGAACAAGAATACAGTGTAAATAAGCACGGAGAACGCGCCATTGTATGAGCGATCCGGAAATCCGCAGACATTTCCGAGTCCGATGACGCAGCCTGCCGAGAGCGGAATGAATCGAGAAAATCTTTCCCGTTTTACGCATGAAGCTTTCGTTCGAAAGCCGTAAAAAATGAGCCGACGATAATCCTATCACCGACTCAATGAAACTTCAATATCTTAATAAGCTAAAAAGGCTGCTCAGTCAAGCACTATTTCCATCTCGCGCTTCTGTATTTTCATGCCGTGCTTTTCATAGAAACGCAGTGCGCCGTCGTTGCCCTCCCAGACGTTGAGCGTCAGGTCATGGCAGCCGAGCTCCTTTGCCGTCTCGAGCGCTTTTTTGAACAGCGCGTCGCCGATGCCCTCGCGCCTGCACTTTTCGTCAACGCACAGGTCGTCGATATAGAGCTCCGCGTTCGGGCAGCGTGCGGAGTCAACGGAGTGGTCGATGAGGATGCAGAAAATGTATCCGAGCACCTCGTCATTCTCGTCCGCCGCAACGAAGGTTATGCGGTTCTCGTCGGCTAAAAGCTTCGCGAGGCTCTCGCCGGTGTATTTCGACTTTCCCGCCTTGAACAGGTCGGGTCTTATCCCGCTGTGAAGATTGCAGATATATTCGAGCAGCTCGAGCATTCTCGGGCAGTCCTTTTCTTTTGCGGTTCTTATTTCTTTGAGCATACTTGTTTCCTCACTTTATGCAGATTCTTTCAATACCTTTTGATTTTCCGGTCTTTTCGTCAACGTCGATTATGACGCCGCACATCATGCACGCGCCGTCGCTTGTTTCGAAGCGCGTCGGAAGTCCCGTTTTGAGCCACGATATCGACGCCTCGGGACGCACGCCGAGCACCGAGAGCTCGGGACCCGTCATGCCGAGGTCGGTTATATAAGCCGTGCCGCCGGGCAGAATCTTTTCGTCGGCAGTCTGAACATGGGTGTGCGTGCCGACAACGGCGGTCGCCTTGCCATCGAGGTAGAAGCCCATGGCGAGCTTCTCGGCAGTGGCTTCGGCGTGGATATCGACTATTTTTATACGGCAGTCGTCTATCCCCCTCATGAGAGAGTCGATGCAGGAGAACGGATTGTCCGAGCCGTTTATATATGCGCGCCCGAGCAGGTTTATAACTCCGATGCGCACTCTGCCCATATCAATAACGCCGACGCCCTTGCCGGGGCAGGCGGGGCTGACATTTGCCGGACGGATTATGTCGCTGCGCTCGTCGAGAAAATGATATACCTCGCTGCGCCGAAAAGCGTGGTTGCCGGTCGTTATGAAGTCAACGCCGCTTGAAAATATATATTCGGCGGCAGATGAGGTTATTCCGTTGCCGGGCGCGGCATTTTCACCGTTGGCTATTACGACATCAACGGCTTTCAGCTTCTTGAAGCCGGGGAGCACCGAGCGCAGAAAGTCGCAGCCCTGAGTGCCGACGATGTCGCCTATAAGAAGTATATTCATCCCTGTTTCCCTTTCAAAAAATCCCACCGCACTTGACGGTGGGATTTGTTTTTATTTCGCGTAGTCGCTGACTCTGCTCTCCCTGATAAGGTTGACCTTTATCTGACCGGGATATTCGAGCTCGTCTTCTATCTTCTTTACGATGTCGCGGGCGATGAGAACCATCTTCTCGTCGCTGACGACCTCCGGCTTGACCATTATGCGCACCTCACGACCTGCCTGAATGGCGAACGAACGCTCAACGCCGTCAAACGAGGATGCGATGCTTTCAAGCTTTTCAAGGCGCTTGATGTAGTTCTGAACATTCTCGCGTCTTGCGCCGGGGCGGGAAGCCGAAACGGCGTCTGCCGCCTGAACGAGGCAGGCGACAAGCGTCTTTGCCTCAACATCTCCGTGGTGAGCCTGAATGGCGTGAATAACGCCCTCGTTCTCGCGGTATTTCTTCGCGGCCTCAACGCCCAGCTCAACATGCGAGCCGTCCATCTCGTGGTCGAGTGCCTTGCCGATATCGTGAAGAAGACCGGCTCTCTTTGCAAGCTTGACGTCGGCGCCAAGTTCCGCCGCCATGAGACCTGCAATATAAGAAACCTCAAGTGAATGATTGAGAACATTCTGACCGTAGCTCGTTCTGTATTTGAGCTTGCCGAGAAGCTTGACGAGCTCGGGATGCACTCCGTTGACTCCTGCGTCAATGAGCGCACGCTCGCCGGTCTGCTTGATAGTCGCATCGACCTCGCGGCGCGCCTTCTCGTACATCTCTTCGATGCGGGCGGGATGAATCCTGCCGTCCGATATAAGCTTTTCGAGCGTCAGACGTGCGACCTCGCGGCGAACCGGATCGAAGCTCGAAACGGTGATAGCCTCCGGCGTGTCGTCGATTATCAGATCGACGCCGGTTATTGTCTCGAGCGTGCGGACATTTCTGCCCTCGCGTCCGATTATGCGTCCCTTCATTTCGTCGTTGGGCAGAGCAACAACGGATACCGTGGTCTCCGCCGTATGGTCTGCGGCGCAGCGCTGAATGGCGGTGCCGATTATTTCTCTTGCGATGGAATCGGACTCGTCCTTGGTGCGCTGCTGATATTCAAGCACCTTGACCGCCTTCTCGTGAATAAGGTCGTCTTCAAGATTCTTGAGCAGGTATTCCTTGGCCTGCTCCTTGCTGTAGCCCGAAATCTTTTCGAGCACATCGAGCTGACTTCTCTTGAGGCTTTCAGCCTCGACGAGCCTGTCCTCAGCATCCTTGATCCTGCGGTTGAGAGTATCCTCCTTCTTCTCGACATTCTCAATCTTTTTGTCGAGGCTCTCTTCCTTCTGAATAACTCTGCGTTCCTGACGCTGAACCTCGTTGCGCCTTTCGCGCAGCTCCTTTTCGTTTTCGCTTCTCTGCTTGTGGATTTCATCCTTGGCTTCAAGAATGGCCTCCTTCTTCTTTGCCTCTGCCTGAGTCATAGCCTCGCTGACTATGCGGTTCGCCTCCTTTGTGGCGGAACCTATTGCGGCCTCGGCAACTCTCTTCCTATGTAAACCGCCGAGAATGAATCCGATAATAGCGAAAACAACTCCGGTAGCGGCGGCTATAAGAATAGTCTCCCAAACTTCCAAACGAATAACACCTCCCTAATTAAATTTTAATTATTGTAAAGCTCTTGCCGCCCCGAACGGGGCAACGGTTAGTAAATAACAACATGGAGTATAGCTTGGCACATAATACTACCATTATTATGTATAATAACCTTATTTCAATGAATTGTCAAGGTGTTTTAGTGCTGAACGGATTTCGCCGCGAAAGAAAGTGTTGACTTTTCCGCGTTTGGTGATAAAATAATAATGTTAAAAGCTGTGAAGCAGAAGATGTGTTCCGAATGTCCTCAAAGAGAGCCGTGCGCCGTTGGCTGAGAGCGCA
This sequence comes from Faecalibacterium prausnitzii, assembly GCA_963612725.1. GTDB lineage: Bacteria > Bacillota > Clostridia > Oscillospirales > Acutalibacteraceae > CAG-177. The sequence goes on along the minus strand of CAVDWM010000013.1, from coordinate 30,991 downwards.
GGTGTCGATACGGGATATGTTACCGCTGCCGAGTGCGCACCGAAGCCCTGTGGGATAGGCTGCGACGTATGACCGCGTTAAGGTCACATGAGTGGCGGCGTGAGCCGCAAGCCGGGTGGAACCGTGGAGCATTCGCTTCACCCCTGTAATTTTTACGGGGGTGGAGCTTTTTTCATCCCTGAGACGGGCTTCGACCCGAAGCTGAAAGGAGAATTTTTATGGTAAACATTGAACTCAAGGGCGGAGTCGTCAAGGAGTTTGACGACGGCATAACAGCCATGGAGGTGGCGAAGAGCCTCGGCATGGGACTCTATAAGGCGGCGTGCGTCTGCCGTATAGACGGAGAGGTTACGGATCTGCGCACCCCGATAAACAAGGACTGCAAGCTTGAAATCCTCACCTTTGACGATGACGACGGAAGGCGTGCGCTCAGACACACCGCCTCGCACGTCCTCGCTCAGGCGGTCAAGCGCCTTTATCCCGAGGCGAAGCTCGCGATAGGTCCCGCTATCGACAACGGCTTCTATTATGACTTTGATGTCGATGTGCCGTTTACTCCCGAGGTTCTCGAGAAAATAGAGGCGGAGATGAAGAGGATAGTCAAGGAGGCTCTGCCGCTCGAAAGATACGAGCTTGATCCCGACGAGGCCGTCGCAATGATGGAGAAGAAGGGCGAGCCCTATAAAGTCGAGCTCATTCAGGAGCACGCCGGCAAGGGCGAGAAGATATCGTTCTTCCGCCAGGGCGAGTTCGATGAGCTCTGCGCGGGTCCTCATGTCCCCGACACCTCGCGTGTCAAGGCGTTCAAGCTGACTTCCTGCACCGGCGCATACTGGCGCGGTGACTCGGACAACAAGATGCTCCAGAGAATATACGGAACCGCCTTCACGAAGAAAGAGGATCTTGACAGTTATCTTCATATGCTCGAGGAGGCGAAGAAGCGCGACCACAGAAAGCTCGGCAAGGAGCTCGGACTGTTCACCATCATGGATGAGGGTCCCGGCTTCCCGTTCTTCCTGCCCAACGGCATGGTTCTGAGGAATACTCTTATCGACTACTGGCGCGAGGTTCACAAGCGCTACGGCTATGTCGAGATATCGACTCCGATGATGCTCAACCGTTCGCTCTGGGAGCGCAGCGGTCACTGGGATCACTACAAGGAGAATATGTATACAACCGTCATTGACGACACCGACTTTGCAATAAAGCCGATGAACTGCCCCGGCGGAATGCTCGTCTATAAGCTTCAGCCCCATTCGTACCGCGACCTGCCCCTGAGAATGGGCGAGCTCGGTCTGGTTCACCGCCACGAGCTGTCCGGTGCGCTCCACGGTCTGTTCCGCGTGCGCTGCTTCACTCAGGACGACGCGCATATCTTCATGACATGGGATCAGATGAAGGACGAAATAAAGGGCGTTGTCCGCCTTTTTGACGAGGTTTATTCCGTGTTCGGGCTGACATATCAGATCGAAGTTTCGACCATGCCCGAGGATCATATGGGCGACGAGAAGGATTGGGATTTCGCGACCGAAACTCTTAAAGCGGCAGTCACCGAGATGGGCAAGGACTTTGTTATCAACGAGGGCGACGGCGCATTCTACGGACCGAAGCTCGACTTCCACCTGTCCGACTCCCTCGGCAGAACATGGCAGTGCGGCACCATTCAGCTCGATATGCAGCTGCCCGAGCGCTTTGAGCTTGAATACACCGGCGCGGACGGCGAGAAGCACCGTCCGGTCATGATCCACCGCGTTGTCCTCGGCTCCATCGAGCGCTTCATCGGCGTCATCACCGAGCACTTTGCGGGCGCGTTCCCGCTGTGGCTCGCTCCCGAGCAGGTCAAGATTCTGCCGATATCCGACAAGTTCCACGGCTATGCCGAGGAGGTGTGCCAACAGCTCGATATGGCGGGACTCAGGGTCAGCGTTGACACCCGCAGCGAGAAGATAGGCTATAAGATCCGCGAGGCTCAGCTTCACAAGATTCCCTATATGCTCGTCATCGGCGAGAAGGAGGTCGAGAGCGGCACGGTCAGCGTCAGAAAGCGCGGCGAGGGCGATATCGGCGCGGTAAGCATCGCCGATTTTATCGACAGCGCAAAGACCGATGTGGCGCAAAAAACTATCTGGTAAAATTTTACTGTAAAATCTATATTCCGGCGCGGTATACAATATCTTGTGTACTGCGCCGGAGCTTTTTCTATTCGCCGAAAATTTTTTGAAATCAAACGGCAAAAAATCGCCCGAAACTATTGCACATGCCGCGCTTTTGTTTTATAATGGTGGTGCAAATAGGTGAAATGAACCACCTTAGTGGTGGACGAAAACACCCAAATTCACGCATAAGGGGGCGAGCGCATGGAAAAAACTGAATTCGGCGGATTTTTTGTCCATACGCTCGACCAGAAAAACCGAGTGTTTATTCCGGCGGAATTTCGCAGCAAGCTCGGCGCGGAATTTGTCGTCTGCGCTCCGCCCGGCAGCACCGACTGCATTATTATCTATACGTTCGAGGAGTGGGACAGATACTTTGAGAATCTCCGCATTCTCTGCAAAGGCTCGACCCGCGCCTATGCCGAGCGTATCGCGAGCAGCTCGAAGAGATGTGTCATACCGGACAAGCAGGGCAGAATAACCCTCTCAGCCGACCATTGCGCAAAGGCGCACCTCGAAAAAGAGGCACTGATAGTCGGAGTCGGCAACCGCGTTGAGATATGGAATCCCGAGGTATGGGATGCAAAGTGCGCGGAGAACATGGCAGAGATCGAGAAAATTGCGGCGGACGTTCAGCTTTAATGCGGAGGGCGGCATAATATGGAGTTCAAACATATTCCGGTGCTTTTCCGCGAATCGATCGACGCGCTCAATATAAAGCCGGACGGACTTTACGCAGACTGCACTGCGGGCGGCGGCGGTCACTCAAGCGCGATATCGGACAGGCTCTCTCAAGACGGCAGACTCGTCGCCATAGACCGTGACCCCGAAGCAATAGAGACGCTCACAAAGCGTTTCGAGGGCAGAGAGAATGTCAGCATAGTCAACGACAACTTCTTCAATATAAAGAGCATACTTTCGCGGTTCACCGACGAGGGTGCGGACGGCATCCTCGCAGACCTCGGAGTCAGCTCCCATCAGCTCGACGACGCCGCACGCGGATTTTCCTTTCACGCGGACGCTCCGCTCGACATGAGAATGTCGATGCAGGGCATGAGCGCGGCGGACGCAGTCAACTCGCTTTCACAGCGTGAGCTGCAGGATATCATCTACAGATACGGCGAGGACAGGTTCGCTCCGCGCATAGCGGCGGGAATAGTCCGAGCGAGGGCTGAAAAGCCGATAGAAACAACACTGGAACTTGCCGAGATAGTCAAAAGCTCTATTCCGGCAGCGGCGCGCCGCGAGGGAGGCCACCCCGCAAGGCGCACCTTCCAGGCGTTGAGAATTTATGTCAACGGCGAGCTCGACGGGCTCGACAGAGCGGTCGGCGATATGTTCGATTCGCTCAGAGTCGGCGGCAGACTCGCGATAATAACCTTTCATTCGCTTGAGGACAGGGCGGTCAAGCAGACCTTCGCGTCCCTCTGCGAGGGGTGCATATGCCCGCCGGAGTTTCCGGTGTGCGTCTGCGGGAGAAAGAGCCGCGGCAGACTGCCTCAGAAGGCAGCGGCACCGAGCAAGGCGGAGCTCGAGGAGAATCCGCGCAGCAGAAGCGCAAGACTTCGCGTGATAGAGAAGATCAGATAATTTCAGTATAAACGGGAAAAAGTTACGGAGAAAGGATGGTAACTATGGCAACAAACTTGAACGGTACTCAGGCGTACAGATTCGAGCTCTTCGAGCCTCAGCAGGCAGTGCCCGCGCCGAAAAAAAAGGCGGCGCCGGTCGGTCCGCAGCGCGTGGTCAAGGCGCCGGAAAAGACGAAGGAGCAGAAACGGGCGGAAGCAAAGGAGATAAACAGGCGCATCGGCGTTATTCTCACCGTGTCGGTCATTATGTTCATGCTTTTGGGTATAAACATGTATTCGCGCACACGCCTTACCGTCCTTGCGCAGGAGGTGGCGAGCATACAGACGAGCATTTCCGAGGAACAGAGCAGAACGGTCGATCTTCAGAGCAGACTGACCCGGAAAATGAGCATGGACGCGGTTATCGACTATGCGACAAACAGGCTCGGCATGGTCAAGGGCAACCGCTCGCAGATAAACTACATAACCGTCAACGGCTCTGACTCCGTCGTTTATAATGACGGCAACGGATCAAAGGCGGGCGAATAGTACGGGCATCGCACGGCATATAATGATGTGCCTGAGTTGCGTTGAAAAGGGCGGATCGCGGTCTGCCCTTTTTTGGACATTTAAGAAGGCTTTTTACCGAGCGGCGGAAGGGTGAAGATATGCAGAAGACATTGCCAAAAAAAGAAAAAGACAGGCGCGCCAAGGTGATGGTAGCAATCATCGCCATAGCGTTCCTTGCCTGCGTCGGCAACCTCTTCCGTATTCAGGTAGTTCAGGCGGATTATTACAAGGGCAAGGCCGAAGAAAATCAGCTCTACGATACCGAGATACCGGCTCAGCGCGGCACGATTTATGACTCCGAGGGCAAAGTCCTTGCCCAGAGCGCGTCGGTGTGGCTTGTGTATATTGATCCCTACAGCGTGCCGAACGATGATGTCCGCGCCCAGCTGTGCAGTGATTTGAGCAATGCGCTCGGCATAAACGGCGACACGCTGATGAAAAAGCTCCAAATGACAAAATACAGATATCTCGTCATCGCAAAGCAGGTCGAATATGACAACAAAGAAAAAGTGGTCGAGATAAAAAAGAAAAAGTACGAATATACGGAGGACGGCAAGGAGAAGTATGTCTACGGCAGCTCGATGGTCGGCATAGACCCCGATGTCAAACGCTACTATCCCAACGGTAGCCTCGCCAGCCATGTTGTCGGTTATACGAACTCCGAGGGCAACGGTCAGGCGGGCGTGGAGCTCTACTATAACAGTATCCTTTCGGGTATCCCCGGCAGAAAAGTCACCGCAAAGGACGCCTACGGCAGAGCGATGCCGCTACAGTACGAGACTCTTTACGATGCGACGAACGGGCAGAAGCTCCAGCTGACTATCAACAGCAATATTCAGAGCTATCTTGAAGAGGCACTCAAGCAGGCGTATATAGACAACAAGTGTGCCTATGCCAACGGTATCGTTATGGATGTCAATACCGGCGCGATACTCGGAATGGCAACCATGAGCGATTATGATCCGAACAATCCGCGCCAGACGGACGACGCGGAGGTCGAGGAGGAATACGAACGCCTCCAGGCACTCAGAGCCGCCAAGTATGAGGAGGAGGGCAAGACCCCGACCGAAGAGGAGACGAAGAAGGGACAGGAGGAGGACAGGAGCAACGCGAGGCTCAACGTGTTCTACAACAATGTCCGAAATCAGAATGTCAGCAGCACCTACGAGCCCGGCTCGGTTTTCAAGACCATAACCGCCTCGGCGGCTCTCGATCAGGGTGTCGCGGAGGAATCGACGAAGGTTGACTGCGTGGCGGGCGGAATAAAGATACTCACTCAGACCTATCACTGCAACGCGTACACCGTCCACGGCACGCTCGATATGGTAGGCGGTCTGAAAAAATCCTGCAACTCCTATTTCATAACCATGGGTCAGCGCCTCGGCGTTGATAATTTCTACAAATACTTCGAGGCGTTCGGCTTTACGGAAAAGACCGGAATCGACCTGCCGGCGGAGACTCAGCCCAAGGCGGGGGTCACATATCATGCCCACGAAAGCATGACGCTCATCGACCTTGCGAGCTCCTCCTTCGGTCAGTCCTTCCAGGTCTCGCCCATCCAGATGGTGACCGCGCTCTCCGCCATAGCCAACGGCGGAAAGCTGATGAAGCCCTATGTCGTTGCGAAGGTGCTCGACGACAACGGCAATGTCGTCAGCGAGACTCAGCCGACCGTCAGGCGGCAGGTGATAAGCGAGGAGACCTCCGCGAAGGTTGCCGAGATGATGCGCCGCGTCGTCAACGAGGGCACGGCGAAAAACGGATATGTTATCGGCTACCGCGTCGCGGGCAAGACCGGCACCTCGCAGAAGCTCGGCACGACCGACGAGCATGTCGCGTCCTACGGCTGCTTTGCTCCTGCGGACGATCCGAAGGTCGCAATAATCATTATTATCGACGAGCCGCACGGCGGTCAGATACAGGGCGGTCAGATAGCTGCTCCCGTCGCCGCGCAGGTCATGGAAAAAACGCTCAAATATCTCAACGTTGAGCCTCAGTATACCGAGAGCGAGCTTGCACAGCTTGACACGACGGTTTCAAGCTATGTCGGCAAGAGCGTTTCCGAGGTCTCTGCGGAGCTTCGCTCGGCGGGCTTCACCTGCAAGGTCATAGGCAACGGAGACAAGGTTATAAGCCAGCTCCCCGGCGCCTATCAGAGTGTACCCAAGGGCGGCATAGTCGTGCTCTATACCGAGGGCGGACCCGTTGAAACAAAGACCAAGGTGCCCGATTTAACGGGACTTTCGATAACCCAGGTCAACCGCACTGCGGCTGCTGCGGGCATAAATGTCAAGATATCCGGCAACACTCTCGTCAACTCCGAGCTCACATCTTACGGTCAGAGCATCGCGAAGGGCGAAAGCGTCGATTACGGCACGACGGTCACCGTATATTTCAAATCGAATACCGGTGTTTCCGATTCTCCGGGCTGATAAAGGAGCTTTTCCATGAGACTTTCCGAGCTGCTTCGGGAAGTTGAATTTGACGGAAGTATAAAAAACGATGAGGACATAAATCTCGTCACCGACGACAGCAGACTCGTCCGACACGGCTCGCTGTTCGTCTGCATACGCCACAGGAGCTTCGACGGTCACACTGCGGCTTTCGATGCGCTCGCATCGGGCGCGGCGGCTGTTGTGACGCAGGATAGGCTCGGACTCGAAAACGAGCTTTGTGTTGCGGATTCACGAAACGCATATGCGCGTCTGTGCGCGGCTCTCTGCGGTCATCCGGAGCGCAGGCTCGGAATGATAGGCGTCACCGGCACAAACGGCAAAACCACCGTAACGACACTTATCAGGAATATTCTTTCCGATTCGGGGATAAAAACCTTGCTCGTCGGAACGGTCTGCAACCGCCTCGGAGAGGAAAGTCTGCCGAGCGGGCTGACCACGCCGAAGCCGCCGGAGCTTTATTCGCTGCTCTCGCGTGCCGTTTCGCAGGGGTGCAGGGTCTGCGTTACGGAGGCGTCGTCTCAGGCACTCGCGCAGGGACGGCTCGAGGGTATAAACTTTGACGCGGCGGTGTTCACAAACCTCACACGCGATCACCTCGACTATCACGGCACATTTGAAAATTATCTTGCGGCGAAGAAAAAGCTCTTTGAGCATTCTGCTGTATCAGCAGTCAATCTCGATGACCCGCGAGCGGAGGAAATTATCGCTGCGGCAAAGGGAAAGACGGTTACCTTTTCAACCGTGCTCGACTGCGCCGACTATACGGCAAAAAGCATCTCGCTTCTCTCGGACAGTGTCCGCTTTGAGCTTGTCTCAAAATGGCATATAGAACATATAGAATTTGCCTCGCCAGGACTTTTCAGCGTCTCGAACGCCATGGCGGCGGCGGTCTGCGCGATAAGTCTCGGCATTGAGCCGAAAGCCGTAGCGCAGTCACTCGCAAAGTCAAAAAGCGTCTGCGGACGGCTTGAGCGCGTGGAGTGTTCGGCGCCGTACAGCGTCATTATCGACTACGCCCACACGCCGGACGGACTTGAAAAGGTGCTCGGAGCTCTGCGTCCGTCGTGTCACGGAAGGCTCATAGTTCTTTTCGGCTGCGGCGGAGACAGGGACAGAGTAAAACGCCCCCTGATGGGCGCCGCCGCGTGCAAATATGCGGATAAGATTATCGTCACGAGCGACAACCCGCGCTCGGAGGAGCCGATGAAAATAATCGGCGATATATTAAAGGGAACGGACAAAAAGAGCCGCGACCTGTTCGTTGAACCGGACAGACGCAAGGCGATATCGCTCGCACTCAATATGGCAGAACCCGGCGACACCGTTTTGCTCGCAGGCAAGGGACACGAAAAATATCAGCTTATCGGCGGCGAAAAATTGCCGCTTGACGAACGGGAGACAGTCAGAGAAATTCTCGGACTTCCGCACGATACAGGGAGGAAAAAACAATGAACACAATCGCAGCATTGATAATGGGCGCGGCTGCCGCAGCGCTCGTCACCGCATTGCTCGGCTTTACCGTGATTCCGTGGCTGAGAAAGCTCCATTTCGGGCAGACTATTCTTGATATCGGTCCGAAGTGGCACGAAAAAAAGCAGGGCACGCCTACCATGGGCGGACTTATGTTTATCTTCGGCACAATAGCCGCAGTCGCGGTGACTGTTATTACCGACAAGCTCCTCGGCGGCGATATCGTCGACAGCAGCGCTACCGGTGCGTCGATAATCGAGCTTTATACGAAGTTCTACAGCGGCATTATCTTTGCTCTCTGCGTGGCGCTCATCGGTTTCGCCGATGACTATATAAAGGTCGTCAAAAAGCGCAACCTCGGTCTGACCGAGAAGCAGAAGACGATACTTCAGTCGCTCGTTATAATCGCTTATCTCCTCTCGCTCTATATGAGCATGGGCAAGGAGCCCTATATGTTCATTCCGTTTGCCGGCAATGTTCACATGGGCATATTCTTCTGGATTTTCGGCTTTGTCGTCATATACGCCGCGATAAACGCGGTCAACTTTACCGACGGTATAGACGGACTCTGCTCGAGCGTTACGATAACCTTCGGTCTTTCAATGTGCGTTATCGCTTATATGCATAAATTCTTCGGCGTCTCGCTCATGGCGAGCGTGCTCGTCGGCGGGTGCGCGGGCTTCCTCGTCTGGAACCACAACCCCGCAAAGGTGTTCATGGGCGACACCGGCTCGATGTTCCTCGGCGGCATGGTCGTTGCTATCGCTTATGCGCTCAACTGCCCGCTTATTCTGCTTCTGACGGGCATAATATATGTTATAGAGGGCGCGTCCGATGTGCTCCAGATAGGCTACTTCAAGATAACTCACGGCAAGCGTATCTTCAAGATGGCGCCCATTCATCACCATTTCGAGATGAGCGGATGGAGCGAGAAGAAGATAGTCGCGGTGTTTTCGATAGTCAACGCTGTCGGCGGGGCTGCGGCAATTGCGCTGATGTATTTCGGCGGCTACGCGCTTTAAAAAATAAACGCAGACGAAAGGGGGATCGGGATGACGAAGACAAAAGAAAAAAAGAAAACCGCAGAGGTAAAAAAGACAGTGAGAGCAGAGGGAGAAATATCTCCCGCAAGGAAGCTGTTCCGCAAGTATTATCCGTTCTACAAATATATCACTCCGAACGGTATCAAAAATCTCGACAAGCGCGAAGTCCTTTCCTTCGGGAAGATAGACACAAAGTTTTTCCTGCTCGTCGTCATCCTGCTCGTCATCGGACTGATATCCCTGTTCTCTGCGAGCTATATCAACGCCATAAACACTGAAGACGATGAGTATTTTTATATAAAGCGCCAGCTGATTTTCGCCGTAACGGGTGTTGTGCTGATGTTTTTGGTGTCGAGAATAAACTACAGAGTTTTTAAGGATTTGTCCTTTTTTGCAATAACCATCGCGTTCTTTTTTCTCGTGCTCGTGCTTATTTTTCACGGCGACGGCGATTTCAAGCGTTGGCTCATTATCGGCGGTCAGACCCTGTTTCAGCCGTCCGAGCTCGCGAAGGTCGCGCTGATAATGTACTGCGCGTGGAGCATGGACAGACGCAAAAAAGCCATATGCTCCGACTGGAAGATGATGTTCCTCTATATGATAGTCGTCGGCGCCATGTGCGGACTTATCGCGCTTGAAAAGCATGTCTCGGCGACGATACTCGTCGGTCTTCTCGGCATAGCGATGACCTATCTCGGCGGCATTGACCGCAAGTGGTATCCGCTCGTCATAGCCTGCATAGTCGGCGGTGCTGTGCTCATGGTCGTTTTCAGAGACAAAATGCCCGCCTATGCGGCGGAGAGAATAATCGCATGGCTCGACAAGAGCTATGACCCGGGCGATGCCCGCTGGCAGACGAACAACTCCCTTTATGCCATCGGTTCGGGCGGGCTGTTCGGCGTCGGGCTCGGCAATTCGCGCCAGAAGCATATGTATGTTTCCGAGCCGCAGAACGACTTCATTTTCGCGATATTCTGCGAAGAAATGGGTCTTGTCGGTGCGCTTGTCGTTATCGTGCTGTTCGTGCTCCTCGTCAAGCGCGCTTTCGATATCGCCATGCGCACAAAAGATACCTTCGCGTCCCTGCTCGTTATGGGCATTGCGGTTCAGGTCGGGCTCCAGGCGGCGCTCAATATCGCGGTCGTCACCGACCTTATTCCCAACACCGGAATCAGCCTTCCGTTCTTCAGCTACGGCGGCTCATCGCTGTGGGTATTGCTCGTAGAGATGGGCGTGGTGCTGAGCGTATCGCGAAGCGCAAAAATAGAAAAAATATAAAAAGCGGAGGAGTCAATATGCTAAAAGCCAAAAGAATTCTTATCGCCGCAGGCGGCACCGGCGGCCATATCAACCCTGCTCTTTCCGTCGCCGGATACATCCGCTCGCAGGATCCGACTGCCGAGATACTCTTCGTCGGCACTGCCGATAAAATGGAGGCAAAGCTCGTTCCGCAGGCGGGATATCCGATAAAAATGATAGATATCAGCGGTTTTCGCCGCGACCTGAGTCCGGCGGGCATCGTTCATAACATAAAAACTGTTTCGAGAATGTTCAAATCGTCTTCTCAGGCGAAGAAGATAATCGAGGATTTCAAGCCCGAGCTTGCGATAGGCTTCGGCGGCTATGTCAGCGGACCCGTTATCAGAATGGCGGCGAAGCTCGGCGTGCCGACCGCTATCCACGAGCAGAACGCCTATCCCGGCGTGACGAACAAGACGCTCGCCAAGCAGGTTGACGCTGTTATGCTCACGAGCATGGCGGCGGAAAAATATCTCGAGTCGAAGAACCCCTGCGTGCTGACGGGACTGCCCGTGCGCGCCGAATTCTTCACTGCGGACAAGGAACAGAGCCGCCTCGAGCTGGGCGTTGACAGCCGTCCGCTCATTCTCTCATCCGGCGGAAGTCTCGGCGCAGAGCCGATAAACAAGGCCATGGTCGAGCTGATAGCGACACGCGCCCCCAAGGGCGACTGCTGCTTTATCCACGCCACCGGACACAGCGGCACATGGGTCACGGACGAGCTTAGGAAGCGCGGAGTCGATCCGGATAAATTCGAGAACGTGACGGTCAGGGAGTACATAGACGATATGTCCCGCTGCATGGCGGCGTGCGACCTGTTTATCAACCGCGCCGGTGCTTCGACTCTCTCAGAGATAGAGGCTCTCGGCAAGCCGTCGATACTCATTCCCTCGCCGTATGTCGCGGAAAATCATCAGTATCACAACGCGATGACGCTCGTTGAAAAGAATGCGGCGGTGGTTATCGAGGAGAAAGACTTGACGGGCGAAAAGCTGACCGAAGAGGTCGAAAAGCTTCTCGCGGACCGTGCAGAGCTTGATAAAATGGGCGAAAACGCCCGTGCGATGTGCGTCGGCGACGCGGCGCAGCGCATATATGACTGCCTTTGCAGTGTGGTCGGGTAACGAACCGATTCATCTTCGCATATGATGTCACGCAGTTACTAATTTAGTTGCGCGGGGTGCGAAGATGGAAACGGTGAGGATAAAGGGTAAAAACAGACTCTCGGGCGAGGTGCGCCTCCAGGGCGCAAAAAACAGCGCACTGCCTATTCTGGCAGCGGCGGCAAGCGTTGACGGCGTGAGCGTTATTCATAACTGCCCGCGCCTTTCGGATGTTGACGCAGCAATAAAAATCCTGCGCTTTATCGGCTGCAAGGTCGGGCGCGAGGGCGATACCGTCACCGTCGATGCGACGAGTGTTGACCGCGGTGATGTGCCGCGTGAGCTTATGTGCGGGATGCGCTCGTCCGTCATATTTTTGGCGCCTTTGCTCGCAAGGCTCGGCAGGGCGGAGATATCCGCTCCCGGCGGCTGCGAGATAGGGCTGCGCCCCATAGACCTTCACCTGTCGTCCCTGCGACTTATGGGTGCGCAAATCGAGACCGAGGGCGGCGTGCTCTCGTGCAGATGCCCCGACGGTTTCAGGGGAGAAAAAATAACCCTTTCATTTCCGAGCGTGGGCGCGACCGAAAACATACTTATCGCTGCGGCGTCCGCCAAAGGCGAAACGGTCATACTTAATGCGGCGCGTGAGCCGGAGATAGCCGATCTTGCGGATTTTCTCTGCTCCTGCGGAGCGCGTATATCCGGCGCAGACAGCGGCGAGATAACGGTCTGCGGCGTGAAAAAGCTCCGTTGTGCCGAGCACACGGTCATACCCGACCGAATAATCGCCTCGACCTATATGGCAGCTGCGGCAGTGACCGGCGGCGATGTGCGCATTGCGGATGCCCGCGCCGAACATATAACTCCGGTTGTTCCGGTGTTTGAGCAGGCGGGCTGCAAAATCAGCTGCGAAAAAAACGGCGTTCACATTTCGGCGCCCGTTCGCCTGCGCAGTGTGCAGACAGTCAGAACAATGCCGTATCCGGGCTTCCCGACCGATTCCCAGGCGGCGGTCATGGCTATGCTCAGCGTGGCGCACGGCACGAGCGTTATGATAGAAAATATTTTTGAAAACAGATACCGCCATGTGCGCGAGCTCTGCCGTCTCGGTGCGGATATAATGACCGAGGGCAAGGTAGCGGTGATAAAGGGCGTTGAGACGCTCAACGGCGCGTGCGTGTGCGCCGCCGATTTGAGAGCGGGCACGGCTCTTGCCGTCGCGGGACTTGCGGCGCAGGGCAGCACGACTATAGAGAACGTCAGCCTCATTGACAGGGGCTGGCAGGATATGGAAGAAAAGCTTCGCTCGCTTGGAGCGGAGATTGAAAGAGAATGCTGAAAAGGGGTGTCCCGCATGGAAAACAAAAAGGCACAGCCGAAGAAAACTCAGAGCCCGAAAAAAAGAAGACTGAGCAAAAAGGCGAGACGCCGCCGTCGGATCAGAATTGCGATAGTAACTCTGCCGGTCGCGGCAGTCGTGCTTGCGATAGTTACGCTCATCAGCAGCGCGGTGCTGTTCCGCGTGGAGGGCTTCTCGCTGAGCGGGGACGGCAGGTATGACGGATATGAGATAATCAACGCATCCGGAATAGAGGTCGGCGATTGCCTGATGTGGATAAATCTCGGCAAGGCCGAGGACAGTATAACGAAAAAGCTGCCTTATATCGAAGCGGTGACAATAAAGCGCAAGCTGCCGCACACAGTGTCGATAGATTATAGGCAGGCCGAGGTGTTCTACGGAGTTTGCGTAGACGGCACATGGGTGCTGACCGATACGAAATACAAGGTCGTCGAGCTGCTCGATGCCGAGCCGGAGAATGTGTCGCAGAAAATAAAATTCCCGAAAGCCCTAACCTTTGAGCCCGGCAGCGTTCTTGCGTTTGAAGTCGAGGAGGGCGAAGAATCTCCGCTCGATACATATAAAAAGCTTATGGCGGAGGCTGAAAAGACCTCGCTCAAGGGCAAGATAACCGGTGCTGATGTGAGCGATTCCGCCGCGCTGACGCTCATGTATGACGGCAGAATAACGATAAAGCTCGGCACCTTTGCCGACATTTCCGCAAAGCTCAAGCTCGCGGCAGGCGCAATTGAAAACGAGGACAGAGTCGATTCGGGTGAATACGGCACGCTCGACGCGTCAATAACGGACGAGGCATATTTCAGACCCGGAACGGCGAAGAGCGAAACGACGTCTGTCGAACAGACAACGGCGCAGGCGGCGGAATAAGGGCAGTAAATTTGTTTTTATTTTTTTCTTGTCTTTTCATTGAATGTATGCTAAAATTAATCTATCTGAAAACTAACCGTTTTTATATATCAGTTTGGGGGTTACGAAATGGCGTTTGAACTCGACAATGACTGCGAGATAACCACACAGATAAAAGTTATAGGCGTCGGCGGCGGCGGCGGAAATGCCGTCAACCGCATGGTTGAAAGCGGGGTGCTCGGCGCGGAGTTTATTGCCGTCAACACGGACAAGCAGATACTTACTCATTCCGGCGCAACGCACAAGATCCAGATAGGCGAGAAGCTGACAAAGGGTCAGGGCGCAGGCGGCAGACCTGAGATAGGTGAGAAATCGGCGGAGGAGAGCCGCGACGCTATCTCCGATGCGCTCAAGGGCACGGATATGATATTCATCACTGCCGGCATGGGCGGCGGAACGGGCACGGGCGCAGCTCCCGTCATTGCAAGAATCGCCAAGGATATGGGTATACTCACCGTCGGTGTCGTTACCCGTCCGTTCAAGTTTGAGGGCAAGAAGAAGCAGCTCCAGGCTCAGAAGGGCATAGAGAACCTTGCCGAGAATGTGGACAGCCTTATTGTCATACCCAACGAACAGCTCAAGGCGATGAACAACGGTCAGAAGATGACTTTTGTCGAGGCATTTAAGATGGCGGATGAGGTTCTGCTTCACGGCGTCAAGAGCATCTCCGAGCTTATAAAGGTTCCCGGCTTCGTCAACCTCGATTTCGCTGATGTCACTTCGATAATGAAGGATGCCGGTTATGCCCATATGGGCTTCGCCAAGGCCTCCGGCAAGGACAAGGCCGCCGAGGCGGCAAGGGGCTCGATTTCCAGCCCGTTGCTTGAGACCTCTATCTCGGGCGCAAAGGGCGTTATTATCAGCTTCACCGCTGCTCCCGATGTTGACCTTGATGATATCGAGGGTGCAGCTGCGCTCATTACCGAGCAGGCGCATCCCGATGCGGATATCACTTGGGGCATCGCGTTTGACGAGAGCATGGATGACGAGATGATGATAACCGTCATCGCGACCGGCTTTGAAGATAAGCCGAAGTCGGCAGTATATCCCGCAGAGCAGCCCAAGGAGGAGACTCCGGCAGCTCTGGCGGCGCAGACCGAGTATGTTCAGACGAGCATCGCTCAGCCCGTGCAGCCGTCGGCTCACGAAGAGCCCAAGAAGGAGGAAGCTCCTTTTATTGCGAGGAGGCCTGCCGAGATAAATCCGGACGATGAGTTCAGCATCATTCTCGACAGCTTCAACAGATAAACAGGGAGAAATTTAAAAAACAAAAACTGCGTCCGATTTTCTTTATCGGGCGCAGTGCAATGTTGACGGTTATATGCTTTGGCATTATATTAACCGAATTCCGCGCAATCGGCGCGGAATGGTGTATAGGAGATAGGGTTTGGGGAACCGTCGGAGAGATTTTTCTTTCCGGCGGTTTCCCTATTTTATTCTGCGGCAGATTCAACGACCTTTTTCGCTATAGCCTCAAGCTGCTCAAAGCTCTCAAGCGTGCCGAGCTCGCGGCGAAAAGCCGCAGCGCCGTGTATGTCGCGGATATACCACGACGAGTGCTTACGCGCCTCGCGAATACCGATATAGTCGCCCTTATTCGCTATCAGTGCGCTGATGTGGCGAAGCATTATGTCCATGCGCTCATCTACGGGCGGGTCGGGGAGAACCGTTCCGTCTTTTAAATATTCGCTTATTTGACTGAACACCCACGGTCTGCCGAGAGCTCCGCGCCCGACCATTATTCCGTCGCATCCGGTTTTGTCGAACATATCCATAGCACTCTTGCCGTCTGATATATCGCCGTTTCCGATGACGGGAATATTCTTTACACGCTTTTTTACTTCAGCTATCACTTCGAGATCGACGGGCGGCGCATACATCTGCCTGCGCGTCCTGCCGTGTACGGTTATCGCCGCCGCACCCGCCTGTTCGCAGAGTACGGCAAGCTCCGGCGCATTGACGCTCTCGGAGTCCCAGCCGGCGCGCATTTTGACTGTTATCGGCACGGGGGAGACCCTCACGCACTGCGCGACTATCTCCGCGGCGAGCTCCGGACGCTTCATCAGCGCACTGCCGCCTCCGTTTCCCGCTACCTTCGGCGCGGGGCAGCCCATGTTTATGTCAATGAAATCGGGCGAATATTTCATACATGTCTCAACGGCTTTTGCCATTATCTCGGGCACATCGCCGAATATCTGAACGCCCGCCGGGCGTTCGGCATCACTCAGACTCAGCAGCTCGGAGGATTTGCGGTCGTTCATGCTTATGCCCTTTGAGCTCGCCATCTCGCCGATGCAGCCTATTGCGCCGAAATTCATGCACAGCTCGCGCATGGCTCTGTCCGCCACGCCCGCCATCGGGGCGAGCAAAGCGCCGCTCTTCAGTTTTTCAGCAGATAGATACAACTTGCCACCCCCGAAAGTTACTCAGTAAATTTTAGCATAAAACCCGTACCGTTGCAATAATCAACAATTAAATAAAGGTCATAATCCACATTGCCAGCCGTGAATTATGACCTTTGTATTTTTTCCTCTTTGGTCTGCGCTAAATGCGGCAGCCCATTTTATTTCTTGTTTGCTGCGGAGACAGTTTCCTTCGCCTCGGCATCTGCGCCGGGCTCGTTGAACTGCTTGAGGGACTCCATGGCGGCGGTAGCCTCTCTTGCGAGATCCGCGGCCTCCATAGCCTTCTTCGCAGCCGCATCGACAGCCTGAGCGGCAAGCTGCGTCTTGTGACCCGCGTCGGAAGCACCTGCAGCCTCTGCCGCCTTCGCCTCTGCGGAGAGCTTCTCTGCCTCTGCTTCGAGCTTGTCTGCCTCTTCCTTTGCCTTCATGGCGAGATCGACCTTGTTGTTCGCGTCGATTTCCGCCATCATCTTTCTGATAGCGTGAGTGCTCATGCCCTGCTTGACATACTCGAAATATTCCTCGGACGGGATACCGCCGATGAACGTCTCGGTGTACTTGACCTTCACGCCGACCTTAGCGATGACGATGTTGATGACGAGCAGCGCAACGAGCGTTCCGAGGAACACATATGCGCCGATACCGACAGAGCCGGTGAAGACATCGGGGAAGAACTTGACGAGGTTCTTCGAGAAAAGGTTAAAGCAGATTATCGAAACAGCCGCAAGCACTATAGCGATGCTGTTGAGAGTGATGTTGCGGGGATTGCCGCGCTTCGAGCAGGCCATCGTAAGCATAATGAGACTGACGAGAACAAGCACTGCCGAAAGCAGAACCGTCACAAGCGATATGAAATAGAGCAGGAAGGCGCTGCCGAAGAAGCTTGAGCCGATATACTTGAACAGCGCGTCAAAGTCAAGCCCCGATACCGCATTGTATATCGTGATGGCATTGACCGACACCTTCTTCTCGAAGAACGGACCCCAGAAGGATATGTTCGCCAACGGAAGCATGAGCGCTCCGATGGGAAGAAGGCTGAGCACGATTCTGACTATGGTGAGGGGAGAACCGATGAACGAGGCCTTGAGCCTGTCAAGTCTCTTTTGAAATACGGCATGCTCGCTCTCGGCCTTGTCGGCGTCCTCGAGCAAACGCTCCTCCATTCCGTAATAGATAAGATTGATGCCGCAATGAGGGCAGGTGGGTCGCCAATCGGTAATTTTGAGATGTGCGCCGCACTTGGGGCAGTTAGCCATATCATTTCCTCCAAACAGATTTTGTTGCCGTGAAAAGCTCCTCCACGACTTTGTTTGTGTACATTTCAATTGATTTTAACATAAAAATGACGGGAAATCAAGAAGAATTATACAAAAACTATAAAAACTAACGAAAAAATTAAGCGCAATATGTATCAGATGAATGCGCCGTCAATGCCTATCGTCTGTCCGGTCATGAAATCCGAGCCGTCTCCCGCAAGAAAGAGCATGAGACGCGCCACCTCCTCGGGCGTTCCGAAGCGTCCCATGGGGGACTCCTCCTTCAGAAGCTCGAGCGTCTCCTCGCCCAGAGAGGCGTTCATCTTCGTGTCGATAACGCCGGGGGCGATGCAGTTGACCTGAATGTTTGACGGCGCAAGCTCGCGGGCGAGCGCCTTTGTCAGCCCTATCAGAGCGGATTTTGCGGCGGAGTAATGCACCTCGCACGACGCGCCGCATACGCCCCACATGGAGGAAACGTTGATTATTTTTCCGCTCTTTTCGTGAACCATGTCGGGCAGAGCCGCCTGAATGCAGTTGAACGCACCCTTGACCGTGACGCCCATCATGCGGTCGAAATCCTGCTCGGTGATGTCGCAGAACATCTTCTGCTGAGCGATTCCGGCGTTGTTCACGAGGACGCCTATCCTGCCCAGCTTCCTGCGGGCAAAGTCCGTCATTGCGTCCACCTCGCGTCTGACGCTCACATCGGCTCCGAAGCAGACCGCCCGCCCGTTTTCTTCGTTTATCTCGCGACAGAGAGCGTGAGCCGCCTCCTCCGAGGTGCGGTAATTTATCAAAACGCCGAAGCCCTTCCCTGCAAAGGCAAGAGCCGCCGCACGGCCTATGCCGCCGGCAGCTCCGGTTATTATCACATTTTTATCTGCTGCACTCATTTTTTAAAAACCCTTGAACTGTCCGTCCGCGCCGTAGAGAGCGGATATATCCGTGTAGCCCGAGGGAACCTTGAACACGCTCTCATCGACCTGCGAAGAGAACTTGATGTCGTCGCAGACAAGCACGCCCTGGCTGCTGAGAATCTCCATCTTGACGAGGTCGTCGCCCGAGAAATAGCATTTTATGGTGCTGTCGTTGCTCTTATATTCCTCGCAGACATACTTCGTGCCGTTAGCCGTGACCTCGGAGGTCTTGACATATTCCATTCCTTCAAAGTCTATCGCAGAAATGGAGTTCATCGCTTCGTTGACATCGCCGGCTTCACTCGCGTCAACGGCGAGATACATCCTGCCCTCGGGGAAGACCATATAGAACTTGCTGCCGTCCGAAATGAACGACATGGTCATGGACACGCCGTTGTTGACGGGAACCTTCATGCTCATGTAGGACTTGTCGCCGGATTTGACGACGGTCATGGGCATATTCGCCGAGGAGCCCTGCATATTCGAGGAGCAGGTCGCGGTCATGGTGAATGAATCACGCTTTGAATTTTTCTGGAAATAGGCATAGAAGCGGGTCTTTTTGATGTCGGATTTCGCGGCGTTGTTCTTGACCTCTTTTCCCTCGGGCATCGTCTCGGGCTCGGTCGCCTCGGTGGTGCTCGCAGGGCTTGAAGAGCTCGAAGAGTCCGAAGAGTCAATGCCGTTGAGGGCGTTTATTATGTCCTCAAGGCTCGAGGTGGTGTCCTCCGCAGAGCTGCTCGCGCCGTCGGAGGCGGCGGTCGTGTCCGCGTCGCCGTCCTTGTTCTTGCAGGCGGCAAAGCTCAGCATGAGTACAAGGCACATGAAAATACACAGAATAGCTTTTTTCATTTTTATCATCATCCCTTTAAGAATATTTGTTTCAACATCCTTTGCGCCTGAGCGCCGTAACAATAGAATACATTATATCGCGAATAAAATCAAGGGGATTGCCCAAATATGAACGAACTAAGTACGGGTGTGCGGTTGACTTTTGACTGCGAAAAAAGTAAAATGACAGCAGTAATAACTTTTCGTCAGTCGTTATGATTATCGGAGGTGGACTCATGGACATAGACATATCTCTCATATTCGGCGATGCGGCGCGGTGGATAATGCCCGTGCTCGCGCTGCTTGTCGCGGCGTTCTGCGTGCCCTCCCTGCTCAAGGGCAACAAGAAGATAGGCGTCACCGGATATCTTGTCAACGAGGCGAACGGCGACCGACTGCCGCTGTCCGGCTACGAGGTGTCGGTCGGACGCAGCAAGGCGTGCGATATTGTCCTCGGATACAGTACCGTTTCGCGCTTTCATGCCGTGCTTTCAAAGCATAAAAGCAGCTGGCGCGTGACCGATACGCGCTCAAAGACAGGAACATACATCAACGCCGAAAAGATAGACAAGCCCCGCGCCCTTGCGGACGGGGACACGATAGTTTTCGGCAACGCGGTGTTCGTATTTGTCGAGAATGCGGCTATCGAGCCCGAGCAGGCTCCGGAGGAGCATATTGAACAGGCGGACGGCGGAAATGCCGCGCCTGCGGATGAATATGCGGATTATATAATCGATGAAAAGACCGGCAGCGCATACAGAATTGACGGGCTCATAACCTGTATGATAGGCAGCGGAGACGATGTTCAGATAAAGCTCAGAAGAAAGAATGTCTCTGCCCGCCACGCGATGCTCGTGTTCGATGACGGAACGGGCAGGTGGAGCGTCACGGATATGGATTCGACCTACGGCACTCTGCTCAACGGCAGACCGGTCAGACGCATGACACAGCTCCGTGACGGCGATACGCTGAACATCTGCGGCAATACGCTCACTTTCAGAACGACGGGAGGGGAGAGCGCATGAAAAAGACGAAGAAGAGAACCAAGTGGTGGTTCCCCGCGCTGATTCTGCTCACGGCGTTTCAGGTCATATCCATGGCGCAGGTCATATTTGACTCCGACGGCTCGCTGAGCACGGAGTGCCTCATTTTCTTCGGCTCGTATCTCGCCGTCGAGTGGGTATATTTTATCGCGATGTCGATAGCGAGGAAGCGAGCGGATCCGGCACTCGAAATGGTAGCTTTTTTCCTGACGGGCATAGGTCTTGTCACCGTTGCGGGTGCGAACAAGGATTTAGTCAAAACGCAGTTTATAGCGGATATGCTCGGCATATTCTGCTTTGTCGCGCTGCTCTGGCTCATCTCGAATGTTGACAGAGCCATGGTGATGAGAACGCCCATGGCGGCGGCGGCGATAGGTCTGCTTGTCCTGACTCTTATTCTCGCACGCAATATACAGGGCGCGTTCAACTGGCTGAATATCGGCGGAATGTCCATCCAGCCGTCCGAGTTCGTCAAAGTTGCGTTCATCTTTGTCGGCGCGGCGACTCTCGATAAATTGCAGACCACCCGCTCGCTCACAAAATATATCATCTTCTGCGTCGTCTGCGTGGCGCTGCTGTTCCTGATGCGCGATCTCGGCGCGGCGCTGATATTCTTCTTCACGTTTATAGTCCTCGCGTTCATGCGCTCCGGCGACTTTCGCACGATAGTGCTCCTGTGCGTCGGCGCGGCGATGGCGGCGGGACTCGTCGTGCTGATACGCTCCGATTTTGTTATGGCTCGCTTTGCGACCTACCGCCATGTCTGGGACGATATGTACGGCAAGGGCTATCAGCAGACGCGTGTGCTCATTTACAGCGTCAGCGGCGGATTGCTCGGCGTCGGCATCGGCGACGGAAAGCTCAAGGAAGTCCCGGCGGCAACGGAGGATTTGGTGTTCGGCATGATCTGCGAGGAGTGGGGCATTATCATGGGTATTCTCGTTGTCCTCTGCATCATGTTTATAGCCTTCCACAGCATCCGCTGCGCGAGCGGTTCGCGCTCGGCTTTCTATGCGATATCCGGCATAGCGGCGGGATGCCTCCTGCTCTTCCAGACGGGACTCAATGTTTTCGGCGTCACCGACCTGCTGCCCCTCACGGGCGTTACCCTCCCGTTCATCAGCCGCGGCGGTTCGAGCGCGATATGCTGCTGGGCGCTGATGGCGTTTATCAAGGCTGCGGACAACCGCACATGGATAGGCTCAAAATATTATCTTGACTCTGACTCGTGACCCGCGGAAAGGACTGATAAAATGAAAGGCATAGCAAAACGCTCAAAGCTCATGTTTGCGCTCGTGGCAGTTTTCCTTGCGGGCGTTATAGTCCTTGCGTCAACCTTCGGCATCAACGCCGAAGCATGGGTGTTCAAGCGCGCCAACAAACACATATATTCGTCGGGTCAGATAGTCGCGGCGGGCACGATATATGACCGCAACGGCAAGGTGCTGGCTCAGACGGTGAACGGCGAGAGAAAATATAACGCAGACAGCACCGTGCGCCGTGCGACGCTCCATGCAGTCGGCGACCTTGAGGGCTTCATCTCGACGGGAGCGCACAGCGCGTTCCGCAGTCAGCTCACGGGCTACAGCTTCTTAAACGGCGTATATGACCTGAAGAGAAACGGAGCGGGCAACGATATAACCCTCACTATAGACGCAGACCTCTGCGTTACGGCATATAACGCCCTCAACGGCAGAAAGGGTGCAGTCGGCGTATATAACTACAAGACCGGCGAGATTCTCTGCATGGTCTCGACCCCGACCTACGACCCCTATAACAAGCCGACCAATATCGACAGCGACACTACGGGAAAATACGAGGCGATATATCTCAACCGCTTCCTCTCCGGTGTGTTCACTCCCGGCTCGACCTTTAAGATTGTCACCGCGATAAGCGCACTCGAGAATATACCCGATATAAATTCGCGCACCTTCACCTGCACCGGTCAGTATAAGACCTCGACAGGTATCGTCAAGTGTAACTCCGTGCACGGCACGCTCAATTTTCAGCAGGCTCTGAGCAAATCCTGCAACAGCACCTTTGCCTGTATCGCGGAGGAGCTCGGCAATGACGCGCTGACAAAGACCGCCGAGCAGGTCGGCTTCAACAAGCGCATAACGATAGACGGAATAAGCGTCACAAAGAGCTATTTCACTCTCGAAAATGCAGTAAGCGTTGACCGCGGCTGGGCGGGCATCGGTCAGTATCAGACCCTTGCGAATCCCTGCCAGATGCTCACCATGATGGGCGCGATAGCAAACGGCGGCAGCGCTCCCGTGCCGACGCTGCTCAAGAGCGACAGCACATTCGCCTCGCTCACCTCGCCGACGCTCAAATATCTCGACGAAAATATAGCGAATACCATAAAGGATATGCTCCGAAAGAATGTTACGACCCACTACGGCGAGAGCAAGTTCCCCGGGCTTCAGCTCGGCGGAAAGACAGGCACTGCGCAGGTCTCGGACGGCGATCCCCATTCGTGGTTTGTCGCCTTCTCCGAGCGCGAGGATCTCCCGCTGGCTGTGGTCGTTGTCGTCGAGCACGGCGGCGAGGGTATCAGCGCGGCGGCGCCGATAGCCAACAAAGTTATGCAGGCTGCGGCGAAAAAGGGAATAAACTGAAAATAATAAAAAATCGGCGTCCGAGCAGAGCTGCGCGGGCGCTGTGTTTTTAGCTGATATTTTCAATAAAAATCCGATTATAAAATCTTTGGCGGTGATTGACGGTGAAAAACAATATAGTAAAATATAATTGCCGAGAGGAATCGGTAATAAAATTTCAAGGAGGCTTTCAAATGAAAAGAGTCGTAAGTATGTTGATGGCCTTGATGCTGTGTGCCGCATTTGTCTTTTGCACAAGTGCCCAAGCATTCGCCTTTGACAGCGGCGAGGACAGGACAGTTGTTGTTACCGGCAAAACGATTGAAATCGGAGAAACGAGAGACCTTGGAGACGAGTACACCTGCACCACCTTTGTAAGTCCCGGCGATGAAGAGAGTGAATTCGGACCGCTTGCCCTTACCGACAGGTCGAAAACGAAGACATTTATAAATCTCATACACAACAAAAACGACGCCTATATCTGCACCTTGCAGGTTGTCGTGAAGGGAATGTATTCCCCGACAGACAGAACTTCCGCAATGACAAGCTTGAATAATATGTGCTTCGGAGAAAATTCGGGCTACATGTCAATTTCAGATAATGTGAGCGGAAATACCGCCGTGCTGAGGCTGTATTATTTCGGTCAGTATATCGGCAAACTCACCTACACGATATATTATAACGGAAATATTGAGCAGAGCTGAATTTTATAGGCTTGGGGGGCTTCCTATTTTTTGGGAAGCCCCGATTTTTATTCTATCGCTACTCCCGTGTAATAGTGCTTGATTATCTCCTGCCAGTCGGAGCCCTGCCGCGCCATATAGTCCGCGCCATACTGGCTCATGCCGACCCCGTGACCGTAGCCGTGGACGGTTATCCTGAACCCGTCGTCCGTGTATTTTATCCCGAAGCAGGCACTGCGAAGCCCCAGCCTTTCGCGCACCTGTGCTCCCGTGAATTCTTTCCCGCCGATAACGGCACAGGAGACATATCCGCTGTCCGTTTTCTTTGTTTCGCCTACCCAATTTTCCGCGTCGCCGTCGAGCTCCGCGCCCGAGCCGGCAAACGCTTTTTTGAATTCGTCCGCCGTCAGCGTCAGCGTTGACGAGTAGTCGGGCGAGAGCTTGTCGCCCGCGCTCGTGACACTCTTGAGGTAGGGCACCTCCTTGCCCCAGACCTCCTGCGCACTGAAGGTCTGCCCGCAGCTTATCGCGTGAAACGCTGCGGTTATCGTCTCTCCGTTATAGGTTATTGTCTTTCCGAAAACATCCGTGACCGCCTCTTCGATTTTCTTTTCGTATGTCTCGTATTTGTCTCCCCATTTTTCCTTTCGTGCCGCCGCGTCCAAATAGCCCTGATGCACCGCGCTGTCGTCGGTTATGTCCGCGCCGCCGAGCGTGGGGTCGGGACTGGAACGCTTTTTTTTCGCATATGTATAGCATACGGCGGCCTGGGCGCGCAGAGCCTGCGAATGATATGTCGGCGGCATCTCCGCCGCCACCGCGCCGACCACATATTCAAACATATCTATTTCGTTTATCTTTTTTGTCGAAGAGGAGAGCACGAGTATCGAATCTCCGCCGTCCTGCGAGTTCGTTTTCGCAGCTTCGCCCGTGCTGCTCTCGGGTGCATTCGCTCCGCCTGTTGCGGCGAGCGGGCAGATAAGCAGAACGGCTGTAAGAATGATGAATAAAAATCCTCTGTTTTTCATTATTTTTTACCTCCCGAACCTCGGCAAACTTGACTTTTGCTGCCGTTTTGGTGTAAAATTGTACTCTAATACATTATTATTATATACAGCGAGAAAGGAGTCGAACGCATGGCGAATTATATATCCTCTATCCCGCAGGACGCCCTTAACATTTTATGCGGAGAGATAGGTAAGTATAACAAGATAAATCCGGAGTATTTTGACCGCTTCCAGGTCAAGCGCGGTCTGAGAAATTCGGACGGCACCGGTGTTATGGCGGGACTT
Organism: Faecalibacterium prausnitzii; assembly: GCA_963612725.1. GTDB lineage: Bacteria > Bacillota > Clostridia > Oscillospirales > Acutalibacteraceae > CAG-177. Next base: position 6,030 of record CAVDWM010000013.1, on the reverse strand, counting down.
ACAAAGATATGCAGCGTTCAGGGATACTATGTCGAGGACGGCGAGCGTGTCCCGATAGACGGCAGACTTATATACCGCGGAATCGATGTGCGCGAGATAGTCAGCGGCTGCGAGCAGGAGGGACGCTTCGGCTTTGAAGAGGTCGCGTGGCTGCTCCTTTTCGGCACTCTGCCGTCAAGAAGACGCCTGGAGATATTCAAAAATGTTCTTGCCGAGAGCCGCGAGCTCCCCAACGAGTTCATCGAGGATATGATAATGAAAGCCCCCTCGCACAATATCATGAACAAGCTTTCGCGCAGCGTCCTCGCGCTCTATTCATATGACGAAAATCCGGACGATATTTCAATAGAAAACGTCCTTCGCCAGTCGATACAGCTGCTCGCGCAGGTGCCCATGATAATGAGCTATGCCTATCAGGTCAAGCGCCGCAACTTCTATCACGAGAGCATGTATCTCCATCCTGTCGATAAGACCCTCAGCACCGCCGAGTCGGTTCTGTATTCGATAAGAGCGGATAAAGAATTCACCCCGGAGGAGGCGCGTATGCTCGACCTCTGCCTCATGCTCCACGCAGAGCACGGCGGCGGAAACAATTCGACCTTCGCCACCCGCGTGCTGACCTCGAGCGGCACCGATACATATTCCGCCATCGCCGCGGGCATCGGCTCGCTCAAGGGACCCAAGCACGGCGGCGCGAACATAAAGGTCGCCGAGATGGTCGAATATATCAAGCAGGGCGTTGAAGATATCACCGATGCGGATCAGGTCGCCGATTTCTTAAAGAAGATTCTCAAAAAAGAGGCGGGCGACGGCTCGGGACTCATCTACGGCATGGGTCACGCGGTCTATACCCTCTCCGATCCCCGCGCCGTTATTTTGAAATCTCATGCGCGCAGGTTCTCCGAGAACACCGAGCTCGAGGACGAGTTCAAGCTCCTTGAGCTTGTCGAGAGCCTCACTCCGCAGATTCTTGCCGAGCTGCGCGGAGACAAGAAGATTATGTGCGCGAATGTCGATCTCTATTCCGGTCTTGTGTATAAGCTGCTCGGCATCCCCGAGGATCTGTTCACCCCGCTGTTCACCGTTGCCCGCGTTGCGGGCTGGGCGGCGCACAGAATGGAGGAGCTGATGACCGGCGGCAGAATAATCCGTCCGGCATATAAGAGCGTCTGCGCCCAGCGCAACTATGTGAAGCTTGACGACAGACTCGACAATTATCCCGGCGAGCTCAAATATATCCCCAGCGACGAGCACGCCTGACAGACAAAAATAATTTTTAGGACTTGATGCAATGCAGAAAGATAAAAAAGTTTCAATGCTTAAAATTATGATGATAGCTCTTGCCGCAGTTCTCTTGGTGCTGATTCCGGTGCGCTGCTATCAGTATGCGTCCGGGGTGCTTGAGCCTCTGACCGGCTTTTACGGCGAAAGCGGCTGGAGCGTGTGGCTGTCGTATATTCTGCTTGCCGTGTCCGCCGTTGCGTTCCTTGCGGCAGCGATAGCGAGCAGAAAGAAGATATCCTATTCAACCGAAAAATTCGGCTCGACAGGGCTCGCGATAGCCGCGTTCATGTTCGCTCTGACGCTGATTATCGACGCCGTTTCGCAGTATAGGACCGTGTTCGCGACCGCTACCGATTCCGCGCTTATATACGGCACCGAGTCGGTTCAGTATCTCAAAACCGGGCTTATCTCAAGGGGACTCGAGGGCTTCTGCGCCGTCGTTGCGGCAGTGTTCTTCGTCTTCTTCGGCTACGGTCATCTGAAGGGCAGGTCAACCGCCTCGGAAGCAAAGCTCATGGCGCTGTTTCCGGTGCTCTGGTGCATATTCAGGCTCATGCACCGCTTTATGCGCACGATAAACTTCCTCAACGTGTCCGAGCTGCTCTATGAGCTGTTCATGTGCGTGTTCCTCATGGCGTTTTTAATGGCGTTCTCTCAGCTCAACTCAAGAGTCGGCGACAGCGGCTTCGACTGGAAGCTCGTCGGCTACGGACTGCCCGCCATGATGTTCTCTCTTATCTGCTTCCTGCCGAGATTCATAATGCTTCTTGTCGGCAAGAGTAAGCTGCTCTGCACCCAGTCGCCCATAGAGTGGTGCGACCTCGGCGCGGCGGTGTTCATCTGTGCGCTGCTCCTGACCAGAGTCGGGTTCGGCGGAAAAAAGACCGAGATTGCCGAAACGGCTGAGAAAACGGAAAGCTGATGTTTTTAGATAATTTTCTCATTGCCGCCGAGCAGGTGGCGATACTGTATATTCTCGTTGCGGTCGGCTTTATTGCCGACAGGACGAAGCTTTTCACGGAGAAGGCGGCGCGTCTGTGCACGGATCTGATGTTTTATATCATCACTCCCGCAAAGATAGTGCAGTCGTTTATCTCCATGGAGTTCAGCCGCGAATCGGCGACGAGCCTCGCGATAGCCGCCGCCTGCGGCGCCGCGATACACATTATCGGCGTGGCGGTCAGCTCCGTTGTGTTCAACAAATCGCCGAAAGGCAAGGCTGGCATATTCAAATATTCAAGCGTCTACGGCAACTGCGGGTATATGGCTCTGCCGCTCGCCTATGCCGTGCTCGGCGACGAAGGCGTGTTCTACGGCTCGGTCGTCATAATGATGTTCCACCTGTTCTCGTTCACCCACGGAGTCTGGCTGATGTCGCGCTCCGAGACGAGCGAAAGGACGAAGCTCAATCTTAAGAACATCCTGATAAATCCGGGCACGATATCGCTCATAATCGGCTTGCCGCTGTATCTTATGAAAATACAGCTGCCCAATGTCATAGAAGCGCCGATAGATTATCTCGCCGCGCTCAATACGCCCGTAGCGATGCTTATCTTCGGCACATATCTCTCGAATGCGAAGATAAAATCCGCGCTAAAAGAGTGGCGGATACTCTGCGTCGCGCTGATAAAGCTCGCGGTGATACCGCTCGTTTGCCTCGGCGTTTTCAGGCTCTGCGGCATAACGGGTGCGCTGCTGACCTCAATGATAATCGCGGCGAGCGCACCGCCCGCAAACATAACGGTCGTCTTTGCGGCGAAGTACAACAGGGACACGGGGCTTGCGTCCCAAACGGTCGCAATAGTCAGCTTCATTTCGATAGTGACCATGCCGCTGCTGATAGGGCTTGCAAGCACGATGTAGAAAAAGAGAATCGGAAAAATGAGTTGAACCCCAAGGTTCCGTCATAGGAGCCTATGGGGTTCATTTTTCATTGTGCAAAAAAGCACTGTCGCTGACATTGTTGCACTTGTACTTACCTCAAAAAACATTGTGACACTCACGCGTCATCGGGGCGTCGGGTCGCCGCCCCCTACAACCGCCCTCGTACCGACCGCACAAAATCAACGCCGCCCATCTATCATCTAAAATCTATCGTCTAACATCTCCTAATCCGTAGGGGGCGGCGACTCGACGCCCCGCCGCGAATCAATAAAAACAGTCGTTTTCCCATCTCGCCGGATTTGTCTCAATGTAGTTCCATATCACTTCATACTCTCGCTCGTCACGGATAACCCTGTCAAAATATGTCCGCTGAAAGATATCCCTGCCTATCTCTGCGTTGCAGAACCGTTTGAAAACCGCGACCATACGCGGGATTTTTTCGTTTGCGCGTGTTGATGCGGCTTGAGCCTTGTCGATGCTGATTATCATATGTATGTGATTCGGCATGATAACGAAATTGTCAATGTGTGCGCCCTCTGCCTTTTCGAAGCCGACTATGTATTTCAAAGCAATCTGACCTTTGTCGGACAGCTTTACTTTCGGGGCGTCGAGGTCGCCGCCCCCTACAAGGTCACACAGTATTTTTTCTTTTTCGGCGGTACAAATGGTTATGAAATATGCGCCGATGCTGCTGTAGCTGAAATTTTTTAATCTGTTGGATTTTCTGACAGGCAATGCCATGGTTAGTCACCTCCTAATAATATTATCACATCAAGAATAAAAATCAACAGTTTTCTGCGACTGCCGTCGTAGGGTGCGGCGACCTCGACGCACCGATGCCGCCGTAGGCGGCACAAAACCAAGCTTTATACGGACGGGGGCAAGCCCCGTCCCTACGCTCAAAGGCGGTAGGAGTTAGGCGGTAGGAACGAGGAGCGTCAATAAATTTTATGTCGTTTTCGCGGGCGGAGGATATCCGCCCCTACAAGGAAATGGGAATTAGGAATTATGCTGCCGTAGCGGCGGTTGTCCTTTCCTACCGCCTACTGCCTACCGCCTAATTCCTCGTCGGGGCGTCGGGTCGCCGCCCCCTACAAAACCCGCCGCCGCGACAGCGGCGCGAATGCGCGATTACACACCCGCCCCCTAATTTCAAAAAATTTAAAAAAATTAAAAAAGTTTAAAAAAATTTAAAAAAATATGTCTCGAACACTTGAAAAAGTCAAAAAACAATGGTATAATCTACACATCTAAAATGTATATTAGGTTACTGTACATATTTCGCAAAAACACCGAGGTGACGAAAACAGGAAATGCGAGGATGGGACGATGACGACGCATACGAGGACAGACACAATTTTTGAGCGGTGCGTTACCGCTTTTTTGTCACGCCTTGATTTCTTGGGTTCTCCCGACAATTTAACAGATTTATCATGCTTTAAGGCAGAGCGCGTTTGCGTTCTGCCTTTTTTCGTTCCTCTGTGACGGAAAGGCGCAGATACGCGGGCTCGGAGAAATAAATTGCCTGTGATTTCGCGGTTGAAAAGTTCTTGGATTGAGGAGGTGCTTTGTCTGTTTCTCTTTCGACTGCGGTTTACATAGAGGGCTGTGTCAACACCCCGAATATGAGGGCGTGGCACCGAAACAACGAATTGCTAAAAAGGCAAGAAGAAAAATCAAGAAGAAACACATCAAGAAGAGACATATTAAAAGAGGTGGTATTTATGAAGAAAAGAAAAGTCGGCAAGATAGTGTCGCTGCTTCTGGCTGTAGTGCTCGTCGCAGCCGTCATGGTTCCTGCCGCCAAGGTGCTCGCGGAGGATACCGGTTATACCGAGGTGTCTACCCTGCGGCAGCTTCAGAAGGTGCTTAAAACCGCACCTACCGACGGCACGGCTGTCAAAATAAGACTTAAGGCGACCATACGCGTTCCCGTCGCCAAGTGGGTCTATCAGGAAGAGGCCTTTGACAAACAAAATCACGGCTATCTGGCTGACTTCTACGGCGCACTTAAAGACAGCGGCAAGGGCGCGCCTCTGACAGATGCCGAGGCAGAGGCTCTTATGAAGCAATATATGCAGCCCGATGCAGACGGCACCGAGGACCGCTATCTCGCGACATATATCCTCAACAAAAGCAGAACCAATGACAGACCGTGGCACACCTCGGCTCTCAATCGTTATAAAAATATAGAAAAATACTATACCTATGACGGCGCTGTGCTGAGAATCAAGAGCGGCAGCAATGTCACCATTGATCTTAACGGCAACTCCATCCTCCTTTATGACGCGGACAGCAACGGCAATTATACCGACAACAATAACTCCTGGCAGTCCCGCAACGACAAAAACCTGCCATACCCCAATCCGACTTCGCACGAAAAGACGAACAGCGAGGGATACAGTGCGGGTAACGGCGGCTTTGCTTCGGTTATTACCGTTATGAACAACGCTACCTTCACCCTTCGGGACAGGGTCGGCGGCGGCAAGCTTGCCGGCGGTACCGGAAACCTCATCGAGGCAAACAACGTCAGGAAGACCCTCGAGTTCAGTAACTACTATATCACGCCAAAGAAAGCCGCCGTGAGCGGCGACGGGTTGAAAGCCGGCAGCAACGGCAAGGTCGAGGGCGTCCACGGTTATGCCGGCGCCTCCAGGAGCGACTACGGCATCCCGGATATCGGACAGAGCATTTCCGAGCAGGGCGGCTGCTTCGTCAACTACAAGAACGTTCTGTTCGCAACCTATTGCTTCAGAGACAGCCTGGTTAATACCGTCAAGGGCGGCGGCGTCTATGTCGGCGAGGGTGCGACCTTCAACCTCGAGAGCGGCATAATCACCGAGAACTCCGCCTGGATTTCCG